>NZ_JABUEI010000006.1:0-291390 GCF_019836145.1 Rhodococcus sp. BP-241 | reverse complement strand
GTCCCCACCCGCCCTTTTTTTCGCCATAGAGTTCCTGCCAGGGGAGGAGCCCGTTCGACCACACTGTGTTCCTGTCGAAGTACACCTCGTTGTAAATGGCATCGGTGAGGTCTGCGCCGGTGAGGTCGGCGCCGGAAAAGTCGGCGTCGGTGAGGGTGGCGTCGGTGAGGGTGGCGTCGGTGAGGTTTGCGCCGGTGAGGTCGGCGCCGGAAAGGTTGGCGCCGGTGAGGTCTGCGCCGGAAAGATTGGCGCCGGAAAGGTCGATACCGGTGAAGTCGATGTGAGCGAGCTTCGTGGATCTCAGCAGTGAGCGTCCGTGATGCCGCCAGCCTTGCGACCGGATCTCGCGAGTCTCCTGCTCGTGGAGGTCGATCACGATCTGGCGACGCACGGCCAGGAACGGAGCGGCTGCGGGATTGTCGGATGTGGGCTCAAGCAGCGGGGAGGTCACGAGGGACCGGAGCAATTGGACACACACATTGCGCTCGTCGAGGTTGCCGAAGTTCTCCCAGTCGTCGGCGAGGGACATCAAGGAGAACACCCCTGCCAGCTGGATAGTCGGCACAGGGTCGGCTAGTTGTGCGGCGCTCCCAGTGAACCGTGTCCGCAACGCGCGTTCCTGATCCCGCCTCTCTGTGCGCTCTGCCTTCTGCTTTTCGTGCTCGAGCTCCGATGCGGCGTGCAACCGTGCCTTGTCGGCAATGCTCTCGTTGCTGACGCGGGTGCGGTGCGTGCCGTAGTAGGCGAGACCGCCGGCCGCGAGGACACCGAGGCCACCGAGCACAGTTCCTTGGCCGGGAGTCAAGGGTGTCCGAACAACCACCGCTGCCACGCCGCACATTGTTGAACCGCCGAACAGGATCGTGCTAGCCGTCCTGAGGCGCCCGACGCTCGGTGACGTGCGGGTTGACTCGACCACCGGTGGTGGCAGCGCATTCTGAGGTCCGATCCGGCGAAGGGTTTCGGTGTCGACCGCATCGAGACGATCGAGGGGCTTCCAGGCTCCGCTGTACGGGTTGTTCACGGTGTGTCCATAGTGTCGCCCGGCTTCACGTCAGTAGCTAGCAGCGCAAGCAGCTTGCGCGCATCGCCGAGAGTGACGCCGGTCAACGCGGCAGCTGCGGTCAGCGTGCCTTCCCGGTCGCGGATGTCCGACAGCGCCTGCGCCATCGTCAGCCGAGCCGCATCGATCGCGTCGGCGGCAGCGAAGTAGTCGATCAGCGACACCATATTCGCTTCGTCGCGCACCCGCCGCGCCGCGATTACAGCCTGGTTCGCAGCGCGGGCCCGCGCACGCGCACTTTGCCGTGTCCCGGTCGCTGCCATGCCCGTCACCATAGCCTCACACCCGACTTCTCGTCGTTCCTGACACAACCTCCCCCGAATTCACCACCCGCAATACCAGAACAACCCACCTTCAACCCCACCGAGCCAGTTTTAAGTCAACCTAAAACCTCAGCCATCACGTACCCCTCACACCTCATGCACTAAGGCTGTGTCCCGCGAATCCGCTGGTAGGGTGCGGGTCGTGATGGGTCTGCACAAGCTGACCGCCGGGGACGGGTACGAGTACCTGACCCGGCAGGTCGCGGCTGCCGATTCCACTGAACGTGGGGCCACATCGCTGGCCGATTACTACTCCGAGAAGGGCGAATCGCCGGGCCGCTGGGCCGGGGCGGGACTCGCCGAGCTGGGCTCGGTCGCCGCAGGGCAGCAGGTATCCGAGGCGCAGATGAAGGCATTGTTCGGCGAGGGTCTGCACCCGAACGCCGACGTGATGTTCGAGCTGGCCATCGCTCAGGGCGCCTCTCAAGCGGACGCCGCGCGCGCGGCCCGGTTGGGTCGAGCGTTCAAGATCGACTCCGGTGCGACCGCGTATCGGGTGGCGTGCGCGGAGGCGTTCGTCGAGCACAACCTCGCCCGCGGCGAGAAGTGGAACGCACCGATCGACGCCGACGAGCGTGCGCGTCTGCGCACCGGTGTCGGCAAGGCGATGTTCACCAAAGAGTTCGGGCGGACACCGACCGACGGGCGTGAGTTGTCGGGGTGGGTGGCGAAGATCGGCCGTCAGAAGACCACCGCCGTCGCCGGTTTCGACTTGACGTTCACCCCGGTGAAAAGTGTGTCCGCGCTGTGGGCGGTCGCGCCGCGGGAGGTGTCGCAGCAGATCGAAGCCGCACACGAGGCGGCGATCGCTGCCGCGGTTGCGTACCTGGAGAAGCACGCGTGCTTCACCCGCGTCGGGACCGGGGGAGTCGCGCAGGTCGACGGCAACGGGTTGATCGCCGCGCAGTTCACGCACCGCGATTCCCGCGCCGGGGATCCGAACCTGCACACGCACGTCGCGATCAGCAACAAGGTCGCCACGACGTTGCCGGACGGGACGACGAAGTGGTTGGCGCTCGACGGGGCGGCGCTCTACCGCAACAACGTTCCCGCCTCCGAGGTCTACAACACCGTCCTGGAGGGGGAGCTGCGGGACCGCATCGGTGTGCGGTTCACCGAGCGGGCGTCGGAGGACCGGTCGAAGCGTCCCGTGCGGGAGATCGACGGCATGGACGACCGGCTCGCCGAACGCTGGTCCTCGCGCAGCGCCGCGATCAAGGCGCGCACCGCGGAGCTGGCGCGCACGTTCCAGGCCGATCACGGCCGCGAACCGTCCGCGATCGAAGCGATCTCCCTCGCGCAGCAGGCGACGCTGGAAACGCGCGCAGCGAAGCACGAACCGGTCAGTCACGCCGATCAGCGCAGCGGGTGGCGCGGTGAAGCGATCGACATCCTCGGCTCGGAAGAGGCGCTGTCGGAGCTGGTCTCGTCGATCACCGCCCGCGGCGCCGCCGCGCCGGTCACCGAGTTCGATGCGCCGTGGGTCGACGCGGTGGCAGCGGAGGTGGTGAGCACCGTTTCGCGTGCGCGGTCGCGGTTCCTGCGGCACAACGTCCGCGCCGAAGCGGTGCGGCAGGTGCGCGCCTACAACCCGCCGACGGACCGGATCGACGCACTCGTCGAGACCATCACCGCGGCGGCGTGCGCGGAGGGAACGTCGATCGACCTCTCCGGCGCTGCCGACGTCGACACGGCCGCCGACATCGCGCCGCAGTCGATGCGCCGGCGCGACGGCCTGGACGTGCACACCCGCCACGAGTCGCAGTTGATGACCACCACCGCGGTGCTCGACGCCGAAGCGCGCATCGTCGCCCTCGCGCAACGCGGCGACGGTGTCGCTGTGGCCGACAAGCACGTGGACATGGCGTTGCTCGAATCCACGGCGAACGGCCGCGACCTCAACGCCGGCCAACGGTCGCTGGTGCGGGCGATGGCCACCTCGGGGGCGAAGTTGCAGCTCGCGCTCGCCCCGGCAGGCACCGGCAAGACCACGGCAATGAAAGCGTTGACGCGGTCGTGGCAGAACGCCGGTGGGCGCGTCGTCGGGTTCGCACCGACCGCCGCAGCCGCTGCCGTACTGCGTCAGGACATCGCGGCGACGACGGACACGTTGGCGAAGTTCGTCGACATCACCCGCCGCCTGCGCGACGGAGCGCCGGTGTCGGTTCCCGAGTGGTACACCGCCATCGGACCGAACACGCTCGTCATCGTCGACGAGGCCGGCATGACCGGCACCCTCGACCTGGACGAAGCGGTGTCCGCGCTCGCCGACCGCGGTGCGACGGTCCGGTTGATCGGCGACGATCAGCAGCTCGCGTCCGTCGCTTCCGGCGGTGTCCTCCGCGATATTCACGACCGCGTCGGTGCGTTGTCGCTGTCGCAGGTGGTGCGCTTCCGCGACAGCGCTGAAGGCGCCGCATCACTGGCGCTGCGGGAGGGCGACGACGCGGCCCTCGGCTTCTACATCGACCACGGACGTGTCCACGTCGGCTCCATCCGCGCCGCCACCGACGACGCCTACGCCGCATGGGTCGAAGACCGGGAGGCCGGCAAGGACGCGATCATGCTCGCCCCGACCCGTGAACTCGTCGCCGAGCTGAACACCCGCGCCCGCACCGACCGGCTCGCCGCCACCGACGCACCCGTCGGACGGGAAGCGGTGCTGGCGGACGGACTGTTCGCCAGCGTCGGCGATACCGTGCGCACCCGATCCAACGACCGCCGCAACCCGCTCTCGCGGACCGACTGGGTCCGCAACGGTGACCGCTGGGTCGTCGAGGACGTCACCGTCGACGGAGCGCTCGTGGTGCGCCACCTCGAACTCGGCCGCACCGTCACCCTCGACGCCGACTACGTACAGACGGCGACCGAACTCGGCTATGCCGGCACGGTGCACTCCGCGCAGGGAGCGACCGCCGACACCTGCCACGTCGTCGCCACCGGCGACGAAACCCGCCAACTCGCCTACGTAGCCCTCACCCGCGGCCGCCAGGAGAACCACCTCTACCTCGCGACAGCGTCCGAGGGCGATCTGCACACCGCGATGACCGAACGCGGGATGCTCCCACCGTCCGCCGTCGACGACCTGCGTGCCATCCTGCGCCGCGACGGCGCACAGGTGTCGGCGCACTCGACGCTCACCGCAGCAGACGACCCGCACCTGAACCTGCTCCCCGCAGCCCGTGCCTACGACTATTCCGTGGCCGCAGGATCGGAAGTTCATCTCGGACCCGACGTCATGGCAGCCATCGACGCCGCCGCGGAGGAAGAAGCGCCCGGCCTGACGGACGAACCCGCATGGCCGACGCTGCGCGGGCACCTGGCGACGATCGGCGCGCACGGACGCGACCCCGTCGAGGTCCTACGCCGTGCCGTGCGCGCGAAGGAGCTGGGGTCCGCGCTCGACCGGGCCGCGGTTCTCGACTGGCGACTCGACCCCGGCCGTCAGCACTCCGCCGGTGCCGGGCCACTGCCGTGGCTTCCCGCGGTGCCGGCGGCGCTCCGCGACACACCTGAGTGGGGCGCGTACCTCGACGCCCGCGAGGAGTCGGTGACAGCGTTCGTCACCCGCATCGGCGCCGACGTCGCGGCGTGGACACCGACGACCGCACCGGTGTGGGCGCGGCCGTTCCTCACCGACGACCCCGACGCGACGTTGCTGACCGATCTGGCGGTCTTCCGCGCCGCCCACGACGTTGACCCCGCCGACCGCCGCCCCACCGGGCCTGCGCAGTTCGCCGCAGCCTCGCTCACCGCGCAGCGCAGACTCGACACGCGCGCCGCCGCGATCATCGGATCGGGCAACGACGCGGTCAGTCGGTGGCAGCCGTTCGTCGACGAGCTCGACCGCCACATCGCCCGCGACCCGTACTTCCCGGTCCTCGCCGACCGCCTGTCCGCCGCAGCCCGCGCCGGTATCGACGTGCACACGCTGGTGCGCGATTCGCTCGCGACGTCGCCGCTGCCGGACGAGCTGCCCGCCGCCGCACTGTGGTGGCGTTTGTCAGGTGAACTGTCGACGGCCGCACTCGACGCGGACAGCGACGGCACCGATCTCGCGCCTTCGTGGCGACCGATCCTGGTCGAGATGCTCGGCTACACCGCCGCGGTGCGGGTCATGTCCGACCCGTCGTGGCCGGCGCTGGTGGCAACCGTCGACGCCGCCGACCCGACCCTGTGGACGCCCGGTCAGTTGCTCGGCACCGCGTACGAGTTCCTGCACGGCGGCATCGACCCCGTCGATCACGGCCTGACCGTCCCCGCGCACGAGCTGGCGACCGCGCTCACGTGGCGCGCCGAGATGCTGGTGCGCGAGAACCACCTGGCCCGCACCTATATCGGTCCCGACGTCGAACCGCTCTCGGTCGAGGACGAGGAAGCCCTCGCGCACGTCGACGAGACGATCGACGACCTCAGCGCCGACGTTCTCCCACCCGAGTTCGCCGACCCGGAACTGATGGCGCCGCGCACCGCACCCGCCGAAGCAGCGCCGGTCGACGAGGCATCGCCGTCGATCCCCGGCGAGATGGACGCCGACTACCTCGCTTCCCTCGACGCACTGAACGCGCCGATGGAGTACGACGACGCGCCGCCACCGGAGTACGACGGGTACGACAACGACAACGACCCCGTCGCCGAGCCGGACGCCGCCCCGCACGAGACGCACATCGACGTCGAGGTCGAGCACGAGCCCGCCGTGGTCGACCCGTTCGACGCGATGCTCGACGACGCCAGGGTCGCCCTGCCGTACCCGACGGTCACCCGCGACGAACGTGTGCGTCTGCTCCGCGCCGACCTCGACGACGCCACCGCCAAACACAGGACGCTGCGCGCGGCAATCGCCGACGGAACCAGCCCCGCGATGGCGCACAGCGCACCGCTGGTGATCGAGATGCAGGAACGGGCCGACCGGCAGAAGCCGGCGCGGGTGGCGATGCTCGACGCCCGCCAGGACTGGACGGACGCCGCATTCCAGGCCGAAGCGCTGTGGCACCACATCGACACCGTTGTCCGCGGTGACGTCGCCGCCGCTGTCGCGGCCGCCGGCGACGATGAGGACGCTCGACTGCTCGCCCAGCGCACCCTGGACTGGGAGATGTGGCGCGCCGGATACACCGACGACGCCGCGGCCGTCGCCCGTGCCCGCGCCGAGGTCGCCGCCGCCGAGTACGAGCGCATCGCGGCTGCTGACGGGGGAGCAGTGTCCAACATGGACGTCATTGCCGCCCGCGGCGCAGCGGAGGACATCGACCTCGGTGTGCTCGCCGACCTCAAGGCCGAGGCCGGGCGCATCGAGTCGGCGCTGTGGCGCGCTGAGGTCGCCGCTCGGCGTGAAGCGATGGAGGCGCCCGCTCAAGCGCCCGTCGTGGACGCCGAGCAACCGCTGGACGTGGCAGGAGAGGACGTCACGGTCCCCGAGACTGTCCAGTCGGCGCGGCCCGTCGAGGTGTCGCGGCCCGTCGAGGTGCCACGGGCCGAACCCGAGACCACGCTGTCGGCGGCCGACGCCGAGCTGCTCGCGCGGATGGAACAGGACCCGATCCGCCTCGTTCCGGACGCGGACCTCGCTGCATTCGTGGACCGCGCCGGTCGAGGACGCACCGAACCGACCGTCGTCGCCGACACCGAAAAGCTCTACGCCCACCTCGTCGAGCAGGCAGCGGCCATCGCCGCCGCACGGGAGCTCGACGCAGAGCTGCGCCGAATCACCGCAGACCACGACACCGCCCGCACCGAACACACCACGCTGTCCGACCAGTTGGCCGGGGCCAAGCGACGCGACCGCAAGACACTCGAACCCTCCGTCGAAGACGCACGGACACGCGTCGACCGGCTCGCCCGCCAGGTCCGCGACACGAAGCGCGCCGCCGCGGACGCAGCCGGCCGGGTGCGCGCCGAGACGAACGAATGGTCGGCGATCACCGCCCGCGCCACCGATCCGCAGCGCCGCGCCTCAGACCTCGCGGCCGCCGCTGCCTTCGACAAAGCCATCGCTGAACAGCGTCGGCGTCTCCGTGCCATGACGCTGGCAACGGAACGTCACGACGCTGAGCAGCGCCTTCGCGCCGTCAACGCCACGACTCGCGCAGCGGAAGCGTCAGCGATCGACGGCGTCACCGACACCGAAGACCGCACCATCACGGCCGAGGTGGCTCGACAAGGCGCGGAGCGTGCTGTCGGACGTCTGCTCGCGGAGGCCCCAACACCTGGTCGCAGTCAGAATCCCGTGCTCGACGACCGCCAGAGGACGCAGCACGAGGCCGACGTGAACGAGCGCCGATACGACAACGATCATGGGCTGTGATCCGAATTCGAGCTTGACTGAAAGTGGCTCTCACACGGTGTGCGGGACGATCAGGTTCCGTCATCGTTATTCGCTAGCTGATGCAGATTCCCACCGAACTGCAATGTGCTTTATCTCGCGCGCGCTGATCCCGAACAGCGACGCGTCGAGCTTCACGTTCTCCGGGTCAGGATCGGGCTGCGAGCGGAAGGAAAACCGTCCGCGATTTGGCGTTGGCGCAGGTGTCATTCTGTAGATCGGCTCAATGAGCGTCAGTTCGCGATCGGCGTGCTCATCGGCTTCCGGACTGAAGCTGAAGACCTCGCCGCTGAAGACGACGCCGCCGTCGACTGTGATGTCAGCCATTGCCCGGAAATCGTTTTGTTCGGACTCTTCTGGTTTGAACATCACCCACCATGCGGGGCTGGTTTCAATAACGTGCTTCGGCTTTAGCTTCGTTGCCAATGTTGACTTTGACCAATTCTGGTACGTCTTGGTATTCGCGAATGTGCTCCATAACCACGCGAACAAGCAAGCAAGGGCGAGGGTTGCAAGACCCCAGGCCACCACGGACACATAGTTTGGGGGCAAGTACGTTCCAGGCTCGTTGATCAAACGACGAACGTCAGGTGTGTTGTTTGGACGACAATGGCGGACGACGGCCATCACCGCGCTGGCGGCCGAGAGGCTTATGAGCGATCTGAAAACAATGCCCGCAATCTCACGCAGCGCGGTCGGCTTAGCAATAGGTTTGTTTCGTGGTCCAGTCTGCACTGAGACAAGACCAGGAGCGAGAAGGACGACGAATAGAACGAGCCCAAGAAACGAATCGGGGAGACTCATTTGCTAGACGTGGACTTCCGAGCCTTCGGTTGCGCTGTAGGTGCTGGGTTGGCCTGCGTCGGCACTGAAGGTTCCCTGACTACAGGTCGCCGGCGAGATACGACTGTCTGGCCGAAGTTGTCATTGCTTCGCTGGGGTGCGGGCTGGCGACGCGACGGCATGTCAACGGCCCTGCCCAGTGGTGCCCGATCCCGGGTTCTGGTTCGACTTCTTACTCGTTGGAGGAACCTTGTATGTCCGCACAACCGGCCGCCGCTTCGACGTGATGATTTGACCACCGCGCTCGATCAAGTCGGGCCGGTAGTCCTGGGCCCGGTCCTCGTTCTTTGCCATTGCGGTACCTCTCGTCCGGTGATACGCGATCCAGCATAGGCCCTCTCGCGGAACGTCGAATGGGCATGATCTATCGGTGCGTTAGGACCGCGCCCTGACGTCGTGTCATCCCACCAGCTGCCCCGTACCTCTGAGCTTCGGGGCAGCTGATCCACAGGGGCCGGATCACTCCAGTTCAGGCCCGGTGCCTCGCCCAATCTCGTCCGGGTCCGGTGGCGGGCTACGCCATCCACCTTCGGTCCGTCCCGTATCGGGGCCTCGGTATTCCGGTGGATCCGATAATCCGCGGCGCGGGCGGTCCGGGTCTGCAACGTCGGTGTCCGGCGCACTGTTCGGTCGGGTGCCGGCGCGCACCTCGGCGTCGAGTTCGGCTTGTCGCATCATGGCGCGGACGTCGTCCGCTGTCTCCATGCCGAGGTCTTCGACGAGCGCGGGGGTGGGGTTGAGCATCAGCGACCAGCCCTCTTCCCGTCCTTTTGCTGCGGCGCGTTCCGCTCGGGCCTCGTTTCGCGCTATGGCTTCGGGGCTGGTCTCGGATTCCTTGATCTCGCGCCGGATGCGGGTGACCTCGTCGGAGAGGTCCTTGAGCTGGCGGGCTTTGGGGAAGTCGGAGAGTTCCGTCAGCTCCAGCGCTTCGAGGCGGTGTCCGTCGCGGTCGAGGTCGCGTTGGGCTCTGAGGAGGTCGCTGTCGACGGTGTAGGCCATGTTCTCCACTCGGGTGAGCAGACCGAGTGCGTGTTGGCTGCGGTCACCGTCCCCGATCCGCGGATGCAGCACCGACGGCTCGATCACTTTCGTCGACGACCCGAGGCCGGAGAACGAGAGGTAGAGCGCGTTGTCCTGCGCGGGTCGTCGGGCTTCGATGGGGTACCCGTTCATCTCCGCCACGATGACCGACTTGGTCAGCCCCTCGCCCTTGAGCGATGCGTAGGTGGCTTGCAACGCAGTCGCCATCGCTGCGGCGGCCTCGCTCCGCTGGCCGTAGAACCTGCCGCGCACGGTGATGCCGGGCCACTGTTCGGCGTCGCGGCGTGATTGCAGGATCGGTGCGGCTTCTCCCAGCAGCGCGACCCGCTCATGGGCTCGCGGTACCTCCCGGCGTAGTCGGTCACGATCGCGTTCGATGGAGCGTTGCTCGGCGAAGTGTGAGTCGGCCTCGGATTGGAGCTCTTGGAGTTGAGAGTCCAGTTCGATTTGCCGGATGTACCGATCATCGCCCGTGGCGAGGGCTTTGGTCATCGCCGAGTTCTCCGCGAGGGAGTCCGAGTCGAGGTCGACCACCCGGCGCATCGTGCGGTCGGCCTTCTTGAGCTGTTCGATGAAGTGCGCCTTGCGGTGCACCGTCTGCCACATGACGGTGTCGAACGTCTTCTCCGCGACGTAGTTGAACACCTTGACGTGGGCGTTCTGGTTGCCCTGCCGGATGATTCGACCTTCGCGCTGTTCCAGGTCCGCCGGTCGCCACGGCACGTCGACGTGGTGCAGCGCGACGGCGCGATCCTGAATGTTGGTGCCGGTCCCCATCTTCTCGGTGGACCCGAACACCACCGACACCCGCCCGGTGCGGCACATCTCGAACAGTCGCGCCTTCTCCGACGGCTTCGGGTAGTCGTGGACGTACGCGATTCCGGCGGGGTCCATGCCGCCGGCGATCAGCTCCTCGCGGATGCCGTCGTAGATCGACCAGGAACCGTCCGCTTTCGGGGTGGAGCGGTCGCAGAACACGATCTGCAACGCCCCCGGTGTCGGGTGCGGTTCCCCACCGGAGTCGAGGTAGGTGTTCTCACGGGTGTCGTTGTGCACGGCGAGGATCCGCTCGGCGACGATGTGGGCACGAGAATTGGCCGGGGGAGCAGCGTCCAGGTGCGCCACCCTGGGGTCGAGGGTGGCGTTGCGGCCGTCGTTGGCGACCTTGAGGGCGTTGTCGAGGTCAGGCCGTTTGACGTCGGCGTTGTCGGCGCGGTACCCGAGGTCGGCGATGAAGTCCTGCACTTCCAGGGCCGGGGTGAACGTGACGTCGGTGTTGCGGCCGCCGTCCTTGACCGGCAGGTTCGCCGGCACCTGATCGCGTGTCACGGCGTCGGTGTAGACGCTGGTCATGCCGATCAGATCGCCGACGTTGGTGAACTCACCGACCCGGGTGACGGCCCGCAGCCGCGATCCGGACGAGTTCAATTCGACGCGTTCGACAGTGTCGGTGAACGTCGATCCCCAGTCGTTGATCTGCCCGACACCGGCGTCGTCGAGCAGGTCCGGGCGCAGGTAGTGCTGCATCACCCACAGCTCGGCGAGGGAGTTCGCGACCGGGGTGCCGGTGGCGAATGTGGCCACGCGCTCGGTGTACTCCTCGGGCGGGATTCCTTTGGTGATTGCTTCCTCGCGCCGCATCGCCCGCAGGTAGTTGAGTTTGAGGTCCATGTCGGTGGCCCGGTGCGATCCCTCGTTCGCGAGCTCGGTCACTCCGGACGCGCGGGCGAGGTTCTTGAACTCGTGGGCCTCGTCGATGAACAGGTAGTCGCACCCCGACGCCTCGAACGTCAGTCCGCGGTCTTTCCCGGCTTGTTCGAGCGCGGTTTCGAGCTTTTCCTCGAGCTTGGCCTTCATCGCTTCGAGGCGTTTGCCGGTCTCGCGGCTGTCGACTTTCTCGAGCTCCGCGTCGAGTGCTGCGACCTGGGTACGCATGTACTCGGCTTTCGTGCCGGGATCGACGCCGATGGAGGAGAACGCCGAGCGGGGCACGATGACGCAATCCCAGTCCTGCGACGCGGACTGCGCGACGAGCAGCCGGCGGCCGTCGGCGTCGGTCGCCGCGGACCCGGAGAGGATCCGCGCACCGGGATACCACTGGCCGGCCTCGCGGACGACCTGGTCGATGATGTGGTTGGGCACCACGATCCACGGCTTGTCGGCCAACCCGAGGCGCTTGAGCTCCATCGCCCCCATGAGGATGGTGCCGGTCTTGCCGGCCCCGACCACATGATCGAGCAGCACCGTCGGCTCGGAGACGATCCGGGCGGCGGCGTTGCGCTGGTACGGATACGGCGCGTACTTCTCACCCAGGCCGGGGAAGCTCATGTGCTCACCCGAGTGGACGGGTGCGACGAGCGAGTTGAACTTGTCGTTGTAGATGTCGAGCAGCAGCTCGCGGCGTTCCTCGTCCGCGTGCAGCGCCCACTGACCGAACTCCTGCGCCACCCGTCGGGCCTTCGATTGCGCGGCGCGGGTCGCCGCATCATGGACCGCCGGTGCGCCGGCGGATTCCTTGAACTCCTTCGAGCTGGCGATCTCGACGGGGTCGTTGTTGAGCAGATCGGTCAGTAGTTCCGGCCAGTCGTAGTCGCCGGCGCGCATACCAGCGTTGCTGATGCCGCGGTCCTCGGCAGGGCGGTGCTCGAAGTTGAAGCTCGTCGACCACTGCCCTTTCTTGGGCACCAGCGCCCACTTCAGGTTCTGATCGCGCATCCCCTCGTAGCTGCCGACGGAAAGCGACCACCGTCCCGACGCCCGCTCGATCTTGACCTGCACGTTGTCGGGCACCTCGAAGGTCTCTCGGACGAACTGGGTGTAGACCTCGATCGGCACCCACGGGGCACCGAGGGAGACATCGACGTCGGTCTTGCGCGGCGGGATCACCGCGGTCAGCGCCTCGGCGTTGGCCTGATAGCGCGGGTCCAGCGCGGCGAGCTCCTCGGCGTCGGCGAGCTTGCGGCGCACGTTCCCCGAGAGGTAGCTCGACGCCGACACCCACCGCGTCGGGTCGCTGAGGGTGCGGAACGCGCGGCCCTCCATCGCGGTTTCGGCGTGCTCGGGGGTGGTCCCGAGCAGCTCGGCGATCCGTCCGACATCCAGGCGGGCCTGTTCGTCGAGGCTGATGGCCATCGCCTCGTCGACGGTGTCGGCGCGGCTGCGGAGCTCGCGCGAGTGCAGCACATCGGTGTGGAAGATCGCCGCCTTGCGAGCCGTCCGGGTCTCGTCGTCGAAGTGCTCCAACGCGAGGACGGGTGCGAATGTGGGATCGGTGCGCAGTGCCTTTCCGAGGTGGCTCTGGAGCTTCGTCGGCGACTTGGGGTTGATCCACGCGTCGTCGGAGAGTCTGTCGTAGACGTCTTCGGGTATCTCCCCGGCGTAGGGGTCGCCGGCGACGCCTTCATCCTTGCGCCAGGTGTCGACCAGCTTGTCCAGAGCCTTCTCATGCTGGGCGTCGGTGAGGTCTTTGGGCACAGTCATGGTGAAGCGGTTGATCGCGCCGTAGCGGGCGACGTAGGCGTCGTACTGCTCGCCCAGGATCTCCCGTAGCGCCTGTCGCTGACCGGTGCTGGTGCGGCCGTCGCGCTGAGCGGTGATGAGCGCGTGTGTCGTGTCCCGCAACGAGAGGAGCTGACCCCATTCGGCAACCTGCTTCGCACCGCGGGTGTTCACCGGCTCCCAGGTCAGCGAGTCCCAGCGTTCGATGATTCCGGCTTGTTCGTCGTGGCGCAGCGTCCCCACCGCCAGCTCGTCGTCCAGGGCGCGGCCGACCGCGAGGAGGCCACGCTCGAAGTCCTCGCGGGTGGGACCGAGGGTGTCCCGCCAGGAAGCGGTGTGACCGAGACCCGCGTCCTTCGCGGTGTCGACGATCGCGGCGAGGGTGTCCTCGACCAGCGTCGGCAGGTCGGCCCCGGCGCGGGCGGCGACGGACAGAGTGTCCTCGTTGTACATGCCGTGCCCGACCCGCAGCTCGCCGAGCACCCACTCGGGGTGGTCGGTGTAGACGGCGTTGATCGGCACGCCCTTGTCCTCGCCGGCGTCGTCGAGGGCGGTGGCGTTCTCGAGGCCGAGGAACCGGTCGGTCAGCGGAGCGGGTTTCTTGCCGTCCTCGCGGCGGCGAAGCACGAGAATGTCGGTGACGACCTCCGTCCCGGCGACTCGCCGGAACGCGTTCGACGGCAGCCGAACCGCGCCGACCAGGTCGCCGAGGGCGGCGATGTCGCGTCGCGCCCGCTGGTTCTGCGCGTCGAGGGTATAGCGGGAGGTCAGGACCGTGACGTACCCGCCGGGGGCGGTCAGTGCCAGCGATTTGACGATGAAGTGGTTGTGGATCGAGTGCTTGGCCTGGTTGTGGACCGGGTCGTAGAGCCGGTAGTCACCGAACGGCACGTTGCCGATCGCAGCGGTGAACGAGTTCTGCGGGACGTTGGTCTTCTCGAATCCTTCGGCGCGGATCTGCGCCGACGGGGACAGCGCCGCTGCGATCGAGGCGGTGGTGGCGTCGAGTTCGACGCCGACCATCTGCGCCGATGCCGGGGCGTGGGCGATGAACGTGCCCGCGCCGCAACCCGGTTCGAGCACCCGGCCGCCGGAGAACCCGGCGCGGATCGTGGCGTTCCACATCGCGGCCGCGATCGCCGGGTCGGTGTAGTGGGCGTTGAGGATGGTGCGTTGCGCCTGCCCCCACGCGGTGTCGTCGAGGAGGTCGCGAATCTGCTCGCGTTCGGTCGCCCAGTCGGGCCGTCGGGGGTCGAACACCTGCGGGGTCGCGCCCCAGCTCGACCAGCGTGCCAGCACCGCCTGTTCGGCCTCGGTGGCGTAGCGGTCCTGCGCGGTGATCGCGCCCAACGTGCGCAGAGCGTCGATGTTCGCCCGCACCCGCGCCTTCGTTCCGGACGGCACCAACACCTCGGTACCGGGTCGCAAGTCGACAGGCTCGACGTTCCACACCGCTGCGACCGGATCGGGCGCAGCGGTATCGGATTCGGTGGTGATCGGGCCGACGGTGGCGGTCTCCACTCTCTCAACCGGGGCGGCAACCGTCTCCTCAGCAAGGCTCGCAACCTGTTCCACCGCAACGGGTTCCGACGTAACCTGTTCGGGTGCGACCTCGACGCGCTGCGCCACCTGCGGCGGTGCGCTCAGGAGTTGATCGACGCGGCGGCCGTCGATGGACAGCAGGTGCCGGTTCTGGTTCCCGAACGTCACCGCGGCTGGGTGATCCTCGCGTTCGAGTGTTTTCTGGTTCTCCTCCGGGATCAGGGAGATGTCGCCGTCGCGGCGCATCCCGAGCAGCGCGTCGGTGATCTGGTCGTCGGTCAGGGTGCCGGCGAGGTCGGCGCGGATACGCACCAGCCGCACCGACGCCTCGTCCTCCCGCGCCAGTCGCCCGTAGGCGTCGCGTACCAGCTCGGCCGGTGTCGGCGCGGCGAGCGGTGTCGGGACAACGGCCGGAACCGGGGAAGGCGAGGCGGCGGCTTCGGCGATGAGCTCGGCGGGGTCGCGTGGGGTGGGTAGCGCTGACCCTCCGACGTCCGTGGATGCCGGGTCGATCGGTGCGGCCCCGTCGGCGTCGACCGCGAAGAGGTCCAGTTGGGCGTCGTTCTCGCTGCGGCGGTTTACTTTCCGCTTGCTGCGCGTTCGGCCACTCTCTCGTCGAGCAGGTTCGTGAACGATGGATACAGCGGGTGCTGACGGGACGTCGGGTACGGCTGGCTGTCCTCGATCCTCGCCGCGATCAGGTGCGCTGCGAAGTAGCGGAAGTGCATCGGCCTCTCCTCCCAAAGAAGCTCCGTCAGGTCGCCCGCTTCCTTGTCCGGGTCCGCGCAGTTCAGCGGATTCCGCCAGCGTTCCGGGTCGCTCCTGTGGACCTGAATCCGCGCTCGATCCCGCTCCGCTTCCGCTTCCGAGCTCTCCTGATCCGGTGGGTACGCCTCCATCTCCTCTGGGAGCTGGTTGTAGATCTCCTCGTTGATCACGAAGTCCGTCGCCTGCTGCCACGCCTGATTGATCAGACCCACCTGCTCCAGGTACGGAGCCGGGTGCCCGTTCTCCCGCACGTACCGCGTCAACACCTGGTCCTGCATGTGGACCTTCATGTTGTCGATCCGCTCCGCGATCCGCTCGCTCTCCCGCTCGAGAAACTCCTGCTGATCCTCCGGGCTCAACTCCGTCGGCAACCCCACGTGCTCCAGGTAGAGCTTCATCACGTCCTGCGTTATCGGGTCGATCATGGGTGTCACTGTCCTCTCCATCGGCGAACATATCGAGCTGGTTGTCATCGGATTTCTTGGCCACGAGATCGCGCTCCTAGTCGGCGGTACGTCACCGGCCGCAGCCACCGTGCACGGTGGGGGCCGTTATCGTCGTCGGCGGGCCGGAGCGCGATCTCCGGCCCGCTACAGCCCTGGTGGGTCTAGCCGGACCCACCAGGGCCCATGTGGTGCTTGTGTCAGGTATCGGGACGGGTCAGTCGAGACCGTCGAACCACCCCGGCGGCGGCGGGAGCAAGCTCGCTCTCAGCGGCCTGGTGTCGGTGTGTTTGTCCTTGCTGCACAGATACATCGGCCCGTTCTCCGGATCGAGCAGCACGCGCAGGTGCGGGTCGGCGTCGTGCACCCACCATGCCGACGGCGCACCAGGGTTCTCGCTCGCCTCGGCCCCTTCCCACGCCAGCCATAGGTCGCGCAGCCGTCGGACGACCTCGTCGTGCCGCCACCACTGTGGGCAGAAGATGCGTCCGCTCTTGCCGGCTGTCCCGGACAGTCGGCGGGCGATGGTGGGGGAGTACCAGCGGTCGAACCACTCGAACATCGAGGAGTACTTGCGTTCCGGCGGCTCGGCAGCGGCGGCCTCGTCGTCGGTGTTGTCGTCGACGCTCACAGAAACGCCCCCACGCCGTCGGTCTTCTCAGTGCCCGTGCCGACGGTGTCGTCCGAGTCGGTCCCGGTGTCGATGTCGGTGTCGGTGACGCCGAATCGGGCGAGGGATGCGCGGATGCCGTCGGCGTTGGGTCCGTCGGACCAGTAGACCTTTTCCACCAGCACCGGCCGGTTGCCCGAGATCTGTACCAGTGCTCGTGTTTTGGGGATCGCGGCGAGGTCGTCGACGGTGAGGATCGGTTCCTTCGACCAGGACTGCGACCGTGAGGTCGATCCGGAGGCGAACATGCCGCCGTTACGCGAGTTCGACCAGCGTTCGACGTCGTGGTCACCGACGAGCGCGGACAGCTCGGAGAGGGTGGTCTTGTCCTTGAGGCCGCCGCCGTACCAGAGGAAGTTGGCGGCATCGAGGAGCTGCTTGACTCCGTCTTGCCCCCACACCCGTTGGGCTTGAGAGAGGTTCTGCACCACCGTCATCACGCAGATGCCCTGCGATCCGAGGTGTGAGTACCAAGCGGGCAACTCCGGCAGGCGGCACACGTTCGCGGCCTCGTCGAGGACAGCAAGCATCGGCACCCGCAGCCGCCCGAACGGGCTCAGCCGGGCGGTGCGTTGGGCGGCGTCGATGATCGACCCGATCAGCGCGGTCGTCAGCGCGGAGGACGAGTCGGGGCCTTCCTTCGACAGTGCGTAGAGGGTGTCGGTGCCGGCGACGAAGTCCTCGACGACGAACTCGTCGAGGCTGTGCGGGTAGCGCACGGTGCGGCCGATGGCGGTGTCGATGTAGCCGCCGTGGGAAAGATCCACCCGTGTCGGGGGCAGCACGCTCATCGCGTAGGACTTCTCCTCCAACAGCCCGATGAAGCGGCGCGCCATGTCGTACAGGCCGTCGCGCTGGCGCGGGTTCAATCCGCGCACCGATTCCAGGCGCATCGCCACGATCTGATCCCCGTGCAGCTCCAAAAGTCGCTGGGGGAGTTCGTTCTCCTCGTCGGAGAGCCACCCGTAGACGTGCAGCAGGTCGCCGCCGCCGGATGCGGCGGCGAACATCATCTGCGCGAGCAGCTCCTGCGCGCCGCCGTCGAAGTAGGCGTCGACACGGGCGGAGTCGTCGCGGGACGCAGCGGCGAAGTAGGAGGCGAGCTTGCGGGCTTTGACGATGGAGTCGACCGAGCGCAGCGGATTCCACCAGAACCCGTCACCGCCGGTGGCCGGCCCCTCGGCGATCGCCTGGAGGTCGTAGCGCCACACCCGGCCCAGTTCCTCCCGGACTCCGCGGGTGTGGTCGTGGCCGTCGCGCTTGTTCGAGGTGAACAATGCCGCCCCGGGTGCCCCGCAGAGCGCGTCGATCGCCAACGCCGCCGTCTTGCCCATGCGGGGTCCGGCGAGGGCGAACAGCATGTCCTCCCAGGACATGAACACCTTCTCCCGGCCGCGCACGGTGCGACCCACCACGGCGCCGGTGTCGCTGTCGGACAGCGTCTTTCTTGCGGCGAGGTCGGGGCGGAGCTGGCGCGCGCGGGTGCGGGCCTGGTTGCCGGTGACGCCGGTTAGCTCCGACGGCGAGGCCATCAGCTTGGCCTTGCCGTCGACCGCCGTGGTCCCACGCCCACGGCGCAGCACCGCAACACCGAGCACCGCTGCGAATGCTGCCGCCGCGGCGAGGACCAGGACGACCGTGGACAGAGTCGGCCACGTGAGGGAACCGGCCGCGACCTCGATCAGCGCCTGGACCGGATTGCCCGGCACCAGTGCCCCGGTGCCGGCGGCGGCGTGACCTGCCCACAGTGACCCGTAGGACACCAACACGACGGCGATCAAAGCCAAGACTGCGACCAGCGGGATCATCGACGACTGCGTGCCCGCACCGCGGGCGGTCGCGGCGTTCTTGGCCATCACAGATCCACCCCATCGTCCAGGTTCAGGGACCAGGTGCGGCTGCGTTCGACGATGTCGGCGACGTCATCACCGTTGTCGAGGTACTGACCCGCCCCGGCCAAGCCGGTAGGCGGAGCCGCCAGCTCGGCGCGGGAAACCGGCTCCCATGTCGGTTCGACGACGGCGTCGAGGGCGTCCTCGGCGACGGTCTCGAACTCCGCCGCGAGCAGCATCTCGAGCGCGGCGCTGCCGTCGGGGTCCGGTGTGAAGGTGGTCGCGGAGTCGAAGTCCGCACGCAGGCCGTCGACGTC
Organism: Rhodococcus sp. BP-241; assembly: GCF_019836145.1. Classification (NCBI taxonomy): domain Bacteria; kingdom Bacillati; phylum Actinomycetota; class Actinomycetes; order Mycobacteriales; family Nocardiaceae; genus Rhodococcus; species Rhodococcus sp. BP-241. The sequence continues at coordinate 272,728 of NZ_JABUEI010000006.1, read as the reverse complement.
GACCCCGAAGTCGACGAGTCGCTCGTGCCAGGCCGACTCGTATGCGTCTGCACGCATCGACGCCATCAGCGCGTCCTCCGACGGTGCGGTGTCCATCTCTGCGCGGGCGGTCGCGGAGACCACAGCTGCGGCGCCGGCGCACGCGGCAAGCCTGCCGATCGAGACGTTCATGGCCGCCGGGGCGAGCGCGGACGCACCTGACCGTTCGCGCCGTTGCGAGCGCTCGGTGCGGGTGGTGCGTTCGTCGAGACCGCGACGGGTCACGGCCTCGACGGCTGCGGCGCGGGCACGCACGTACGCCTCGCGGGCGATCCGATTGTGGTTCGAGTTGCTACTGCGAATGTTCGACATGAGGGGCCTCACTGGGAGCGTCGGCCAGCTCACGATCCGGTCGTCCCGTGCGATGCAAACGCGCAGAAACGACGGTCGTGCTGGATGGACGCTCGACCGTGACCCTCATCGACGGTCGAACAGGAATCAGCATAGGGCACCCGACCCGCTGCCGTGAAGTGTTGCTGACCCGGCGCGGCTCAGTTTCATGTGTGGACGGGCCTTCGAGCGGATGCGACATCGCGCATCCGCTCGACTGTCCAACCGTCGCAGGGCTCCAAGGGTTCCTCGAACCGCCACATCTGGGACAAGGCCGTCAGCGTGTTCGGCAAGGAGAAGATCATCGAGGTGTTAATCAAGAAGTTGACCTGAGATTGTCGCGGCAGGCCGCTCCGCTTGGCGTCGTGAGGTCGGTGACCTGCGAATTCCGGTACCGATTCGGTAACGGCAATCTACTCGCTCAGCGTGTACATCGCTGGTGATCGCCAGCCGTTCCTGCCCGTGAGCCCCACCGTGGGCGATAAGTGATCCGTATCTGTCACCGTCGCGCCCTACGCTTTTGTTCAGCACCAGGTGAACCCAACCTCCAAGTCAGATCACCCGGTGCCGACCACACGAAGTCTCACGAAAGGAGACACATGGCAGAGGGTAGCGAGTTGCACCGACGCCCGGTAACCCCCGCAGGTCGATTGGTGATCGTTATGGCGCTGATCGCGGCCGTAGCGCTGGCTGTGCAGGTTCCCGGTATGACCACAGCGATCGTCGTGACCACGCTCGGGCTTGCCGGGGCGGTGATCAGCAGCCGATGAACGAAGCGCAGAAGCCCGCACCCTTGATGGATGCGGGCTTCTGTGTTCACTACAGGTCTGACACGAGGCGCCTATCAGGCATTATGTCATAATCTCAATTATCGGCAATGAATATCGTTGTCGGGTGCTGGTCGTACATGGACGCGGAAACTAACTCGACAGGGTTGCGCGGAGCGTTTCTAACTAGGCGTGGCCCGAACACGTACAACGTCTGTTCCAATAGGTACCTAAAGGTTCCTTCGCTGAGGTCGAGTAAAGCGAAAAAATGTAGTAGTCGCCGTCGGACACTAGGGGACTCCCCAAGTGCGGTCAGAGGCGGCCGCGTGTGCCGCGATGTCGAGGCGGTATCCCGGATGTTGCCGGTTCAGTACGACGAGTTCAGTGGCCTCGGCGACATCGAGGAAGCAGCGGACCGCTTCGGCGTTGACCGGGTCGAGCCTGGCCGTGGCCCGTGTCGGTGTGGTGACACCGGCACTCAGGTCGAAGGTGCTCGATACGGTGGGTTCGACGATGGTCGGCCAATCCGCAGTCGTGTGTCCGAAGAACCTGGTCACGATCGACCACTCCTTCGGAGTCGACGACCCGGCAGCGATCATGGCCAGCGACACCACCCTCACCAGCCTTGCACTACCCCGTCCCCGATTTCAGGCAGATGTGCGGGTACTTTCGACGCAACCGCTTGATCGAGGAGACCGCAAAACTGATGGCCACGACCAACGCAGCCCTGATCTGGAGCATCGCGAACTTGATGCGCGGACCGTTCCAACCGAACCAGTACGGGGACGTGATTCTGCCGCTGACGATCTTGCGCCGATTGGACTGCATCCTCGACCCGACCAAAGCGGAGGTGCTCACCGAGTTCGGTAGGCGTAAGCAGTCTGGTGTTGCGCTTAAGCCGTTCTTGACCGCGAAAACCGGTTATTCATTCTACAACACTTCCAGGTGGGACTTCCGAAAGCTGGTCGCAGACCCGGAAGGGTTGGCCGACAATCTGGTCGACTACATCGCGGGCTTCTCCTCAAACGTCGGGGATGTCTTCGACGGCTTCGGTATGGACTCGTTGATTGCGGATTTGGACAAGAAGAACCTTCTATTCTTGATTGTCAAAGAGTTCGCGAACGTCGACCTGCACCCCAACGTCGTCTCCGCCCACGACATGGGATACATCTTCGAGGAACTGATCCGTAGGTTCGCTGAGTCGAACAACGCGCAAGCCGGTGACCACTTCACCCCACGTGAGGTGATCCGGTTGATGGTCGAGCTGCTCTTTCAGAACGATGATGAAGTGCTAACCAAAGCTGGCATCGTCCGCACTATCTACGACCCCGCAGCCGGCACCGGCGGCATGCTTTCCGTCGCCGACGAGCACCTGCACGACATGAACCCCAAAGCCCGACTCGTCATGTACGGCCAAGAAATCAACGCCCGCTCCTACGCGATGTGCAAGTCCGATATGATCATCAAGGGCCAAGACATCGACAACATCTACCTCGGCAATACCCTCACCGACGATGCACACGGCGGCAACACCTTCGACTACCTACTTTCCAATCCACCCTTCGGCGTTGAATGGAAATCGGCACAAAAAGCAGTGACCAACGAGCATATCCAGCGAGGACATGCCGGACGCTTCGGGCCGGGCCTGCCCCGAGTGTCCGACGGATCTTTACTGTTCTTGATGCACCTGATCTCCAAGATGCGCGCACCTCGTGACGGCGGCAGCCGGTTGGCGATGGTCCTCAACGGTTCGCCATTGTTCTCAGGCGGGGCCGGGTCGGGAGAATCAAATATTCGCCGCTGGATCATTGAGAACGACTTGCTCGACGCGATCGTCGCGCTTCCGGTTGACATGTTTTTCAACACCCCTATCAGCACTTACATCTGGATCCTGGACAACGACAAACCCGCCGATCGCAAGGGCAAAGTCCAGTTGATCGATGGGGCGACAAAGTTTGGAAAAATGCGCAAATCGCTCGGCTCCAAGCGTAAAGAGCTTCGACCGGACGACATCGCAGCCATCGCCCAGCTGTACATCGACCAAGTCGATGAACAAGGAAGCGCCGATGCGCCGTCACTGTCCAAGGTGTTCAACGGTGCAGACTTCGGCTACTCGACCATCACGGTAGAACGCCCCCTGCAGCTGCGATTCGAAGTCACTGCGGGCAAGGTCGACGAAGTGCTCGCTCAAAAATCAATCGAAAAGCTGAGGGGCGAGGAACAGGCCGCGATTCGCGCAGCATTGACTTCGCTGATCGGTCGGGAGTGGAGCGACCGCGACGCTTTCGCGAACGAACTGAGGAACGTGCTTCGCAAGGCCGGCATTACAAAGCCCGGCGCACCGTTGGTCAAGACGGTCTGGTCGATAGTAGGCGAACACGACGGCAATGCGGTCGTCTGTACTGACTCCAAAGGCAGGCCCGAACCGGACCCGTCTCTCCGAGACACCGAAAACGTGCCGCTGACCGACGACGTCGAAGAGTACTTCGCCCGCGAGGTCCTGCCGCACGTGCCGGACGCGTGGATCGACCACGAGAAGACCAAAGTCGGCTACGAGATTCCCTTCACGCGCCACTTCTACCAGTACATCCCGCCCCGCGACCTGACCGACATTAAAGCGGACCTCCAAATTCTTGTGAAAGACATTACCGAACTGCTCGCCGAGGTCGGAAAGTGAACATGCCCGCCTATCCAGTCTATAAAGACTCAGGTGTGCGATGGCTCGGACGCGTTCCATCGAGTTGGTCCGTGCAGCCGATAAACCGTCGTTACCAAATTTCGCTCGGTAAGATGCTTAACGGCAACATTTCGGTGACTGACGGAGACATGTTCCCGTACCTCCGCGCGGGTAACGTACAGCCGCGCGGATTAGACTTGACAGAGGTAAAGCACATTCATCTAGACACGCTCGAACGGAAATCGTTTACCCTACTCCGAGGTGATCTTGTTGTGGTCGAGGGTGGCGCGGGGTACGGCCGATCCGCTGTGCTTACTGAGGATCTTACCGGTTGGGGATTTCAAAATCACATCATGAGAGTCCGACCGAGGGGCGGGGATTCAACCCGTTTTCTCGACTACGTGATAAAAACCCTAAGCGGAAATGGGCATATTTCGACGCTAAGCAATCATGCGACTATTCCCAGTCTGTCATCGGAACAACTTGGACGTATTGTTATCCCGTTGCCGGAGGAGGCTGAGCAGGACGCAATAGCCAACTTTCTGGACCGCGAAACCACCAAGATTCATGCTCTGATGGACAAGCAAAACCAGCTGATCGCCACCTTGCGCGAGGATCGCAGCGCCACCATTGCACACGCTGTCACCAAAGGTCTGAACCCTGAAACTGAAATGAAAGACTCCGGTGTCGAGTGGCTTGGAGCGGTTCCGGCTCATTGGATAACGTTGCCGCTAAAGCGACTCTTAGCTCAGCCAATCACAGATGGGCCACATGAAACGCCAGAGTTTTTAGATGAAGGAATCGAGTTCATCTCTGCAGAGGCGGTGTCGACAGGCAAAGTAATATTCGACAAGCGCCGTGGGTTCATCTCCCACTCAGACCACCTCAGATACTCGGCAAAGTATTCGCCCCGGTTGCACGATATTTTCGTAATCAAGTCAGGTGCAACTACAGGGGTTGCCGCGATCGTCACCGATGAGAAGGTCTTCGACATTTGGTCACCGCTTGCAGCAATTCGGCCCACCGATCAGCACGACCCATTCTTCGTACTCAACTTCATCAGATCCGACCCGTTTCAGCGGGCGATTGCCTTAAGCTGGACATACGGTACACAGCAGAATCTCGGTATGGGTACGCTCGGAAACTTGCATGTCGCTGTCCCGCCGTTTAACGAACAACGCCAGATTGCCTCATTGTTGGAGGTCGCAGTTGGCAAGATTGACGCGCTGATCGACAAGGCCACTGAGATGATCTCCACATTGCGCGAGTACCAGTCGGCGCTGATAAGCGCTGTGGTTACCGGCAAAATCGACGTTCGAGAGGCTGCGTAGTAAATGGCTCAGCACAATGAGATTGAGTTCGAGCGGGAGATCTGTGAGCATCTCGCCGCTCACGGTTGGTTGTATTCGACCAACGATTCGGGTTACGACCGCGAGCTGGCGTTGTTCCCCGACGATGTATTCGGCTGGCTCGCAGAAACCCAGCCTGAGCAGCTCGCAAAGCACCTCAAACCAGGTATGACTGCTTCGCAGCTGCAGACTGCAAAGCAGGGTGCGTTGAAGGCGTTGGCTAAGACTCTCGACGCTGATCCGGTCAAGGATGGCGGCACCCTGTCGGTGCTTCGGCGGGGGTTCAAGCACATCAATGCCCAGTTTTCGATGTGCCAGTTCTCACCGAACAGCGCACTGAACGCGACCGCTGCCGAGAAGTACGCAAAAGTGCGGCTGCGGGTGATGCGACAGGTGCACTACTCGACGAGCTGCAACAACAGCATCGATCTGGTGTTCTTCGTCAACGGACTGCCCGTCGCCACCGCAGAACTCAAAACCGACTTCACCCAGAACGTTACCGACGCGGTCCTGCAGTACAAACGCAACAGGTTGCCGAAGGGCGAGCCCCTCCTTGCCTTCGGATCACGCGCATTGGTGCACTTCGCGGTCTCCAACAGCGAGGTGGAGATGACCACCAAGCTCGCCGGGCCGAACACGGTGTTCCTGCCGTTCAACCGCGGCAACCAGCATCACAAAGGCAACCGGGCGAACCCCGAAGGCTCCCCCACCGCGTACCTGTGGGAGACAATTCTGCAGCGCGACACGTGGCTGGACATCCTCGGCCGGTTCATGCATTTGGAGATTCGCGACAGCGTCGACCCGATCACGGGAAAGAAGTCGCGCAAGAAGACGATGCTGTTTCCGCGGTATCACCAGTGGGAGGTCGTTACCCGCCTCGTCGAGGCCGCTCGCGCCGAGGGGCCGGGCCACAAGTATCTGATCCAGCATTCAGCAGGATCCGGCAAGACCAACTCCATATCGTGGCTGGCGCACCGGCTGTCGGGGCTGCACAACATTGCCGACGAGAAGGTGTTCGACTCGGTCATCGTCGTCACCGACCGCACCGTCCTCGACTCGCAGCTGCAGGAGGCGATCAAGCAGATCGACAAGGTGCACGGCGTCGTCGCCCACATCGACGGGCTCGGCGGCTCGAAATCGCAGCTGCTCGCCGATGCCCTCGCGGCACGGACACCGATCATCATCGTCACCATCCAGACATTCCCCTATGCGCTGGAGGCGATCGCCGACCGCGCCGAACTGGCATCACGGTCGTTCGCGATCATCGCCGACGAAGCGCACTCTTCCCAGGCCGGCGAAGCATCGAAGCGACTCAAGGACGTGCTCTCCCCGGGCGATCTGGCCGATCTGGCCGACGGCGGCAGCATCGATGCCGAGGACGTCATGGCTGCGCAGATGACCGCGAGGGCGTCGACACCCAACGTCTCGTTTTTCGCGTTCACGGCCACCCCGAAGGGCAAAACACTGGAGCTGTTCGGCCGGCCCGGCCCGGACGGGCTACCGACTCCGTTTCACTTGTACTCGATGCAGCAGGCTATCGAGGAGGGCTTCATCCTCGATGTGCTCACCAACTACACCCCATACAAGACTGCGTTCCGTCTCACCCACAACGGCCGGGCGTACGAGAGCGATACCGACCGCACAGGCGGGACCGTCGCGGTCAAGACCGACGGGCCGGCGGACCAGAACCTGGTCGACAAGTCCGCCGCGATCAGCTCGGTGATGAATTGGGTGAAGCTGCACCCGACCAACATCTCCCAGAAGGTACAGATCATCGTCGAGCACTTCCGGGCCAATATCGCCTGGCGTCTCGACGGTAAGGCCAAGGCGATGGTGGTCACTTCCTCCCGCAAAGCTGCTGTCCGGTACAAGGTTGCTTTCGACAAGTACGTCGCCGAGCACGGCTATACCGACGTGGCCGCACTGGTCGCCTTTTCCGGGGAGGTCATCGACGCCGAGTCCGGGCCGGACAAGCTGACCGAAACGTCGATGAACCCGGGGCTCAAGGGCCGGGATCTGCGCGACGCGTTCGACACCGATGACTACCAGGTGATGTTGGTGGCGAACAAGTTCCAGACCGGGTTCGATCAGCCGCTGCTGGTGGCGATGTACGTGGACAAGAAGCTCTCCGGTGTGGCGGCGGTGCAGACGCTGTCCCGGTTGAATCGAACACTGCCACCGAAAAAGGATCAGACGTTCGTCCTCGATTTCGCCAACGATCCGAAGGACATCGTCGACGCGTTCGAGCCGTACTACGAAGCCACCACCCTGTCCGGGGTGACCGACCCGAACATCATTCACACCCTGGCCAGCAAACTGGACATGGCCGCGATCTACGCCGACAGCGAGGTCACCGGCTTCGCGGATGCGTTCGTGGCAACTAAGGGAAACAATGCCTTGACCCGGTGGATCACCCCGGCCAAGCAACGGTTCCGCGACGGCGAGAATCAGGCAGCCGGCAACAACGATCAGACTGCACGCGACGAGCTGGACATGTTCCGCAAGGACGTCTCGACCTACATCAAGCTCTACGACTTCCTGTCCCAGATCGTCGATTACGAAGACCCTCAGCTCGAAGCCCGATCACGGTTCCTCAAGCATCTTGCCCCGACGATCACGAGCGAGCAGATCAACCACGAGATCGACCTGTCGACAGTCCAGTTCGATTACATCGACCAGCACAAACAAGCCACCGCCGCAGCGAAGCTGACCGGGGACGCCACTGTCGATCCGATGCGCGAGGCCGGCAGCGGCGTCGTGCGCGATCCCGAGCTGGTGCGGTTGGAGGAGATCATCGCCAAGATCAACGACCTCTTCTCCGGCGAGCACACCGAGGCGGACGCCAGAGCCGTGGTAACCCACATCCGGGACAAGCTGACCGAGAGCGAGACGCTGCAAGAACAGGCGCGGGCGAACTCGCTGGCGCAATTCTCGGCGAGCCCGGACATCAAGACCGTATTCACCGGCGCAGTGATCGAGTCCATGAAGGCTTCCGAGGATCTGTCGGGGCAGATCCTGTCGAGCGAGAGCATTGCTCAAGCTCTGCTCGACGGGCTGCTGCCCGAGATCTACCGTGCATTCCAGGGCGCGTCTCAGAGCAGTGATCGAGTTCAGGCGCCTCCGTTTTGACATCGAGAGCCCTTATCGGTCGAGTCCGAGTCAACCCGGGGTGGTCGTACCCGGCACCTACCGGGTGACCGTGATGCCCAGCTCGTGCCGCAGGTAATCTGCGGCACAGGCGACGTCGGAGCGAAGGTCTTGAGTGGCGGCGTCCGTGCCGACGCCAGGGCGTAGGACCCTTACCGCGGTGGTGGCGGCGGACTCGGTGATGTCGATCGACAGTGCGGCCTGTAGCTCACCGAGCGTGCGTTCCGCCGTGCTGCAGGTGGTGTCCGGGTGAAGCGGGCTCGGGTCGTCGCCGAGTTCGCGCCTACCGAGATTCGTCACGGCCACGGCCGCGGCGGCGTCCAGTAGCGTCCGCGTGTTTCCAGTTCGGGCCTCACCATCAGGATTGGGCGACATCACGGCCGGCTGGTTCCGGACAGGGGGAAGATGGTCGAACGCGATGTCGGCGAGCGGGATTCCGTAGTCCCAGCTTGCATCGCCCAGTGCATTCCACGCCTCGATCTCGGCGTGGGCCTGCTGCAGGTGGGTCTGAGTCGTGGGGGCGGTGGCGTAGAGCTGCAGGTGGTCGTTCATTTGGTCGGCGCTGCGCAGGACCGGCCATGCAGACATGATGCTGCCGCGGCCGTGCAGGTGCATCGCGTCGAGAACTGTGGTCAGCACCTGCTGTGTGCGGTACACGGCGACGGCAAGGAAGTACTCGTACCCGACGAACCAAGCCTCGTCGTCTCGGCCGGGCACGTCGGGCACGGCGTCGCGGCACTCGACGTCGAGGCGGGCGAGGACGGTCGATGCGAACGCCGACACCATCCGCGCCCGCATGAGATCGGAGCACTTCTCGCTCACAGGAAAGGCGCGGTGGTAGTCGCGGACGGCGGCAGCGATCGCGGGTCGGGTGGGCCTGAGGCCGGTCATTGCTCTCACCGCCCCTGACGTGGGGTGGTGCAGCGCAAGAAGTCGGCGCGGTCCAGATAGTGGCACCACAGGCCACGGTTCGGCACCCATGGGCCACCGCGTTGGCATTCCCATCGTGCCACCTCGGTGTGCGTCTGATCCTTGCGCTCAAGCGCCCACTCGAGCGCCGGTGTGAGGTCACTGTCCCCGGTAGCCAGCACGACGGCGTTGTTCTTGCCGGAGAGGTGCGCCTGCATGAAGTTCAGGGTGACCATGGTGTCGATGCCCTTCTCTTTGTTGGTTCCGGTGCGTGCGTCGTACCGAAGTGGGCGTGTGTCGACTCGGACCCGCCGATCTCGCCGCCACCGCGTGACCATCGCCATCTCCTGGTCGTGCCGGTAGCGGTCCACCGACCGGTCGCACACCCCGATCGCCACCGTGACACTCGTGAGAACCGAGGGGCGACGGCGCTTGCCGACAATGACCTCGGCCAGCCTCCCCACTTCGAGGTCGCGGGTGCTCTCGGCTCCCCACCCCTGCATTTCCTTCATCGAGTACAGGATGTTCGCCCCGTCGATGACCACATGGACCCTCTCGGGGGCAATCAAGTTCTCGGCGCGAACGCTGTGGCTCATAGGTGAAAGTGACATTGTTTCCTCCTGATAGGAATTGTAAATTGAATTACGGTAAACACGCTGAGTGTTCGTCGTGGCCATTGTCTACACCCGCACTGGGGGGATGTCAAGAACGAGTTTCGGGCACGGCGAATATGCACTCTGAGCTGCACATACGGTATTCGGTATCTATTGGTATTGCGAATTTTTATAATGGCAGCAATAACCTGCTAGCTAGACAAGAAATGAATACATCAATTACGTTGCGAGGCTATTTTATGTAGGTTTGACACAGCGACAACAAACCCTTGAGTAGGTTGCGTCGATAGGCGGGGCCGAGGAGGACACTGGAGACGAATGGCGGAGGGAGCGACGTCGAGGGCTCGCCTGAAAGCGGGCCGGAGGATATGGCAGTTGCTCGAACCCGGTCACACGTAGGTTGGCTGGATGGACCAGCGTCTCGACGATGACACATCGATGTCCCGTGTGCCGGCCGATCTGGACGACCTGCTTCACCGTCCATTCGCGCCGCAGAAAGCGTTCCGGTACCCCGCGGCGCGGTGGTCGAAATGGGTGGGCCACCTCGATGGAGTGTCCGACGTGCTGGAAACGCTCCCGTCGGAGCTCGATCGTGCCCTCGCTGCCCGGCGGATTGACGAGCTGCTCGCCGACAACGTCGCGGGAGCCTTTGTCGTCGCGATGATCTGGGGACACGGATCCTCCGGGTACGGGCCCTACCGCACAGCGCGCATCCTCACCGACTCCACCGCACCCGCCAGTTCGCCGCTCTCCGAAGGCGTAATCGAAAAGCTCACCCGATCCGTCAGCGTCGCGCAGGACGGTGATGCGGTGCTCGGCTACAGATTCCTGACCCATGCCTCGCCTGTCAGGGGCCTGGGCCCGGCGTTCTTCACGAAGTGGCTGTACTTCGTCACCGCACGAGGCAATCCGACATCCCCGCTCGCCGCACCCATCCTCGACGCCCTTGTCATCAACTGGATGCGCAAGCACGCAGGAGTCCGCATCCGGGCGGGATACACCATCGACTACCGCGTCTACCTGGATCACCTCACGGCGTGGGGCGCGGCGACCGATCACACACCAGTCGAAGTGGAAGAACGCATCTTTCGCTTGATGCGGGACGACGGAGCAGTCCCCGCCGACCCCTCCCCCGGTGTCGAACGGACGCACCCATGACCAATCCCGTGCAACTACGACCAATTCCACGACCAGGTGACATCCGGACCCGGTCGGCTCCCGCCGCGGTCAGGAACATCAACGAAACCGAGTGACGAGCGCCCTCGAACTCGACGTTCCCGCTAACGACGCGTGCGTTGTTGACCTCGCCTACCCACGGCTAGGTGAGACTCCCGAGGGCACAAGCTGTCCATATTCACTCAGTCACGCCTAAGGTTCAGACTGTGGCAAAACGCATGATTGTGGAACTGACCGACGACATCGACGGTAATGGCATCGCGGAGGGAACCGGGGAGACCATCGAATTCTCCGTCAACGGCGTCGACTACTCGATCGATCTCAAAGACAAGAACGCCAGCGAATTTCACCGCAAACTCGACTACTACATCGAACACGCGGAGCGTGTCGGCGGACGTAAGCGTCGTACCACTCCCAGCACTGAAATTTCAGCAGGTACGGAAACCGCGCCAGCGAGGCGAGACCCCGCACAAACCCGAGCAATCCGAGAATGGGCAAACTCGAACGGCCACGATGTCAGTGACCGAGGCCGGATACCCGCCTCCATCATCGCCGCATTCGACGCCGCCCACTAGCCCTCACAGGCTGCTGCTGGTGATCCGGTAGTTGCTGACCTTCCACTCGCCCGCGTCGTCGGTCAGGGTGATGGTGGCGGTGTAGGTGGTGTACGGGGTGGCCTGCCCGGACTGGTGCTGCACGGTTTGCGCAATGGTGATTGGCACTGTGGCGGTGTCGCCGTCGACGGCCGTGTCCCCGTCGGGCCGCACGACGGCGGTGAGGGTGTCGCCGCTGCGTGCCCACGCCGCCCACTCGGAGATGGGTTTCGGGGCCGGTGAGGGCGGTTGTGCGGCGGCGGTGGCTATCGGGCCGGTGAGGTGCCCGGTCTGGGTGTGCAGGGCGTCCCAGGTCGAGTCCTGCACTGCTGGTTGCCAGGTGAACACGCCGGCCATGACGACGGTGGCGACGTCGACCGGGTCGGTGCCGACGGGGTCGATGGTGAATCCGGCGTCGGTGCCACCGTCAGCGGGGGTGTCGTCGGCGTCGCCGGTGACCCACAGCGCGACGGCGGTGCCGACGGCGACGATCAGAACGACGGCCAGGGCGGCGAGCACGGTGGTGGCGATGGGGCCTCGGCGGTGGTGGGTGTCGAACACGGGTGCTCCTTGTCGGGTCATCGGGGTCGGGTCATCGGGCGAGGTCGTAGTCGCCGGCGGTGGCGGTGATGGTGGTGACGTAGTTCTGCGTTTCCGCGTACGGGGGGATGCCGCCGAACTGCTGGACGGCGCCGGGTCCGGCGTTGTACCCGGCGAGCATCAGTTCCACCGGATCACCGGTGATGGCACCGGATTCCATTCCCGGGCGCAGGTCGTCGAGGACGGCGCAGTTGTACCGTCCTTGCGCCATGACTGCATCCCCGACGTCGTCCGGGTCTCCGGCTCCGGCGGGTCCGGTGACCTCGCCGGTCTCGTCGTCGACGGGGAATCCGTAGGACGCCCAGGTGCCGGGCAGGAACTGGGTGTAGCCGCGTGCCCCGGCGGGGCTGGTCCGGCCGGCCTGGAACCCGGACTCCTGCTTGATCTGTGCGGCGAGGACGGCCGGGGAGAGTTCGCGGCACTGCGCGGCGGAGAGCGGCAGCCACTTCTCGAACTCCGGTGGGATCTGACCGGCAGCGAGGTCGGCGTGGTCGCCGATGCCCGCGCCGGGTGCGGTGGTGCAGGTGCCGTTCGCTTTCGGTGCCGATCCCGCTCCACCCGGTACCGCCCCGTATCTCTGGCCGGGTGCGGGCGGTCCGTGGCCGATGGTGGTGACGTGGACGTGGTCGAAGTGATTCTGGGTCGGTGATCCCCTGTCCTCCATGATGTTCGGCTCACCGTCGGCGGGGATGTACTGCTGTCGCCAGATCATGTACTCGATCTGCAACACCTCACGGTTGGCCCAGAGATAGTCCTTGACCTGATCGCCGAGTGCTGTGCCTTCCTCGGAAGACCAGTTGTCGATCATGATGTCCGCAGCCCGACCGGAGGGGTGGTCGTCGAAGCCGCCGCCGTCGGCTCGCCACCCTCCGATGGTCGTGATCTGCGGGAACTTGGCGTGGACGGCGCGGGCGACGCGGACGGTGTCGACCTGGAAGTGCTCCTCGGACCCGACCGATGCCGGGAGTGCTGCCATCTCCGCGCCGCTCGCCGAGACGGCGACGTCCGGCGCGGCCGGGACCGGCGATGTGGTCGACGGTGAGTTGCCCGGCGCTCCGGAACCGGTTGCCCCGGAACCGGGCTCGGCGGCCGCGGCGTAGAACGGTGCCGGGTCGACGGCGTTGCCGGGCGCCCACCCGCCGGGGTGGTACTCGAAGTGCAGGTGCGCTCCGGTGGTGTCGCCGTTATTACCCTCGTTCGCGATGTGCTGTCCGGCGGTGACCCGGTCCCCCACTTTCACGAGAACACCGTCGGGGAACATGTGCCCGTAGACGGTGGAGACGACCTGTCCGCCGATGTTGTGGTCGAGCACGATCCACTGCCCGAATCCCTGCGCGTCACCGGCCTTGGAGACGATGCCGTCGGCGTAGGCGTAGATGGGGGTGCCGATCGGTCCGGCGAGGTCGATGCCGTTGTGTTGTGTTCCCCACCGAGGGCCGAAGCCGCTGGTGAGCTGCGCTTCCCCGGTCTTCATGGGTTTGGCGAACGACCCGGCCGGGACGCCCCCGGCCGATGGCACGGAAGTGCCCGACGGCAAGCAGTCCTCGTCGTCACTGGGGCTCAGAGTGGTCACGAACAGGACCACGAACAGAGCCGCCGCGAGAACCGCGACGAGAGCGACGATCCCGCCCTTCTTCACCGCCGAGCCCCGCTCATGACCGACTCGGCGGCCACCGAGCGCGGTGCGGCGGCGGCGAGCCGGTCGGTGAGGGTCCGGTTGACGGCGAGCAGTCGCTCGATCTCGGCTTCGGCGGCCCGCAGCTTCGCCACGACCTCGTCGGCGGCAGGGGCGCGGGAGGGCCCGAACTCGGTCTTGATCCACCGGTTCACGGTGTTGACGTGCGCGCCGATCTGTTCGGCGATGGCGGTGACGCACTGGTCGCGGGAGGCGTAGTTGGGGCGCGAGGACCGGTAGGTGGTCAGCGCCCAGTTCCGGACGTCCGCCTCGTAGCGGGGTCGCATCAGAAGTCCCCTGTCCCGGTGTGGGCGGCGACGAGGTCGCTGCGGTTGCCTTGGAAGTACTCCGCGAAGCGGGCGTTGGTGTCGTGGACTCCGGTGTCGAGCTCGACGTCGGTGAACACCGTCTGGATGGGGACGCCCGGGGTGTTGTCCTTGGCGACCTTGATCAGAAACTTGCCTCGCCCGATGGGTGCGCGTGCGGTGCGCCGTTCCGCCGAGCGCAGCGGGGCCCCGCGGGACCAGGAGGTCACCATGCTCGCTTCGGCGGGGGTGAACTTGAGCTCGCCGGAGAGTCGTTCGACCTCGCCGATGGGCAGGCCGCCGCACACGACCATGCCGGCGCGGTCGATGAACCCTTTGGCGGTCTTGATGTCGGCTTCGGTGGGCAGGGTCTCGAGGTCGCGGCCGGTGTGGGTGATCATCAGCAGACCGGCACCGTCGGTGCGGTTGAGTCGGGAGATTTCGTTGACGCGGGCGACCATGCCGGGGCCGGCGCCGATGACCTGCCACAGCTCGTCGAGAGCGAGCAGGAACAGCCGTTGGCGGTCCAGTCCGGCGTCGGCGAGCAGGTGCGCGGCCTCGACGGTGCCGTAGGCGTCGGCCCAGCAGGAGAGCATCACGGCCGCTTTGAGGGTGGTGTCGCCGCGGTCGAGGGAGGAGACGTCGATGACGATCATCGGTGCGTCGAGGTCGAGCGGTTCGGAGGTGTGGTCGGCGAAGATGTCACCGAGCGGGCCGGAGATGAGCGCGCCGAGCGCCTGCATCAGTTCCGTGATCTGTTCCCTGTATCCCTCGCGCGTCGTCTGGTACGCCGCGCGCTGCATCGCCGCGGATCCGGCGTCGATGCGCTGGTACAGATCGACCAGCAGCGGTGGCCGGTCGTAGCTGAAACCGCCGTCGGAGTAGAGCTCGTCGAGGGCGGTGCCGATGAGGGAGTTCTCGAACGCCTTCACCGAGTGGGTGTCGTAGCGGATCAGCTCCACCAGGGCGCACACCGCGTTGACCTGCCGGGTCCGCACGGTCAGCTCCGCCGTGCCGATCAGGTCGTCGAGCTGGGCGACCCTGGCGCGGTCCCCGGTGCCCGCGGCGTCGACGCGGGCGCGGCGGATGCGGGCGACGGCTTGCCCGAGCGTGCCGGCGGCGAGTGGGTTGAGGTGCCCGCCGCCGTAGCCGAGGGTGACGACCTGGCCGCCGACGAGTCGAGCGAGCTTGACGTATTCGGCCTTGATGTCGCCGGCGACGATGGGCGTCTGCCCCCACGCGATCGCACCGAGCAGGATCTTGCGGATCAGCGAGGACTTGCCGAGCCCTGGCAGGGAGAGGACGAACATCGACGGGTTGGCGATGTGGTTGTCGCGGAAGTAGGCGAACGGGTCGCACGAGACGGCCTCGCCGGTGATGGCGTGCTGCCCGACGATGGTCCCCGAGGCCGGTGCTGCGGCGCCGATGGACCACGGGTTGAACCCGCACACCTGCACCGACGACGCCTCGTACTCGATGGGCGCGGGCACGGCGAGCATCCGGCCCCCGCCCGGGCCGGTGTAGCCGCGGGAGGCGGCCCGCTTGGCTCCGCGCCACCAGGGATCACCGGTCAGTTCCTCGGCCGCGTCGCCGTGAGTGTTGCGCCACCGGGCCAACCCGAGGCCGGTGCGGGTCCACCAAGCCGGGTCGTCCTCGTCGCCGTCGGCGATACGCTGCGCCAACTCCTCGTAGTCGACGTCGGCGATCAACCAGCGCACCCCGCGAGGGAGCATCTGCAGTTCGACCTCCGCACCGTCGTTCGGGTCGAGATCGTGGCGAGGACTGGTGGCGATGCTCATGGGGGACCTTCCGGTGGGACGGCGACGGGCGGGGCGGGGTCAGCGAGAGGTGGGTGGTGCGGCCGGCTCAGCTGTGCCGCACCAGCGCCGAGGTGGTGACGTGGTCGGGCAGCAGGAACCCGACGCCCAGGCCGGCGGCGAACGCGGCGTCCTGGAAGCCGTGGGCGCGGCGCAGTTTGAGAAGGGCGCGGGTGCCGAGCGATTCGATGACCGCGGCGGCGTCCGCGACGTTGGCGGGATCGGCGACGGTGATCGTCACGAGAGCCGAGTAGCGCAGTTGTCCGGCCCCGGCGACCATCTCCTTGCGGGTCTGCGAGGTGATCTCGAGGCGCTTGTCCGCTTCGGCCGAGCTGATCTTCGCTCCGCGGGAGTTGATGGCGTGCAGGGCGTCCCGGTGCTGCTTCTCGACCTTCCTGGTCGCGTCGCCGGCGGAGAACGGCCGGTAGGTCAGGGTGAGCCGCTTGCGGAGCAGGTCGTCGTGGGGCTGGAGCAGCGGCTTGAGGACGGTGTCGGTGAACACCGATTCCGGCGGCGCGGCCATCTCGTAGACGACGGAGACGACACCGTCGTGCCGGTACTGCCCCCACACCGAGGAGGCGCGGCCGGGACCGGCGTCCTCCCACGCCACCCCGTGATCGAGGTAGGCGATGTCGAGTTCCTCGAAGTCGTTCTCCGTCGACGGGTTGTACGAGCGGTGCACCGCGGCGGTGATCTCCGCGGCGGTCATCGGCTGCGCGTCGATGCCAGCCCCGGCGAGGTTGCCGTAGAGGTCCGGCAGTCGGCGGGCGATCTCGGCTGCCATCTCCTCCGGATCGTTCTGTCGTTCCTTGGTGGTGGCGCGGAAGGTGATCGACAACCGGGCCAGGGTGCGGTGTCGGCCGGACGGCATCCGCACCGACGACTGCCGCACGAACGCCGTGGACAGCTCCGGTGCGTGCGGGACGACCTCACGCTCGACCAGGCGTGAGAGGCGCAGCCCGGTCGCGGGGATGTTCTCCACGACCACCTCGGCGCCGACGATGTCGCCCGGCAGTCCGAGGTCGGCGAGGTAGACACCCCACTCGGCGGTGTAGAGGTCCTTCTCTCCGCGGGCGACGGCTTCGTCGCCGCCGGGGAGGCAGTCGATGACGACGGTGTATCGCTGCTTCTTGGGGTGGTGGATCATCCCGAACTCATTGCCGTGCCGGTCGATTCCGACGTAGAGCTTGGTGTGCGCCAACCATCCGGGCAGCCGGTAGCGGCCGCCGGGGATCCGCGAGTGCGGTCCGGCGTGGTACTCGGCGGAGCGGCTGACGCGGCTGCGGAAGAACTGCATTCTCAGGTGGCCTTTCTCGTAGAGGGAGCGCCCGCCCGGTGCGATCGCCAGCGGAGCGAGGAGGACTGCGCCGATCGCCATGAGAGCGAGGCCGGCGGGGACGTTGCCCCAGATCATGACTGTGAACGCGACCGCGAAGAAGCCGCTCGCGTAGGCGATGACCTTGTTGGACAGCCCGAACGCGAAGGTGCTTTTGGGGCGCGTTCCGGCGGAGTAGATCGCCGGTTCCTCGTGGACTGCCGCAGTGGAGGAGAACGCGTGTGCGGTCATCGCTGAATTCGTCCGTGGTAGTTGCCGACTGCGCCGTCGGCGGCGGCGCCGAGACTCCCTGCGATCTGCGCGGCCCCCCGGGCGCCGGATCCGGCGGTGCGCACAGCGCCTGCGGCGCCGGCCAGGGCGCCACCCGTCGCCCGTCGTCCTCCGGAGGCCGCTCTCGACAGCGCGCCCGTGGGTCCGGACCGTCCCGACGAGCTGGCCGAGGCCGACCCTCCCGTGTAGCGGCCCTGCATCCCGGGAACCGGTTTCGCGCCGGTACCCGCAGCGCCCATCCCGCCGCCTCCCCCGCCGGACGACGGCGGTGAGATGGTGCGGGCCTTACCGCCCAGGGCGCGAGCACCGGTCGCGGCGGCCCCGCCCGCCAACGCGCCACCGGCGGCGGCGAGGCCCGCGGCCTGCGCTCCGCCGGCGGCGATGGTCTCCGCGGCCGGGGCGATGATTCGCACCAGCGTGGGCAGGGCGAATCCGACGATCGCCAGCAGCACCGATCCGATGATGACGGAGGACACCGCGTCTCCGGACGTCGCGGACTGCGCCCAGAACGCGAACAGGTACAGCAGGGTCGCGACGGGCTTGAACAGCAACGCACCGATGGTGAAGGCGATCATCGACTTGTAGGACGAGCGGCCGGTGGCGGTCGCCGACGATGCTGCGGCGAGCGGGATGACGGCGACGACGACGCAGAGCACCGCCTCGCGGATGAGCAGGGCGATGAGCTGGGCGACGGAGCCGAGGAAGGCGAATCCGGCGCACGCGAGGGCGAACACCGGTCCCAGGCCGGTTTTTTCGTCGAACGCGGTGATGGCGGTGATCTTCTCGTTCAGGTCCGCCCCCACGAACTCCTTCAGTGCGAACGCCGATGCGGCATCCCCGCCTTGGTGGAGCATGAGCACCAGCACCGGCAGGAGTGAGACGGTGAAAACGGTGCGCACCAACATGTTCGCTGTCTCCGTCGCCCCTTCCATCACGGCTTGTTTGCGGGCGATCGCGAGTTTGGTCATGGCGATGACGATGGAGGCGAACAGCGCCGCGACGGTGAATCCCGAGACGATGTTGCGCAGTCCCGACATCGCCGTCTCGGCTCCGAGTCCCGGGATGCCGGTGGTCATCCAGAACGTCATCACGGTGCGGAACGCTTGAGCGTTGCCTTCCATGACGGCTTTGGCGAAGTCGCCGACGGAGTCGCCCCAGAACACCGAAGCGGCGGACGACACTGCGGTGGACACAGCCGCTCCGGGGTTGTCCTCGAACGCATTGAGCAGGCAAAAGGTTTCCGGTACGAGGTCTCCGGTTGCACCGTTGATCAGGTCACCGATCCAGGGTGCGTCGGTCTCTGCCAGGCACTCGCGCCGATCCTGCTGAAATGCGTTGCCCTCATCGGCGATCCCGGTGATCGGGGCGACCGGGGGCGGGGTGGTCTCTTGGGCGACCGCGGTGCCGGCGCCGAGACCGAGCAGGACCAGGAGCAGAATCACCGCCGCGGCGATGCGCTTCACGAGAGTGCCCACGGGGTGAATCCGGCGATGTTCGTGACGTCGGGTGTCGCGGAGACCGAACGGTTGTCGAGTCGAGCGCGCCATTCGCCGCTGTCGTGGAACAGCGCAGCTCGCATCACGGTCCAGACGGGTGTGGTGCGCCGCTGGCCGTTGTCGTCGATGGGAATGTTGATCGCGTACTCGACGGAGGCGAAGTCGTCGGTGCAACTGACGATCCGGAACGCGTCGGGCGCGGGAAACGAGGAACCGCTGAGTCCTTCACCGTCCCAGGACTGGCCGGCCGACTTCTGCGCCAGCTCGTCGGTGGCGACGGTCAGTTTCTCGTAGGCGTCCTTCGCCACCGGGCCGGGTCCGTACACGCGGCCGATCCAGTTCCACCCGGCCAATGCCGCGCCCTGTGGGGTGCGGGAGTACCCGGTGAGAATGTTGCCATCGACACGGGTGGGGCCGTCGCTGGTGGAGACCAGCGTCGGCAGTCCGACGGTCTGCTGGATCTGCACGCCCGTGGGCGACGAGAGCGGTCCGGCAGTGTCGCACCCGCTGCGGTCGCCTTCCGGTTCCTGCGGGAGTGGTGCTCCGACCGGGTTGTTCGGCACGGTGACCTTGCGGCCGAGGACGTCCACGACGGGGGTGCCGAACCCGGTGCGGCCGTTGTCGACCGATCCGGGAGCAGAGGGGGCCGGTGCCGGTGCGGACGTCGTCGACGGGTCGGCGGTATCGGTGGCCGCATCGTCGTCCCCGAGGTTCGGGACGACGAAGACCAGGCCGCCGATCACGGCCAGGACGACGAGGACGGCGGCCGCGATCAGCAGGCGGCGGACGAGGGTGCTCATGAGGCAGCTTTCAGTTCGGTGTAGCCGGCGAGGTCGTCGAGCTCGGCGGCGTCGATGTTCTCCTCGGGAGTGGGGAGCACGATCCGCCAGTCGTCGCCGACCCACTGCAGGGCGACGGGGTAGCTGTAGAGCTGGGAGTCCTCGCCGATTGTTTGTGCCACCGACACTGCGGCGGTCGCCGTGTCGGGCTCGTAGGCGGTGACGTCGAAGCCGACGAACCGCGGCGCGGACGTCTCCGGCACGGTCCCGGCGACGGTGACGGCGGCGCGGGCGACCGCGAACGCGTCGCGTCCGGGGCCCGGTGCGGTGACGGTGTTGACCACTTCGGGCCAGGTGCGGTCGTCGGCGACGGCGAGTGCGGTCTGCCCGTTGATCGCGGCCAGAACGGCTCCCTGCGGGCTCTTGTCGTAGCCGTGGCGGGTGACTCCGTTCCCCGTCGACGGTCCGGCACTGGGCGAGCTGGGCACGGTGACGCCCCCGACGGTGCGCCACTCGAGGTCGGCCGGTGCGGAGGCGGTGTCGATCTGCCCTTCGGCAGGGACGGCGGTGTCGCTCGACTCCGATCCGCAGGCTGCGGCGATCAGGACGACGGCGATAGCGGGGCCTAGATGTGCGGATCGGGACAGCGTCACCGGGAGTACACCTTTTGTTGGGGGAGCGCAGCAAGGGCTTTCACGCCATGACTGCTTGGGCGAGTCCCGACGAGGAACCGATGACGGTGGCGCAGAGGAGGATGCGAGCGAGGGTGGCAGTCTCGACGATCTGCACCCCGGTGGACTTGCGCTGGTTGACAAGGATTGCCCCGCAGGTGATCAGGGCGGCCACGCAGACGATGATGCCGATCCACAACAACCATGACAGCGCCGTCATCAACGGGTTCCAAACCTCGGCGGGGAACTCCACCGGCTCGGTCGGTGGCTGCGCAAGAATGCTCATGGCGCTGTGCCGGGGACGACGGTGTCGGGAATCAAAACGCGAGGCCGTTGATCAGACCCGATGCGGCGCCTACGACCACGGCGCCGATGAGGTTCCACAGGAGCGCCGATCCGCCGTCGGAGCCTCCGTGCTTTTTCGACACTCCGAGTGTCGCGGCGGCATAGACAAGTGCACCGACCAGGTAGATGATGGCGCCCCACATCAACCACCCGAGCAGCATGGACACTTTGTCGCCGATCTCGCCGGTGGGTACCTGCGGGGTGACGTCGCCGATGTTCTGGGAGAGGAACAGGGTCGCGGTGGTGGTGAGCATGAGGTCCTCCGATGTCGGTAGCGAAAGGTGTCAGTGCGCGGTGGCGGTGGCGGTGGCGGTGGCGAGTCGAGCGGCGGCGAAGGCGGTATGACCGACGGCGACGAGGTCGGGGTGCGGGGCGGCCGCGGAGGTCACCGTGCGCATCCGGCCGGGCGGTGGTGGGTCCGGTTCGGCCGGTGACCACACCGCCAGATCCGAATAGGTGTGCACGCGCAGATCCGGCACCCACGGCAGGTGCCACGCCGCGGGTGCCGCGGACGCGACGACTTCGGCGTTGCGCCGCAGCGTCTTCGGCAATTTGCCCGGTGCGTCCGGGACCAGTGCCAGACCGAGGACCGTGCATCCGCCGGTGAGACCGGCGGCCGACTGGAGCAGCAGGTCGTGGGCGGCGGCGAGGCCGGTGCGGTGGGTGCGGGCGACGATGATCACCGACCTGTATCGGTCGTGAGCCGGCCACCCTCCGCGCGCGTCGGCGGCGGGTGCCCAGATTCGAGAGAGGGTGGAAACGCCCGCTCCCCCGTGCGCGCCGAGCAGCCACATCACCGGCGGTCGCCCGACACCGGCGACCGGTTCGGTGTGGATCGGTGCCTGCCGCTCGACCGGTGGGATGCGCAGACCGGCTGGGACGACGGGGGCCGATCCCGAGGTGTCGTCGCTGTAGAGCTCGTGATTGTCGATCGGTTGTGCGGCCATGTCGACGTCTCCTTCTGCGGGCGAGTCGGTCACCTGGCGGCGGTCGGGGTAGCCCCGGCCGTCGTCGTAGCTGCGGACGTGGTGGCGCTGCCGGTGGTCGTGGCCCGGCTGCTGGTCGGTGCAGCGCCGACGGCGGTACGCGCACCCGCGGTGAGGATCTGGCCTGCGCTGCGGACGGTGTCGGGGGTGGCGAGGAGCTGGGCGCTGCGGCCGAGGACGGCTCCGACCTTGTCGGCGAGGGTGCTGTCGCCGGTGAGGTCGGCGGCGAGCGCGACGATCCACCGCACCGTCAACTGCACCGGTGTCTCGCCGCGGTTGCCGACCGGGACGCTGTCGTAGGAGCCGTGTTTGACGGCGGTGTTCCAGTACGAGGTGTCGGTGACGAGCTGCGCGAGACCGGCGTTGTCGTCGATGGTGCGGGTGACTTCCTCGAACGCGACGTTCACCGCGGAGTCGATCGTTGCCGGGGGCACGAGCTTGACCGCGGCGGTGCCGACCTTCGCGGCGAGGATGCCCAGTGCGGCAGGAGGGTTGGTCAAGCCGACAGCGGCGAGCTGGCCGATGGTCTCCGGGGTGATGACGTCCTTGGCGACGGTGATGGCAGCGCCGATCGCCATGCCGGCGATCTTGGTGACCGCGCTGACCGCTTCGTCGTCGTCGACGGCCGTCGGGTCGGAATACTTGGCCATCTTCCCGAGCACGGTGTCGGGGGCGCTGGTGACCTCGAACTGACCGCGGTCGGTGTCGAAGTCGAGGTTGTCGTTGACCACCGAGGCGCCGGTGAGCAGTGCCGAGCGTCCGACGGCGGTGGAGACGTCGGTGAGGATGCGCACCGGGTCGCGGGTGTCCATCGAGGACTGTCCGGCGATGTTGGCGACCATCTTCGCGGCAGGGGTGTTCGCGGGGGTGTCGCACGCGAGATCGCCTGCGGTGCAGTAGGAGGCGACACGGTCGGCGACTGCGCCGAAGTCTGCCTCGGCCGGGTCGGGTGCGATGCCGCCTCCGGCGGGTGGTGTCGAGGCGACGGCCGGTGCGAGCTGCACGGACTGCACCGCTGCGCCGTCGGTGCCCGGGGCCGGAGCTGGGGTGCTGTCGCCGCCGCCGAGGATCGGTTCGCCCTGTCCGCGGGTGGGGTCGGAGAACAGTGCGCCGCCGGCGAATCGGTCGGCGTCGATGGGCCCGTTGCCGGCGCCGATCTCGCGAATGACCTCGGAGGCGATCTGACCGCCCTGGGAGTACCCGGAAACGAATACTCGCGTGCCGGGGCACTTCGCCGCAATGTCGCCGATCATGGTGGTGGCGTTGTCGATACCGGTCTGCACGGACGTTGCGTAGGTGTCGGAGGACCGGTCGCCGGGCTTGCCGCCGAACGACGCCGGGTAGGGAACGTAGCTGCGGTCGAGGGCGGGTTCGGAGCCGGAGTTGGCGTCTCGCATCGCCGGGACGGTAAGCCGGGAGAAGAAGCCGGAATCGTCGTCGGGCGAGCTTTTCTCGTCGATCTCGGTGGTGCCGGGGACGACGACCAGGTGCAGCGGTGCGCACCCGTCGGCGGCGGCTGGTGTCGTTGTAGTCGGTGCGGCGTGTGCCGTGGCGGCGGCGAGGAGGGTCGCGGCGACGGCGGTGGCCGCGACGGCGGTGCGGGCGACGGTTCGCCGGTGATGGTGGTGTGCGGTGCTCATGGGTGGTGCCTCTCGTCGAGCTCGGATCAGCGGCGGGTGATGGCGGTGATGGAGGTGGTGCCGCCGGACTCGGCGGTGGTGAAGCGTTGAGAGGAGGTGCGGGGGTCGATGCCGGGTCCGCGTTCGAGAACGGTCACGTCGTAGATGCCGGGTGAGTCGGGGTCGGCGAGGACGCAGAACTCGACCGCGGGTTCGAGTGCGTCGATACCCAGACGCAGGCGCTCGGCCGAGGCCATGACGGCTTCCGGTGCACCGACGGCGCGGGCAGCGACCGGGTCTCGGTCGTAGTAGAACGCCTTTTCGAACCGCCAGATCGCGCTCAGGCCGGGATCGGTGTTGTCCTCGGTGACGGGCTCTCCCGCACCTTGTCCGATGCACCAGGTGAAGTCGGCAGCGGCAGCGCCGCCCGCGGCCGGTTTTGCCGCGACGGGCGGAGCCACACTTGTGGCCGGCAACAAGGGGGCCGAATCTGTGGTGACCGTATCCTCTGTCGCACCGGTGAGGAACAGAGCCGCCGCACCGACGGCGCCGAGCAGCACCAGAAGCGATGCGCCGACGGCGACGGCGGATCGATGTCGGTGCCACCAGGACCGCTGAACGGCCGGTTCTGCGGTACCGCTTCGCAACGTCCGGGTTTGGACGTCGAAGGACGGCGACGGGTCGCTCAGCCACCCGTCGTCGGTGTCGGGATTACGGTCCGCGAGAACAGTGAGACGCCGTTTGGATGTGGTGCTCGCTGATGTAGCCGAGGTGCAATCTTCGGCCGGGGCGGGCGAGCTGTCCCCCGTCGATAGTGTCGCGTCCGCGAACCAATCGTCGTCGGTCGCAGTGTCGTCGGGGTGAACCATAGCGAAATCTCCTCGGTCGGAAGGGGGCAGCGTCGGGTGCGAACGAGCGGTGCCGGCCGCACCCGACATCGGTCAGGCCGCGATGTTCAGTGCGGACAGTGCGCCGGTCAGGGCTGCGGCACCGTGATCGAGGTCGGGGGCGTTCTCGCCGATCGCGGTGTCGACAGCGGCCAGAACGTCCGCACCGCCGGGCAGGTTGGTGACCGCCTGGCGGGCTTGCTGGACAACGGCGGGAGCGGTGTCGGTGACCTGCTGCACGTCCTGCGGCGGCGCCCACACCGGCGCGGCCGGGGCTACCGGTGCCGCGGCGACCGGTGTCGGTGCGGGGACAGGCGCGGGCTCCTCGATGATCTGCTGTTCGCCGCCGAGGACGGTCGCGCCGAGGATGCCGCCGATAGTCGCGCCCGTGATGGTTAGACCGAGGACGATCGGTGCGGACAGGGCAGCGCCGGCGGCCCCACCTGCGAGTGCGGCCGCGCCGGGAATGAATACCCACCCGACGGGGCCGCCCCAGACGATCGCACCGCTGCCGGTGGTTGCTGCGACACCGAGCGCTCCGCCAAGGCCTGCTCCGGTGGCGGTGCTGACTGTCGCGGGGACGAGTGAGGTCAGGAACCCTGCGGTGCCGCCGGCGACGATGCCGGTGGCGACGCCTGCGGAGATGCGGTCGGCGCGGGGTGCGTCGGCGAATCTGTTGTCGACGAGTAAGTTTCCGCCGTCGGCTTGCAGTGCCTGACTGGTGTTGTTGAACTGTTCCACCAGGTTGCTGTCGACGAGGTTCTGGTCGTACGGCACGATTTCGCCGCCGACGCCAATGTATCCGTAGGGGATGTCGATGGGCGCGATGACCTTGCGTTGCACAGTCGGTGCGGGCGCTAGGGGTTGCGGGGCACTTTGCAGTGCGGGCGGTCCCTGCTGAGCGGGTGCCTGTTCGTAGTACGAGGACTGCTGGTTGCCGGACCGGTAGTCCTCGTAGCTGCGCCATTCGGTCTGTTGCACGCGGGGCGACGCCTGGTAGCCGGGAAGGAAATGGCGCTGCGCGGTGGGCGCCGGTGTCAACGGAGTCGTTCCGGTGGTTCCGGACTGGGCGGTGTCGGGGGCGGTGACGAAGTCCTGTGGCGCAGCATTCGCTAGTCCCTGACTGAACGTGAGCGCCAGCAGCAGAGGTATCGCAGTGCATGTGCCTGCACGGGGTCTATGAACGTTGTGTTTACCGGCCTTCTGCATCGCGAAGCTCCTTGCTTAGTTGGTTTGTGGCACAACCACATCGGCATACGAGCGTGCCCGCCCGGGTCTGAGGGTCGAACTCGGGACGACACGATGGCCTGCCGTTGTGTTCAGCGTTCGGTTGTTTCGATCGCGGCTCTCATCTCGCCGCGAGATCCGGCTCGCACAGGGTCAGGGGTCGTGGTGCGACCCACCGCGCGACGACGAGTCCGTCGTCCGACCACGATTCGTGCTCGCGGTCGAGGTGTTCGAGCAACGAGCAGCGGAAGCGGTCGCCCGTGACCACGTCGACGACAGTCTCCGAACATCCAGGCTTGGTCGCTGTATCGCTATCTGTTGCCATGTCGCTCGCCCCCGTCGTAGTAACTCGGCAAATATAGCAATAAAAACGCAAAGAAAACCATAGAAACGACACACTCAGTCCGGTAGAAGAGATCTTGTGAGATCTCCAGGCAGTGGGGTTGGTCTTGGTTTTT
This sequence comes from Rhodococcus sp. BP-241, assembly GCF_019836145.1. Taxonomy (NCBI): domain Bacteria; kingdom Bacillati; phylum Actinomycetota; class Actinomycetes; order Mycobacteriales; family Nocardiaceae; genus Rhodococcus; species Rhodococcus sp. BP-241. The sequence continues at coordinate 246,656 of NZ_JABUEI010000006.1, read as the reverse complement.
CTTGCCGGTGCAGGCTGAGACCCCCTACTGTTCTGGGCGTGGACGGTTATGGACGTTTGGCCGAGTACGCGTGGAAGCGCCGTACGCAGCTGGGTCTGTCGCGTCCGCAGGTTCGCGAGCGGGGCGGCCCATCAGTGCCGACTCTCAAGGACATCGAGGAGGGGAGTGGGCGGACCGTGTCAGCCGGAACTCTCGGCAAGCTGGACACTGGTCTCGAGTGGCAGCCAGGAAGCGCCGCCGATGTCCTTCGAGGTGGCGAGCCGCGGAGCAAGTCGTCGGCGGAAGTGGACGCCGTTCTGGGCCCTGACACGGTGGTCGTGTCCGTGCGAGTCGTTCTCGACCTGTTGTCGATCTCCCGAGAACTCGACGCTATGGCGCGTGACCGTCAAGATCTGGCCGAGCTGACTGCTCTGTCCCGTCGCATGGGAGTCGCTCTGCGTCCGATCTACGGCGAGTACGTCACGCGCTTGTTCGAGGAGAACAGACGCCAGAACGGTTCGCTGTCGCCGATCTACGCAATGTTCGGGCAACTACTCGATGAGCCGGTTGAGTCCACCGATGAGGGGGAGCGGGAGGAACGTCTTTACAGACGATGGCTCGCTGGTCGTGACGTCGATGTGCCCGCTGAAACGGTGGCTCGGTTCGAAGCGCGTCTAGACGGGGGGAAGAAGTGACGGGAACTGCGGCGCAAGAGGCGGTGCCGGTCCACGTACGACTGGACCTCCTTTTCAAGATCTGGCGAATGAAGGAGGGCTCGGAACGAAGTCCTGAGTCTGTGGCATCGGAGGTCAGTACGGTTCTGGGCCGACACGTCACCGCTCAGGAGATCTCCGGTCTGCGTGAGGGGACGCGTACCGCCGCACGAGACATGCTCGAGGCGATCGCGACCGTGTTCCCGTCAAGCAGCAGTTACCTGCTCGACGATTCGGCAGCGCCGAATATTCACAGTCAGCTCCGGTTGATCGAAGAGGTGCTCCATGGAGGGATCACCGGCATGAGGCTCCGGACAGGTGACGAACGTATGCGTATCGAGCACCTGACCGGTCTCCTGAGCGACTTGCGCCGCGCGCGCGATGCCGGTCCGTAACAAACTTCTGGTTATCAATTCCTGGGGGGGAAATGACGTTCTCAGCACATGATGTGATCGCGGCCGCCCGCGCCATCGAAAAGTTGGTCCCGAGTCCGTGGGATAGAACGGCCTTCCTGCAAGCCCTGTCCGAACACAGAGGCCGGCCGATCGCACTGGTTCCCATCGACGCGGTGACGCTACAGGGATTGCCATGCGGACTGTGGCTGCAGTTTCACGATCACGACGAAATCGTCTGTCACGCTGACTCATCGAGCTACCACGTCGACCAGACAATCATGCATGAAGTCGGACACATGGTTCTGGGTCACGGGGGATCGACAGCTGCCGACACCACGTTGCGCGAACTCTGCCCCGATATCGACCTCGATGCGCTCGAATCGGTCATGAAAAGGTCGAACTTCGATGATGACCAGGAAGGCGAAGCCGAGACGTTCGCTGATCTGCTCATGTCGGCAGCAGTGTCGCGCTACAGGCGTTCCCTTGCGATGCACGACTTCTTGGGTCTGACGTGACGTCCTCGGTCCCGATGCTGGTGTCGTACCCGCTGCTGCTATGGAGCCTCGCCATCCTCCTCGCCAGGCTCGTACTCGTCAGCCGAACGGTCACCTCGCGTCTCGTCAACCTTGCTCTGACGCTAGGAATTACGTCTGGTCTCGCGCGCGAAGGGTCGATCCAATCGGCGGTGGCGACAGCGACCGGCGACGTGATCGACGTGCCGTTGATGCAGCAACTCGGGACTGTGGCGCTACTACTGGCGCTCGCACCGCTGATCGCTATTGCCCTCCGGTGGCGACGACCCGACAGACACGCGGCGACGACAACAGTGGTGATGATGCTTGCGATCGTCAGCGGAGCGCTCATGATCGTCGTCGGTTCGTCGGCACGGGCCTCCGGTGCGTATATCGATGTCCAACCGGGCTGGCGGACCGCGGTGTACTTCGCACTATTCTCTGCGTGGGCTGCTTTCATGCCTTGCCTCTACCTGCGTGCTTCTGTGGGAGAGCTCCGCCGCGGTCAGCTGCCGGCACACGTGTCCGTGGTCTTCGTGTTGTTCGCAATCGTGTCCGTGTGGGGCTTGGAGGAAGCCTTCTCGATCTTGCTGATGGGAGCGTTCGCAGCGGCCGGTCTCGCACGGGACTTCGTGGCATTGCGGGTGACGCTGAACGAGGTGAGCTTCATTTATATGCTGGCCTTAGCGACGCTGTGCGCAGCGTTACCCCTCTGGCAAGCGGTCACAGAATCGCTGGGCGTCGACCGCTGGACCCGGTCGATCCACTCTCTGACACCCATGTGGTCGGACCTGATTCGGACCTGCCCGGAGGTCGTGCTCCGTCACCCGGTCCCGCAGTCGTCGCAACTGCACCGAGCTCATCGCATGTGCGTGGAGATCAGAGATTCGCTCAGCTTGCTGGGGCGCTACGTCGAGGATCTCTCAGACCAGGTGTCGGTCGACAACAGGTCAGCCGCGGAAGCCTTCTACCTGGCAGCACGCAGACGACGCGACGACGAGCCGGCCGGAGCGTTCACGAAGGTGCCGATCGAGCCGTCGGTCGACCTGAAGCAAGAAGTTCGAGTACTTGCCGCCATTGGACGGTACTGGCCAACCGAGCCGGAACATAGCGCGACGACGCAGGGGGAGCAGCAATGATCGATCACACCGTAGGACCTATTCGAGCGTCCGACCGCGTTCTGCCTCACCCACCGCGGCGACTACCGGTGGTCGGCGACGTCCTGGACCTACACGTCACCGAATCAAGCCAATGGGCGATGAGGGATGCGCAGAAGTACGGTTCGATCTACGAACGCAACGTATTCGGGACCCGCGTGACGTACGTCTCGGGGCCCGTCGAGGCCGCTGCCGTCAACGACGAGACAACATGGGCCAAGTTTCTCGGTGTACCCATGGGCAATTTACGACAAGTGGCCGGCGACGGACTGTTCACCGCATACAACTCCGAACCGTCCTGGGCTGCTGCCCACGCAGTTCTGGCACCCGCGTTCACCCAGTCGTCGATGCGGCGATATCACGACACGATGGTGGGGAAGACGGAGCAGCTGTTGTCCTCGTGGACCAGTCGTGGACCGGAAGCGTTGGTCGACGTGCCGGCGGATATGAACAAGCTTGCGCTCGGAGTGATCGGGGAGGTGGCCTTCGGCTATGACTTCGGGTCGTTCGGCGACGCTGCACCGCACGAGTTGGTGGTGCGGATCTCTCGGGCTCTGAAGTACATCAACCGAGCGGCGTACTCTCACCCCGCTATCGAAGCGACAGTGTTCAGGCGTTCACGAGACCAACACCGAGCCGACATTCACGTGGCGCAACGACTCGTAGACGACATCGTCGCGACGCGGCGTCAGCGAGACGCGCCCGGTACCGGTGATCTGCTCGATCTCATGCTGCGCACCGCGGACCCGGCAACCGGGGAGCGACTATCCGATCAGAACATCCGCAACCAGATTCTCACCTTCCTCGTTGCTGGCCAGGAAACATCAGCCGGGGTGATGGCGTTCGCTCTGCACTTCTTGTCGACCCATCCGGAGGTGGTCGAGCGAATCCGAGTGGAGCTCGCGTCGGTCTGCCCTGACGGTGATCTCCAGTTCGACCACGTGGGCAAGCTGCGATACCTGCGGCGTGTGGTCGACGAGACGTTGCGCCTGTGGCCGGTGGCGCCCGGTTACTACCGCAAAGCTCGTCGAGACACGATGGTGGGGGAGCACCCCTTCGAGAAGGGGGAGTGGGTATTTGTGGTGTTGCTGCAATTGCACCGCGACGCGGCGTGGGGCGCCGACCCAGAGCGGTTCGACCCGGATCGCTTCGAGCGTGGTCGTGTTCCGGCGAACCTTGCTGATCTGTACAAACCGTTCGGGACCGGACTACGCGGCTGCATCGGCCGACAGTTTGCCTACCACGAAGTGCTCGTCGCTCTTGCACTCATTGTGGGTCGAGTCGACTTAATCGATGACCCCGAGTACTCACTAAAGGTAGACGAGACAGTCACTCTAAAGCCCCGAGATCTCTCCCTGCAGATCCGTATACGATCCGATCCGGCTGCGTAACTCCCAAAGGCTTTGTCGGCACGGAGGCGCAGCGCTACTTACTTCTCAAGCAGCCGGCACAGGCTGGCTCACCATCGACGACGACACGATGCCGGTGACACCGGGCCAGCGCATTTCTGTCGATACCACCACCACCACCACCACGCCTACAAGTAGGGACGTCCCAAGGGTGGAACGTGACATCGAGGCGAACAACGGGCAGGGCACCGTCACATACATCGACGACCGCAACGGAACGTCCATCACCGTGCCGGCGGGTTCGGAAATAGTAATCCGCGACGACCCGTTCCGGTCAGTTATCGACGCGTTCACCGCACCCCTCGATCAGGAAGGCATCGACACCCTCAAGATCGACTCGACACAGTCCGCGGTCGATCCCGAGGTCATCGGATCCGCGAGGAGGACCGGCCTGCGTACCGCTTCGAGAACGTCGAGCGACTCCTCGACAGCTCTTTTCGGACCGCCACGGTTCACGTCGAGACCATGCAGCTCAGCGAGAACAACAGCCGCAAGTGGTGGTTCTCCGAGCAGGGCGAGACATTTACTGCACGGGTCACGGACGACCGCTTCCTGCTCGGTGTGCGAAGTGGGTTCCGACCGGTGGGGGCCGCCGACAGACTTCGAGTTGAGATGGAGGAGCGGACGATGCGTCGGCCCAGAGGCGGGGTCCGCGTCGAGCGAACGATGCTGCGCGTAACAAGCATCGAGCGCGCACCGGTTCAGGACGAGTTGCGGTACGAGTTCGGCGACGACGCCTCCGACTGACGCGTGGTGAGGAACCGGATGCGTTCCGGACCGAAGTCCCACCCGACCCCGCACCCACAAAGTAGCCACACCAACCGACAACAAGCGCCCCTAACCCACCCCCGGCTGAGGGGCGCTTCGTCGTTCCCTTACCTATTCTCGGCGTACCAGGCGAACGCGAACTCATCCATCGACGCCGGCGTTAAAACCTTCCCCGTGCACGACTGCCGCTGTGGACTGTTCGGCTGGCTGCCCATGCACCCCAGCCACCCCGCCAACTTCACCTGCGTCTCCTGCAGCGCCGCACTCGTCTTCGGATAGCTGGCGCCGAGGCCGTCTTGCACGTCGGCGAGCGTCGCACCGATGTCCGGGATCGCCGACGCGCACGCGGACGAGAACAACGCCGCCGCGCCGCCCTTCGTCATGTCGCACGGCTCGAACTGGGCAGTGACGATCCGCTGGTACGAATCAATGGTGCTGTTCGTCATCGGCTCGGCCGCAGTAGTCGTTGCGGCCACCGTGGTGGTGGGTGGCGTCGTCGCCGCTGGCACAGCGTCGTTGCTCTGTGAGGAGCAGCCCGCGAGGGACAACACGATGGCGACCGACGTGGTAATTGTCCGCTTCATGCCGCAATCTGTACCAGACCGCTTGGTACTAGAAGGCGAAAGTCTATTGCCGCCTGCGGCCGTTGCAACGCCTACCGATCGAATCCCAACGTCAGTGCAAACCCGCGATCCTCGGTGTTCTCATGGCTGACCACCGCTTCCGGCGATCCTTGGAGCGAAACGATGTACTCCGAGGATCTGCGTTCTATGTCGACCGTCACTGGAAACACGCATGCTTGAGCCGCATCGAGGTAGCCCGCATCGATCTGACTCGACCCGAGGATGCTCACGCCATCACTGTCCTTGACGGTGAGGATGGCGCCCTCTCGAACCGCAGCAAGCGGACCTGATCCAACGCACACGTCTTGCGCGTACAAGAAAATGTTCACGTACTGCGGAGCGATTTCGACGGTTGTTCGCCATTTCCAAGGCACGTCACGGGCGGGTTGCGCGGTCCCAGCCATGGGGCTCGAACACCCGGCCAAGGCAAGAGTCAGCAAGACGAGGGCATAGGCGACGCGCATGCGCAGATGTTAGGCGACCGCCCGGTTTGGGTCGAGCGTCCGGATCGCCGCGTTGACACCGGCGTCGGTATATCTGGCGCGGTCAGCGGGACCGACGCAATAGGGCAGGAAGACGCGTTGCTGAACAGTCTTCTCGCGCGTCTGGATACCGTCCGCCTTATGACCAGGAAATCTAAGATGACGCTGAAGGAACTCCTGGGGCTGCCAGTGGCCGTCGACCTTGTTACCGCGTCCAGAGCACTCGGAATCGCGCGCACGACCGGGTACGAACTCGCGCAGCGAGACCAGTACCCGGTCCGGCTCATCCGCGCGTGTCAGCGGTACACAGTTCCTACGATCGAAATCCTCCGAGTGCTCGGTGTAGATGGGGAGTACCTGAGAGCCGCGCTAGGCGAAGCGTGATCGCCGCCGAACCGAGCGGTCTCGGCGCGCGTCGAGCAGCTAGCGGATGCTGTGGTACTCGTCGATGAAGATCTGCAACTTGTCCCGGCTCAGACCGGACTTCTCGATCGCGAACAAGACGTTCGCGCTCACGACTTCCTTACCTTCCAGGTGCTTACGGACATCGTCGTCAGTGACCTGGACGGTGGTCGAATCAGTGTCGCCGAATTTCAGATTGCGGTACGCGTAGGGCAATGGCATCACGCCAACCTAGCGCGTCGGTGCCACGCATAACGCGAGGTTCACCAACCACCCACCCCGACGTCCGGGTGAGACAGTCAAGTGATGACGCAAGAACTCGGCACCTGCGATGCAACGGGCTGTGGTCGACCAGCATCAACACGCATTGCCTCCACTGACGGCGTGATTGCGATTGGTGGAATCGAGCTGCTGCCGAAACCCGATGGTCGACGAATCACCTACACCCAGTACACCGACCTCTGCGAGGCGCACACGCCCAAGGATGTGACGCCAGAATAACGAACGTTTGAGTGCGGCGGGGGGCGGCGGTCGACTTGCTGGCCGCTCGGTATGGCGTCGCGCCGTTGGACGGCGATCTCGATTTGATCCCCAGGTAATCTGCGAATCCGCCGAACCGGTGGCTACACCATCATCGACTCTCGTGGAGGTGACCCGTATAGCCTCGTGGGTCACACGCCTTGCGCACCTGCGCCGGAGTATCGACGGGAGCACCCAGCGGTGACGAGCTATGGCTTCAAGTTGTTCAAACTCGAATTGGTGAAACGGGATGGTCGCACCGCCCAGCCTTGGACGTACGAAGGCCCCAAGAAGACCGAGAAGCTGGTACTCGACGATCTTGAGGCACTAATTCGCAAGCACATTGCCAAGCCGGAACGCGGGCTCCCCCTGGGCGCCGACGCACGCCCCCTCAGCGCGGCGGAACGTAAGGCACGCCCGGTCTTTCAGATAGAAGACGTCGACCGAGTCGGGACGCACGCACTCTTCCTGAAACTCAGATATGGCCGACACAGGGACGAAGACCTGGGTCTACCTGCGTCCGAACTGGCCACAACCACCCAGGTCGATTTAACCGAGATCGCCCCTACCCGCAGCTACCGCATCGGCATCCTGGCCCCGTCGTCTGGCAAGACCGGGATGATGGTGGTCGAGGCTATCGCCGGCGCTTGCCCGAGCAAGTATTTCATGAAGTGGATGCGCCGCTGGGCTGTTGATGCGGCCACAAAGGCAGATAAAGTCGACGAGTCGTGGCAGAAACTAACAGCCCACGCGGCCATGGATCCCGTCTTGCTTCGGCGCTACGTGAACCAGGCAAACGCTGACTCGGTGGTTTTGGTACAGCGCTCGACCGGAAGCTCGCGATTGCGTAGAGATGAGCGCTTCCGCGTGGAGGCTGCTGTCTTCAGTAATCAATCTAGGAAGGTCATGGAGCTGGCGGAGACCGCCATCGTCTCTGACAATACCGAGGAGCAGACCGACGCCGAGTACGCGAAGGAACTCGCCGAACTCCTCGGCAAAGACGACCTGTCCGACCTCGACTTCGACGACGGTTGGGTGGTCGTCGACACAGCATCGGGCAAACAGCAGATCAGCCCGTCCCGAGTGCCGGAGATTTTCGTGTACCCGATCGACAACAGACAACCGACCGACCGCAACTTCCGGGTCGAGACGAAGAAAGAAGTTGTCCGCGTTCGGCGCACCGTCGGAGCTACACTCGACCTGTCGGGCTGGTAGCGAGAGCTCAGCCTGAAAACCGGGAGGTGTCCGTGTCGCTGGAGCGTTTCTCGCTGACAAATGTGTTTGCCGCTCACTGGAAAGGCTTGTCCAAGCCCGCAGTCGGAGACGCTTTGCCTGAGCGAGACAAGGCAGCTCAGCTGGTGCTGGCCCTCGGGCCTGTATTGGCGGGTGTAGCCGTCGCTGGCCTTGGCGTCCAGTTGTCGTCCCCGGGCATCATCGTCGCGGCATTGTCCCTCCTGACCGGCTCACTCCTGACGGTGTTCACCCAACTTTCGACACTCCGTCTGAAGCTCACCGAGTGGTACGACGCAGATGAAGTCGAGCACCGTTCAGACAAGGACGCGATCGACGAGAGTGTCGCGCACGTCCTCACGGCGGCACTGCTCTCTCTTGTCGCAACCATGGTGGCCGTCGCCGCCGTCGTCGTCGCAGACACGCAGCTTCCTGTGCTGCAAGGCGGAGTGGCCGCAGTTCTTGTGGCGGTGGTCGCCTACGTACTACTGCTACTCATTATGCTGATACCGCGTCTGTACGGCGCCTACGTCTCCGTGCATGACATCGACGACAACCTTAACGGCCAGGTTCGAGACCGGTCCCGCAAGACCATGCGTCGTATGAGATTCGACGACTGACACGACCAGGCCTAAGGAAGCGAGCCGTGCAGAGGGAAGAGTCTCGGGTCATCGCGACCGGTTCTCATCCAGCGAACGCCGCGCGAGTCGACGAACACAATCGATTGCTTCCACTTTGACGAATCGGGAAAAGTTGTGCCCTCGCCTGGCGCTACATCTCGATACAAGAACCGCCACCGTTTCGGCGCTTCCGAGCCAGCTTTCAACACCTCAAGACGGGATGGCCTATCGCTAGTTGGGCTGCTTTCCGCCGTCCACTCGGACTCTTCTTCGGTGTGGCGGGGAGTTCCAATCCGCAGATCCAGGATCGGTTGGTCGCTGTTGTTCGAGACGATCGTGCGCATCTCCGAACCCCAGTGCTCTGTTCTCAGGGTGATGAGGCGTGCCTGGTCCGCCCGCCTGTCAGTGTCTTCATCTCGGCGAGTCTGTTCTTCACGGGCGAAGCGGCGACTATCACGGATAGCGACAAACAGCGCGACCCCCACTCCGAGCGTGGTGAATATTGCCCCGAGGGGCGCAACGATCGCGGCCAGGAGCTGTAGCCCGTCGGGGACAACTCGGTCCGGACCGCGGCTTCCTGCGGCGAGCGACAGCGGCAGTGCGATAACAACAAGCGCGCCAACTACGACGCCAATCCACCAAAATCGTCCTAGTCGCTTGAACAAGCTCATTCCTGTGCTCCTCCTGCGAGTTAGAATGCACCGCGGTACGGGCCTCGATGGAATGTTCAGTTGGTCTCCGATGGTGGCCGGCCATCCCGCCGCGTCGCTAGCCACCAGTCCCGGAGTGGCCCGTCGTTAGTCACGAGGTGCCGATGCGTGCGCAGGAGCTCTGTAACCTGTTCAGGCGTCAACGGTTCAACGGATTCAGTCATGAACGGTTGGACGCAAACCGATGCTGATCGGTTCCGTCAGATTCCGGTGCCGCTGCTGAGGTCGAAGCTGCCCCATGACGGTGTGGCTTTCGGCTCGGCGGCGAGCGCGACCTTCACGGCCCGTTCGAGCTTCGGCTTCGGGACGGTATGACAGTAGGCCGCGGCGTCGCACTAGGCGGCGAGACGATAGTACGCGGGGTCCATGCGCTGTCTGGTGCCGGTGTCGGCTGTGAGCCCGTGGGCCTGGGCGTGACGCGCACCCGACTCGCCGCCTGCGTCCAGTCCATCTCCCGCCTCCTGAGATCGGCGCGGGGCCGAATGCTTCCCAAGTGAACCAACTGATGCCGGCCACCACCACTCGACCCCGCACACTCACGATAGCGAACACATGTTCGAACGGCAAAGTTGTCCGTCGGCTGAAGGGTGGGTCATCTCGTTCGTTCTCAGGCCTCTGCGGTGGCCTTCCTGGGTGGCGCCCACTGGTAGATGGTTTCGGGCAGTCAGCCGTTCCAGACGTGGCCTTCGAGTCCGATCTAGGCTGGCGATCTACCTTGTGACCGCCGTTTTCCTCCGGCGCCACCGCGACGACATCGACCGACCCAGACGGGTGCAGGTCATCGCGATCTGCTCCGGGCTGGCAGCCCTGGCCATCGCCAGTGAATGGGTCGCATCCTTCGTCAGGCAGGAGCCGACGGGGTCAGACACTCCCGATCACTACTTCGACCTCCAAGTTGCCGTGGTTCCGTGCGCCCTCACCGTCGCAGTCTTGATGGTCACTGTCGGCTCCGGTCGAAAACTGAGCATGTAATCCGGTCGAAAAGTGAGCCCTCATTTCGACGATGGAGGAGTGATCACTGTGGAGGACTGGGCGTTGATTCGTCGGTTGCACGGCTCGGAGGGGATCTCGCAAGCACAGATCGCCCGCCAGTTGGGGTTGTCACGGAACACGGTGGCCAGGGCGGTGAACTCTTCGGGGCCGCCGCAGTACGAGCCCGGAACATGAGCAGCGACTAGACCGGACAGCAGCGCATCGGTGTCGTGTGCAATCCGGTCGTCGAGATGCCGGAGTCGAGTTCACGGCGTCTCGTCGACGTCGGGGAAGGGTGCCTGTCACTACCCGGCGCGTACACCGATCTGGCACGACCTGAGTACGCGACCTGCCGTGGGCAGGATCAGTACGGCGACCCGATCGAACTCACCGCCGGCTGCACCCTCGGACGCTGCTTCCAACACGAGAGCGATCACATCGACCGCACAGTGTTCGGCGACCGACTCTTGAGGCGCAGACGCAAGCAGCTCTACCGTGACCATGAGCCCGTCTCTGATCGATACGGAGCCGATCGGCCCGCGGAGTAAGGCCGGCAGTTCAGCGGACGGTCGTGGACTTGTATGAATCCGCTCCGCTCTCGATGACACGGGAGTGACACAGCTCGGTACCGACGACCATGAATCCCGATGGATCCGGTTGGACTGTTTCCGCAGATGAGAGGTCCTTTCGTGGACTGCGGCGGACCCTCCTGAACTGCTTTCGTCGTTCTCGTAATGAAAAGGTCAAGAGTTCGATTCTCTTAGGCGGCTCCACACAGTTCAGAAAAGCGGCCACGCGATACGCGTGGCCGCTTTTCCGGTCTCTGATCCCCTGTCCTAGCCGTTGACATCCATCTCTGCGGGAGCCTGTCGCACCGAGAACAGATTGCCGAACGGATCGAGCAGCTGGCACAGACGTTCACCGGTGAAGACCGTCTTGGGTCCCCGGTGTGCAACCGCTCCGTGGGCTGTCCAGTCCGCGACGATCGCATCCACGTCGGTCACGGTCCAGTAGGCGGAGACTCCTGCCGGCCCGGACGAGTTGTAGTCGTCGTTCTCGTGCAGCGTGAGCCGCACCCCGTCGATGTCGTAGACCACCAGTGCCCCGCCCCGCTGGATCGGTGTGCGACCCAGCCGGGCGGAGTACCACTCGACTGCGGCCTCGAGATCGTCGACGAAGTAGAAGACGTTGCCGACGGGCCCGAGGGCGAGGGGGGTGGTCATCGGGCGAGGAAGTCGAGAATGTCTGCGTCCAGGGCCTTCTGGTAGTCGCCGTAGATGCCGTGCGGTGCGCCCGGGTACACCTTCAACGTGCCGTCCCGGACGAGGTCGATGGACTTCAGGGCCGCCGCCGCGATGGGGACGATCTGGTCGTCGTCACCCTCGGCGATGAAGATCGGGACCGTCAGCGCCTTCAGATCTTCGGTGAAGTCGGTCTCGGAGAACGCCGTCACGCAGTCGTAGGCGGCAGCGAGGTTGACGTGGTCACGGCGGCGTGAGGACCGAATCCACTGCATGCTGGAGAATGGCGGTCGCTCGGTGCAGCGTGGCGGGATCGGTGGGCATCGCCCGGTCCCAGAACAGGCCGTCGAGAACCGTGTTGAGGAACGCGGCGTTCAGCGACTGATCACCCTGTGGCGCTGCACCTTCGGCGGCGAGAATGTCGAGCCACTGCTCGACTCTCCGTTGCGCTTCCTCGGCGAAGGACGCGTAGGCGGCTCGGATGTCTGCGGTGGGTTCGGGTACTGCGAACGCCTCGACGGTGCTGATCAACGCGCGCCGCGCCTGCGCACCGACGGCAGGCACCAGAACCTGCTCGAGGCAGCGCACGAGGCGATCCCGAGCTGGTATCGATCGGTCGTGGATGACGTCGGCGTCCGGTGTCACCACGTCGTAGATCGTGGCGAGAACGGCCTCGCGCAGTGCGCGCTGGGTGGGGAAGTGATGACGGAGAGATCCCATGCTCACTCCGGCGCGCGCGGCGACCGATCGCACGCTGAGTGTCGACGCCGGGTCCTCACCGATCATCTCGCAGGCAGCGATGAGTATCCGCGCCCGCGTGTCCGGGCCGGGTTCGTCCGGTGTCGGCATCGCGTCCCCTCTGTTCCTCTGCGCACGTTCCTGCTCTGAGCAGGACCGATCACTCGACCAGCACAATGTGCTAGCACGGTGTGCTAGCGTCGTGGCCATCGTTCGCAACAGTACAGCGTGCTAGTGGCACGGCCGGCGGAAGAGGAGCGAATCATGTTCGATCGAGTCAGGCGCCGCCGCGCGGCTCGTCGGGTGCGACCCGGCGACGGGCGAGCACTGCAGCCGTTCCGATGGTGGCAGTTGCTGGGACGTGCGCTGTTTCATCTCCCACCGTCGGGCCCCCATGAGCCGGAATGGTCCGTCGACATCAGGCACTGGCAGGACCAGGCCTCCGGTTCTGTCACGGCCGATCTGTACAGAGACGGTCTGTGCGAAGCACGGTCGGCACTGCCCGCCGCGTTCCCCGTCGAGGACGGCCGCATCGAGGTCGCGATGAGTGGTTTCGGTGTCAAGCGGTGCCATCTCGTCTCCGCTGACGGGAGCGAGCGGCAGCTGAGCCCCGACCCTCGCTCGGCCGAAGGGCGCCGGGCCCGATTCGACAGGCGGCACCCCGCGGCGAGTGCGGTCATCGGTGTCGTCTCGATCGCCCTCGTTCTCAGCGGAGTCCTGTCGCTCGCGGTGTACCTCGTGGAGACGGTGTCCCGGATTCCGCCGATCGCCGAGTCGATCGGGGTCGTCGCCGTACCGATCGATCTGCCGACATGGTCGACGGTCGCCTCCACCGTCGGTGCGGCCGTGGGCAGCACGGAACGTGCTCTGCGACTGCGTTATCACTGGCTCGACGCCGCCGGCAACTGATCTGCCGTCGTCCACCCCTGCTACCGAAGGGACATCCCGTGAACCGACACCACACGCGTACCGCTGCGGCGGCCGCGATCTGCCTCGTTCTCGTCGGCTGCTCGACGACCTCGACCACGTCGAAGCCCGATATCGAAGTGCAGCAACCACAGTCGATGCCCGACCTGAACTGGTCCGCATGTCCCGTCGGCGTCGGTGGCCCAGCCGAGGCACCGTCTCGCCTGCAGTGCGCGTCGGTGCCCGTGCCGGTGGACTACGACGACCCCGACGGTGAACAGATCGACCTCGAGATCTCTCGGCTGCCCTCCCAGAAGCCGGAGGAACGGCGAGGCGTGCTGTTGCTCAACCCGGGCGGCCCCGGCGGTGCGGGGCTCGACCAACCGACGTTCCTGGTGAATCAGGGCATGCCGCAGTCCGTGCTGGACAGTTACGACCTCATCGGTATGGACACCCGGGGGGTGGGCCATTCCAGTCCCATCAGCTGCGGTTTCACCGACGACCTGCACTACTACGGCGCAGTCCCGCCGTACGCGTACGACCAGGCTGCCTTCGACGAGCAGGTTCGCACTGCGAGAGAGGTCGCGCGTCGGTGCGCCGAAGAGGACGACGGCCTGCTGCGCCACGTGAGCACCGCGAACATGGCGCGGGACCTCGACCGCGTGCGAGCTGCTCTCGGTGAGGACACCGCGAGCTTCCTCGGATACTCCTACGGCTCGGCACTGGGCGCGGCCTATGCGTCGATGTTCCCCGAGAGCACCGATCGAATCGTGTTGGACAGCAACATCGGTGACACCCATCTCGATCGAGCCGGGATGCGGCGCTATTCCCGAGGAATGGAGGACACCTTCCCGGATCTCGCCCGGTGGATCGCAGAGCATCACGATCGATACGGCCTCGGTGCGACCGAGGACGAGGTACGGGCGACGTACTTCGACATCGCCTCCGGACTCGATGCCACGCCCGTGAACGGGGTGGACGGTCGCTCGTTCCGTCTCGCCACCTTCGTCACGCTGTACAACCCGGCGACGTACGAGACGGCGGCCGATGCATGGGTCTCGTACCGGGACGGTCTCGCGGCGGGTCAGGGTGGGGACCTGCCGCAGGCGGCTCCGGTGCCGTCGGCCGGCGACAACTCGTGGTCCGTCTTCCTGGCCGTCACCTGCAACGACGTCGAGTGGCCGCACGACGTGACGACATACGAGAACGCCGTCGCTGCCGACAGGGTCGACTACCCGCTCTTCGGCGCAGCGGCGGCGAACATCATGCCGTGCGCGTTCTGGGCCCATGCGCCGGCCGAGCCCCCGGTCGCGATCGGCACCGACGGACCGACGAACATCCTCATCGCGCAGCATCGACGTGATCCGGTCACGCCCTTGCGCGGGGGTGAACTGCTCGACGAGCGCTTCGGCGACCGCTCCCGGCTGCTCACCGTCGACGGCAGTGGACACGGTGTCTTCGCACTCGGAACCAACCCCTGCGCGCAAGAGGTGGTCGCCGAGTATCTCGTCGACGGCGCCCTGCCCGAGAAGGGCGCCCAGTGTCCTCGAGCGACGCAGTGAGCACCGGCCGACGCCGTGACATCTGTCATGACCGGCCGATGACAGTGTCACCGTATCCGGTGCACGCAGGCACTGGCAGCGGTCGGTCCTCTCGACGACTCTGGTTGTCGATGAACATCATTCGACCGGATCGACCGACGCGCGAGGAGGGCGACATGACGAACCCGCTGCACGACAGCACGCAGGACGCACCCACCACCGATGCCACCGCGAGGGTGGTGGACAGTCTGGGTGGCACCAGCGGCATGGTCCGCACCGCGATACCGGTGGTCGTGTTCGTCGTCGCCAACGCCGTCTGGACTCTGCCGGTCGCGATCGGCGCCGCGGTGATCGTCGCACTGGGACTGACCATCCATCGCGTCCGAGGTGGTGAGTCGATCGCCGGGGCGAGCGGCGGTCTCGTCGGCGTTCTCGCCGCCGGCGCCGTCGCGGCGATGACTGGTAGTGCGAGCGGCTACTTCCTCCTCGGCATCTGGACCAGCCTGGTGGTCGGCGTCGTGGTACTCGCATCGGTGGTGATCCGCAGGCCGGTGACCGGCCTGCTGTGGAACGCGCTGCACGGCAATCGATACGCGTGGCGACGGGACTCCTCGGTGCGCCGCGCCCACGACATCGCCACTCTCACTTTCGCGGTGCTCTTCGGTGCCCGGTACCTCGTACAGGACTGGCTGTACGACACCGACGCCACCGGCTGGCTCGCCGTCGCGAAGATCGCGATGGGTGCGCCGTTGTTCGCGGTCGCGGTGCTGGTCACCGTCTGGGCGTTCCGTCGTTCGACCACCCACTTCGTCCGCTGACAGACACCACTGACACACAGCTCTGCCCGCCCCACCAGAGGAAGGACCTCCCATGACCACTGCACCCGATCTGATCGCGATCGACGACCTCTTCGGCCCGCCCGCTGCGGTCGGTGCCCGAATCTCTCCGCAAGGCAACCGAATCGCCTTCCTCGCACCGTGGAGGAACAGGCTCAACGTCTGGGTGCAGGACATCGCCCCGGATCTCTCCGCGGTGGGTGATGCCCGATGCGTGAGCGCTGACGAGACCCGCAGCGTCATGAACTTCCAGTGGACCGATGACCCCCGGTGGCTGCTGTACCTGCAGGACAGCGGAGGCGACGAGAACCACCACGTGTTCCGTGTCGATCTCGACGATCCCCGCAGTCCCGCTGTCGATCTCACACCGTTCCCCGGCGCTCGGGCGATCGAACTCCTGCCCGTGCGCGGGAGTGCAGGCAGCTACACGGTGATGCTCAACGCGCGGAACCCTGCCGAGTTCGACCTCCACAGGATCGACATCGCGACGGGTGAGATCACCATGATCGGACGCAGCGCCGGGACGGACCGGTTGCTCATGCTCGCGGAGGGCGACACGGTCGTCGAGCAGGAGATGACCGACGACGGCAACCTGGTCCTGTCCCGAGTCGCTCCGTCGGGAACACGGAACCCGATCGTGTCGATCGACGCGACGGACTACCCGATCGGGATCACCCCGACTCAGATGACCCCGGACGGTACAGGCTTGTGGATGGGCTCGACCCGCGGCCGCGATCTGACGCACCTCGTGCGCGTCGACCTCGACACCGGCGAGGAGACCGTCGTCGACTCGCACCCGACGTTGGAACTCGACGCAGCCCGCCGCGCTGTCGAACAGACATCGTCGCCCTTGATCTGCGACGCCGAGACCGGCGGCCTGCTCGGGGTGCGATACCTGGGCGAGCGCCAGGAGATCCGGGTCCTCGACGAGCGCTTCGGAGAGGTTTTGGCAGCACTCGAACTGCTCTCGGACGGCGATGTCGGCGAACTGTCCTCGGACCGGAGCGGACTGCGCTGGACCGTCAGTTTCGTGCACGATCGGGATCCCGCCGTCACCTATCTCTACGACCACACCACGGGTGCGAGCCGCCAGTTGTTCCGTCCGTATCCGCATCTCGAGCCGACCGCGATGGCGCCGATGGAACCGGTGACCATCGAGGCGCGCGACGGGCGTGCGCTGCCGTCCTTCCTGACGTTGCCTCTCGGCGTCGACCCGACCGCGCTGCCGATGGTGCTGTTCGTCCACGGCGGCCCCTGGTATCGCGACTCGTGGGGTTTCGATCCCGCCGTGCAGATGCTCGCCAACCGCGGATATGCGGTGCTGCAGGTCAACTTCCGCGGTTCCACCGGCTACGGGAAGGCTCACACCAACGCCGCGGTGGGGGAACTCGCGGGCGCGATGCACGACGACCTGGTCGACGCGGTGGAGTGGGCCGTACAGCAGGGGTACGCCGATCGTGAGCGCGTCGCGATCATGGGCGGCTCGTACGGCGGGTACGCCGCGTTGGTCGGCGCGACCTTCACCCCCGACGTGTTCACCGCGGCGGTCGATCTGGTCGGCATCTCGGACCTCGCCAACTTCATGAGGACACAACCGTCCTTTCTCCGGGCCAGCCTGGTCAACAACTGGTACCGGTTCGTCGGCGACCCGAGTGACCCGGAGCAGGAAGCGGACATGCTCGCGCGGTCCCCGATCAGCCGTCTCGACGCGTCCACGGCGCCCCTGCTCATCGCGCAGGGAGCCAACGACCCTCGTGTCACCAGAGCCGAGTCCGACAACGTCGTCGCCACCCTCCGCTCGTGTGGGGTCCACGTCGACTACCTCGTCTTCGACGACGAAGGACACGGGTTCGTCAACCCCGAGAACACCATCGCGTTCTACCGCGAGGTCGAGCGGTTCCTCGCCCAGCACCTGGGTGGGCGCGAGCATTCCGCGAGTCCCTCGTCCGTCCACGCACCGAGCGGGTCGCTGTCGTGAGCCGCAGGACGGCAGGAGTCACCGTGGCAGTCACTGCGCTGGTGCTCGCCGGGTGTGCGCAACCGCGGACCGAGCCGGATCTGAGCAGTGTTCACGACCAGGACGTGGCCTTCGAATCGTGCGACGGGTACGCGGTGACATCGGCTGATGCCACTGCGTTCGCCGCCGACCCGACCTTCGAGTGCGCTCACGTGACCGTGCCGTTGGACTACGACGATCCCGACGGTCGGACGGCGCAGATCGCCCTGCTGAAGGCACCCGCGCGGGGTGAGCGAATCGGGTCACTGCTGCTCAATCCGGGTGGGCCCGGTGGGCCGGGAATGAGCATGGCCGCCGCGGGTGCGACGACCTTGGCGGACAGTCGCGTGACCGAACACTTCGACCTGATCGGCTTCGATCCTCGCGGGGTCGGTGCGTCGACACCGGCGATCGACTGTTTCACCGATGCCGAGAACGACGCCGGCGAGGCGTACACCACGGTGCTGACCGGCTCGAGAACGCTGACGGAGGACGACTCGCGTCGCCTGGTCGAACGCTGCGCCGAGCGCTCGGGCGGCGACGACGTCCTCTCGGCGGTCGGAACTCGAGATGCCGCGCGGGACATGGACATTCTGCGAGAGGTGCTCGGCGACGAGAAACTGAGCTACCTCGGTCAGAGTTACGGAACGAGACTGGGAGCGGTGTACGCCGAGATGTTCCCTCAGAACGTGCGCGCCATGGTCCTGGACGGCGCCATCGACCCCGCTCAGAGCACGGCCGACCGCAGAGTCGACCAGTTCACCGGCTTCCAGCGCTCGTTCGACGAGATGGCCGCGTCCTGTGCGGCGTCTCCGGACTGTCCGCTGGGCCCCGATCCGAGCAGGGCGGTCGAGAGGTTCCAGGACATCGTCAGGCCTCTCGTCGAGAATCCCATCGTCACCGAGAGCGGTCGGCGCCTCGACTTCGACGCTGCATACGGAGCGGTGGTCGCGGGACTCTACGACTCGACGGTGTGGCCTGTCATCATCCGAGGGATAGCCGAGGTCCCTGCGGGACAGGGAGACACGTTGCTGAAGATCCTCGACGTGTTCGGCGGCCGCGACGAGGACGGCACCCACCCCAACTTCAGCGAAGCGCTCTACGCCGTCAATTGCATGGACGAGGACCGCAACACACCGGAGGAGGAAGTCGAGCTCAAACGGAGAATTCAGGAGATCGCGCCGTTCACGGACGCGGGACTCGGTCCGGAGGGGGCTCGTGATCCGTGCGAGTTCTGGCCGGCCGAGCCGACACTCGGAATTCCCTACGCACAGGATGTCGAGGGCGTTCCCGACACTCTGACGATCTCGATCACGGGTGATCCGTCCACGCCCTACGAAGGGGGTGTGAACCTCGCGGACACTCTGGGCGGAACGCTGCTCCCCGTGGACGGCGAGCAGCACACCGTCGCGATCTCCGGTGCGAATGCCTGTGTGAACGACATCGTGGCCGACTATCTGGTCGAGTTGACCACACCTCCGGAAGGGGCTCGCTGCTCCCTCTGAGCGTTCGCTCACGCGGTGCGTGCGAGGTGAAGTCGCAAGCGCAGCACGGCGTCTCGTACCCGGGTCTTGACGGTGGCATGAGGCACGCCGAGTAGTTCGGCCGCCTCGCGGCAGGACAGGCCCTGGAAGTAGACCAGGTCGACAGCGCTCCTCTGCAGACTGGTCAGTTCGATCAGCGCCTTCGTCAGCAGATCGTTGTCGGCGTTCGTCCACACCGCTTCCCAGACGCCGTCGTGATCGCGATCGAAGTGCGATGCGGTGTATGTCGTGTCCCGCCTCGCTGACGCCGTGTCGGAGCGCGAACGGTCGATCGCTCGTCGGCGCGCGAGAGTCGCCAACCAGGCATGTGGTGTTCCTCGGTCGGAGTCGAACGTTCCGGCCGAGGTCCACACCTGAAAATACGTCTCCTGAGCCGTGTCCTCGGCGCGCGCACGGTCTCCGAGAACTCGCAACGCTGCTGCGAACACCACGGGTCGAGTGACCAGCATCAGTTCGACCATCGCGCGGTCGTCCCCGGAGGCGATCAGGCCGAGCAGGACACCGCATCGGTCGCGAAGGTCTCGGTCCAGCGCAGCGGCCTTCGCCTCGGTCGCTGCACGATCGGACCGATCGACATCGAGAAATGGTGGGCGCGCTCGTCGCGGAGATGCGTACTCCGCCGTGGTCATGGGCTGATTCTGCATCATGCGGGCCCCGACGCTCGCATGAACGGACACCGCGTATCTCGCGTCGTGCGCCGTGCGGTCCGTTTCCTGAGCAGCGGGCGACCAGGAGTTCGTGAATCGCGCCAGTCTCGGTGTCAGGAAGTGTTCGAGGGTCGGTAACCCGTGAGAAGCGCCGTGAGATCGGATGTGTCGTTGCTCTCCCGGGTTCCCGTCCGACTCCGACTGATCGGCGTCGGGTGACTCACGGATGGTCGACAGGCCGGGGCAGTGTCCCGTGTCGGATCAACTGGTCGTAGATGCCCTCGAACATCGTCGACATCTCCTGCACCTGAGGGGGAGTGAGGGCATCGAAGAAGACGGACCGCACGAAGTCGATGTGTCGCGGCGAGACATCGGCGAGGGTGTCGTTACCTCTGTCGGACAGTGCAACTCGGGTCACTCGACGGTCGTCGGGGTCGGTCGCCAGGGTCACGAGTCCCCGTGCGCTCAGGCTGCGGAGCTGATGCGAGACCCTGCTGCGCTCGGAGCCGATACGGGTGGCGAGGTCGGACACCGAGAGCGTGCGCTCGGGATCGCTGACCAGCGCCACCAGTACGTCGTAGTCGGCCAGGGAGATGCCGTGATCGCCGCGCAGCTGGTGATCCATCTCGTAGCGCAGCCGCAGGTGCACCTTCATGTAGGCGTACCAGGCCCGTGTCTCCTCCTCGCCGAGAAAGGCGTAAGGAGACTCGGATGCCACGTCGTACTCGGTCATCGTCCTGTTGTACCCGGCCGACGACGGACGGCCCGCATCGAGGCGGCCACCGACCTCAGGTGAGGATGACGGTGTAGACCTGTGCCAGGAGGCCGTCGCGAACGATGCCGACATCGGCTCCGCGGACGACGGGATCGGAGCCCTCGGGTCCGAGTGCCCACGCCAGGTAGCCGGCGTCCTGCATGAGGTGAACGCTGCCGTCCGCGGTGAACACGAATCCCGGTGCGTCGTCGAGGATCGCCTGCACCTTGGCATCGAGTGCGTCGTGGCCCTGCACCCGAGCCTCGGCATCGGAGAAGACGACGTCCTCCGTGTACGTCCGAGCGATGGCGGCCCGCCTCGCCGCGGGGTCCCGTTCGCCGAAGACCTGCAGGAGGTTGGCGTGCATCAGCTGCTCGATCGACTCTGCCATCGCTGGGCTCCAGTTCCATATGGGTGAAGGTTCACCCAAATTAGGCGCGGCCGGTCTCCACGTCAACCGCGTCGCGAGAGGGTGGCGCCACAATGGAACGGGTCAATGGACCGTCCGTGGGGGATCTGCCATTCATGCCCGAGTCGACCTCCGGTGATGGATCCTGATCGTGGAGATCGAGAGTGTGGTGTGACCTGCCGGGTCACCCTCGCGGTCAGAGCTGAGTCGGGCGATGAACTATGCGGAAATGTCCACCGATCTGTTGCAGGAACGGTACGAGCGGCTGGTGACGGACCGCCGTTCCGCCATTGCCCGCGACGCGCCACCGGACGACGTCGTGTCGGTCTCCAACGAGTGCACCCGGGTGCGCCGCGAGTTGGACCGTCGCGCCCGTCGAGTTCTGTGATCGACGAAACCCGTGGGCTCGATCTTCCGCCCCCTGCGGCGGTGCTGAGAGACGATGGGGGTGTGCTCGACGACGATCGAATTCCCCGTGATCCCCCGACCCCCGACGTCCCGACGCGGTTGCGGCGCGCCGGAGCCGGCGGAGTCGCCACGGTGGAGAAGACCCTCGCCGTGCTCGAGGTGGTGGCCGATCGCGGCGGCGCCACCGCCAAGGAGGTCTCCGAGGTGCTGGGCTTCCCGCTGCCCACGACCTACCGTCTGCTGCAGGTACTCGTCGGTTGCGACTACCTCGTTCATCTCCGAGCGCGACAGCGGTTCGAGCTGGGATACAAGTTGGCTCGTCTCGGTGTCAGCCTGCATCGCCAGGTCGGCGTGCCTGTGCCGGTGCGGCAGCGTATCTCGAAGCTGCACGAGACACTGGGGACGGCAAGCTACTTCGCCGTCTACCGCGGGTCCGACGTTGTGGTGGCGCATGTCGCCGACTGCGCCACCCACCCCCGCATCACGCCGCTGAACTTCGGTTTCCACGAGGCCGGGCACGCGACTGCCTTCGGCAAGATCCTGCTCGCTGCGATGTCGCGCGAGGACGCAGCCGAATATCTCGACACCCATGGCACCGAACGGCTCACGTCCACGACCATCACCGACCGCGACGAACTGGAACACCACCTCGCCGAGGTGTCCCGTCGTGGGGTGGCATGGGAGCGTGAGGAATTCGTTCCGACGAAAGCGTGCGCTGCAGTGGCCGTCCATGATGCGTCGGGTGCGGTCATGGGAGCCGTGGCCATCAGCACCCCCGATCGGGAAGTGGACCGTCGACGTGCGGCCGAGGTGGAGCACGCGTTGCGGTCCGCGGCTAACGAGATCAGCCGGTGGTTGCGCACCGGCTGACCTCGTCCGCGTCAGGAGAACTGGATGCCACCGTCCACGAGCATCGTCTGGCCCGTGACGTAATCGGAATCCGGAGATGCCATGAAGCTCACGAGCTTCGCCACATCGTCGGGCACCGATACTCGGCCCAGCAGGATCGACTGGGCGTTCTCGGCGAGCGCCTCGCCCTTCTGCTGGCCGTGCTTCGCGGCGAGCTTCTCGTCGATGAGATCCCACATCGCCGTGCCGACGATGCCGGGGCCGTAGGCATTGACGGTGATGCCGTGTTCGGCCCACTCCATGGCCGCGGCCTGGGTGAGACCGCGTACGGCCCACTTCGTCGCCGAGTAGGGGCCGAGAAGTGCGAAGGGTCGGAACGCGACGATCGAGGCCGCGCCGATGATCTTGCCGCCGCCTCCCTGCGCGATGAACTGGTTGGCCGCGGCTCGGTAGGAATTGAAGACGCCTTTGACGTTGACGTCGAAGATCTTGTCGAAGTCGGCGCTGTCGTACTTCAGCAGCTCCTCGACCTGGGCGATTCCGGCATTCGCGACGAAGACGTCGAGGCGCCCGCCCGCGTCCACCGCGGAACGCACCAACGATTCGACCGAGGATTCGTCCACGACGTCGACCGCGGCGCCCGTGGCCATACCGCCGGCACCGACGATCGTTTCGACGGTCTCGTCGACACCGTCCTTCGAACCAGGCAGGTCGGCGACGATGACGTGAAGACCGTCTCGGCCCAGGCGTTCGGCGATACTCTTGCCGATTCCTCGGGCTGCTCCGGTGACGACGGCGACGCGTGGGTTCTGGCTCATGGAGACCTCCGTGACTCGGTGAATGATTCTCATCCAGATCACACCTGCACGGTCTGGGGCGTCCAGGGTCGTTATCGCGGAGTGAGAACGGGGACGTTTGAATGATTCGTCCGCGGACACGCCGCACTCATGACCGATCCACACGACGAACCCACACTCGACGACGTCCTGGTTCCCACGGAGGACGCGCACCCGGACCGCCGGGCTCACGCAAGACACCGAGCCATCTCGACGACGACGAGCTCGAGCAGAGAACGCAGCACGAGCGAGACGAAGTGCAGGACTGACGGGGCGCCTCAGCGCCCGAGGAAATGCGGATCGCGCCCGATGAATCCGAGAAGCCTCGTCTGATCGTCGGCGTCGTCGGGTACTGCGACAGCCGGCCCGTACTGGCCGGACGACCGCATGAGCTCCTCGATCGGCCGCATGCCGTCGACCAGTTCGGCGCAGTAGTCGGCGTCGAGTGAGAGATCCTGCCCGCCGGCCGCGGCGAGGTCCCACGAGTGCATGAAGACGTCGGGTACGTAGAACTGGCCGACCGCCGCGGGAAGTGGCATCTCGCCGATCATCGGATGGTGGAACGGGGTCGCGGCGTCCGGCCCGTCCAGCACTCTCTGCACGGCGTCGCTGTGGACACGCCAGGCATCGACCGGGTCCTCGAGTGGTGAGCGCCCACGA
This sequence comes from Rhodococcus sp. BP-241, assembly GCF_019836145.1. NCBI lineage: Bacteria > Bacillati > Actinomycetota > Actinomycetes > Mycobacteriales > Nocardiaceae > Rhodococcus > Rhodococcus sp. BP-241. The sequence continues at coordinate 222,800 of NZ_JABUEI010000006.1, read as the reverse complement.
TCGAGTTCCAGCCCGGTGGCCGTCGCCAGAAACGCCGGGAACCAGTCGACGAGGTGCGCCACCACATCCCGTGCGGTCCAACCGTCCACGGGCGCCGGGGCATCCCAGGCCGACGTGGACTCGACGAGCGTGGTGAAGGTCGCGGCGACGGCGCGGTGACGGTCGGCGGTCTCGCGCGGCAGTGTCATGCGCGCACTGTGCACCGTCGTCGCCCTCACGTCAATCGTTCGCGAGCGAGTCCGAGCCGAGCAGGGTGCCCGTGTCGGCGGGCGCTCGGATCGTTGCGTCACCGGTCTCCCCGCGCACAGGATGCGACCCGAATTCTGTCTGTGCCGCTGCGCTGTTCGACGGTGACGGGTCATTGATATCGAGCCCCGGTGAACTCGAACGGCGGGTGAGTCGACGTCGGCGTGAACAACGTGGATACGACGTGGATCAGGCGACGGCGCCGTGCGGTCCGGCGGTCGTCAGCCGAATTCGGGTGTCGGTCCGAAGTGGGGAAGTCTCGTCGACAGTGATTGCCGAGCCGTCGACTGTTCCGGGCGACCGTGCGCGATGAGCCCGAGTTCTGCGATGTGTGAATCGAAGGCATCGCGACCGACCCGGGTCAGCTCGACCCACGTCACCAGTCGCGAGTCCCCGCGGGAGAGTGATGTCGTCTTCTTCGTCGACACGTAGCCCTCGTCCGACAGAGCTCGGAGATGTTTGGACAGAGACGCATCGCTGATCTCGAGGGTGTCGCGGATGATGGCGAAATCGATCTCGTCGACTCGGCGTAGAAGCCCGCAGATGCGCAGCCGGACCGGTGCGTGGATGACGGCATCGAATCGTGGTTCGGGGCCCCGATCCTCGGTCACGACCGTGGTCCGGAGTGCGGTCGGCCGGACGGGCGTCGGACGTCGTCTGCGTGCAGATGGCGTCGGTACTCGCGGTCGAACAGGCGGCCGCCGAACAGCACGAGCACGAAACACAGCGCCTGTGGCACGAGGACCCACCACGCGGACAGAGATGCCACCAGACCGTAGGAGACACTCAACGATCCGAGCACGGTCACCAGGAGCCCACCGAGAACAGACCACCCGACGGCACCCACGCCTGACGGGCGTACCCCCGTCAGGCGGGGATAGAGCACCGTCGTCACGATCGCGGCCGCGACCAGAACGGACGTCGACACCGAACGCACGTGGCCGTCGGGCAGCGACGGTGTACCGACGTACAGGGCGGTCAGTGCCGCGAAGGCCGGATAGAACCACGTCGGCGCCGCGAGACGGTCGGCGAGAACGATTCGGTCGGCATGGATCTCACTCAGCAGGGCGCGAGCATCGTCTGGCGACCGATGGCTTTCCATGACGGAAACACTAACACTTTCCGTGCTGGAAAGTGTTACGTTCGACGGGCCATGCAGTCCACTCGAGGAGGGTCATGAAGAAGCATCCCATCAGCACTCGCGCCGTCGTCGTCACCGGCGCCCTGACGGCAGTCGTCACGGCGGGTGGCACCGTGAACGCCGGTGCGCAACCGATGTACTTCTCACCGGAGCAGCGCATCCACACCCTCGCCGAGGTTCCCCAGTGCCTCGCGGGAACGGTCGATGTCAGAGTGACCAGCGGCTACACCCCTGACGAGATTCACGCTGACTTCACGACCCATCTGTACAGCCCCGCGTGGGTGGGGCTGGCCGACTACGAGTGCTACGTGACCATGTACGCGGACTGGCACAATCACGACACCGGCGCCAGCGGTACCGCCGAACACCGAGTGGCGAGCTGGCGTTTCCAGGGCCCCAACGTGACCAACCCCTATCTCGACATCGACACGGGTGCAGGCCCGGTCACCGTCACGTTCAGGACGAACACCCCGCACACGCCGAGCCCCACTTTCGAGGTGCCGGCCCGATGACGGCGATGCGGACGTTCGTCGCTCCGATCGCTGCACTGTGTGCGTCGGCTCTGGTGGGGTGTTCCGGCGGGGATTCCGCGACGGATGCGCCGGCTGCTGGGACCACGGTGGCCACGTCGACGGTGGAGTCGACCACCGCGACACCGGCGGTGAAGTCGACCACCGCGACACCGGCGTCGGAGGAGTCCACTGCCACCCCACCGGAGCAAACTCCGGAGGAAGCGGCCGATCTCGTGCCCGGGGGTGCGCCCTTCCAGCCGTCCGGCAACGAGGCAGGCAACGTCGATCCCGCGGTGTTCCTGACCGAACCCGGGAAGTACAACTTCACGTCGCCGATGGGAAACCTGCACTGCGGTATCTGGGCGTCGGACGGTCCAGAGGGACGAGTGGGATGCCAGGCCGAGGACGGCCGAAACCCAGTCGAGGGTGCGCAGTGTTCGAACGCGGCCAACGACAAGGTGGCAATTCGTGTCACCGGTGCGGGTTCGGGGAGCTTCTGCACGACGCAGGGCATCTACGTCGATCAGAACGCTCTGGTGCTCGACGTCGGCCAGGTGCTCTCTGTCGACGGGGTGGTGTGCAAGTCCGGGCCGGACGACATCATCGCCTGCACCGCACCCACGGGCGGGTTCACGTTCTCCCGCGACATCAACTACACGTACTGACCGACGTCAGGGAACGAGGTTGCCGATCTTGGCGGAGATGGTCGAGGTGAGAACCTTCGCGACGACGAGAGCCAGGCCGGGAACCGGAGCGTCGAATCCGATGGTGTAGTCGAGAGCGGTGCCGCCGTCGGTCGTCGGGGTCAGGCGCTGGGTGCCCCAGTGTCCGCGCAGCGGTGAGCCCTTGGTGATCTTGTACTCGATGAGGGTGTTCGGTTCGGAGACGATCGTCGTCTCGTGGAAGGCGGGCAGCGGGCCGAGCTTCAGTGCGCGCGTGGAGCCGACACCGTTGCGCGAGCTGTCTCCGTCACGAACACGCGTGATCTTCGCTCCGAACAGGGGGCCGAGGTTCTCGTGCTCCGACAGGGCTGCGAACACGACATCCGGTGCGGACGTGAACGTGTGGGTGACGTGGACGCGCGTGGGTGCTGCCATCAGAGGGACTCCTGTTCGATGCGGGACCCGATCATGTCAGCACCGGTGCAGCTGTTCCGAGCCGGGAGGCGCCGACGGTCTCGTAGGGTGACGCGGTGTCCTCGAACGAGATGCCTGCGGGTCCCTCCTGGCCGACGCTTCCGTCCCACAGGTCGTGGCTCGACGGCGAATCCGCCCGGTTGCTCGACTTCGGCCGCACTCTCGATCACCCGTCGGGAGGCGCGGCGTGGCTCGACGACACGGGCGAGCCGGACCTGACGCGGCCGGTGTTCACCTGGATCACCGCGCGCATGGTGCACGTGCAGTACCTCGGTGCGCTGCTCGGGCATCCGGGCTCTCGCCGCAGAGCCGACCGACTGTTCGACGGACTCCTGACGGTGCTGCGCGACGACCGACACGACGGCTGGGTCGAGTCGACCGACGACGCGACCAAGTCGGCCTACACGCACGCCTTCGTCGTTCTCGCGGCGTCGACGGCCACCGCGGCGGGTCACCCTCGCGGACCTGCACTGCTCACCGAGGCACTCGCCGTCGTCGATGCCCGGTTCTGGGACGACCGCAGTGGCATGTGCGTGGACACCTGGAACGCCGACTGGTCGGAACTGGACGACTATCGCGGGATCAACGCGAACATGCACATGGTGGAGGCGATGCTCGCGGCAGTGGACGCCGGCGCCCCCACGGTGTGGCGCGAGCGGGCCGCTCGCATCTGCGACAGCGTCATCGAGTGGTCCGAGGCCAACGACTGGCGCATCCCCGAACACTTCACCACCGAGTGGGAACCGCTGCTGGGGTATAACTCCGACAGTCCGGCCGATCAGTTCAAGCCCTACGGTGCGACGGTCGGTCACGGTTTCGAGTGGTCGCGCCTGATGCTGCAGGTCTCCCTCGTGGCCACCAGCGCGCGCGGCCACGACCACGTGGACGTCGCTCGATCGCTGTATCGGCGCGCCGCTGCCGACGGATGGCAGGAAGGGTCGACGCCCGGCTTCGTCTACACGACCGACTGGACCGGCCGGCCCGTCGTGACCCAGCGATTGCACTGGGTGCTGTGCGAGGCGATCGCCGCCGCCGCGACCCTGCTGCGGTGGACCGGAGAAGGGGAGTACCAGAACGACTATCGCGCGTGGTGGGATCACGCGGCCGACTGCCACATCGACCGAGTGCACGGATCGTGGCACCACGAACTCGACGAGCACAACACCGTGGCGACGAGTGTGTGGGGCGGGAAGCCCGACATCTACCACGCAGCCCAGGCGGTGTGGATCAGTCGGTATCCCACGGGATCGAGCCTTGCGGCGGTGCTGAGCGGCGGCATGCTCGATCCACGGTGACCCGATGCCCGTGCGCGTCGTCGCACGGTTCCCCTACTCGCTCACGCTCGGCGACAGTCGAATCGGAGCGACCGCGATCGATGCCGTGGTGGCAACGACGAGTGCCGTGGATGTGACCTGCCGCAGCGGTCTAGAGCAGGTCCTCTGCGCCGACCACGCTGGGCAGCACGTGCGTCGCAGCGGACAGAGCGGCGGCGTCGAACGACCCACTCAGCACTCCGACGACGAACCCGGCGCCCGCATGGTGGCCTGCCAGAACGTCGTTCGGGGTGTCACCGGCGACGAGCACCCGGCGCGCGTCGACCACGCCGGTCGCCTCCATGCACCGGAAGATCAGATAGGGAGCGGGGCGACTCGCCGGCACCGTGTCGGAGGTGATCACGGCGTCGACCGTGTCTCGGGGGTCGGTACCGACGGTCCACCCCAGCCCGTCCAGGATCGCCTTCGTGATCCCTGACGAATAACCGGTCTGCAGCGCTACTTTCACTCCGCGCTCGCGCAACTGCCGTAGGGCGTCGGGTACACCCGGGACGGGCGACGGGGGAGTCTCCCGGTAGGCCTCGGTCAGTCGTGTCGTGAAGTCGTCGAACACGACGTCCACGTGCCGGTCGTCGGTCGACGCTCCGAGGTTGTCGAGCAGACCGACGATGGCCTCGCGCTTTCCGGTTCCCTTCCATCGGGACAGAAGCTCGTCGGACACGGAACTGTTCGTCGCGTCGGACACGGCCGCGGCGAGCACGGTGTACACCAGCCCGCCCTCGTCCACGGTGGTGCCGGCCATGTCGAGGCAGGCGAGGTCGAACGAGCGGGCGGTCATGAGCTCTCCTTGACGATGCGTAGGTCGTGGGCCGCGCCGTGTGCGGCGGACTGCGTGTTGTCGATGGTGAAGGCGACACGGTCCGGCCGATACCGGTCGTCCGCGTACTCGAGGGGGGTGCCCGAGCTGTCCGTCGCCCGGCGCCGCTCGCGGAGAAGGGGTGCTCCGGGATCGGTGTCGAGATGGGCGGCGTCGACGTCGGTGGCGGACACGGCGTCGATGGTGTGTCGGCCGCCGTGCAGGTCCACCCCCTCGCCGATCAGGTAGGCGTAGATGGACCCGGAATCGGGATCGAAGTCGAACAGTCTGCGGCCGACCGATTCCACGAAACTGGACCGTTCGAGAAGAGCGGGTGCCCCGTCGAGGGTTCGCAGGCGCAGGACGTCGATGACCACGGTGCCGGCATCGAGACCGAGCGCGGCCGCGGCGACGGGTCCGGCGGCCCGGCGTGCCACCTCGAGGGTGCGCTGGCCGGGAACCCTGCCGATGGAGTCGGCCCAGGCGGTGAAGGACATGAACGTCTCGAACGGTTGCGCGACGGCGGTCGCGCACACGACGGGAGGACGACCGCGACCGCCGGCGATGAGCCCCTCGTGGCGGAGTGCGGCGAGGGCGGCACGGACCGTGCCCCGCGACGCGTCGAACAGCGCGCACAGGCGCGCCTCGGACGGGAGCGGCGCACCGACGGGCAACGTTCCGTCGGTGATCTGACCGCGCAGCGCATCGGCGACACGGCCGTGCAGAGGTAGAGACATCGTGCGCACCCTCCGGTGGATCGGGGTATGGGCGACCTGACTGGACAACTGGTCGTACCGATGACGACTATGCCGCATCGCCCACGACTGCGGACCCATGAACTGGATGAACGGTCGGTAAACATGTATGTACAAGTTGCGGGAACTCCTTGACCGAGCCGGGCTCGGGGAGCAACGTCGTCGCCGTGACCGAGACCCGAGAACCATCGACACCTCCACCGTCCCGTGCCGACATCGTCATCGTCGGAGCCGGCATCGTCGGATTGGCGCACGCTGCGGAAGCGGTGCTCCGGGGACTGTCGGTCGTGGTCGTCGAACGAGACGATCGCGCGGTGGGGGCGTCGATCCAGAACTTCGGACACATCTGCACGACGGCACAGGCAGGGGACGCGCTGACCTACGCTCTCGCTGCGCGCGAGAGGTGGCTGACGCTGGGAAGCAAGGCCGGGTTCGGAGTCCGCGAGTGCGGAACGCTCGTGGTGGCTCGCGGGGCGGACGAACTCGCGGTGCTCGAGGAGTTCGTTGCCGAACGCGGGACCGAGCAGGTCGACATGGGTGTCTGCGCCGGGCCCTTCGACCGCCCCGGCGTCACCGGTGCCGCGCGGTTCACTCACGATCTTCGAGTCGATCCTCGTGAAGCGATTCCCGCTCTCGCCTCCTGGCTCGTCGTGGAAGGAGTGCAGTTCCGCTGGGCGACGCACGTCACGGCGATCGAGTCGAGCGGTGCCGGCGCGACCGTACACACTCCACACGGCGAGATCGTGTGCGACGCAGTGGTTCACGCCGTCGGACACGACGTGGATCGACTGTTCCCTAACATCGCGGTGGGCATCGGAATGGAGCGCTGCCGTCTTCAGATGCTGGAGGTGTCCGCACCCGGCGGTGTCGTGATCGAGCCGGCAGTGCTGACCGGCCTGTCCATGCTGAGATACGCCGGACTGTCGGCGATGCCGTCCGCCGCACTCGTTCGGCGACGGATCGCCGAGGACTCGCCCGAACTTCTCGACGTGGTCATGAATCTCATGCTCACCCAACGTCCGGACGGCGCCGTCGTCCTCGGCGACACCCACCACCATGCCCGGACACACAGCCCGTTCGACGACGAGTTCGACGCCGAACTTCTTCTCCGTGAGGGCGCGCGCCTGTTCGGCGCTCCCCTCACCGTCCTGCGGCGGTGGCGGGGTGTCTACGCCAGTAGTCCGGACACCGACTTCCTCACCGCTGCAGCGTTGCCCGCCGTACGCGTGGTGTCCGTGACCTCGGGCATCGGCATGACCACGGCATTCGGCCTGGCGCCGACCGTTCTCGACTCCTTCTGACCCCGTCCCGCTCGTACCCACGCTTCCCCCAGACCAGGAGACCTTCCCATGCGCGTGTCCCGTTCGACCGCCGCCGTCATCACGGCCGCGGTCACCACTCTCGCTCTCGGCGCCTGCGGTTCGGGTGGTGACGCGGTGGATGCGTCACCGACCTGCCCCGGTGGCACCATCCGCTTCGGCGTGGAGCCTTTCGAGGATCCGGCGAAACTCACCCCGGCATTCCAGGTGGTCGGAGAAGCCCTGTCGGAGAAGCTGAACTGCCCGGTCGAGGTGACCGTGGTGGACAACTACTCGGCGGAGGTGCTCGCGATGCGCAACGGGCAGCTCGAGCTGGGAGTCTTCGGTCCGCTCGGGTACGTCTTCGCCAGCCAGGAGGCGGATGCGCGGCCGCTGGCGTCGTTCGGAACCGCCGACGGGGTGTTGTCGACCTACACGGCCGGCGTCTGGGTTCCGAAGGACTCCGACATCCAGTCGATCGAGGATCTGCGTGGCCGCAGTCTCGCGTTGTCCGAGCCGGGGTCGACCTCGGGTGATGCGCTTCCGCGGATGGCGCTGCGCGACAGCGGCATGCAGGATTCCGACGTCTCGATCACCTACGCGGGTGGGCATCCGGAGGCCCTCCTCGCCCTGGCGAACGGCAAGGTCGACGCAGCGGAGATCAACTCCCAGCAGTTGGCGACGTCCACGGGCGAAGGCCAGTTCGACACCTCGCAATTCCGGCAGGTCTGGGCATCCGATCCGATTCCGAACGACCCCATCACGGTCGCCGGCGGCACGAGTGAGGAGTTCCAGAAGGCGGTCGCGGACGCGTTGCTCGATCTGCCCGCCGATGCGGTCGCCGAGGCCGGAGCGCTCCTCGACGTCGAACCCGCAGGACAACTCCTCCCGGTCGACAAGAGCACGTATCAGCCGCTGTTCGATCTCGCGACGACGCTGGGTCTGACGTCCGAGGACGCGGGATGAGCGCGCCCACCTCGACATCGGCGCCGGCGGTGACAGTGCCGCCTGCCGCCGCGGGTTCCGGCGGCGCTGCCGCTCTGACGGTGCGCGGCGTCAGATCCTCGTTCGGTGACCGGGCCGTGTTGCACGGCATCGATCTCGACGTGCACTCGGGCGAGGTGGTGGGCATCCTGGGTTCCAACGGATCCGGGAAGTCCACACTGCTGCGGTGCATCGTCGGTCTCACCGAGATGGACGCGGGAACGGTCACCATCGTGGGAGACGCAACCGCGTCGATGGTGTTCCAGCAGATCCACCTGGTAGGGCGGCGATCGGTGCTCGACAACGTCTGCGCCGGCGCGTTGGGGCGGTTGTCGCTGCGACGATCGTGGTCGACGTTCGCCTTCGGTCGTGAGCTCCGGGAGGAGGCGATGGGCTGTCTCGATCGAGTGGGTCTCGCCGACCGTGCCCACGACAGGGCCGATCGACTGTCCGGCGGCCAGCAGCAACGTGTGGCCATCGCTCGCGCGCTGTGCCAGCGCGCTCCTGTGCTGCTGGCGGACGAGCCTGTGTCCGCGTTGGATCCGGCGTCGGCGATGCAGGTCATGGAACTCCTGCGCTCTCTCGCGTCCGACGGCATCGCTGTCGCGGCCGTCCTGCATCAACCGGATCTCGCCCGCCGCCACTGTCATCGCATCGTCGGAATGGACCAGGGTCGCGTCGGATTCTCCTGCGCCGCCTACGACCTCGACGACGACACGGTCGCGGCACTGTACGGGTCCGGCGCCAACGCACTCGACGAGAAGGACTCGGATCGATGACCACCCTCACTGTCCGGCGTCTGGCCGTCCCGCCGCGTCCCCGCCGCCGACTGGCGGTGCTCGCCACCGCTGCCGTCGTCGTCGGGCTGATACTGCTGCACGCCTGGGCCGTCCAGGAGACCGATGTCTCGGTGTCCGCACTCGTCGGTGGGTGGGAAGGGATAGTCCGCTTCCTCGAATCGGCTGTGCCACCCGACTTCACGTGGTCGACGGTGGTGCGTCCCGGAATCGAGGCATGCCTCGTGACCCTGGCGATCGGACTCGTCGGGACGACGTTCTCGATTCCGTTCTCGGTCGCACTGGCGGTGCTCGGTGCGCGCACCACCAACCGCAACGCTGTCGTCTACCAGGCCTCGCGGGGAGTGATGTCGTTCCTGCGGGCCGTGCCGGACATCGTGTTCGCTCTGATCTTCGTCACCGCCGTCGGTCTCGGTCCGTTCGCGGGCGTACTCGCGATCATCCTGCACAACACGGGAGTGATGGCGAAGCTGTGGTCCGAGGCGATGGAGGAGATGGACGAGGGCCCGATCGACGCGCTGCGGGTGTCCGGCGCATCGAGCAGCCAGGTGGCGGTGCACGTGGTGCTCCCCACCGTCGTTCCCCAGTTCGTCGGACTTCTGCTGTACCGCTTGGACGTCAACGTCCGTTCGTCGCTCGTGCTCGGACTGGTCGGTGCTGGCGGTATCGGCTTCCTGATCAATCAGTCCATCTCACTGTTCCGCTTCGACGAGATGATGACGTACATCCTCATGGTCCTGGTCCTCGTCGTGGCCGTCGATCTGCTGAGCGGCGCCGTGCGCAAGCGGTTGGGCGCATGACGCCGATCGCCGCGGTCTGGTCGGGTGACGGATTCTCGATACGCGAACTGCCCCGGCCGGAACTGGATCCCGGGGACGTTCTGGTCGAGGTGGAGATGTCGACCGTGTGCGGAAGCGACCGCCACACCGTCGCTGGGCATCGCCGAACACCGGTGCCCACGGTGCTGGGCCACGAGTCGGTCGGCCGCGTGATCGAGGTGCGCGGCGATGCCGACGTCGCCGTCGGGGACCGCATCGTCTGGACGGTGGGGACCGCATGCGGCGCGTGCCGGCCCTGTGCCGGCGGGGTGCCGCAGAAGTGTCGGAACGGACGCAAGTACGGACACGAGCGCATGACCGAGACGTGGATGTTGAACGGCGGTTTCGCGTCCCACGTTCATCTGGTGTCCGGAACCGGCACCGTGGTAGTACCCGAGCGCCTTCCCGCCGCACTCGCCGCACCGGCGGGCTGTGCGACCGCGACCGTCGTCAATGCGGCCCGTCGGGTCGGACTGGGGGAGGGTGACCGTGTCGTCGTGCTCGGGTGCGGGATGCTCGGCCTGACGGCTATCGCCTACGCCCGCGACCGGGGTGCCGCGTCGATCGTCGCGTGCGATCCCGATGCGGACCGACGAGCGGCAGCACGCGAGCTCGGCGCGGACGTCGGATGCGCCCCGGAACATCTGGCGGACGCCGCATCGACGAACGGGGCCGACGCCGTGTTCGAGATGTCCGGGGCACCGTCGTCGGTGCGTGCCGCACTGGAGGTCGTCTCGATGGCCGGGCGAGTCTCGCTGGTCGGGTCGGTGTTCCCGACGTCTCCCGTGTCCGTCGATCCCGAACGCCTGGTGCGCGAACTGATCACCGTGGTGGGAAGCCACAACTACCGACGAGACGACCTCGTGGAAGCGGTCGCCTTCCTGGCACGAACACCCGCCGCCACGCTGCTCGCGGACCTCGTGGGTCCGTGTCTCGCACTGGCCGACGTCGGTCGCGCGTTCCAGGACTCCGGGCCGTCGTCCTCGTTACGCACCGCTCTCGTCGTCTGACCGTCCCCAGTGCCCCACCGCCTCGTCGAGGGTGAGAACGTCCGCGTACTTCGCACGCAGGTCGAGCAGGTTCGACTCGTGCATCCCCGCCTCCCGATCACCGCATGCGTCCGCGACCACGAGTGGCCGGAATCCGTGTTGCAGAGCGTCGGTGGCGCTGGCGCGGATGCAGCCACTGGTGGTCAGGCCGCAGATGTAGAGGGTGTCGACACCGCGTGCGGTGAGGGTCGCGGCGAGCGACGTGCCGAAGAAGGCACTCGCGTACTGCTTCGTCACGACGGTCTCGCCCGCGGCGGGCCGCGGGGCCGACGGGAAGTCGCCGAGCTCCGAGCCCTCCTCGAACACGCTCAGCGCCGGGATCTTCCGCATGAACAGCCCGCCGTCGGCGCCGCCGGCCTGATAGCTCACGCGCGTGAACACGACCGGTACCCCGGCGTCGCGGGCTGCCGCGACGAGAGTCGCGGCAGCGGCGACGGCGTCCTCCACGGGAGCGCGCAGGGGCGACCCGTCGACGAGGTACGCCTGCACGACGTCGACCACCAGTACCGCCGCGCTGCGCCCCGGTCCGAGATCGCCGGCGAAACCCGACTCGCGATACGACCCGAGCGTGTCCGTCACGCGCGCACCGCCTTCCGTACGTTGACGGGCGGACGTGGCGCCGGCAGACCGGTCTCCTCCTCGCACCGTTCGAGGATGACCTCGAGGGACGGACCCTTGTCGAACACCTCGATCTCGCCCCGCTCGGCTGCCATGCTCTCGCGTCGGCCCGCGGATGCGTCGGCATCGATGACACCGTCCGCGTCGCAGACGACGCCGTAGCCGGTCAGAGCGCCGTCGGCGCTGACGAGGCCACGACGCACCTCGAGCGCCACCAGCTCGGGATCGCGCGTCAGCGGGTCGCCCCAGCCGCCGCCACCCCACGTCACGAAGTGCAGCACATCGCCCCGCGACACCTCGACGTCGTGAATCTTGCTGGGGAGGATCTCGGTCTCACCCGACGCGCGGATCAGCCACTTACGTCCGCGTGCACCGGGTTTGCCGCCGTTCACACCCCACGGATAGGTGAGCCAGCGATCGTCGTGGATCGCGATGGTGCCCGGCTCCTCGAAGTAGTAGGCCACGTCCACGCCGTTGCCGCCGCGATGCAGACCGGCGCCGCCCGTGTCGGTGACCGTCTCCCACCGCTCGATGCGCAGCGGGTAGTACGACTCCAGGTACTCGCAGGGGATGTTGACGAACGACGGCCACAGCGAATGGCCGTCCGGACCGTCACCCATCGGTCGGCCGGGGATGCCGCCGAAACCGATGGAGTACAGCTGGAACCACTCACCGTCCCGCGGTCCGCCGTCGTAGTGGCCCGAGTACATGAAGTGGGGTGACGACGAGAACCCGGCGGCGTTGAGGATGTCCGGATTGTTCTTGCCCAGGAGCCCACCGAAGAGGTCGAACACCCGCCCGATGCCGTGGTTGCGGCCGTTGAGCGCCGCGGGATAGCGCGGTTTCCAGAACGAGTCCTCGGGAATGGTGACGTCGATCAGCGGATAGAAGCCGTCGTTCCAGAGGATCTGCGGATCCGCCACGGTGATGACGTAGATCCCGAAGAACATCCGGACGAGGTTCTCGTTGATGAAGTAGTTGATCGGACCGACCGCCTGCGGCGCCGCCTTGCTGAAGTCGAGGTGGATCTTCTCGCCGTGCCGGGTCAGTGTGATCGCGAGTTCGTAAGGTCCGTAACCACATCCGTCGTCGCAGATGAAGTCGTTGAACTCGATGGTCTCGCCGTCGACGAAGAGCATCGCGAGCAGTACCTTCATCGCCTGGTAGTTGCGGTCCAGCAGTGCGTCGAGGGCGGACAGGTAGACGTCGACACCGAATCTGTCGCACAACTCGACGATGCGCCGGGACGCCGTCGAACACGCGGCGACGAGGCCGTTGAGATCGGCTCTGTTCCAGTCGGGCTTGCGGACCTGGTTGAGGATGATGTCGAGCGCGGTCTCGTTGAGCTGCCCCTCGCTGTACAGCTTGAAGGGCGGGATGATGACGCCCTCCTCGAAGATGGTGTGCGCGTCGGTGGGCATCGACGACGGGGTCTTTCCGCCGACGTCGGACATGTGGCCGAACATCGACGACCATCCGACGACGCGGCCGCTGTGGAAGATCGGCAGCACGATGAGCCAGTCGTTGGCGTGGCTGATGGCGGCACCGCACGCGTACGGATCGGAGGTGAGGAGGATGTCGCCCTCACCGACGGTGCCGTTGAAATTGTCGAGGAAGTCGGGCACGGACAGACCGAACTGCCCGACGACCATCTTCCCGCTCGGATCGGCGATGAGCGGGAACTCGTCGTGCTGCTCGCGGATACCGGGTGAGAGTGCGGTACGGAAGAGCACCTCGTCCATCTCGTATCGGGCGTTGCGGAGCGCGTTCTCGATGATGTCGAGCGTGATCGGATCCACGGGAACCGTGGTGAAGGGCGTGGTCGAGGTCTCGATGATCGTGGCCATCAGGTCTCCTGAGATGAGTTCCGGGCGAGAGGGGATCAGCGGGGAGCGATGAGAAGGCTGGCGCTGGAATGGACCGTCGCGGCGTGACCGGAGAGGACCAACGTGGTCGAGTCCATCTCGGTGATCACGGCGGGTCCCTCGACGACGTTGCCTGCCAGCAACTTCGCCCGGTCGTAGATGCCGGCCTTCGCGTACTCGCCGTCCATCCACACGTCGTTCGTGGACACCAGTGCGGCCGACGGATCCGCACCGCCCTCCTCGAGCGGCTGGAAGGCCACGTCCGGTCGCGGCCCGCTGACCGTGACGCGCAGGTTGATGACCTCGCGTTCGTTCTTCAACAGGAACGAGAAGAGACGCTCGTGCTCGGTGTCGAATGCCGTTCCCAGAGTGGACAGCAGATCGCCGGACTCGAGTGCGCTCGCGTCGAGATCCACGGGGATCTCGAAGCCCTGGCCCTGGTACCGGAGATCCACCTGGTACTTCGCCGTCTGCTGATCCGCGGGCACGCCCTCGGCCGACAGTCGTGCGGCCGCGGACGTCGCGAGTTCCGCCAGGGCGGTGCGCAGCTCGGCGTCGTCGGTGTCGGAGAACGCACGGATCATCGTGCGAGCGCTCTCGTCGCGGACGCAGGTGGTGGCGTCTCCGTAGGCGCAGAGGACGCCGGGCGACGGCGGGACGATGACAGGCCACGCGCCGGTGAGACGCCCGAGTGCGTTGGCGTGCAGCGGACCTGCGCCACCGAACGACACCAGTGCGAAGTCGCGGGGGTCGTAGCCTTGCTGCACGCTCACCAGTCGGAGTGCGCCGAACATGTTCTCATTGACGATGTCGACGATGCCCGACGCCGCTTCCTCGGGACTGCCGAGCCCGATGGCGTCGGCGATGGTCGCCACTGCCGTCCTGCTCGCGTCGACGTCGAGGCTCACCTCACCGCCCGCGAGGGCGGCAGGCAGGTACCCCAGCACGACGTTGGCGTCGGTCACCGTCGGCTCCGTGCCGCCGTTGCCGTAGGCCGCGGGTCCGGGGTCGGCTCCCGCGGATTGCGGACCCACCCGCAGCGCCTTCGTGAGCTCGGGGACATGGGCGATCGACCCGCCGCCGGCACCGACCGTCCGGACGTCCACACTGGTGGCGCGCACAGCGAGGTCGCCGACCTTGGTCTCACGACCGATCCGCGGCTCACCGCCGAGGACCAGTGCGACGTCCGTCGACGTGCCGCCCATGTCGAAGGTCAGGAAGTCGGAGTAGCCGGCCTGCTCGGCGAACCACACCGCGCCGGTGACGCCTCCCGCCGGGCCCGACAGCAGCAGGGACACCGGTGACTCGGCCGCCTTGGCCGACTGCACCAGGCCACCGTCACTGCGCAGGATCGACAGCGGCGCTGTGATGCCCTTCTCCTGCAGCGACCGGTCGAGGTTCCGCACGTAGCGAGAGACCTCCGGCTGCACGTAGCTGTTGGCCACCGTCGTCAGAGTGCGTTCGTACTCGCGCATCTCGGGAAGCACCTGGCTCGAGATGGAGACCGGAATGCCTGGCAGTTCGCTCTCCGCCCAGGCCGCGACCTGCTTCTCGTGCGCGTCGTTCGCATACGAGTTGATCAACGAGATGGTCAGCGCCTCGATGCCCGCACCGGCCAGTCGACGCAGTTGCGCGCGGGCCTGCTCCTCGTCGAGAGGAGTGATCTCCGACCCGTCGGCAGCCAGTCGCCCGACCACCTCGACGGTGTTCTCGAGCGCCGCGAGCGGTTCCGGCTTGGGCCAGATGATCCACCCCGCGAGCCCGCCCGGGACGAAGGAGCGCGCTATCTGCAGCACCTGGCGAAACCCGTCCGTGGTGACGAGCCCGACGCGCGCACCACGTCCCTGCAGGATGGCGTTGGTCGCGACCGTGGTGCCGTGCAGAACCTGCCCGATCTCCGACGGCTCGATCTCGGCCTCCGCGCAGACCTTCGCGATGCCGTTGAGCACACCGATCGACTGGTCCGCAGGGGTGGACGGTGTCTTGGCTCTGAAGGTGGTGCCGGTCGTCTCCTCGAGAAGCAAGACGTCGGTGAAGGTGCCGCCGACGTCGACGCCGAGTCGATAACGCATGGTGTTCTCCCGTGCTGTGAGGGTGAGAGGAGCGAAGGTCAGATGATGCCGCGCTCCGCGAGCGCCGCCCGGTCGGATTCCGTGACTCCGAGGATTCGTCCGTAGATGTCGGAGTTGTGTTCTCCCAGTTCGGGTCCGGCGTGCCGGACCGAGCCGGGACTGTCGCTGAGCTTCGGTGCGACGTTCGCCATGGGGATCTCACCGAAGTCCGGGTGCGCCAGACGCACGATGGCCTCGCGCGCTGCGAAGTGCGGATCGTCGAACATGTCCCGCGCCGTGTAGATGCGGCCGGCGGGAACGCCCGCCTCGTGCAGGAGGTCGAGCACGGTGTCGGTGTCGAGGGCGGACGTCCAGGCCCCGACGATGTCGTCGAGCTCGGTCATGTTCTTCCCGCGCGCCTCGTGGTCGCGGTAGCGGGCGTCCTCGATCAGGTCGGTCCGGTCCATCGCGGTGACCAGTCGGCCGAACACCGAATCCTGGTTGGCCGCGACGAGAATCATCTCGCCGCCCAGGGTGGGATAGACGTTGCTGGGCGCGATGTTCGGCAGCACGGAGCCGGTCCGCTCACGCTGATACCCGCCGATCTCCCACTCGGGCAGCAGGGACTCCATCATGGCGAGCACCGCTTCGTAGATGGCCGAGTCGACGAGCTGCCCCCGTCCGGTGTTCTCCCGGTGATGCAGCGCGGTGAGGACGCCGATCGTGGCGAACACGGCTGCCAGTGAATCACCGAGGGAGATACCGGTACGAGAGGGCGGCATCTCGGGATTGCCGGTGACGTAACGGATTCCGCCCATGGCCTCGCCGATGGACCCGAAGCCCGCCCGCGGTGCGTAGGGGCCGTTCTGGCCGTACCCGGTGACCCTGGCCATGATGAGGCGCGGATTGATCTCCCGCAGTGCGTCGAACCCGAGGCCCCAACGCTCCATCGTGCCGGGGCGGAAGTTCTCCACCACGATGTCGGCGTCCGCGATGATCCGGCGGGCGAGGTCCTGACCCTCGGCGCTGCGCAGGTTGCAGGTCACGGACTTCTTGCCGCGCGCGACGACGGGCCACCACAGGGACTTGCCGTGCGGCTTCTCCCGACCCCACTGGCGCATCGGATCGCCGGTGCCGGGCGGCTCGAGTTTGATCACCTCGGCGCCGAAGTCGGCCAGCAACTGTCCGCAGAAGGGGCCGGCGAGAAGCTGACCCATCTCCACGACACGCAGATCGGACAGTGGGCCGGTGGGGGCCTCGCTCATGAGGACTCCTTCGTCTCGTCGGTCGTGAGGGCTTGGAGCAGAACATGTTTGGCGGCGCGGACGTGGGCGCGCATCACCGAGTCCGCCCACGTCTCGTCGCCGGCGCGCAGAGCCGCGACCAGGTCGCGATGGTGGGCGTGACTGCGTGCGAGATCGACGGGGGCATAGCGATGGAAGGTGCGCATCACCAACGGCAGCTGGATCACCGCTCCGAGCATCGAGATGAGGCGGGTGCTGGCCGCGGCGGTGCGCACGATGGCGTGGAACTCGTCGTTGAGCTGCGCCATCAGGTCCAGGCGTTGATCCGCTCCGTCCCCGGCCGCGGTTTCCATGAGGTCGCACAGCTCGGCGAGTCGGTCGATGTCCTTCTCGCCGATACGTGAGGCCGCCCGTGCCGCGGCCATGGCCTCGAGCGTCATCCTCAGGTCGTAGATCTCCTCGAGGTCGTCCGCCGTCCACTGGTACACCCGAGCCCCGCGATGCGGCAGAACCTCGACGAGTCCCTCCATCTCGAGCTGTCGCAGCGCCTCACGCACCGGTGTCCGGCTGGTCTCGGTGAGTTCGGCGATCTCGACCTCTCCGAGACGTGCACCGGGCGCATACGTCCCGGACACGATGCTGTCGCGGATGTGCGCGTAGACGCGGTCGACGGCTCTCGCCATGGATGCGACTCCCTGTGGTCGGTGGTGAATTGTTCACAATGTAGGCCCATGACGATGGCGTGTCCCGGTAATCGTCGTTAAATTCTCGTTTCCGATCCGCTATTGCATACAACGGCGTGTCGGCGCAGGATGGGCCCATGACTGCGGTGCAACTTGTCGAGGTGGGTCCCCGTGACGGACTGCAGAACGAGGACGCTGTCCTCTCCGTCGACGACAAGATCGAACTGATCACGCGCAGCGTCGCCTCGGGTGCCACGCGCATCGAGGCGGTGAGCTTCGTGAACCCGAAGCGGGTGCCGCAGATGGCCGGCGCCGAGGAGGTCATGGCAGGCGTCCCGCGTGACGGCTCCGTCTCGTACATCGGGTTGGTGCTCAATCGACGTGGACTCGACCGCGCTCTGGCGTCCGGCGTCGACGAGGTCAACGTCGTGGTCGTCGCGACGGAGGAGTTCAGCAAGCGCAACCAGGGGTGCTCCGTCGACGAGGCGGTGGCGGCGGCGCACGACATCATCACGGATGCGCGTACTGCGGGCGTGCCGGGCACGGTCACCATCGCCGCATCGTTCGGGTGCCCGTTCAGCGGTGAGGTGGATCCGGCGCGAGTCGGCGAACTCGTCGCGCGGATCGCCGAATGCGCACCGGCCGAGATCGCCCTCGCCGACACCATCGGCGTGGGAGTGCCGGCGCAGGTTCGTCGACTGGCGGAGCTCGCCACCCGGAACGCTCCGAACATCCCGCAGCGCTGGCACTTCCACAACACGCGCAACACCGGTTACGCCAACGCGCTGACCGCACTGGAGATGGGGGCGCAGGCCCTCGACGCCAGCATCGGCGGCTTCGGTGGGTGCCCGTTCGCACCCGCCGCCACCGGGAACATCGCGTCCGAGGACCTGATCTACGCGCTCGACCGCTCCGGCGTCGAGACGGGAGTGAGCATGGACGTGCTGGTCGACGCCGCGACCTGGCTCGGCTCGGCGCTGGGCAAGGACGTGCCGGGGTTCCTCGGGCGTGCGGGTGGCTTTCCTCCGCGGTGACCTGCGGGGAAAGACGGCCGTGACTCGTGTTCCCGCGGGCGTTTCGTGTTCCCGCGGTAGATGCAACGCCTACGGGAACACGGAAGGCCAGCGGGAAGGCCGGAGGCCGGCCGTTTCTCAGCGGGAAGGCCGGAGGCCGGCCGTTTCTCAGCGGGAAGGCCGGAGGCCGGCCGTTTCTCAGCGGGAAGGCCGAAGGCTCAGACGACCCGGAACCGTTCGAGGACCACGAGAGTCGAGTCGTCGATGGTGAGGCCGGCCAGCGTGTCCGCCATCTCGTCGGATCGCCAGAAGCGTTCGTGCCCGGCACGCCATGCGGCGATGTCGGCGTGACCCTCACCCTCCGCGACGGCATGCGCATCGTCGACGTCGCCGAGAGCGCTGACGCGTACATCGGTGATCTCGATGACGCAGGCAGTGGCGCCGCCGGAGTCGATCACCCTGTGACGCTCGCCCACTCGGGGCAGCGGCTCGTTCTCGTACTCCACCCGCAGTGAGGTGGTCGCCGTCTTGCGGCCTGCGCCTATCGCCGACACGAGGGCATCGCGTAGCGGCCCGGGGAAGGCGAACTCGGCCACGGGGAGAGAGTCGATGTCGGCCATTCCTCGAGTATGGCGCACGCGTAGGGAGGTTCCCGCGGACGTTCCCTGTTCCCGCGGATGCTGCAACACCCACGGCAACAGGATGTGTCAGCGGGAAGGACGGGTGAACGAGTACACGAGCGTGTCCGTCCACTCACCCTTGCACCAGCAGTCCTGCAGGCGCAGTTCCTCGTCGCGTAATCCCACGCGCTGGGCCAGACGTGCGGAGGCTGCGTTGCGCGCGTCCATCTCCGCGGTGACGCGCCGGACCCGGTCCAGAGCGAGTACCTCGTCGAGCACTGCCTGCACCGCTTCGGTGGCGTAGCCGTGGCCGGAGACGTCGCGCGCGAAGGTCCACCCGAGTTCGACAGTGTCCTCGGCGACGAACCACGCGGAGACGGTGCCGATCACCCGGCCGTTCAGCTCGACGACAACCCCCAATGCCCCCGTGTCGAGACTCGTTCGCTCGCACCGTCTCTGTACTGCGATCCGTGCGTCCTCCGCCGTCCACGGCTCGTGCATGAGGTACCGGCAGACCTCGGGATCGGTGTAGAAGTCGAGCCGGTGTTCGTCGTCGGGGGAAAAGGTGCGCAGAGTGAGCCGCGCGGTGACGGCGACGACGGTCACGAGGGCGGCCTCGTGACCGCTGCCAGGACGAGGAGGAGAGCCGCCGCGGCGCCACCGACCAGAAATCCTGTACCGGGAGAACGGGAGTCGACCACCACGCCGATGCCCGCGGAGGCGAGAGCAGCGCCCGCGTTGACCGCGGTGTTGATCCAGCTCGACGCCTCGGTGCGCACGTCGGCGGTGGTGAGGTGATCGGACAGCAGGTACCCCGTCACCAGGGCGGGCGCGATGCAGAAGCCCAGTAGGAACAGTCCGACGTGCAGCGGCACCGTGGTCGAGACCAGCGACAGCAGGGAGGTGAGGACGGCCATCATCAGGACCGTCGTCAGAAGTCGACGGGTCAGCGAGCCGGCCCAGCTCCGGCGCCCGTACAGCAGTCCACCGCAGACACTTCCGGCTCCGAGCGCCGCGAGAAGAGTTCCGGCCGATCCGATGGCTCCCTGCTTCGCGGCGAAGGCTGTGGCGGCGATCTCCACGGTTCCCAGGACGGCCCCGACCCCTGCCATCGCTGTCAGGACACCGACGAAGCCGGGCCGTCGGAGTGGGCGCGACGAGGGAGTGGTCCCTGTCGTGCGCGGGCCGTGTCCGCGCGAGTGCCGGCTGGTGGTCATGCCGACCGTGCCGACGACGGCGACGCATCCCGTGGCGGTGAGTGCGATCGACGGGGACAGGGCGGTGACGAGGGTGGCGCCGAGGAGGGGACCGATGGTGAACATCGACTCCTCGCTCACGGCATCGAGACTGTAGGCGCGGGTGCGGGTCGGCCCCGGCGGCGTCAGCGAGCTCCAGACGACACGCATCGAGGCACCGAGTGGGGGAGGGAAGAATCCGGTGACCAGACTGCCGAGCACCAGGGACCAGGCCGGGGCGTCGACGTACGTCAGAACGGCCAGAGTGCCCAGGGCCGTGGCGAATCCGACGGCCATCGAGACGAGGGCTCGCCGCTGACCGATGCGGTCGACGAGACGTGCCCGATACGGTGACGCCACCACATTGGCGACACCGAACGCACCCGTCGCGGAACCCGCGACCGCGAACGATCCGGTGGCACGCTGCACCGCCAACAGGATGACCAGTCCGACCATCGCGAAGGCCAGGCGGCCGAGCAGTGCGGGGAGGAAAGCGCGTGCGGCACCGGGTAATCGGACGATGCCGAGATAGCCGAGCGGATCCGCGGCGCGGTCGTCAGTGGGAGGAGGGTACGCCACCGGTCACCATGTCGAAGACGGCGTCGAGTTGAGCCCGGCCCTCGTCGACGTCGGGGTGGCGCTCGGCGATCTGGTTCAGCAGGGCGCGCTGGAAGATGCCGTCGATGGTGATGTAGGCGGTGGCCGGCGTGAGAACAGGCGCCGCTCCGACGAGTTCGCAGTACCGGGCGACGACGCGCCAGATCATCTCCTCGCGCCGGGACTCGATCTCGAGGACGTCGGCGCGGAAGGAGGAATCGAACAGGCTCTGATTGCGCAGGTCGTACCAGAGGCGGTGGATCGCCGCGTCGGCGAGCAGAGTGCCGAAGAAGGTTTCGGTGAACGAGCGTCGCAGCTGCTCCGCGGACTCGGCCCCGGCGACGACGTCGTCGTACCGCGTCACACAGATCTCCTCGTACTGCCGCACGGCATGCGCGATGAGATCGAGCTTGTTGGAGAAGTAGTAGTGCAGGACGCCGTGCGAGTACTCGGAGTTCTGAGCGATCTCGCGGAGGCTGGTGCGGGCGTAACCGAGTTCCGCCAACGTCGCGAGAGTCGCCAGTGCGAGCTCGCTGCGACGCGCCTCGAACTTGTCTCGAGAGCGCTCCTCGACGCGAAGTCGGGGGTCGGTGGTCTGGGTCACCCGGAAAGCATACCGCCGCATCGACGAACTCTTGACAGTCGTCAAGATTTTTCTTGACGACTGTCAAGACTTGTCCCTAGTGTTGCCTGCATCACATCGAACAGCGGATGTGATTCCACGCGAAGAACGCTTTGAACAAGGAGAGCGGACATGACGAGTTACGACCTGACCGGACGAACGGCACTGGTCACAGGCGGTGCGCAGGGCCTCGGCGCGGGAATGGCGCAGGCTCTCGCGGCGGCAGGAGCGTCCGTCGCCATCGCCGACATCAATGCCGCGGGTGGTCAGGAGACGGTCGAGGCGCTGCGGGCCACAGGAGCGAAAGCGGAGTTCGTCCAGCTCGACGTCACGGACGACGCGGCCTGGGAGGCGGCGGTCGAGTCGACCATCGGCGCACTGGGCGGCCTCGACATCGTCGTCAACAACGCGGGTATCGAGGTCACCAGTCTCATCGCCGATCTCGACGCCGAGGCGGCGTCCGCGATGCTGCAGGTCAACGTCATCGGCACCGCACTCGGCGTGAAGCACGCATTCCGCGCGATGCGCCCCGGTGGCAAGGCCGGCAAGGGCGGATCGGTGGTCAACATCGCCTCGGTCGCCGCCACCATCGCGTTCCCCGGAATCAGCCTCTACTCCGCCACGAAATCGGGCATCGACCGACTGACCCGGGTCGCGGCCGCCGAATCGGGAAAGCTCGGCTACGGCGTGCGCGTCAACTGCATCTATCCGGCACTGACCCCGACCGCGATGGGCAACAAGCTCGCGGTCGACACCGCGGAACTCGGCCTGTTCCCGTCGGTCGAGGCGGCAGTGCAGACCGTCGTGGAACTGACGCCCCTCGGTCGACTCGGCCAGGTCGACGACATGGCGGACGCCGTGGTGTTCCTGTCGTCCGACGCCGCGAAGTTCATCACCGGCGCGGGGCTCCCCGTCGACGGCGGCATGGGCATGTGACCTGCCGCCCCACCAGCACGGCTCTCGACCACCCCACTTCGAACCAGGAGATCAACCATGCCCACTGACAAGCGCGTCGTCGTCTACGGAGCGTCCGGCTACACGGGTCGCCTCATCTGTGAGTACCTGCGCGAGTACAACATCCCCTTCTTGGCCGCCGGCCGCGATCACGCCCGCCTGAAGGACGCCGTGAGTGCCGTGCCGGGTATCGACACCGTCGAGCACGAGATCGTCGAAGTCGAGCACACCGTGGAGGCGCTGACCGAGGCCTTCCGCGGCGCGACCGTGGTCCTCAACACCGTGGGACCGTTCGCCCGTTACGGCCACGAGGTGGCGCAGGCCTGCCTGGCCATCGGTGCGCACTACACCGACACCAACGGCGAGCAGAACTGGATGATCGACGCCGAGGCGCAGTACAGCGCCGACTTCGCCTCGCAGGGACTGGTTCTCACGCCGGGCCTCGCGCAGATGTACTCCATCGGTGAGATCGCCGCGAACATCTGCTTGGAGAACCCGGGTCTGAACAGCCTCGACATCCAGGTGTTCTGGAAGGGGCACCCCACCGTCGCCTCGACCAACACCATCCTCACCAACGCCGCGTTCTCCAAGGCGTACTACCTGGAGGAGAACGAGTACGTCGAGTGGCCCGCCGACGCCGGGCTCTACACCGTGAGCGTTCCCGGTCAGCACGATCTCGGCCTGGCGTTGCCGTGGGGCGGCACGTCGCATCCGGTCTGGTTCAAGAACGACCCGCGGGTCACCACCGCGAAGGCTCTCGGCGGTGTCTTCAATCCGCCTCTGATGAAGGCGGTTCCGCTGTTGGTGGCCGCCGCGCTCGAACAGATGGAGGGCAAGTCTGACGAGGAGAAGTACCGCATCATCGACGAACAGTCGTCCGCGATCCGCAGCGAGATGCCGCCCCGGGAGAATCCGCGCCTGAACACCTCGCTGGACTCGGTGTACGCATCGGGTCCGCTGGGCCGCGCACACTGCGTCATCCACGGCAACTGCAACTACAAGCAGACCGCGCTGCTCAACGCACACGGGGCTGCCGCACTTCTGCAGGGAGCTCCGCGCAAGGTCGGATTCGCCTCCAGCTGTGAGGCGTTCGGTCATCGCGAGTTGCTCGGCACGCTGCGGGCGTTCGGTCTGGTCCTGGACCCGATCGTCTCCGTGCACCGCTGAGATGCGACTCTCCGACTACCTGGACAAGGGCGTCTCGCTCGGCCGTGGGGCACCGTGCCTCACGGCCGGGGGTGACACCTCCACCTACGGTGAGGTGTACGACCGGTCGGTCGAGATCGCCGCGGCGCTGCAACACGACGGTGTCGAGGCCGGCGATCGCGTCGCCGTCCTGTCCGGTAACGACCCGCTGGCGCTGACGTGCGTGTTCGGCATCTCGCGCGCCGGCGCGGTGTGGTGCCCGGTGAATCCGCGGAACGAGGCCGACGAGAACCGCCAGCTGTTCGATCTCTTCGGATGCCGAACTCTGTTCTTCCAGAGCCGATTCACCGATCTGGTCGACCGGATCCGAGGCGATCTGCCGCACCTCGTGCGACTGGTCTGCCTCGACGGTGACACGGAGTGGTCGATCCCGTTCGAGTCGTGGCTCGCCGAACACCGCGGCGAGCTCGACGCGGACAGGCGGCCGCCGCGCGGGCTCGCGATGCTGGCGGGAACGGGCGGCACCACGGGAAAGCCGAAAGGGGTGCGGCTGACCGAGGACAACATGATGACCTCGACGGCGCTCGCGCTGATGAGCTATCCCTTCGGTGTGCGTCCGCGGTATCTCGCGCTGGCGCCGCTCACACACTCCGCCGGTGTGCTGACGTTCCCGATCCTGAGTCTCGGCGGCGAGGTGGTCATCATGGCGGCCCCCGACATCGGGGAGTTCCTGGCGCTGATCGAACGGCACCGCATCACCCATGCGTTCCTGCCTCCGACGGTGATCTACGGCGTGCTCGACCACCCGGATCTGGATCATCGGGACCTGTCGTCTCTCCGCTGCCTCTGGTACGGGGCGGCGCCGATGTCGCCGACGCGGCTCGAGGAAGCGCTCACGCGCATCGGGCCCGTGCTGGGGCAGCTGTTCGGACAGACCGAGGCGCCCAACATGATCGCCACCCTGGCGCCGGCGGACCACTTTCGTCCGGACGGCACGGTGGCGACGGAACGGCTCACCTCGGCTGGTCGTCCGACACCCTTGACCACGGTCGCGATCATGACCGAGAAGGGCGACCTCGTCGGCACCGGTGAGCGTGGCGAGATCGTCGTGCGCGGTCCCCTGGTCATGGACGGCTATCACGAGAATCCGGCGGCGACGGCAGAGGTGGGCGCTCACGGTTGGCACCACACGGGCGACATCGGGTACCTCGACGACGACGGGTTCCTCTTCGTCGTCGACCGTGCCAAGGACATGATCATCACGGGCGGATTCAACGTCTACTCGGCCGAGGTGGAGCAGGCACTGCTCGCGCATCCCGCGGTCAAGGAGTCGGCCGTGGTGGGACTTCCCGACGAGAAATGGGGAGAACGGGTGGTGGCCGCGGTCGAACTGCGCGCCGGGCAGGAGGTGGATCCCGCCGCACTGATCGCCTTCGTCAAAGAACGCATCGGCAGTGTGAAGGCGCCGAAGAACATCGAGGTCTGGGATCTTCTGCCCCGGTCGAAGGTCGGAAAGATTCTGAAGAACGAGGTCAGGTACACCATGACGATGTAGTGGGTGGGTCGCTCGACCTCTGGACACGGCGGAAGGCCGGGCCTACCGTGAACGGACCGATCGGTACGTCCAGCCAGGAGGTCCATCATGTCTCGTCGAATCACCCGCGCACTCATCGGCGCCACGGCCGCCGGCGCCGGAGCAGTCGCCATCGCCCTGTCGGGTTCTGCAACGGCGTCGGCGGCACCCGCTCAGGGCCCTATCTACTGGCAATCGTTCGGCGTGCTCGTCATTCCTGCGAGCGAGAATTGCCAGAACACGGCGGCACGGTATCGCGAACGGGGCGACATCATCCTCGTCGACTGCGCCGTCAATCTCGCGTACCCCGGCTACCAGCTCGTCGGAATCCGCACGGATCTCTTCGGGAGCTGATCGCCGGCGAACTCGATCGACGGGTTCCCGCGGTCGATTCGTGTTACCGCGGGCACTGCAACCGGCGCGGTACGACGTAACTCCCGCGGGAAGCGCCGCGCGAGTGAGGCTCGACCCATGGACACGGCGTGTGGCCGGGTCTACCGTGAACAGACCGAACGGTACGTCCAGTCCAGGAGGTCCACCATGTCTCGTCGAATCACCCGCACACTCGTCGGTGCCACAGTGGCAGGCGCCGGAGCCGCTGCCATTGCGTTGTCCGGCGGGGCAACGGCGTCCGCAGCACCGTCGATCGGTCCGCTCTATTTCCAGACCTTCGGTGAGTTCTACTTCCCGCCTGCGAAGAATTGCCAGGAGACGGCGGCGGAGTACCGCGAACGAGGCGACATCATCCTCGTGAACTGTGCGCCCGGCCTCGCCTTCGGCACGTACCAGCTCGTCGGCATTCGCGCAGGCTTCGCCAGCTGAGCCCGAGCCCACCGGCCCAGTCGCTACGGTGGGCGGATGCCACTGTCGCCGCGAGTCCCGGATCTCGGAGCCCTCGACGTGATGGTGTCCGTTGCCCGGTTGGGCAGCATGACGGCGGCCGGCCGTGAACACGGGTTGAGTCAGCAGGCGGTCAGCGCACGGGTGCGCGCGGCGGAGCGGGACATCGGTGTCCGCATCTTCGATCGCGGGACGAGCGGTGTCGCCCTGACCCCCGAGGGCGTCGCGGTCATGGAGTGGGCGGGCGGCATCCTCGACTCGGCCGAGAAGTTCGCGACAGGAGTGACATCGCTTCTGCGCGAGGGCAATGCGACGCTCACCATCGCCGCGAGTATGACCGTCGCCGAGCACCTCGTGCCGGCGTGGATGCTGTCGATGCGCAGACAGTCGCCCGACGTCCAGGTGCAGATGCGACTGATGAACTCGGCGGAGGTCGCCGAGCAGGTGCTGGACGGGCGCGCGGACATCGGCTTCGTCGAAGGGCCCGACGTGCCGGCCGGGCTCGGGGTCGCCGTCGTCGCGCACGACGAGTTGATCATCGTCACGGGACCGTCCCACCCGTGGGCGACCAGACGTGCGGCGTCGATGGAGCTGCTGCAGACGACGGCTCTGGTGCAACGGGAGCCGGGGTCGGGAACCCGCACCACGTACGAGAGCGCCGTCCGCCCGACGGTTCCGCCGCTCATCGAGCTCAACTCCGTCACCGCTGTCACGTCTGCTGCCATATCGGCGAATGCGCCGGCGGTGGTGTCGTCCCTCGCGGTGGAGGGGGAGCTGCGGAGTGGCGCGTTGGTGCGCATCGACGTTCCCGGTCTTTCGATGACGCGTGAGCTGCGCGCGGTCTGGAGCCTGTCTGCAGCACTGCGCGGTCCACGTCGCGACTTCCTCGACATTGCCCGGCAGTAGCCACAAACAGCGTTTGTGGGGTGACAAGAGCACGACCACTACTGATCGTCGCCGTCCCGGCGCACTGTGAAGGCATGACGACCTTCCGGACCGCGACATCGCACGGGCTGCTCCGCGATCTCGACTCGCCCGGCAGCGTGATCGAGCACATCACGCCGAACTGGTTCGCATCGGTGATGGGGACCGGAATCGTCGCCACTGCCGCAGCAACGCTGCCCGTGCAGAATGTCGTGCTCCACATGGCAGCCGTCGTCATGTGGCTGCTCGCCTCGACTGTCCTCGTCGTCGTGTCGACCCTGTTCGCCGCGCACTGGCTCGCGCACCGCCGCGTCGCGCAGGCCCACGCGGCCCACCCGGTCATGATGCAGTTCTACGGCGCGCCGCCCATGGCCCTGCTCACCGTCGGTGCCGGCACGAGCCTCCTCGGCGTGGACATCATCGGGCAGAGCCTGGCCACCTCGATCTTTGTCGTCCTCTGGACGGTGGGTACCGCGCTGGGGCTCGCGACCAGTGTCGTCGTCCCGTACGTGATGATCACCCGCGGCCGTAGTGCCGACACGGTCGCGCTCCCGGCATGGCTGATGCCCGTGGTGCCGCCGATGGTCTCGGCATCCACCGGTGCACTTCTCCTCCCGCACATCGCCGACGGGCAGTGGCGGCTCGCGATGCTCGTCGGCTGCTACGCGCTGTTCGGATTGGCACTCGTGACCGGGCTGATGGTGACGACCGCGGTTCTCGGTCGACTGCTGCACGGCGCCGTCCTCCCGGTCCAGGCTGCACCGACTATATGGATCACTCTCGGCGTCATCGGCCAGTCCGTCACCGCGGCCAACCTCCTGGGTGCCGATGCGGCGATGGTGTTCACCGGTGACCGGAGCGAGGTGGCGGTGGTCCTGCGTGCGGCGGGAATCCTCTTCGGAATGGTGATGGGCGGCTTCGGAGCGATGATGTTCGCCCTGGCCACGGCGCTGACCGTGCACGCGGCGCGCCGAGGACTGCGCTTCTCGTTGGCATGGTGGTCGTTCACCTTCCCGGTCGGAACATGCGTCACCGGCGCGGCGGCGTTGGGGCGCGCGCTGGAGTCGTCCGTCGTCGAGGCACTGGCGGTCGTGCTGTTCGCCGTGCTGGTGACGGCGTGGACGACGGTGGCGACGAGGACGGTGCGCGAGGCGTATCGCGGCCGGGTGTTTCTTCCGGCGTGAGAGTCGCACGACGGCGAAGTGGGCACACTGGAGGCATGGAGATCACCGGCCACCTCACGCCCGACGAGTTCTGGACCCAGCAACGCGCGATCGAGGATCAGATCCGCGCCGAGTCGACCACCTTCCCGACCTACACGGTGAACGGGTGGAACGGGGTGCGGGTGATGGGCCCGTGGTCGCGGGAGAACGACGTACTGACCAGCGTGACACTGCGGCACGGTGAGGTCGACTGGGACGGCGACGACATCGACGGTCCCTTCGTCGAGGTCACCACCACCACGAAGGACGCGCACCGCACGGCGCTGAAGGCGATGCTGTCGGCGATCGGTCTGACGCCGATGTCGCCCGAGTACAAGCGGCGACGTGAGGCCATCGCGGCGACGGAGGCGCGTCGCGTCGTCGTGCCGGTGAACGGCGCGGACACCGACTTCGAGATGCACGGCGGGCAGGAACGGTGGTGGGCGTCGGCGACGGTGGGCGACCACGGTGTGGTGATCGAGGCGCGGCACCACCCTGTCGAGGCGGTGGCGCTGACGTCGGAGACCGACATGGAGCCCTATCTCGACGGCCTCCGCGCCGCGATCCGTACGAGTCGGGGCGAGTGATGGCACTGCCCTCGCACGGCCGATTCCCGTACTCGCCCATCACGTCCCGTCCGTCGTTCTCGTGGCCGGGCGGCGCGTCCCTCGCGGTGTACGTGGCCGTCAACTGCGAGCAATTCCCGTACGACGACGGAGCTCCCGGGCTGGGATGGACGCCGGGAATGGACCAGCCGAACACCTACAACTGGGGTTGGCGCGAGTACGGCAACAGGGCGGGCGGCTTCGCGTTGGCCGACACGTTGCGCGACAGCGGAATTCGTCCGACTCTGCTCGTCAACGCCGAGATCTACGAGCACGCTCCCGATCTGGTGGCGGCGTATCGCGCACTCGGCGCGGACGTCGTCGCCCACGGCCGCACCAACGCCGAGCAGCCGAACCAGCAGGACGAGGACGCGGAACGTCGCACCATCGAGGCGGTACGACGGGCGATCGAGTCACACGAGGGTTCGCCGCCTCGGGGTTGGATGAGCCCCGGCGCGAACCCGAGCCGGGTGACGGAGGACCTGTTGGCGGAGCAGGGATTCGAGTACACGCTCGACTGGCCGATCGACGACCAGCCGGTGTGGATGGCCACGCGCGGTGGACCTCTACTGAGTGTTCCGTACCCGCACGAGGTCAACGACCTTCCGGTGTTCGTCCATCACCACGGGTCCGCGGAGGATTTCGAGCACATCGTCGTCGACTCGTTCGACGAGCTGAAGGAGCAGTCGCGGCGCGCACCGCGCGTGTTGGCCATCTCCACCCACACGTTCCTCACCGGGCAACCGCACCGGCTCAGACGCTTTCGTCGCGCGCTGGATCACCTGACGTCGCACGCCGACGGTGTCTGGTTCACCACCGCCGGCGACATCGCCGAGCACTATCAGACGGTCACTCCGCCGCCTGCGTGACGTAGTCGTGCAGCTGCGCCTCGGTGAGGTTCGCCTCGGTGAGTGCCGCGAGGGCCTCCGGATCGAGGTTCTCGGCACTGCCGTCCGCGAAGCGCCGTGCACCCTCGGCCGTGACACCGCGTGCTCGCAACTGGGCGAACACCTCGTCGGTACTCACACGCCCGCCGGGAGTGCCCGTGCCGCGACTCCCGCTCCCATGTTGTACCCGAGATGACCGCCGAGAGCGCCGCCCAGACCGGCGACGGCGAATCCGGCGAGTGCGAGCGCCTTCGACGTGGTGTCCGGCGGCGACGACGCGTCCGCTGCCTTCGCGCGCCGGCGATACGACGCGGTGAACAGAGCCAGGGCTACGGCGTTGGTGCTCGCGTGGATCAGACCCACTCGTCGCTGTTCCGCGTTGAGCGTCGACCACGTCGCCCACCCCGTCACCAGTGCGGTGGGGGCGGTCACCAGTCCGGCACCGATGAGGCGCCGCGCTGCCGCGGAGTCTCCACCGGTGACATCGAGAAAGACTGCGCTGGTCCACAATCCGACCGAGGAGTAGGCCATGATGGGATGCATCGGGTGGCCGACGAAGGTCCCACGGAGGAGGCCGTCGACCTTCGTCCCCTCGAGAGCGGATCGGAGCTTCCCGGCGACGGGGTCGCTGACCGGATCGAGGAACGTCGCCTTCTCGAGCGGGTGGAACAGCGGTGTGAGATTCATACCGTGTCGGATACCCGCAGCGGTCGAGGGTAACCGCGACGCACGGTGCGCTCGAGAATGCCGAGGGTCACGCGCAGGGACGATCCGGACACCACGGGGAATATGTCACGCTCCCGCCAGTCGGGATGGATGTCGGACCAGTCGTAGTAGGACGTGACGAGGGTGCCCTCCGTGCCGTCCTCGAAGGAGTGCGGCGCGAGCCGGTACCCGTAGCGGTGGCCGATGGGCGGTCGGACCGTGCCGACGATCGTCCACGAGATGTCCCGATCGCGCTCGAAGGTCGCGATGGTGACCTCGACGTCGTAGGTACCCATCGGGAGGTCGCCGAGTGCCTCGCGATCCATGTGCACGACGAAGGTGTCTCCCGCGGACGTCACGGGTGCGCCGTCCGCGCTCATCAACATGCCCGAGCCGTCGATGGCGACGTGGCCGTCGGGATCGCAGAGCACGTCGAAGATGTCCGCCGCGGGCAACGGCATCACGCGCTGAAACTCGAGTCGTTCGTCGGTCATGGGTCCAGTCTGCACTTGTGCAGGAAGCGGGTGCGCAGGTCGTCATTGAAGACGGAGCGCGACGGGCACAGACTCGTGACCATGACGGACCTCACAGGACGATCGGCTCTCATCACCGGTGGTGCCAGCGGAATCGGGGCCGCGATCGCCCGCGCCCTCGCGGCGAACGGCGCTCGGGTCACCGTCGCCGACCTCGACGGTGACGCCGCCACGGCGCTGGCACACGAGATCGGGGGAGACGCGTGGCAGGTGGATCTCTCCGACGTCGACGCGCTCGCGGACCTCACCCTCGAGACCGACATCCTGGTGAACAACGCGGGAATCCAGCACGTGTCGCCGATCGAGGACTTCGACCCGGTGATGTTCCGCCGCATCCTGACACTCATGGTGGAGGCACCGTTCCTGCTGGTGCGTGCCGCTCTGCCGCACATGTACGAGTCCGGGTACGGACGCATCGTCAACATGTCGTCCGTGCACGGCATCCGGGCATCGGCCAACAAGTCGGCGTACGTCACGGCGAAGCACGCGCTGGAGGGACTGTCGAAGGTCACCGCTCTCGAAGGCGCCGAGCGGGGCGTCCGCAGCAACTGCGTCAACCCCGGCTACGTGCGAACACCCCTCGTGGAGAAGCAGATCGCCGATCAGGCGCGCGTCCACGGCATCGACGAGTCCGAGGTGCTCGAGAAGGTGCTGCTGACCGAGAGTGCGATCAAGCGGATGGTGGAGCCGGAGGAGGTGGCCGCACTGGTGTCCTTCCTCGTCGGAGACGAGGCGTCGATGATCACCGGCGCGTCGTACACGATGGACGGCGGCTGGAGCGCGAGCTGATCACTCGCCGCGCGAGACGCTCTCCACGAAGTCGCGGGCGATGTCACGGAGCTTGCGGTTGGCGCGCTGTGACTCCGCGGACAGCATGCCGAACGCGGTGTCGCTGTCGACGCCGTGCAGCGCCATGAGAATGCCCTTGGCCTGCTCGATGGGGGCGCGGTGCTCGAGTGCGTCCTGCAGGCCCGACGCGACCTCGCGGGCCGACCGCACGCGGGCGTAGTCGCCGATCGCCGTGGACACGGTGGACGTCAGCAGCTCGAGGATCGACTCGTCGATCGACCCGAACGCGTCGGGGGCGGTGCCGTACAGGTTGAACGATCCGAGCTTCATGTCGGCGGTGTGCAGGGGCGCGGCGAGGAATGAGCGCACGCCCTCCTCGCGGGCAGCGTGTACGAACTCCGGCCAGCGCTGCTGCGCCGCATCGACGTCGACGCGCACGATCTCCCCGGTTCGGGCGGCCTCGAGGCACGGACCCTCACCGATCTCGTACTGATGGCGGTCGACCTCGAGCGTGCGGTCGTCGGTGTGCACGGCCGTGTACGTCAGGCCGCCGAACAGGATGCTCACACCGACGCTGGACGCACCGTCGACGGCCTCGTGTGCGATCTCCGCGGTGCGCTTCAGCAGCACGGCCAGATGGTCGTCGTCGCGGATGCTGCCGCCGACCACGCTCAGCATGGCCGCGAGTCGACGGGGAGCGACCGACCCGGTGGCCACCTCGGTGACCAACTCCGCCGCACGCGACGTCGACTCGTCCGCCTCCGCGCGCTCCGAGTCCGCTGTCGCCGCCACGGCGCTGTCCCTGCTCTCCACGGTTGAGAATCATCGCACGACGCGGGGACACCAGCAGCGACTCCGGTTGAGTTCGGTGGCCAGCGGGTATCGCAAGCATCAGGTACTCGTGTTGTCCGGACATCACGAAGTGCCAGAGCCGTCGAGTGAAGAAGCCCGCCGATGTCTCGGAGACCCCCACTGTGTGCCTGCGCACCGGTGGGGTTCTTCGTGTCGTGGGCTCAGCCGCGGCGTGCGTGCTCCTCGATCACGGCGGCATTGAGCGCGGCCGCGGCGCTGACGATCGCGGCGGCGTCGTCCGGGTCGCACTCGCCGTCGGCGACGCGCGCGACGGCATCCTGCATGCGTACGCACAGTGTGGCGACGGAATCGTCGTCGGTCGGCTCGTCCGCCACGGCGCTCGTACCCGCCGATTCGTCGTCGGCCGGCTCGGTCTGACGGACGTCCTCGATCACGTCGTCCCGCCCGGCGTCCGCGAGTCGCTCGAACTCCTCGGCCGGTGTCTCTGGCCGGTAGTTGCGAGGGCTGCCGTTCACCACGGTGCGCGTGCCCGGCGACAGCGCCACGAAATTGACCCGAGTCCCGCCGGGATCGCCGCTGACCCGGAAGACCCGATCCGGGCGTGTGACACTGCGCACGATCATGCCGTCCGCGATGGCGTGCGGATTGCGTGGAGCCACATCGAACCTCGATTCACTGGTTGTGGGCCATCATGGTCGTATGACTTCCGTGATGGAGCGCCTGCTGGACATCGCACCGATCTGGGTGTTCCTCATCGTCTTCCTGCTGGTGTTCCTCGAGGACGCGATCTTCGTCGGTTTCGTGATCCCGGGAGAGACGGCCGCGGTCATCGGCGGTGTCGCGGCGAGTCAGGACCACGTGAGTGTCGTGGCGATGGCGGCGGTCGTGGTCGTCGCGGCCGTGGTGGGTGACTCGGTGGGCTTCGAGATCGGCAAGCACTTCGGCCCACGACTGTTGGCCATGAAGATTCTGGACAAGCGTCGCGACAAGTTGGACAAGGCGCGGGACCTGTTGGCGCGCAAGGGCGGGACGGCCGTCTTCCTCGGCCGGTTCGTCGCCTTCTTCCGGGCGGTGATGCCGGCGTTGGCCGGGATGTCGCGCATGCCGTACCCGAAGTTCCTCGCGTACAACGCACTCGGTGGGCTCGTCTGGGGGACGGGGTTCGTGGTGCTCGGATTCGTCGCCGGCAACTCGTACGAACAGGTCGCGAAGACGGTGGGACGGGACGCGGCGATCATCGTGGTCGCGGTGGTGGTGATCGCGCTGATCGTGTGGCGCGTCCGGGCTCATCGCTCCGAGAAGGGCGCGGCGCGGGCCTACGATCCCAGCGCGAGCACCGACAGCAGCTCGTAGGCCACGTGTGACGCGGCGATTCCGGTGATCTCCGCGTGGTCGTACGCGGGCGCGACCTCGACGATGTCCGCACCGACGATGTTCGCTCCCACCAACCCGCGCAGGGTGTTCAGCAGTTCCCGCGACGTCATGCCGCCCGCCTCGGGTGTGCCGGTACCCGGGGCGTGGGCCGGGTCGAGGACGTCGATGTCCACGGAGACGTAGACCGGGCCCGTGTCGAGACGGCGGCGCATCCGCTCGACGATCGAGGCCACCCCGTCCGTCTCGTAGTCGTCGGACCGGATGATCTGAAACCCCAGGACGGCGTCGTCCTCGAGGTCCTTCTTGCCGTACAGCGGACCGCGGATCCCGATGTGCTGCGACCGCTCGAGGTCGATCAGCCCCTCCTCGCTGGCCCGTCGGAACGGTGTCCCGTGCGTGAAGGGTGCACCGAAGTACGTGTCCCACGTGTCGAGGTGCGCGTCGAAGTGCAGCACGGCGATCGGCCCGTGGTCGCGGTGCAGCGCGCGCAGGATCGGCAGCGCGATGGTGTGGTCGCCACCGAGAGTGAGGACCGTGCTGCCGTCCTTGCGCAGATCGGTGATCGCGTGCTCGACCGTCGTCAGTGCCTCGGCGATGTCGAACGGATTGACCGCGATGTCGCCGGCATCGGCCACCTGGCGGTGCGCGAACGGCGACACGTCCAGCGCGGGGTTGTACGGCCGGAGCAGTTTGGACGACGCGCGGATGTGGCCGGGACCGAAGCGCGCGCCCGGCCGGTAGCTCACGCCCGAGTCGAAGGGCACTCCGACGATGCTCACGTCGGCCCGGGAGACCTCGTCGAGTCGCGGCAGCCGCGCGAAGGTCGACGGTTCCATGTACCGCGGGTATCGCGAGCCGTCCAGAGGTCCCCTGATGTCGGTCATGAGCAGTGATGTTTCCTCACTTCAGGCGGTTGGTCAACACTTGTTTCCTGACGCGGAGCAGGGCATGATCGCGGCGTGTCCACCATCGGAAACCGGCTGCGGGAGGCCCGGGCCGCCCGTCGTCTCACTCTCGACGCGCTCGCGTCGACCGTCGGTGTGACCAAGGGCTACCTGTCCAAGGTCGAGAACGACCGCGCGTCCGCGTCCGTCGCCGTCCTGGTGCGCTGGTGCGACGCGCTCGAGATTCCCATGGGGTCGCTGTTCGACGACGTTCCGCACGGCGACGTCGTCCGCGCCGGCGAGTACCCCCCGATCGCCCTCGGGGGTCATGCCCAGACGGAGTACCTGCTGACCCCGGCGGGCGAACAGCGCGTGCAGGTCATCCACGGCAGGATCGAGCGCGGAGGAGGCAGCGGCGACGAGTCGTACGAACTGCCGGCCGAGGTGGGGTTCGTCCTGGTGCTCACCGGTCGGCTGATCCTGACGCTCGACGAGCGCACCGTGCAACTCGACGACGGTGACGCGCTCACCTTCGATCCTCGTCGTCGGCACAGCTTCCGCGCGGAGGTCGACACCACTGTGCTGTGGGTCCTGACGCCGTCCCTGCCCTCCCGCCACGACAGAACCAGAATCGAGACGACCCCATGACCACGCCCGTCACTCCCGACAGCTCGGTCCACGAGCGATCAGCAGGGGACCGTGAGCAGCCGGTCACCATGTTCGGCCCCGACTTCCCCTTCGCCTACGACGATTTCCTCGCGCACCCGGCCGGGCTCGGGTCGGTCCCTCCGGACCGCCGCGGCACCCGCGTCGCCATCGTCGGGGCCGGTCTCGCCGGCACCGTCGCCGCCCGGGAGCTGCTGCGGATGGGACTCGAACCCGTGGTGTACGAGGCGGGGTGGATCGGCGGCCGCATGCACTCGGTCCCGTTCGAGGGGCACGAGGACACGGTCGCCGAGATGGGCGCGATGCGGTTCCCGCCGTCGTCCACCGCCCTGTTCCACTACCTCGACCACCTCGGCATCGAGACCACCCCGTTCCCCAACCCGCTCGCCGAGGCGACGCCCAGCACCGTCATCGACCTCAAGGGCACCAGTCACTACGCGCGGCAGCTGACCGATCTCCCCGACGAGTACGCCGAGGTGGCCAGGGCGTGGCAGCGCACGCTCGAGGAACAGTCCGAACTCGTCCCTCTCCAGCGCGCCATCCGCGCTCGGGACGCGGCGGCGGTGAAGCGCATCTGGAACGACCTCGTGGTGCGACTCGACGACACGACGTTCTACGGGTTCCTCGTCGGATCCCCCCACTTCGCGTCGTTCGCGCGTCGAGAGCTGTTCGGGCAGGTCGGTTTCGGCACCGGTGGCTGGGACACCGACTTCCCGAACTCGATACTCGAGATCCTGCGCGTCGTGGCCACGGAGGCGGACGATCACCACCGCGGCATCGTCGGCGGATCCAGCCGCCTGCCACGTGGTCTGTGGTCGGAGGCCGTGTCGGACGCGGCGCACTGGTCGGCGGGCACCTCGGTCGCGTCGCTGCACGGCGGCACACCCCGCCCGGGTGTCACGGAGATCCGGCGACGGACCGACGACGCCACCGGCGACCACACCTTCGCGGTGACCGACTCCTCGGGCCGGACGGACGAGTTCGCCTCGGTCGTCGTGACCGCGCAGAGCTGGATGCTCCTCAACACCATCGACACCGACGACGACCTGCTGCCCATCGATCACTGGACGGCCGTCGAACGCACCCACTACATGGGGTCGACCAAGGTGTTCGTGCTCGTGGACCGACCGTTCTGGAAGGACGTCGACCCCGAGACGGGGAGGGAACTGGTCAGCATGACCCTCACCGACCGGTTGAGTCGGGGAACGTATCTCCTCGATCACGGCGACGATCGGCCCGGCGTGATCTGTCTGTCGTACACGTGGAGCGACGACTCGCTGAAGCTGCTGCCGCTCTCACCCGACGAGCGGTT
Organism: Rhodococcus sp. BP-241; assembly: GCF_019836145.1. NCBI lineage: Bacteria > Bacillati > Actinomycetota > Actinomycetes > Mycobacteriales > Nocardiaceae > Rhodococcus > Rhodococcus sp. BP-241. The sequence goes on along the minus strand of NZ_JABUEI010000006.1, from coordinate 186,179 downwards.
GACGCTGATGCTGGGATCGCTCGAGGAGATCTATCCCGGGGTGGACTTCCGCAGCCACATCGTCTCCGATCCGGTGACGCTGTCGTGGGAGACCGAGCGACACTTCATGGGTGCATTCAAGGCCAACCTGCCCGGCCACTATCGCTATCAGGAACGCCTGTTCTCGCACTTCGTGCAGGACGAGCTCGCCCCCCGGCATCGCGGGATCTTCCTCGCCGGCGACGACATCTCGTGGACGGCGGGATGGGCCGAGGGCGCCATCCAGACCGCGCTCAACGCGGTGTGGGGAGTCATGAACCACCTCGGCGGATCGACACATCCGGACAATCCCGGGCCGGGCGACGTCTTCGAGAGCATCGCCCCGCTCCGCCTCGGGGACTGATGCGTCGACCGGCGCGGTGAATCTCGGTCCGGGAGGACTTACCGAGCGGTAGCGTTCCTCCGGTGGTTCAGTTGCTCTCGCGCTCACGGGCGGCCGATCGGCCGCCCGTGACGACGCCTGCGAGCGTTCCGGTGCGGACCGTCTCGGCGCAGGCGCTGGCCATCGTGCTCGTGCTCGCCGTCGCGGTGCTCGTGTTCCACCTGACCCGGCCGACGGCCGAGGAACCGGCCGTCGGGGCGGTCGCCGCTCCCGCTGCGGACCTGCGGCCGAGCTTCCTGGCGGAACCGGAGCGCAACCTGGGCCCGCTGCGCCAGATCGCGAAGGTCAACCGCGCCACGGCGGAGGAGGAGTACGCGGCCGCCATCGCCGTGCTCTCGACGGCGGCGAGCGCCGAGGAGAAGGATCGCCGACTGTACGAGCTGCCACCGGCCGTGATCGGCGCCCGCATCGGTAGCTACGCCTCACCGGCTCGCGGCACGTACACGTCCGGTTTCGGTCCGCGGTGGGGAACGATGCACAACGGAATCGACATCGCCGGCCCGATCGGCACACCGATCCTGTCGGTGGCGGACGGTCAGGTGATCGAGGCCGGCCCTGCGAGCGGCTTCGGGTTGTGGGTGCGCGTGCGACACGACGACGGCACCGTGTCCATCTACGGTCACGTGGACACCCTGGTCGCGGTGGCCGGTCAGCGGGTCGCGGCGGGGCAGCAGATCGCGACGATGGGGAACCGCGGCGACTCCACCGGGCCGCACCTGCACTTCGAGACCGTCGTCGCGGACAAGCACGTGGATCCCGAACTGTGGTTGATCGGCCGCGGTATCTCGCTCGGACCGGAAGGCGACTGACGAGTCCCATCCATCACACCAGTAACACGCTCGGATACGATCAGGGCATGAGACGGGCACTTCTGACGGCGGCGACGGCACTCGCCGTGGCCGTGGGCACCGCACCTCTCGGCGCCGGTCCGGCCGCGGCCGACACCGCCGGCTCCTGCTCACCCGAGCATCCCCGTCCCGTCGTGCTGGTGCACGGCACCTGGGTCGACGGTCCGGACACCTGGTCCACCCTCACCCCGCAGCTCGAGGCGGAGGGCTACTGCGTCTTCACTCTCGAGTACGGCTACCGCGCCGAACCCGGCGAGAACCTGCTGCAGACCTACGGCGGCGACGACATCGCCACGTCCGCGCGGGAACTGCGCGCCTTCGTCGACGACGTCCGAGCACGCACCGGCGCAGCCGACGTGGACGTCGTCGGGCACTCCCAGGGCGGTGTCGTGGCGCGTCAGTACCTGAAGTTCGAGGGTGGAGCCGACGCCGTGCACACCCTCGTCACCCTCGGCGCCACCAATCACGGCACCACGTTCTCGGCGGGGCAGCTCGTCGGATCGCTCGCGCAGCAGTTCGGACTGCCGGTCGGCGAGGTCGCCGCCGCGGCCGTCGGACCGTCGTTCGTCCAGCAGATGGTCGGCTCGTCGTTCCTCGACGTGCTCAACGCGGGCGGCGACACCGTCCCGGGGGTCGACTACACCGTGATCGCCACCCGCGCGGACACCGTCTCCACGCCGCCCGAGAACACCTTCCTCGCCGCGGGCCCGGGCGCGACCGTGGACAACGTCTGGGTGCAGGACGGCTGCCCGAGCAACTCCGCCGGGCACATGGAACTGACCACCGACCCCCGCGCACTGTGGATGGTGCAACGCGGGCTCGACCGGTCCTACGCCGATCGGGTCCCCAGCCCCTGCTGAGTGCCGGGGTGTGCGAGCTGGTGCGGTGGCCGGCTGAAAGGGGTGCACACGGCCGGCGTGTGGTGAACACCCGTTGCCGCAGGCTGGAGGGTGTGTGCGGTTGACGCAGGGGGTGTGCACGCAGCTCGGTGCACCTCGCGATCCCGTGGATTCTCACGTTCCGCCGCCCTCACGCGTTTACTGATCGTGATGCTTCCGTTCGAGACCGTCGTGGCCACCCACGGCCCCGTGGTGCTGCGGGTCTGTCGCGCCGTGGTCGGTCCCGTCGACGCCGACGACGCGTGGTCGGAGACCTTCCTCGCCGCACTCCGGGCGTACCCCGATCTGCCCGAGGACGCGAACGTGCAGGCCTGGCTGGTGACCATCGCGCACCGCAAGGCCGTCGACGTTCATCGCGCGGCAGCTCGCCGGCCCGTGCCCACCGACTCCGTTCCGGACGTCGCCACGATGGTGCCCGACGAGAACCACGCCCTGTGGTCCGCGGTCGCGGCCCTGCCCGACACTCAGCGACTGGCCGTCGCGTACCACCACATCGGGGGGCTCCCTCATGCGGACGTCGCTGCGCTGCTGGGTAATTCGACCACGGCCGCCCGGCGTGCATGTGCCGACGGCATCGCGACGCTACGCCGCACGACCACGAGGAGTGAGCTGCTGTGACCACCGCCGCCGAACTGACCGCGCTCCACGAGCGACTGACGCACCGCGCCGCCGAGGAAGGACTGCTCGACGTCGCGTACCGCACCCTCGACTCACCCGTCGGCACGCTCCTCGTGGCGGCCACCGAGCGAGGTGTCGTGCGCGTGGCCTTCGACGTCGAGAACCACGACACGGTCCTGCAGACGCTGGCCACCCGCGTCAGTCCGCGGGTGCTCCGAGCGCCGGCCCGGCTCGACCCGGTGGTCCGCGGGCTCGACGCGTTCTTCGCCGGGACGTCCCGCGTCGTCGACGTCGACCTGGATCTGCGCCTCGCGGCAGGGTTCCGTCGCGACGTCCTGACACATCTCCAGCGCATCCCCTACGGTGAGACCCGGAGCTACGCCGCCGTGGCCGCGGAAACGGCCAGCCCGAAGGCCGTCCGCGCCGTGGGATCGGCCTGCGCGCGCAATCCGCTGCCCCTGGTCATCCCGTGTCATCGCGTGGTGCGGTCGGACGGAACGCCCGGTCGCTACGCCGGCGGTGAGGCCGCCAAGCAGCTTCTGCTCGAGCTCGAGACACAGAACTACTAGGCGGTATTACTCTCGAAGCATGTCCTCCGCTGCTGATGTTCCCGCGCACCTCGTTCTGTCTCGTCGCGATCTCGAGTTCCTCCTCTACGAATGGCTCGACGTCGAGTCGTTGACCGAGCGGAAGCGCTTCTCCGATCATTCCCGGGAGACGTTCGACGCGGTGATGGAGCTCAGCGAGCAGATCGCGGTGAAGCACTTCGCGCCGCACAACAAGAAGGCGGACGCGAACGAGCCGCACGTCGGCGAGGACGGCAAGGTCGTCCTGATTCCCGAGGTCGAGCAGGCGCTGAAGGTGTTCAACGACGCCGGCCTCATCTCCGGGCAGTTCGACGACTCGCTCGGCGGCATGCAGCTGCCGACCACGGTGTCGAAGGCGTCGCTCGCGTGGTTCCAGGCCGCGAACACCGGCACCGCGACCTATCCCTTCCTCACGATCGGCAACGCCAATCTCCTCATCGAGTACGGCAGCGAGGAGTTGGTCGACGCCTATGTCCGGCCCATGCTCGAAGGCCGTTTCCACGGGACCATGTGCCTGTCCGAGCCCGGTGCCGGATCGTCGCTCGCCTACATCACCACCAAGGCCGTCGAGCAGGGTGACGGCACCTACGCGGTGACCGGAACCAAGATGTGGATCTCGGGCGGCGAGCACGAACTCGGTGAGAACATCGTGCACCTCGTCCTCGCCAAGATCCCCGGCGGTCCGGCGGGCGTGAAGGGCATCTCGCTCTTCGTCGTGCCCAAGACGCTGGTGAACGCGGACGGGTCGCTGGGCGAGCGCAACGACGTGAACCTCGTCGGCCTGAACCACAAGATGGGGTACCGCGGAACCACCAACACGCTCCTCGCGTTCGGCGAGAACGGCGGCGCCACAGGCTATCTCGTCGGCGAGCCGCACAAGGGCCTGTCGTACATGTTCAAGATGATGAACGAGGCGCGCATCGGCGTCGGCATGGGCGCGACCGCGCTGGGCTACACCGGCTACCTGCACTCGGTGGCGTACGCCCGGGACCGTGCACAGGGCCGGCCCGTCGGTGACAAGGATCCGGCTGCCCCGCAGGTGCCGATCATCGACCACTCCGACGTGCGCCGCATGCTGCTCGCGCAGAAGTCCTACGTCGAGGGCGGTCTGGCCCTGGGTCTGTACTGCTCCCGGCTGGTCGACGAGCAGATCACCGGCGAGCAGGACGCGGCGGATCGCGCCGGGTTCCTCCTCGACGTGCTCACCCCCATCGCCAAGGCGTGGCCGTCGCAGTGGTGCCTCGAGGCCAACAACCTCGCGATCCAGGTGCACGGCGGGTACGGCTACACCCGCGACTACAACGTCGAGCAGTTCTACCGGGACAACCGCCTCAACCCCATCCACGAGGGAACGAACGGCATCCAGGGCCTCGATCTCCTCGGACGCAAGGTCGTCGCGCAGGGCGGCCGAGGACTTCAGCTCCTCGTCGAGACCATCACGGAGACCATCGACGCGATGTCGGGCGAGTACGCCGACGCCCTGCGAGCGGCAGTGGATCGCCTCGTGGCCGTCACCGGCACGCTGTGGGGTCAGGGCGACGCCGAGGTGGCGATGGCCAACTCGTCCGCGTACCTCGAGGCGACCGGTCACGTGGTCGTCGCGTGGCTCTGGCTCGACCAGCTCCGGGCGATCGGCGACAAGGAAGGCGCCTTCTACGACGGCAAGCGTGTCGCGGCGCAGTACTTCTTCCGGTACGAGCTCCCCAAGACGCGCCCACAGTTCGACCTGCTCGAGAACCTGGACCGTACGACGCTGGACCTCGACACCGCGGTTCTGTAGCGCTGCGCCCGCGCTCCACGGATCGTTCGGCGCACCCGCGATCTGAGGTGCGGGTGGCGACTTGCGGTGCGCTCGAGCCTCGCCGGGCGCACCGCTCGTCGCCGCGCGCACCTTCCACGGTGCGCAGAGAACCGGGCGCTGCGCCCGGCCGCGCTCCACGGATCGTTCGGTGCACCCGCGATCAGGGGTGCGGGTGGCGAACTGCGGTGCGGCGAGCAGCGCGTACCGCGTAATGCCCGTCACACACACCTGGCAACGCGGTGTACCGACTGCTTAGATACAAGATGTGCGCAACACAGATGCAACCGAGACGTCGTCCGACCGGGCGTACGCGACGGTCAAGGAGCTCATCGTCTCCGGCGAGCTGCCGGGCGGGGAGCTGATCAGCGAGGGGCAGATCGCCGAGCGCACCGGCACCAGCCGCACCCCGGTCCGTGAGGCCTTCCTCAGGCTCGCGGCCGAAGGATGGATGCGACTCTATCCCAAGCGCGGGGCCCTCGTGGTTCCCGTCGCCCCCGACGAGGCCACCCATCTCGTCGCCGCCCGTCGACTCGTCGAGACCGGATCGCTCGAGGCGTTCGCACAGGATCCGGGCAGCCGGGCCTCCGCCGCCGCACAGATGCGCGAGAGCCTCGACCGGCAGCGCGTTCTCGCGCAGGCGGGCGACTCCCTCGGCTTCGCTGCCGAGGACGCAGACTTCCACACCATCGTCGTCACGCACGGGGACAACCCGCTGCTGTCGACCTTCTACTCAGGATTGCGCGACCGGCAGCGCCGCATGACCGCGAACTCCGTGGCGCGCAATCCGGACGTGTTGGCGTCGATCATCGGCGACCACACCCGTCTCACCGCACTCGTCGAGCAGGGCGACGTCGCCGCGTACGACGACGCCCTCTCCCTCCACATGGCAGCCACGCACGCGCTGCCGCGTGGAATCCGCTGAAGGACCCCACCATGACCGTTCTCGACCGCACGACCACCACCCGCACCTGGCTGCCCGTGGCGCTCGGCATGCTCGCCGTCGCCTGGGGCGGCAACGAGTTCACGCCGCTCCTCGTGATGTACCGCGAGGGTCACGGCTTCTCACCCGTCGTCGTCGACGTGTTCCTCTTCGCCTACGTCGTCGGCATCGTGCCGGCCCTGCTGATCGGGGGCCCGCTCTCGGATCGCTACGGACGGCGGCCGCTCATGGTGCCCGCGCCGGCCGTCGCCGCCGCGGGATCTCTCGTCATCGCCCTCGGCGCGCACTCGGCCCCGATCCTCGCGACCGGCCGCGTGCTCAGCGGCATCGCGTTGGGGCTGGGTATGGCCGTCGGCGGCAGTTGGTTGAAGGAGCTGTCCACGGACGGCTCGGGTGCCCGCCGTGCCGCCATGTCGCTCACGGGCGGATTCGCCACGGGCGCAGGGGTCGCCGGGGTGCTCGCGCAGTGGGCGCCGTGGCCCGAGGTGCTGCCGTACCTGGTGCACGTCGCGTTGGCAGCACTGGCCACCGTGGCCCTGCTCGGGGTGCCCGAGACGCGAGCGCGTGCGGTGGACGGCGCCTCGTTGCTGTCCGATCTGCGTATCCCGTCGGCGGGTCACCGTCGGTTCGTGTCCGTCGTTCTTCCCATGGCGCCGTGGGTCTTCGGCGCGGCCAGCGTCGCGTACGCAGTGCTGCCCGGTCTGATGGCCGACCACTCCGGCGCGTTCCCCATCGCGTTCTCCGCACTGCTCGGTGTGGTCGCGCTGTCGTCCGGCTTCGCCATCCAGGCCGTCGGCCGACGCATCGACACCGCGTCGAGTGCGCGCGCCGTCCTGGTCGCGCTGGGCATCATCGTCGTCGGCATGGTGCTGGTCTCGGTCGCCGCCGACGTGCTGACGATCCCGATGGCGCTGCTCGCCGCCGCGGTGCTCGGGTGCGGCTACGGCATGGCGATGGTGTCGGGCCTGCAGGAGGTGCAGCGCATCGCGGGACCGCGTGATCTGGCCGGACTCACCGCGGTGTTCTACTCGGTGACCTACCTCGGCTTCGCGGTGCCGGCGATTCTGGCGCTGCTCGTGCAGGAGTTCCCCGACGCGATCACCTATCCCGAACTGTTCACGGCCGGTGCGGTTCTCGCCGCGGTGTCATTGGCGCTCGTCGCGACGAGAACGCGGTCGCACCTGCCGTCAGGGCAGTCGGGGTAGCCGCTTCTTCTCGAGCCAGGACTCCCAGAACTCGTCGGTGCTGCCGTACTGCTTCGCCAACCCGACGAAGTCCGACGTCGCCACGGTGGCGTGGCGGAAGGTCGTGGTCCACTCGCGGATCAGATCGAAGAACGCCGCGTTGCCGATGGTGCGCCGAAGTGCGTGCAGGGCAAGGGCTCCGCGCTTGTACACGCGGTCGTCGAACATGTCCTCCGGTCCTGGATCTCCCAGCACGATGTCCTGGGGCAGGGACGACAGGCGGCTGTGAGCGCGAGTGGCCTCCTGGTGCGCGGACGGTCCGCCCGAGCTCTCCGACCAGATCCACTCGGAGTAGCAGGCGAAGCCCTCGTGCAACCAGATGTCGCTCCACCGCGCGATGGTGAGGCTGTTGCCGAACCACTGGTGCGCCAGTTCGTGGGCGACGAGTCGCTCGTACTCGCGGTCGCCGTCACAGTGATTGGCGCCGAAGATCGACAGCGTCTGTGCCTCGACGGGGATCTCCAACTCGTCGTCGGTGACGACGACGGAGTACGACTCGAACGGATAGGGGCCGAACGACTCGACGAACGTCTCCATCATCTGCTGCTGACGGCCGAAGTCGTGATCGAAGTTCTGGCGCAGACGCGCCGGCAGGATCGCGTCGATCGGCACGGGGGAGTCGCTGACACGGTGCTTCTCGTACTGGCCGATCTGCACGGTCGCGAGGTACGAGGCCATCGGTTCGGGCTGGTCGTACACCCAGGTGGTGCGCGAGGACTTCACGTACTTCCGCGTCAGTGTGCCGTTCGAGACGACGTGGTACGGGGAATCGGCGGTGATCGAGATGGTGTACGTCGCTTTGGAACTGGGATGGTCGTCGCACGGGAACCACGATGCGGCGCCGTTGGGTTGGCTCGCGACGAGGGCGCCGTCGGTGAGCTCCTCCCACCCGACCTCGCCCCACACGCTGCGGATCGGTGCGGGGTTGCCGCTGTAGGCGACGGTGGCCGTGAAGGAGGCGCCCTCGTCGATGGCACGCTGCAGCGTGACCGTCAGCTTGCCGCCCCGATGGGTGAACCGGACACCGCGCATTCCGGCGACACTCACCTTGGACGGGGTGAGGGCCGGACCCATGTCGAGTGAGAACTTGGTGATCGCCCGGGTGGCCACCGCGTGCACGACGGCCTTGCCGGACAGGCGGTTCGACTGCACCTTGTACTCGAGGTCGAGGGCGTATCGCTCGACCGAGTATCCGCGGTTGCCGTTCTGCGGCAGGTACGGGTCGATGGGAGAGTCCGGCATCACTTCTCGGTCCAGGGTGCGATGGGGTTGCCCTGCCACCGGCTCGACTCGGGGACGGTGTCGCCGCGCATGACCAGCGAGGCCGGTCCGACCGTGGCACCTGCCCCGATTCCCGCTGCGGGCAGTGCGACGCAATGCGGGCCCAGCGTGGCTCCCGCCCCCAAACTCACCGTGTCCATGCTCATGATCCGATCATGGAACAGATGTGTCTGCACGACGCACCCTCTGTTGACGGTGGCACCGTCGCCGAGCGTGATGAGGTCGGCCTCCGGCAGCCAGTAGGTCTCACACCAGACTCCCTTCCCGATGTGGGCGCCGAGCCAGCGCAGCCACAGGTTCAGCACCGGGGTTCCCTCGGCGGCGCGGGCGAACCACGGGGCGGCGACGACCTCGACGAACGTGTCTGCCACTTCGTTGCGCCACACGAACGAACTCCACAGCGGGTGCTCCACCGCACCGATGCGGCCGACGAGCGACCACTTGGCGACGGCGGAGATTCCGGCCGCGACGGCGCCGGCGATCAGCAACACGGCGCCGCTGAGCAGGGCGGCGGCCCAGTAGCCCAGTGTTCCGGCGATCCAGGTCAGGGCGGCGAGCACGCCGAACCCGATGCCGAATGACACGACGACGGGCACGAGTCGACAGGTCTCGACCACGGCGCGGGCGATCTTGAGTCGCCGCGGCGGGTCGAAGGTGCGGGTGGTGTCGGACGAGTTGGGCGCTCGGCGCAGGCGCACCGGCGGGCTGCCGAGCCACGACGATCCCGACTTCGCCTTGGCGGGTGCGGCCGACAGCACGGCGACGAGGCCGTTCTTCGGCACGCGTCGACCCGCGGCCGCCATGCCAGAGTTGCCGAGGAACGCACGCTTGCCCACCTTGGCCTCGCCGAGCAGCATCCAGCCGCCGCCGAGCTCGTAGCTGGCGATCATGGTGTCGTCCGCCAGGAACGCACCGTCGCCGACTGTCGTGAACTTCGGGACCATCAGGACCGTCGACGCCTCCACGTCCTTGCCGATGGTCGCGCCGAGCAGCCGGAGCCATCCCGGAGTGAGCAGACTCGCGTAGAGCGGGAAGAGGAACGTACGGGCCGAGTCCATCAGGCGTTCGGTGGCCCACACCTGCCAGCCGATGCGACTGCGTACCGCGTGGTGGCCGGGAATCAGCCCGATCGACAGCAACCGCACGGACACGAGCGTGACCGCTGCGAAGACGAGCAACGACACCGCGGTGGCGGGAGCGAGCAGCGCCAGCCCGAGGCCGATCGCACCGAGCAGGGTGGTCGCGTGCGCGACTCCGACGGCGACGAGGAGCAGGCCCGCAGCAATGGACAGGAGGGGAAGTCCCGACAGCAACAGCGACGTCACGCCGTAGACGGGCACCCAGCCGCGACCGCGCGGCGGCGCCTCGTCCGGCCACGGGTGCATCGCCTTGCCGACCTTCGCGGCGGGCGAGCCGGACCACTGCTGACCGGCCTTGACCTTGCCGGAGACTGCCGATCCCGCAGTGATCTCGGCGCGGCGGCCGATCCTGGCTCCGGGGAGCAGGGTCGACCGCGCACCCACCGTGGCGCCGGCGCCGACCTCGATCGAGCCGATGTGCACGACGTCGCCGTCGATCCAGTAGCCGGACAGATCGACCTCCGGCTCGAGCGAGCATCCGTCACCGAGAGTCAGCATGCCGGTCACCGGAGGCAGGGTGTGCAGATCGACGTCGCGGCCGACCGTCGCACCGAGTGCGCGGGCGTAGTAGACCATCCACGGCGCGCCCGACAGGTTCGAGGCACCGCTGGCGTCGGTCAACCGGTTGGCGGTCCACAGCCGGAGGTGCACGCTGCCGCCGCGCGGATGGGCGCCCTCCGTGACGCCGCGCATGAGGAGCCGTGATCCGGCGACGGAGATCGCCATCCGGCCCACGGGCGTCACGAACAGCAGGAACCCGAGCGCGAGCCACCACCAGGACACCGTCGGCAGCCAGGGGCGGGGAGCGAACCAGCTGAATGTGTTCGCCATGATGCCGAGCCAGGTCACCCACTGCAGCCCGGTCAGCGTCGTCAGCGGCAGGGTCGCGAGGACCTGCACCACCTGGGCCATCCGGGGTGTGGGGACGACGATGCGCTTCTCGGTCACCGGCGGGGGGACGAGCGAGTCGAGCAACGCGACGAGCGAGCCGAGTCGCGGATGGTCGTAGAGCTGAGCGACCGTGATCTCGGGGAAACGCTCGCGCAATCGAGTCACGAGCAGTGCGGCCGAGAGCGATCCGCCACCGGCAGCGAAGAAGTCCGCGTCCAGGGATCCGATCTCGGCGCCCAGCACGTCGCTCCACAGCTCGGCCACCCAGCCGGCGGTCCCGGCGAGAGAGGCGTCGTCCGGAGTCGAACCACGCTTGGGCAGCGGCCACGGCAGAGCCGCGCGGTCGACCTTGCCGGAGGTGCGGGTGGGCAGTTCGTCGACGAGTGCGAGACGCGGAACCATCGCGGCGGGAAGCTGTTCCGCGAGGAGCTCGCGGGCGCGGACGAGGTCGAAGTCCGGGTCGGTGCTGGCGAGATAGCCCACCAGCACGGGTGTTCCGGAGCCGGTGGTCCGCACTGCGGCGGCTGCGCCGCTCACACCGGGGAGGGCCTGCAGGGCGTTGTCCACCTCACCGAGCTCGATGCGGCGCCCGCCGACTTTCACCTGATCGTCGGCGCGGCCCTGGAAGAGCAGCCCCTCGAGCTCGAGCCGCACGAGATCGCCGCTGCGGTAGGCGCGGTCCCATCCGAGAGTCGCCATGGGAGCGTACTTCTCGGCGTCCTTCACCGGGTCGAGGTAACGCGCGAGGCCGACGCCACCGATGACGAGCTCGCCCACCTCGCCCACCGCGACCGGCTCCTCGTCCGGGCCCACGACGGCGAGGTCCCATCCGTCGAGCGGCAGCCCGATGCGCACCGGTCCGACACCGTCCATGAGAGCGGCGCAGGCGACGACGGTAGCCTCGGTGGGGCCGTAGGTGTTCCAGACCTCGCGGCCCGGAACAGCCAGTCGCTCAGCGAGATCCGGCGGGCAGGCCTCGCCGCCGAAGATGAGCAACCGGACGTCCTCGAGCGCTTCGCGAGGCCACAGCGCCGCCAGGGTCGGCACCGTCGACACCACGCTGATGTCACGTGCGACGAGCCAGGGGCCGAGGTCCATGCCACTGCGCACGAGGGAGCGAGGCGCGGGAACGAGGCACGCGCCACTGCGCCAGGCGAGCCACATCTCCTCGCACGACGCGTCGAACGCCACGGAGAGCCCCGCCAGCACTCGATCGCCCGGGCCCATGGGTCGGTCCTGCAGGAACAGTCGTGCCTCGGCGTCCACGAACGCCGCCGCGTTGCGATTGCTCACCGCGACGCCCTTGGGCTTGCCGGTCGAGCCCGAGGTGAAGATGACCCAGGCGTCGTCGTCGGGTGTGGGATGGCCGACCGCGCGACCGGTCCCCGCGGTGTCGGTTCGGGTCACGCCGCCGTCCGCGATGATCGCGGTGACGCCGGCCTCCGAGAACACCAGCTCGGCCCGCTCGTCCGGGTCGTCGACGTCCACCGGGACGTAGGCCGCACCGGCGGCGATGACCGACAGGATCGCCGCGTAGAGCGAGTAACTGCCCGACGGCATGCGGACCCCGACGCGATCGCCGGCGCAGACGCCGTGTCGGGACAGCCACCGAGCGCCCTCGTCGATGTTGTCGAGCAGTTCGCTGTAACTGATGGTGGTGTCGCCGTCGTCGATGGCCGGCGCATCAGGGAATGCCCGCGCGGTGTCCTCGAGGATGTCGACGAGGGTGCGCACCGGGGCCGCCACGGAGGAACGGAGGTAGGCCTCGGGAACACGGGTCTGCAGTGACAAGACGAACGGCCTCTCGCATCGAACAGGGACGACGGAACGCTGGCGGGTGTGACGACACGTTATTGCACGCCCAGTTTGCGGGTTGGTGAACAACTCCGCCGACCAGGCGCGCGTGCGGCGAACCGGTTGACAACTCGGGCGACCGTTTGCCATCCTGCTTCCAGGTCACGAGTACCAGCATCAAGCCCCGGCTCGCTGGTCGGCAACCCTCCTCCGCGGTGGGGTGCTCCGGGTGACGACCTGGCCGCGCTCCGACGACGGAGGCGGCAAGCGCGGATCGACGCCTCTCGTCAGATCGCGGCCCTCGTGCCGTGCGTCGATCCCTCGACGGAGGGATTCATCATGACCACAGTTCTGCAGCGCCCCATCGCATCCGTGCACGGCCGCGACCAGCAGGTGACGTGTGCCGACGGCCGCACCACTCGCAGCATCGATCTCGACTACGCGGCCAGCGCTCCCGCGCTCGACGCGGTGGTCGAGCGAGTACGAGAGGTGTTGCCGCACTGCGCGAGTGTGCACCGCGGCGCCGGCCACAAGTCGCAGGTCTGCACCCGGGAGTACGAGTCCGCCCGGAACACGGTGCACCGCTTCTGCGGCGCGGATCCCGACGACGTGGTCGTGTTCACGCGGAACACCACCGACGCGCTGAATCTCCTGGCGGGCTGCGTTCCCGGGGACACGGTGGTGCTGGACATCGAGCATCACGCGAATCTGCTGCCGTGGCGGAACCGCCGGGTGGTGCGATCGGCGGACTCGGTCGAGGAGACTCTGACTCGGCTCGGCGACGAACTCGCGTCGAGACCTGCTGCGCTGCTTGCCGTCACGGGTGCCTCCAACGTGACGGGCGAGGTCCTGCCCCTCGATCGACTCGCGGATCTGGCGCACCGACACGGTGCCCGCATCCTCGTCGACGGGGCGCAACTCGTTCCGCACCGCGCCGTGGACATCACCGCGGCGGGCATCGACTACCTGGCTTTCAGTGGTCACAAGCTGTACGCGCCCTTCGGAGCGGGAGTGCTCGTGGGACGGCGTGACTGGCTCGATGTGGCCGAGCCGTACCTCGCGGGCGGTGGAGCCACCCGGCACGTGTCCGTCCTCGGTGCGTCGGTCGACATCGACTGGGCGCCGTCCCCGGCGCGGCACGAGGCCGGCACACCCAATCTCCTCGGCGCCGTCGCGATCGCCGCGGCGTGCGACGAGATCGGCGCGATCGGCCACGGTGCCATCGCCACTCACGATCAGGAGTGCACGGACGCCCTGCTCGGCGGGCTCACCGCTCTGGCCGGTGTGTCGGTCCTCCGCCTGTGGAGCGACTCCGCCGACATCGTCGGCATCGTGTCCTTCACCGTCGACGGTGTCGACGCGGGTGCACTCGCCACCGCGCTGGCCGACGATCACGGCATCGCGGTGCGGGCCGGGAAGTTCTGTGCCCACCCCCTCCTCTCGCGGGTGGGCGCGGCCGACGGTGCCGTGCGGGCGAGCATCGGGCTGGGGACCACCGCCGACGATGTCGACCGGTTCGTGGAGGCGGTGCGTGTGACGTGCCTCTCACTGCGGGATCGCGTCACCACCGGATCGTTAGCATCAGCATCATGACGAGGAGCAGGTTGTGGGGTCGACGACACGTCGACCTCTGCCGTGCGACCTCGACCGCCTGTCCGGTCCGGTGATCGTGCGACTCACTTCACCCCACAGCCTCCGCTGCACCCCACGACTGACTGGACAACTCATGACCACGGTGTCTTCCGACTCCCTCGTCTTCCTCGACGGCGTCTCCGGTACCTCCCCGGACGTCGTCCGGTTCTCCGCCGCCGATCTCTCCGAGGCCCAGAGCCGCTACGCGACCCTCAAGGCCGAGCACCCCGGTGCTCGTGTCGTGGTGGACATCGACGTGCACATCGCCGCCGACGCCCGGACCGCCCGCCGCGAGGTGCTGGCGTCGGACAGCAAGCCTCGCCCCGGCACGCTGCAGTACGTCGGGACCGCGTCGGGTCTCGCAGGCCTCGTCGCCGACATCGTGACGGTCGACGTGGCGGACGGCGTGACCCTGCGTCCGGTGGTGGAGCAGACGCGGGAGTCCGTCGTCCGGGCGATCACCACCGAGGTGGTGCCCGCCCTGGAGGTTCGGCGTCTGCGCGCGTCCTGAGGCTCAGCCCTCGCGGGTCTCGGGGCCCATGTCCACAGCGAGCCCGGCGGTGATGCGCAGCAGTTCGGGGTAGGTCGTGCGGAAGAGGGTCGCGGGGTGACCCGCTGCAGCCCACAGCCGTTCGAAGCGTTCCAGCGCCGTGTCGACGAACGTCGGCAGATTCGTCGGGTGGCCCACGGGAGCGATCCCGCCCACCGGTTGCCCGGTGGCGTGTTCGACCACGTCGATCGATGCGCGGGTCAGCGTGCCCTCGAGACGTCGACCGGTGGCATCGAGGTCCACGTTGTGTGCACCCGACACCAGCAGCAACACCGGGTCGTCGTCGAGCAGGAACACCAGCGACTTGCAGACGGCACCGAGCGGAACCCCGCTCACCGCCGCGGCCTGACGCGCCGTGTGCGTCGGCTCGGACTGCGTCACGATCACGCCGTGATGACCTCGGGCGATCAGAACGTCCGACACGTGTGCCGCAGCGGGATGGTGGATCCGCGTCATGGTCGCAGGATAGTCAGTCCACGCCGCCGGGACATCCGGTGAGCGGGAGCGCTGGCTATCCTGACCGGATGACACACACGGATGCGTGGAAAGCCTTCACGGTGACGACCGACGCCCATGTCGCGACGGTGACCCTCATCGGCCCGAACAAGGGCAATGCGATGGGTCCCGACTTCTGGTCGGAACTGCCTCTCGTCTTCTCCGCGCTCGACGCGGACCCCGAGGTACGCGCCATCGTGCTCGCCGGCTCGGGCCGCAACTTCAGCTACGGTCTCGACCTGCCCGCCATGGCAGGCGATTTCGGTGCGGTCATGGGGGACAAGGCACAGGCCGGTCCGCGCAGCACGTTCCACGACATGATCAAGCGCATGCAGGCGTCGATCAACGCGGTGGCCGACTGCCGCAAGCCCGTGGTGGCCGCCGTGCAGGGGTGGTGCATCGGCGGTGGGATCGATCTCATCTCGGCCGCCGACATCCGCTACGCCAGCACGGACGCGAAGTTCAGTGTGCGCGAGGTGAAGGTCGCCATCGTGGCGGACATGGGGTCGTTCGCCCGTCTACCCGCGATCATCGGCGACGGTCATCTTCGCGAACTCGCGTTGACCGGAAAGGACATCGACAGTGCCCGGGCGCAGCAGATCGGTCTGGTCAACGACGTGTTCGAGGACGCGGAGGCCGTGCTCGCCGCAGCGCGTGCCACGGCCACCGAGATCGCGGCGAACCCGCCTCTCGTGGTGCACGGGATCAAGGCGGTTCTCGACCACGGTCGCGTTGCGGCAGTGGAGGATTCGCTGCGGTACGTCGCCGCGTGGAACGCTGCGTTCCTGCCGTCCGAGGATCTGACGGAGGCCATCACCTCGGTGTTCGAGAAGCGCCCCGCGTCGTTCCAGGGCAAGTAGAGAGACCCCGGTGGAGCGGCCCGATCAGCGGAAGGCGCTCTTCGGGTCGTTCCACAGCTGATCGGTGAAGTCCTCGAGGACGACGAGCACCACCGAGTCCTCAGCGCGGCGCAGGATCGACTTGCTCGCCCGGACCTGGAGGATGTCGCCCTTCGAGTCCGTCATGCGCCAGAGCGAGTCGGCGCGGGTGGCGACGGTGGTCAGGAACGTCTCGGCGATGTTGACTCCGAGCGGTTCGTTGGCCGGGAAGATGTCCTGCAGTGTGAGGGTCTCGTTCGACCGGGGGGACTCCTCGTCGAAGCCCATCAGTTCGTCGAAGGCCTCGTTGGCGAAGACGACCGTGCCGCCGGGCTCGACGGCGAGGACGGCCAACGGAATGCGGTCGAGCACGACGGTCACCGGCAGTGACGGGAACTGCGTCGTGGTCGAGACCGCCTCGGACGTGGGATTTCTCCGGTCGCTCACAGCGTCACTCATCGGTGGTACCGCACCCTTACGTCGTGGCTCGTTCGTCCTGACACGGCCCGGGGGACCGCGGATGCGATGCTATCAGCGGACAGCACCGCATCCGGGTTTCCGACGGTCTCTAGTGGTCGCCCTGGTTCTTCAGGCGCTTGACCGATGCCTCGAACTCCGCCTCGGCCTCGGCGCGGCCGACCCAGTTGGACCCGGTGACGTGCTTGTTCGGCTCGAGATCCTTGTAGTGCAGGAAGAAGTGCTCGATCGCGTCGAGTTCGAACTGCGAGACGTCCGAGAGATCCTGGATGTGGTCCCACCGCGGATCGCCCGCCGGGACGCACAGCACCTTGTCGTCGCCGCCGGCCTCGTCGACCATCTTGAACATCGCCACGGGGCGGGCCTCGACGAGGACACCGGGGAACACGGACTCCGGCAGCAGGACGAACGCGTCGAGCGGATCGCCGTCCTCACCGAGGGTGTTCTCGATGAAGCCGTAGTCCGCGGGGTAGCCCATCGCCGTGTAGAGGTAGCGGTCCAGGCGTACTCGCCCGGACTCGTGGTCGACCTCGTACTTGTTGCGCTGACCCTTGGGGATCTCGATGGTCACGTCGAACTTCACGTCCACTGTCCTTTGCTCGGTGGCCCGGCTACCTGCTCGGCGGCCACGTACTGTCGTGCAGTCGTCTGTCGGGCGCATCGAAGGACGCGCCGGTGGTCAGACAGTAACCGGCCGCGTCGATAGGGTGCGAGGAGAGGTGCATCGCCGGAGAACGGCCACGGACCCGCGAGTGGAGGAGAGACGTGAGCTCAGGGAAGCGGCCGTCCGGCACGCCGTTACGCACGCGCGTGCTGCTGATCGGAGTTTCGGTCGTGGTGCTCGTGCTGGCGATCGTCGGCGTCGCGCTGATCACCCCCACGCTCTCCGAGGACTCGACACCCGTGGCGACCTCACCCGAGCCGTCGCCTGTTCTGCCCGCCCCGCAGGTGGTTCCGGTCTCACCCGACGCGCCGAAACCGAGCCCGGCGGGCCTCGAGGCGGTGCTCGCCGCACCCCTGCGCAATCCCGATCTGGGCCGCTTCACCGGATCCGTCGCGGACGCGATCACCGGCGAGGTGTTGTGGAGCGCCGATGCGGACACCCCCATGACGCCGGCGTCGACCACCAAGATCCTCACGGCCGCGGCCGCCATGATGGCGCTGCCCGCCGACCACCGTGTGACCACCAAGGTCGTGGCGGGCGACGCGGCCGGTCAGGTGGTGCTCGTCGGTGACGGCGACCCCACGCTCACGGCGGAGCCGGTCGGACGACCCGGGTTCTACGACGGGGGAGCCCGCATCGACGACCTCGCCGAACAGATCCGCAGGTCCGGCACGACCGTCACGTCCATCGCCGTGGACGGCGGCGCGTACTCGGGGCCGGAGCAGGCGCAGGGCTGGTTCCCCGGCGACGTGGCCGCCGGATACATCGCACCCATCGAACCGATCACCCTCGACGGGGGTCGCTCGGTGCCGACGGTCGACGAGTCGCCGCGCAGCGCCACTCCCGGTCTCGACGCCGGTCGGGCGTTGGCGCGTGCTCTCGGCCTGGACCCGGCCGTCGTGACGGACGGTCGCGCGCAGTCCGGTGCCGGATCTCTCGCGACGGTGCAGTCCGCGCCTCTGCGGCAGCGGCTCGGGCAGATGTTGGGGTTCTCGGACAACGTGCTCGCGGAGGCCGTCGGTCGCGAGATCGCCGAGGAGGTGGGCCGGCCCGCGTCGTTCGACGGGGCCACGGACGCCGTCCTGGAGACACTGCAGAAGAACGGCGTCGACGTCACCGGAGTCACGCTCGAGGACACCAGCGGACTCTCCGTCGACAATCTCATCCCTGCCCGGGTGCTGGGCGCGCTCGTCACCCGGGCCGCCGGGTCCGGCACCGAGAACCTGCGGCCGATGCTCGACTACCTGCCCGTCGCCGGTGCCACGGGCACGCTCGCCGCCCGCTACGCGTCGGGTGACCGCACGGCCGCGGGGTGGCTGCGCGCCAAGACGGGAACGCTCTCGACCGCCAGTGCGTTGGCCGGATACGTGACCGACGAGAGCGGCCGGGTGTTGACGTTCGCGTTGATGTCCAACGACAGGCCGCCCGAGGTCGGTCGTCCGGCCCTGGACGCACTCGCGTCGACGCTCCGCTCCTGCGGCTGCACCTGACCGGTCGATTCCGAGAGAGAACAGGGGTGAGGGCATGTCCGACACTGGTGTGATCGATTGGGGTCTGGCCGCCCGGACGGGTGCCCGGCTCGCACCACGGGGTCCGAAGACGTCGCGGTACACCGCGGACGCGGCGCTGCGCGAACTGGCCGACGCGTCGGTACGCGCCGAGGGCCCCGTGCGCGAGGTCACGGGCCTCGCCGACGGTCTGCCCGTCCCGGCGGCGCGCGTGCTCGATCGGCCGGAGTGGATCGCCGCCGCGTCCGAGTCGATGCGGCATCTCGTCAGTGACTCCGACGGCGACGACAGTTCGTTCCTCGGCGGCAAGCCGGGCGGCGTGCAGGCGGGCGCGATGCTGGCGTTCCTGTCGACGGCCATTCTCGGGCAGTACGACCCCTTCACCGGTCCGGACGGAACGCTGCTGCTCGTGGCACCCAACATCGTCTCCGTGGAGCGATCGCTTCGCCTGCGGCCCAGCGACTTCCGACTGTGGGTATGTCTGCACGAGGTGACGCACCGCGTGCAGTTCTCGTCGTCGCCGTGGCTCGCGGGTTACATGAAGGACAACGTCACCACGCTGCAGGGCGGCGCAGACGAGCTCCTGGCCGACGTCGTGGGACGCCTCGCGGCGGCGGTGCGGTCCCGCGGGCAGGACGGCGGCGACGGCGGCATCATCGGCCTGCTCCGGGCGACGCAGGCACCCGCGCAGCAGGAGGCACTCGATCGTCTGCTGGTGCTCGGAACGCTGCTCGAAGGCCATGCCGACCACGTGATGGACGCGGTGGGTCCCGCGGTGGTGCCGTCGGTCTCGGCGATCCGCAAGGCCTTCGACGCCCGTCGCACGCGGAAGCAGAACCCGGTGCAGCGCGTGATCCGCGCGCTGCTCGGGATGGACGCGAAGATGGCGCAGTACGTCCGCGGCAAGGCGTTCGTCGACGCCGTCGTCGGCCAGGTCGGCATGGAGCGTTTCAACACCGTGTGGACCGACGCGGACACGTTGCCGCTGCTCTCCGAGATCGAGGCGCCGGAGAAGTGGACGCAGCGAGTTCTGGGATGACCGGCGTCCCGGCATGACCGGGGCACGCCCGATGCCGGAGGGCCCGCACCTGCTCACGGTGCGGCGGGCGGTGCGCGCCTGGTTCGGGGAGCACTGCCCGGAGCGCGCCGTCGTCGTCGGGCTGTCGGGTGGTGCGGACTCGCTGGCGCTCACCGCCGCCTGTGTGGCCGAGGGCGCACAGGTGCACGCCGTGGTCGTCGACCACGCGCTGCAGGCGGGTTCGGCCGAGGTGGCGCACAGGGCCGCCGAGCAGGCACGAGACCTCGGGTGTTCCCGCGCCGAGGTGAGGACCGTGTCGGTGACCGGGGCGGGTGGACCCGAGGCCGCGGCCCGGCGCGCCCGGTACGCCGCTCTCGACGCGGTCCGCGGTGACCGCCCGATCCTGCTGGGCCACACGCTGGACGATCAGGCCGAGACCGTCCTGCTCGGACTCGCCCGCGGATCCGGGTCCCGATCGCTGCGGGGGATGGCGGCCTGGGACCCGCCGCGAGGTCGTCCGCTGTTGACCGTGCGCCGCGAGTCCACCGTCGGCGCGTGCGCCGAACTGGGTCTCGCCGCGTGGGACGACCCGCACAACCTCGACCCGTCCTTCGTTCGGGTCCGACTCCGCGGCGAGGTGCTCCCGCTGCTGGAGGACGTCCTGCACGGCGGTGTCGCCGGCGCGCTCGCGCGCACCGCCGACCAGCTGCGCGAGGACGGCGCCGTTCTCGACGCACTCGCCGCGGACATCGCCGTGTCCGCCCGCGTCGGCGACGCGCTGGAGGCGTCCGCCCTCGTGGAGGTACCGGGTGCACTCCGTCGGCGGGTGATCCGCGAGTGGCTGGCCGACCGGGGAGTGCCGTTGCGCAACGAGGCGCAGGTGCGCGCCGTGGACGATCTCGTCGGCGCGTGGCGCGGGCAGGGCGGCGTCGCGGTGGCCGGGGGCGGCCCGGTCGAGAGGTTGGTCGTCGAGAGACGACGTGGCAAGCTCGACCTGGTTCGGTGGACCGGCCGGGCCGCGAGCGAGTGAAGGGACACCCGTGTACGAGGGCGACATCGCATCGATCCTGATCTCCCGAGAGGAGATCGACAAGCGTATCGCCGAGCTGGCCGAGGAGATCGCCGCTCGCTATCCGGTGGGGGCTCCCGAGGGTGATCTGCTGCTCGTCGGAGTTCTCAAGGGCGCCATCATGTTCATGACGGATTTCGCACGCGCACTGCCGATCCCGAGCCAGCTCGAGTTCATGGCGGTCAGTTCGTACGGATCGTCCACGTCCTCGTCGGGCGTCGTCCGCATCCTCAAGGACCTCGACCGCGACATCCACGGCCGCCACGTCCTCATCGTGGAGGACATCATCGACTCCGGTCTGACGCTGTCGTGGTTGATGAAGAACCTCGCCACGCGCCAGCCCGCGTCGCTCGAGGTGGTCACCTTGCTCCGCAAGCCCGACGCGGTGAAGGTGGACGTCGACGTCGCGAACGTCGGCTTCGACATCCCGAACGAGTTCGTCGTGGGCTACGGCCTCGACTACGACGAGCGTTACCGCGACCTTCCCTACATCGGACTGCTGGAACCCCGGGTCTACGGAGGCTGATCGAATGTCGCGCGAACAGGTCGGCCCCACCGCCACGTCCATCGCGGACGACGTCCGGAACGGGCGGGTCCAACCTGCCGCGGTAGCCCGAGAAGCGTTGGACCGCATCGCCGCTCGGAACGACGACCTGCACGCGTTCGTCGTGGTGCGTCCCGACGAGGTGCTCCGGGAAGCGGACGCGATCGCCGTCCGAGCGGATCTGCGCGCTCTGCCGCTCGCCGGCGTCCCGGTGGCGATCAAGGACAACGTCCCGGTGACGGGCTACCCGATGCGCAACGGTTCGCTCGCGACATCCGACACTCCCGCCGCCGCGGATCACCCGGTGGTCGCGCGCCTGCGCGGCGCGGGCGCCGTGGTCGTCGGTCTCACCTCGGTTCCCGAGCTGTGCCTGTGGGGCGCGACGGACGGTGCCGACGGCATCGCCCGCAATCCGTGGAACCGTGACCTCACCCCGGGCGGATCGTCCGGTGGCGCCGCCGCCGCGGTCTCCTCGGGCATGGTGCCCGTCGCCCACGGCAACGACGGCATGGGGTCCATCCGGATCCCCGCCGCGAACTGCGGACTGGTCGGCATCAAGCCGGGGCTCGGCCTCGTCCCGTCCGAACTGGGCAACGGCTCGTGGTTCGGCATGTCGGAGAACGGTCCGTTGACCACGACCGTCGCCGACGCGGCGCTCCTGCTCTCGGTCATGGCGGACGATCCGGATCTCGCCTACGTCGACGCTCCCGAGACCACGCGCATCGGGGTCGCCGTGGAGTCGCCGTCGCCCGTCGTGCGAGTGGATCCCCACTTCCGGCAGGCCGCACTCGACGTCGCCCGGGAGCTCGAGCGGATCGGGCACCGCACCAGCACGGCAGCGCTGCCCTACCCGGCCAGTCCACTCGGGCAGCTCGCCCGCTGGACGGCCGGCGGAGCCGCGGACGCCGCCGGGCTCGACGTGTCGGCGCTGCAGAAGCGAACCCGTCGCCACATCGCGGTGGGTCGGCGAGCGGCACGGTTCGTGCGGCCGTCGCAGACCGAGACGCTCACGCGACGCATGCGCTCGTACTTCGAGAGTGTCGACGTGGTGCTGACGCCGGCGCTCGCCGCGCCGCCGATCCGTGCGGACCAGTGGAGCGAGCGCGGGTGGGCAGCCAACATGGCGGCCAACATTCGCTACGCACCCTTCGCGGCACCGTGGAACTTGCTGGGGTGGCCGGCCGTGAGTGTGCCCGCGGGACTCCATCCCGAGTCGGGGACTCCGCTGGCCGTGCAGCTGGCGGGACCTCCCGGGTCCGAGCGTCGACTGCTGGCGCTCGCGGCACAGATCGAACAGCATCGGCCCTGGCCACGCACCGCGGCCGACCGGTAACACTCGTCACGCGCAGCTGGGCGCGGGAACCTCACCGCGTGTCGGCGCGTTGACCGAGATGTGCGCGCCGCCCGGCCGTCCGCATCCGCGGTAACCTGGCTTGTCCGGTGCGCAACCGGCAACGATCGAGAACTGCTGCCGGCCGACCGACGCGAACCATGACCACCTGCCTGTGAGTCCGACTGCCATCGAGGGCGACGCTGTATGAACCGCAAGACTTTGTTCCGCAACCTGGCGATAGTCGCCGGCATCCTGTTGGTGATCTTCGCCTTCAGCTACTTCGGCGACGACACGCGGGGGTGGAAGAGTGTCGACACGTCGGTCGCCGTCGCGCAGCTCGACGACCAGAACGTGCAGACCGCGCAGATCGACGACCGTGAGCAGCAGGTTCGTCTGACGCTGAAGAGCGGCAACGACGCCACCGGCAACGAGACGCAGATCATCTCGCAGTACCCGGACGCCGCGTCGCAGCAGATCTTCGACAAGGTCGCCGCGTCGGGTGCCGAGAGCTACGACACCGAGGTGACGCAGGACAGCTGGTTCACGTCGATCCTGGTGTTCCTGCTCCCGATGATCATCCTGCTGGGCATCTTCATCTTCGTGATGTCGCGCATGCAGGGCGGCGGGCGTGGCGGTGTCATGGGCTTCGGCAAGTCCAAGGCCAAGCAGCTCACCAAGGACATGCCGAAGACGACGTTCGCGGACGTGGCAGGCGCGAACGAAGCGGTCGAAGAGCTGTACGAGATCAAGGACTTCCTGCAGAACCCGGCCCGCTATCAGGCACTCGGCGCGAAGATCCCCCGCGGCGTGCTGCTGTACGGCCCTCCCGGAACCGGCAAGACGCTGCTCGCCCGCGCCGTCGCCGGTGAGGCCGGCGTGCCGTTCTTCACCATCTCCGGTTCCGACTTCGTCGAGATGTTCGTCGGTGTGGGTGCCTCACGGGTGCGCGACCTGTTCGAGCAGGCCAAGCAGAACAGCCCCTGCATCATCTTCGTCGACGAGATCGACGCCGTCGGTCGCCAGCGTGGCGCCGGTCTCGGTGGTGGCCACGACGAGCGCGAGCAGACCCTCAACCAGCTGCTCGTCGAGATGGACGGGTTCGGTGAGCGGACGGGCGTCATCCTCATCGCCGCCACGAACCGTCCCGACATCCTCGACCCGGCACTGCTGCGCCCTGGCCGTTTCGACAGGCAGATCCCGGTCGGCGCCCCCGACCTCGCAGGACGCCGCGCGATTCTCGCGGTGCACTCGAAGGGCAAGCCGATCGCGCAGGACGCCGACCTCGAGGGTCTGGCCAAGCGCACCGTCGGCATGTCGGGCGCGGATCTCGCGAACGTCATCAACGAGGCCGCACTGCTCACGGCGCGGGAGAACGGCACCGTGGTCACCGAGGCCGCCCTCGAGGAGTCGGTGGACCGCGTCATCGGCGGACCTCGACGCAAGAGCCGCATCATCAGCGAGCACGAGCGCAAGATCACGGCGTACCACGAGGGCGGTCACACCCTGGCTGCGTGGGCGATGCCCGACATCGAGCCGATCTACAAGGTCACCATTCTCGCCCGCGGCCGCACCGGTGGTCACGCGATGACGGTGCCGGAGGACGACAAGGGCCTGATGACGCGCTCCGAGATGATCGCGCGCCTCGTCATGGCGATGGGCGGCCGCGCTGCCGAGGAGCTCGTCTTCCACGAGCCGACCACGGGAGCGTCGTCCGACATCGACCAGGCGACCAAGATCGCTCGCGCCATGGTCACCGAGTACGGCATGAGCAGCAAGCTCGGCGCCGTCCGGTACGGCCAGGAGCAGGGCGATCCGTTCCTGGGCCGCTCGATGGGCGTCCAGTCCGACTACTCGCACGAGGTCGCGCGGGAGATCGACGGGGAGGTGCGCAACCTCATCGAGGCCGCGCACACCGAGGCGTGGGCCATCCTGAACGACTACCGCGACGTCCTCGACATCCTGGCCACCGAGCTGCTCGAGCGCGAGACGCTCACGCGCAAGGATCTGGAGAAGATCTTCACCGGCGTCGAGAAGCGTCCCCGCATCACCGCGTTCAACGACTTCGGTGATCGAGTTCCGTCGTCCAAGCCCCCGGTGAAGACGCCGCGCGAGCTCGCGACCGAGCGCGGGGAGCCGTGGCCCCCCGTCTCGATCGTCAAGGAGCCGAGCTACGCCGGCCAGGCCCAGAACGGTCAGGCACAGAACGGCCAGAACGGCCACGCCCAGAACGGGCACGGCCAGAACGGTCACGGTCAGAACGGGCAGGGCCAGAACGGGTCGACCCCGAACGGTCAGGGTGGCGCACATCGCGGCGGCCGTCCCGGCTCCTCGATGCCCGACTACGGGGCACCGGCCGGCTGGTCCGCACCGGGATGGCCTCCTCGCGAGAACGAGGCACCGCGGTACCCGGAGCCGCAGGGTTACGGCCAGCCGCAGGGCTATGGCCAGCCGCAGGGCTATGGCCAGCCGCAGGGCTACGGCCAGCCGCAGGGCTACGGGCAGCCGCAGGGTCAGGGTGACCCGCAGGGCTACCAGGGTCCGCGTGGGTACCAGGAACCGCGCGGGTACGACGAGCCCCAGCCCTACCAGGAACCGCAGCCATACCAGGAGCCGCAGCCCTATCGGGAACCGCAGGCCTACCGGGAACCGCAGCCCTATCAGGAGCCGTACCAGGATCCGCAGCCGTACGGGCAGTACCCCGGTTCGGGTGTGGGGGAGCCGGCTCAGCCCGAGCCGCGTTACCGCAACCCGCAGAACCCGGAGGGGCAGTACCAGCCTCCGCGTGACGAGGCCGAGGATCCCCAGCTGCCGCCGAACACCCAGCGGTGGGAGGGCCCGGACGCGCGCTAGAGTCGCTCGTCCGACCCTCTCGTCCGTGCGGCCGCACCCGCCCGCACATCACTCCGGCTGCTCTGATCCATCGGCAGCGCGCCCGTCAGCGAAGGGACCTCCCGTGTCCGTCAACCAAGCCGATCAGTCGATCGACGAGCCCGTGTCCGTGGTGTCCGGTCGGACGTTCGATCAGGAGCGCGCCGAGGCGGCCGTTCGCGAGCTGCTGCTCGCGGTGGGTGAGGACCCCGAGCGCGAGGGGCTGAAGGACACGCCCGCTCGAGTGGCGCGTGCATACAGAGAGATGTTCGGCGGACTGTTCGTCGATCCTGACGAGGTGCTGGGAACGACGTTCGACGAGGCGCACCGCGAGCTCGTCCTCGTGCGGGACATCCCGATGTACTCGACGTGCGAGCACCACCTGGTGTCCTTCCACGGCGTCGCGCACGTCGGCTACATCCCGGGCAAGTCGGGCCGGGTGACGGGCCTGTCGAAGCTGGCGCGGGTCGTCGACCTGTACGCGAAGCGGCCGCAGGTGCAGGAGCGTCTCACCTCGCAGGTCGCCGACGCGATGATGCGCAAGCTCGAACCGCGCGGAGTCATCGTGGTGATGGAGGCCGAGCACCTCTGCATGGCGATGCGGGGAATCCGTAAGCCGGGCGCCAGCACCACCACCTCCGCCGTGCGCGGTGTGTTCCAGTCCAGCGCGGTGTCCCGGTCCGAGGCGCTGGATCTCATCCTTCGCAAGTAGGCGCCGCTCGTGTTCACGCTTCCGCACGCGGACGGGCCCGTGGTGATGGGCGTCGTCAACGTCACGGCCGACTCGTTCTCGGACGG
Organism: Rhodococcus sp. BP-241; assembly: GCF_019836145.1. Classification (NCBI taxonomy): domain Bacteria; kingdom Bacillati; phylum Actinomycetota; class Actinomycetes; order Mycobacteriales; family Nocardiaceae; genus Rhodococcus; species Rhodococcus sp. BP-241. The sequence continues at coordinate 159,882 of NZ_JABUEI010000006.1, read as the reverse complement.
CGGCCGTTACCTGGACGTCGACGCCGCGGTGCGGCACGGCCTCGAACTGCACGCCGCGGGTGTCGACATCGTCGATGTGGGGGGCGAGTCGACACGTCCGGGAGCCGACCGCGTCGACCCGTCCGTCGAGGCGGAGCGCGTCGCACCGGTGATCGCCGAGTTGGTCGCCCACGGCGTGTGCGTCAGCGTCGACACGATGCGGGCATCCGTGGCGACCGCGGCGATCGGTGCGGGCGTGTCCATCGTCAACGACGTCTCCGGTGGCCGCGCCGATCCCGACATGGCGGGTGTCGTCGCCGATGCCGGCGTCGCCTGGGTGCTCATGCACTGGCGTTCCACCGTCGACTGGACCCACCGACCGGGTGCCGCGGAGGAGCACGACTACGGCGACATCGTCGAGGACGTGCGCAGCGGACTGCTCCGCCAGGTCGACGCGGCCGTCGCCGCCGGGGTGGACAGTTCCCGCATCGTCCTCGATCCGGGGCTCGGCTTCGCCAAGAACGCGGAGCACAACTGGGCGTTGCTCCGCCGACTCGATCGTCTCGTCGACACGGGCATTCCCGTGCTGGTAGGTGCGTCCCGCAAACGATTCCTCGGCACTCTGCTCGCCCGCGACGGGCAGCCTCGCTCTCCGCACGGCCGCGACGCTGCGACGGCCGCGATCTCGGTGCTGTCCGCCGTGGCGGGCGCCTGGGGGGTGCGCGTCCACGACGCCGTCGGCACTCTCGACGCTCTCGCCGTGCACCGGCAGTGGCACGGCCCGACCGAACCGAAAGGCACGACATGACCGATCGCATCGAGCTGCGCGGATTGACCGTGCGCGGCAATCACGGTGTCTTCGACCACGAGAAGCGCGACGGGCAGGACTTCCTCGTCGACCTCGTCGTCCACATGGATCTCGCCCCGGCCGCGGCATCGGACGACCTGACGAAGACGGCGCACTACGGCGAGTTGGCCGAGGCCGCCGCCGCGGTCGTCGCGGGGCCGAGTCGCGATCTCATCGAGACGGTCGCGAGCGAGATCGCCGACGGTGTCCTGACGGATCCGCGCGTGGAACGCGTCGAGGTCACCCTGCACAAGCCGTCGGCTCCGATCCCCCTGACCTTCACGGACGTGGCCGTCGTGGTGACCCGATCGAGGTCTGCGTGACCCGCGCGGTGCTCTCGATCGGGAGCAACATCGGGGACAGCGAACAGCAGTTGCGGGCCGTGGTCGAGGGTCTCGGTGACGCCGTCGTCGCGGTGTCGACCGTGTTCGCCACCGCCCCGTGGGGCGGCATCGACCAGCAGGACTTCCTCAACGCCGTCGTGATCGTGGACGACGAGAACACCGACTGCCGGGGCTGGTTGCGACGGGGACAGCAGTTGGAGACGGCCGCTCACCGTGAGCGGGTGCAGCGCTGGGGACCGCGGACCGTCGACGTGGACATCGTCGTGTGCGACGACGTCGTCAGCGACGACCCCGAGCTGATTCTTCCGCACCCACTGGCGCACGAGCGCGCCTTCGTCCTCGCACCGTGGCTGGACGCGGATCCCGACGCCGTGCTGCGTGGCCGATCGGTGCGCGACCTGCTGGCCGAGCTGCCGGAGTCCGAACGCGCCGGTGTGCGTCGCACCGAGACACGGCTGTGGGACCCGGTGCGCTGCGGGCGGGCCGGCGGTGACTCCACGTGAGCCCGACGCGCGTGCGCGACCTCGTCGCGCTCGCGGCGTTCGCCGTGGTGGCCACCTGGATCCTCGCGTCCTCGTTCTACGGGTCTGTTCCGCCGATCTCGACGTTCGCCGGAGCGTCGCTGTATCCGGTGGCGGTCGTCCTCGTGGTCGTGGGTCTGCTGGTGCGGTCCCGATTGCGCACCCGGAGGATCGGCCCCGGGCCCGGCCAGCTGCATCCGATCACGGTCGCGCGCGCCGTCGCGCTGGCGAAGGCCGCGGCCCTCGTCGGTGCAGCGGCGGCGGGAGTGTGGGCCGGTCTGCTGATCCATCTGCTGCCCCTGCGGTCCTCGGTGCGCGCGGCGTCGGAGGACACGCCGGGAGCGCTGATCGGCCTCGTCGCCGGGATCGTCGCCGTGGCCGCTGCCCTGTGGCTCGAGCACTGCTGCCGGACACCGGACGACGGAGCCGACGAGCCCGCCCACTGACCCGATCGCGGCCGTCCTCGGACACCCCGTCCGTGCATGGTGAAGTGCGACAGCCGCCCGAGCCGTTACCCTGGGATTCATGACGGACACCGGCAGGAGCAAGGCGAACCGTCGCACGAAACGCGGCGGCAACCACACGGCTCTCGCCGGTCTGGTTCTGCTGGGCGTGGTGGCCAGCGTTCTGATGATCCTCAGCGACAGCGTTCCGCTGCTGCGCGTGGGCATCGTGGCAGCGCTGTGGGCCGCCGTTCTCGGCGCGTTCGCGATGACGAAGTACCGCCGCGACGCCGCGGTGGATCAGATGAAGGCGCGCGATCTGCAGACCGTATACGAGCTCCAGCTGGAGCGGGAGATCGCCGCTCGCCGCGAGTACGAGCTCGGCGTCGAGTCGCGGGTACGCGCCGAGATCGGTGCCGACGGAGACGAGATGCGTGCTCTCCGAGCCGAACTCGCGTCGCTGCGCCGCAGCCTCGAGATGCTGTTCGACGGCGAGTTGCCGGACGACCGCGCTGCCATCGCCGGCGAGGCGATGCGGATGCGGGAGCTGGCCGAGCGCTCCTACAGCGGCTACGAGCCGGCGCCGTCCGGTCTGTACGTTCCCGGATCGCGCACCCGCCCGCCGAGCTTCGCCCCCGATCCGACCTACTCCCGGCCCGGATTCGCCACTCCCTTCGACGACCCGGTCACGGCGGAGACGTCGGTCATCGGCGGCGAGTTCGATCACGACGGCACCTTCCATCCGGCACCCGCACCGCAGTCGCCGCGCACCCCCGAGTGGAACCCGTCGAGTCACCGCGCCGACAGCATTCCCGTCGCCCCCGAGCCGGAACCCCTTCCCGAGCCGGAACCCGAGCCCGAGCCGGAACCGCTGCCGGAACCCGAACCCGAGCCCGAACCCCTGCCGGAGCCCGAGCCGCTCCCCGAACCCGAGCCGCAGCCCGAACCCGATCCGCTGCCGACCCTGGACGTCGAGCCCGAACCCGAGCCGGAACAGCCCGAGCTTCCGGAACCCGCGCCCGTCGCACCCGTGCAGTCGGGCGGTCGACGACGCGCTGCGGATCCGGACGACGAGTCCGACGCACCGGTCGACGCAGGATCGGGAGCACATTCGAGTGGGCGCTCCGTCGCGGACATCCTCGCGGGGATGGGCACCGCGGATGCGTCGACAGGATCGGGTCGCCGGCGCCGCCGTGCCGAGTAGACACCGCGCCGAGTGAGAGCTTCGTCGAGTGAGATCTGCGCCGCGGGTGTGACCGGCGTCGCATGGCGGTCGGTCGACGCCGGACACTAGTGTGGGCGTCGATGAGTCCGGTACCCGCCGAGCGGGACTGGAACTGTATCCCCGAGAGGACCCTTCTTGTCCCCCGATCGAGTCACGTCCGACCCCGCCCCGGCGCGCCTGTCCGTCGGTGTCGTGTCCGCAGGCCGGGTCGGTACCGCGCTGGGTGAGGCGCTCGAACGCGTCGGCCACGTCGTGTTCGGCTGTGCCGCCGTCTCCGACGCGTCCCGGCGCCGCGCCGAGACCCGCCTCCCCGACGCGGAGATCATGCCGGCCACGGATGTGGCGCGGCGCAGTGAACTGCTGATCCTGGCGGTGCCGGATCAGGAACTGGACGCGCTGGTCCGCGGGTTGGCGCGCACCGATGCGGTGTCGCCCGGAACTCTCGTGCTGCACACGTCCGGCGCCAACGGTGTCGGCATCCTCGCGCCGCTGGCGGGCCGAGGGGTGGTGACGATGGCCGTGCACCCCGCCATGACCTTCAGCGGCAAACCCGAGGACACCGACCGTCTGGCGACCGCGTGCTTCGGCATCACGGCGGCCGACGAGATCGGCCTCGCGATCGCGCAGGGACTGGTGCTCGAGATCGGCGGCGAGCCCGTGGGTGTGCCCGAGGAGGCGCGCACGCTGTACCACGCCGCGCTCGCCCACGGGTCGAACCACCTGGTCACTCTGGTCGTCGACGCCCTCGACGCGCTGCGGGACGCGTTGGCCCACGAGGAACTTCCCGGCCAGCAGCCGGTGGAGCAGCGTCCCGGTGGTGTGGCGGAGCGGGTTCTGGCGCCACTGCTGTCGGCGGCGTTGGACAACGTGCTGCGCAGCGGACAGGGCGCGTTGACCGGTCCGGTGGCGCGCGGCGACGGGGCGACGGTGTCCAGGCATCTCGATGCGTTGACCGATCTCGACCCGCGGATCGCCGCGGGCTATCGCGCGATGTCACTGCGTACGGCCGAGCGGGCCGGCGCGGACGACACCGTAATGAACGTCCTGCGGGACAACGAATGAGGAGGCAGCCGTGAGTGCACTCGACGGCGCGTACACACCGGGTGAACTGACGGTGCATCACGCACCCGATGTGGTCCGGTCGGTCACCCGAGCCCTGCGCTCGGCGGGACGCCGAGTCGCGCTCGTGCCCACCATGGGTGCGTTGCACGCCGGTCACGTCCAGCTCGTGGAGATGGCGAAGCGGAGCGGCGCTGTCGTCGTGGTGTCGATCTTCGTCAACCCGCTGCAGTTCGGGGCGGGGGAGGATCTCGACGCGTACCCGCGCACCCTCGACGCCGACCTGGACGTGCTGCGCGCAGCCGGGGTGGAACTGGCCTTCGTCCCGAGTGTGCAGGACATGTACCCGCGCGGTCCGCGGACGACGGTGCACCCCGGTCCGCTCGGTGCCGAACTCGAAGGCGCTTCGCGGCCCGGCCATTTCGCCGGGATGCTGACGGTGGTCGCGAAGCTGCTCGGCATCGTCGCACCCACCACGGCCTACTTCGGGGAGAAGGACTACCAGCAGCTGGTCCTGATCGACCAGATGGTGCGTGACCTGAACATCGACGTCGAGATCCGCGGCGTCCCCATCGTTCGCGAGTCCGACGGTCTCGCCCTGTCCTCGCGCAACCGGTACCTCGACGAGCACCAGCGGTCCCTCGCGGTGGCCCTGTCGGCAGCGCTGATCGCCGGCACCCATGCTGCCGAGGGTGGTTCGGATGCCGTTCTGGCGGCGGCGCAGTCGGTGCTCGACACGGTGCCGGAGGTGGACGTCGACTACCTCGAGGTACGCGGCGCCGATCTCCGTGACGCACCCGAGGAGGGAGACGGACGGTTGCTGGTCGCCGCCCGCGTGGGCACCACGCGCCTGCTCGACAACGTGGGCGTCGCTCTCGGTACCGGATTCCAGGGTCGCGATCCGGAATCCGCAGCCGGACAACGCCATCTCGGCCACTCCTGACTCCACTCCGACCGACCGGCCTCCGGCCTGCCCGCTCCAACCGACCGGCCTCCGGCCTGCCCGCAACTCCGCCCGGCTCCAGACAGGTAAGGACCCACCATGCTCCGCACGATGATGACCTCGAAGATCCACCGCGCCACCGTGACCCACGCCGATCTGCACTACGTGGGGTCGGTGACCATCGATCAGGACCTGCTCGACGCCGCCGCGCTGCTCGAGGGTGAGCAGGTGACCATCGTGGACATCGACAACGGTGCTCGGCTCGAGACCTACGTCATCGCGGGGCAGCGTGGATCGGGAGTGGTCGGGATCAACGGCGCCGCAGCGCATCTCGTGCACCCGGGTGATCTGGTGATCATCATCGCCTACGGCATCCTCGATCCGGCCCAGGTCGCCGAGTACGCGCCGAACGTGGTGTTCGTCGACGCCGACAACCGCCCCGTCCAGGTGGGCACCGATCCGGCGGACAGCCCGGCCGGCTCCGGACTGATCTCGCCGCGCACACTCACCGCGGACACGCGTGACACGGTCTCGGTCTGATGCTGCTCACCGTCGACGTCCGCAACACCAACATCGTGTTGGGCGTGTTCACCGGCAGCGGTGACCACGCGCGGCTCACGCGGCAACGCCGGATGCGGACGGACGCGTCGATGACGGCGGACGAACTCGCGTTGACCTTTCGCGGTCTCCTCGGTCCCGACGTGGAGACCATCACGGGTGTCGCGGCGCTCTCGACGGTCCCGTCGGTGCTGCGCGAGATCCGGACGATGCTGGGGCGGTACTGGTCGCACGTTCCCCACGTGGTCGTCGAGCCCGGCGTGCGTACGGGAGTGCCTCTGCTGGTGGACAATCCGAAAGAGGTGGGCGCCGACCGCATCGTCAACAGCCTCGCGGCCCACCACCTGTACGACGCCCCGTGCATCATCGTCGACTTCGGGACGTCCACGTGTGTCGACGTCGTGTCGGCGAAGGGGGAGTTCCTGGGCGGATCGATCGCACCCGGACTCGAGATCTCCATGGACGCGCTCGCGTCCCGCTCCGCGGCGCTGCGCAAGGTCGAACTGGTCCGGCCCCGAGGTGTTCTGGGCAAGAACACCGTCGAGGCCATGCAGTCGGGTGCGATCTTCGGCTTCGCCGGTCTCGTCGACGGCATCGTCGACCGGGTGTGCCGCGAGGTGCCCGGCTTCGACGGCGACGACGTCGTCGTGGTGGCCACCGGCGACACGGCGTCGCTCGTCATGGACGACTCCTCGTCGATCGATCGCATCGAGCCGGACCTCACGTTGGCGGGACTGCGGCTGGTCTACGAGCGCAATCAGGCCCGTCGCCGCTGATCGAGGCCACGACGGTCGAGGTGGCGCGCTGCCGAACGGTGTGCCACACTTTCGGGGTGACTGATCGCACGGGTGCTCGGGAGTGTTGTCGGGGCTGACGCCTGCCCTGACTGTCATCACACCTCCCTGGAGTCCTGTCGTGCTCTCGCTCTCTGCTGTCGCCCCCACCTCTCTGCGTCCCGCCGATCTGCTGCGCCTCACCGATCAAGGTGCGGCGGACGTGCTCGACGGTCGCCATGATGCGCTTCTCCCGCCCGGTGGAGTGTTCCCAGCCGGTGAACGGTGGTGTGCCCGTCTGCATTCGGACGATCTGGTCGACCTGTGGCTCATCAGCTGGGTGCCGGACAAGTCCACCGAACTGCACGACCACGCCGGATCGCTCGGCGCGCTGACCGTCCTGAGCGGCTCGCTCAGCGAATACCGTTGGAACGGTGAGGGTCTGCATCACCGCCGCCTGGACGCGGGTGATCAGGCGTCCTTCCCGCTGGGGTGGGTCCACGACGTCACCCACGCACCGGCCCCGACATCGGACCCGGTGACCGTGAGCGGTCCGACACTGAGCGTGCACGCGTACTCGCCGCCGCTGACGGCCATGTCCTACTACGAGATCGGCGAGCGCGGTGCTCTGCGCCGCACCCGGTCCGTCCTGACCGACCTGCCCGAGGGAGACGCGTGATGACGACTCGACCCACCACCCGATCGAGCATCGACGACATGCTCGAGCGCGCACGGTCCACGTACCGCCGCACGGACGTCTCCGAGCTGGCCGATGCCGTCGCGCGCGGCGCGGTACTCGTCGACATCCGCCCCCAGGCGCAGCGCGCGCTGGAGGGGACCATGCCGGGGGCACTGGCCGTCGAGCGCAACGTCCTCGAGTGGCGGTGCGACCCCACGAGCAGCGCACGCCTGGCCATCGCGGTGGATCACGACGTCGAGTGGATCGTGCTGTGCTCCGAGGGCTACACCTCCTCGCTGGCCGCCGCGGCGCTGCAGGAACTAGGGCTCACGCGAGCGTCCGACGTCATCGGTGGGTACCGCGCCATCGTCGACGCCGGGCTCACCGGCGTCGTGGGGAGCGCACGGCACTGCCTGCGCGAAGGGCGCACTCTCGTCGCGCACTGACCTCTCTATAGGCTGGGCAGTCGTGACCGAGACACCACGAGCAGACACCGACCCCGCCGCCGTTCCCACCGACGACACCCCGGAACAGGTGCGCATCCGCCGCGAGAAGCGCGCCCGGCTGCTGGAGTCCGGGCGCGAGGCGTATCCGGTGTCGGTCGCGAGGACGCACTCGCTGGCCGAGGTCCGGGCTGCGCATCCCGCGCTCGAGCCGGACACGCACACCGGCGAGCAGGTGGGGGTGGCCGGTCGCGTCATCTTCCTGCGCAACACCGGCAAACTCTGCTTCGCGACGCTGCAGGACGGGGACGGCACGCAGCTCCAGGCCATGATCTCCCTCGCCGGTGTCGGCGAGGACGCGCTGGCGCTGTGGAAGTCGGACGTCGATCTCGGCGACATGATCTTCGTGCACGGCGAGGTGATCAGCTCCCGACGCGGCGAGCTGAGCGTCATGGCGGACGAGTGGCAGATGGCGTCCAAGTCGCTGCGGCCCCTGCCCGTCGCCCACAAGGAGATGAACGAGGAGTCCCGCGTCCGCCAGCGGTACGTCGACCTCATCGTGCGTCCCGAGGCGCGGGAGAACGCCCGCCGCCGCGTCGCCGCGCTGCGCGCACTGCGTGACGGGCTCGAGCGCCGCGGATTCCTGGAGATCGAGACCCCGATGCTCCAGACGCTGCACGGCGGCGCCGCGGCCCGACCGTTCACGACGCACTCGAACGCGCTCGACATCGACCTGTTCCTCCGCATCGCTCCCGAACTGTTTCTCAAGCGGGCGGTCGTGGGCGGCATCGACCGGGTCTTCGAGATCAACCGCAACTTCCGCAACGAGGGCATCGACTCCACGCACTCCCCGGAGTTCGCGATGCTCGAGACGTACGAGGCCTACGGCACGTACGACGACTCCGCAGTGATGACGCGCGAGCTCGTGCAGGAAGTCGTCCAGGCCGTGTACGGGTCGCTCCAGGTCACCCTCGCGGACGGTTCCGCGTACGACTTCGCGGGCGAGTGGACCACCATCGAGATGTACCCGTCGTTGTCGGCCGCCGTCGGCATCGAGGTGACACCGGAGACGAGCCCGGGCGACCTGCGTGCACTGGCCGATCGGGTGGGTCTCGCCGTGCCGACGGACAAGGGGTGGGGCCACGGTAAGCTTGTCGAGGAGCTGTGGGAGCACAGCTGCGGGGACCAGCTCCACACTCCGACGTTCGTCCGCAACTTCCCCGTGGAGACGTCGCCTCTGGTCCGGGCCCATCGCAGCATCCCCGGTGTGGTGGAGAAGTGGGACCTCTACGTGCGGGGCTTCGAGCTCGCCACCGGCTACTCGGAGCTCGTCGATCCCGTCGTGCAGCGCGAGCGCTTCGTCGATCAGGCCCGGCTGGCGTCGGCCGGCGACGACGAGGCCATGGTTCTCGACGAGGACTTCCTCACCGCCATGGAGTACGCGATGCCGCCCACAACGGGTACGGGAATGGGCATCGACCGCCTTCTGATGGCGCTCACAGGGCTGGGTATTCGCGAGACCATCCTCTTTCCATTGGTGCGTCCCGACCGCGGCTGACGCCCGAATGGAACATTCCACTCGGTACGCTGCAAGGCCTCGGTAATGCGCGCTATTATCGATCCTGCTCGGCGAAAAGTGTCGCTGTGTTCGGAGGGGGGAATGCGTCGAATGGTCAAGAAGGTGACGGTCACGCTGGTCGACGACGTCGACAACGTACCGGCTGACGAGACGGTGTCGATCGGGTTGGACGGCACGTGGTTCGAGTTGGATCTGTCCAACTCGAATGCCGATGAGCTGCGGAAAGTCATGGATCAGTGGATCCAGCACGCGCGGCGGGTGTCGACGCGGACGACCGGGGGAGGGTCGGCCGCGAGCTCGTCCGGGGGCACGCGGACACGCGGAGCGGCCGATCGGGCGCGCAGTGCTGCAATACGGGAATGGGCGCGCACGCAAGGTTTCGAGATCAGCGCGCGGGGCCGCATATCGTCCGAGATCGTGCGGGCCTGGGAACTTTCTTCGTGATTCTGTCCTGTCTGTCGGAGTCATTGTCATTCGATTGAATGACAATGACTCCAATGGATGGGCGGAATGTCCGTCACGTCTCATCACGCCGACCCATTGCCGTGGGTGCCGATCAGGAGTAGGCCGTTCGCTGCGGGCGAAGGCGGGAACGGTGAATCCGCTGCCGCTCGTGGTAACGAATCTCCGGTGCAGTGCGTTGTGACTGCATACAAGGGTGCCGGTGTCGTCCCGATGGACGCGCCGAGGGCGTGGGAGCCACCGTTCGCCGTCGGATGAACTTCCCCGGCGGAGCGGCACTCGAAGGTCACGGCAACTAGAGTGAGAGTCGGGCTCGAGGTTCGGACTAGAGGGTCCGACGCCTGCCCCGTCATCAGTGTGAGGGAGAGCGATGTTCGAGAGGTTCACCGACCGCGCACGGCGCGTCGTCGTCCTGGCCCAAGAAGAGGCCCGGATGCTCAACCACAACTACATCGGCACGGAGCACATCCTGCTGGGTCTCATCCACGAGGGTGAAGGCGTGGCGGCGAAGTCTCTGGAGTCGCTCGGGATCTCCCTCGAAGGTGTACGCAGCCAGGTCGAGGAGATCATCGGCCAGGGCCAGCAGGCACCGTCCGGGCACATCCCGTTCACTCCGCGTGCCAAGAAGGTCCTCGAGCTCAGCCTGCGTGAGGCGCTGCAGCTCGGACACAACTACATCGGCACGGAGCACATCCTGCTCGGCCTCATCCGTGAGGGCGAGGGTGTGGCTGCGCAGGTGCTGGTCAAGCTCGGCGCCGATCTCAATCGCGTGCGCCAGCAGGTCATCCAGCTCCTGTCCGGATACCAGGGCAAGGAGCCCAGCGAGTCCGGCAGCAGCCGCGGCGAGGCGGGCACACCGTCCACGTCGCTGGTGCTCGACCAGTTCGGCCGCAACCTCACGCAGGCCGCACTCGAGGGCAAGCTCGACCCGGTCATCGGACGCGCGAAGGAGATCGAGCGCGTCATGCAGGTGCTGAGCCGCCGTACCAAGAACAACCCGGTGCTCATCGGTGAGCCCGGCGTCGGCAAGACCGCCGTCGTCGAGGGCCTCGCGCAGGCGATCGTCAACGGCGAGGTTCCCGAGACGCTCAAGGACAAGCAGCTCTACACGCTGGACCTGGGCTCGCTCGTCGCCGGCAGCCGGTACCGCGGTGACTTCGAGGAGCGCCTGAAGAAGGTGCTCAAGGAGATCAACACCCGCGGCGACATCATCCTGTTCATCGACGAGCTGCACACGCTCGTCGGCGCGGGTGCTGCCGAGGGCGCGATCGACGCGGCCTCCATCCTGAAGCCGAAGCTCGCTCGTGGTGAGCTCCAGACCATCGGTGCCACCACGCTCGACGAGTACCGCAAGTACATCGAGAAGGACGCGGCCCTCGAGCGTCGCTTCCAGCCGGTGCAGGTCGGCGAGCCGTCGGTCGATCACACGATCGAGATCCTCAAGGGTCTGCGCGACCGGTACGAGGCGCATCACCGCGTCTCGATCACCGACAGCGCGCTCGTGGCGGCCGCGACCCTGGCCGACCGGTACATCAACGACCGCTTCCTGCCGGACAAGGCGATCGACCTCATCGACGAGGCGGGCGCGCGCATGCGCATCCGTCGGATGACGGCGCCGCCGGACCTGCGCGACTTCGACGACAAGATCGCCGATGCTCGTCGGGAGAAGGAGTCCGCGATCGACGCGCAGGACTTCGAGAAGGCGGCCAACCTGCGCGACAAGGAGAAGCAGCTCGTCGCGCAGCGCGCCGAGCGCGAGAAGCAGTGGCGTAGCGGAGACCTCGACGTCATCGCCGAGGTCGACGACAACGAGATCGCCGAGGTCCTGGGCAACTGGACCGGCATCCCCGTGTTCAAGCTGACCGAGGAGGAGACCACGCGTCTCCTGCGCATGGAGGACGAACTCCACAAGCGCATCATCGGCCAGGTCGAGGCGGTCAAGGCGGTCTCGAAGGCCATCCGCCGTACCCGCGCAGGACTGAAGGACCCGAAGCGTCCGTCCGGCTCGTTCATCTTCGCCGGCCCGTCCGGTGTGGGTAAGACGGAGCTGTCGAAGGCTCTGGCGAACTTCCTGTTCGGCGAGGACGACGCGCTCATCCAGATCGACATGGGCGAGTTCCACGACCGGTTCACCGCATCGCGTCTGTTCGGTGCGCCCCCCGGATACGTGGGCTACGAAGAGGGTGGCCAGCTCACCGAGAAGGTGCGCCGCAAGCCGTTCTCCGTGGTGCTGTTCGACGAGATCGAGAAGGCTCACCAGGAGATCTACAACACGCTCCTGCAGGTGCTCGAGGACGGCCGTCTCACAGACGGTCAGGGTCGTACGGTCGACTTCAAGAACACCGTGCTGATCTTCACCTCGAACCTCGGTACGTCGGACATCTCCAAGGCCGTCGGGCTGGGCTTCTCCTCGGGTGAGGGCAGTGGCTCCAACTACGAGCGCATGAAGCTCAAGGTGCACGACGAGCTGAAGAAGCACTTCCGCCCCGAGTTCCTGAACCGCATCGACGACATCGTCGTCTTCCACCAGCTCACCAAGGACGAGATCATCCAGATGGTCGATCTCATGCTGGCGCGAGTGGAGGTTGCGCTCAAGAACAAGGACATGGCCATCGAGGTCACGGACAAGGGCAAGGCGCTCCTGGCGAAGCGTGGATTCGACCCGGTGTTGGGTGCGCGTCCGCTGCGTCGCACGATCCAGCGCGAGATCGAGGACCAGCTGTCCGAGAAGATCCTGTTCGGCGAGATCGAGCCGGGTCAGATCGTGCTGGTCGACGTCGACAACTGGGACGGCGAAGGACAGGGCGAAGACGCAGTCTTCACCTTCCGCGGCGAGAAGAAGCCGATCAGCCTTCCCGACGAGTTGACCGTCGACCTGGCGAAGTCGGGCGAGAGCTCCGAGTAGTACGTACGCACGGCAACGGGCGGGACCCTCACGGGTCTCGCCCGTTCTGCGCTCGTGGTGTCTCTCGCGATGAGTTCGGCCGCACCGCCCGGTCTGTACCGGTATGGCTACTGCAACCGTGAACTCGATGCTCCTGTCCAGCCCCGATCCCGAAGCGCTCGTCCGGTGGTACGGGGAGGTGTTCGAGGCGCCGCCGATGTCGATGGGCCCGTACACCGTGATCGACCTCGACGGCTTCTTCGTCATGTTCGACGAGCGTGACGACGTGACGGGCCCGAATCGAGAGGGTGCGCGCGTCGTCCTGAACGTGGAACCGGACGACCCGGAGGCGGTCGCCGGTCGAATCGACGCGCTCGGCGGCGAGTGGGTGAGTCCCCTCGAGAGCCGCGACGGGGACCTGTTCGCCACCGCGAAGGATCCCGACGGCAACTGGATCCAGCTGGTCCGTCTGCGGGACGAGATGGAAGCGCAGATGGGCGCTCCGACAACGCCGTTCTCCGGCATCGCGGTCCGAGACATGGAGGACACCACGCGCTTCTACCGCAATGTCCTGGGCATGCGCGTACTGCCGTCCGAGATGGGTACTTCCTGGATTCGCATCGACCGACGCACCAGCATGCTCGCCTACCCCAAGCCGGATCACGTACCGGCCACGCACACCGTGCTGAACATCCCGACGCGTGACATCGACACCACGGTCGCCGACCTCACGGCGCGAGGTGTCGAGTTCGTCCGATACGACGGGGCACCGCAGGACGACAAGGGTGTCATGCGGGGGAACGGCCCGGACATCGCGTGGTTCACCGACCCGTCCGGCAACGTCCTTGCGGTGATCGCCGTCGACCCGAGCGTCTGACCTGGCATCGGTTCGAAGTCGACAGCCGCTGGATACTCTGAACGAGTCAAGAGTTCCCCAGCGACAAGGATGGCTGATGCCTACTCGTACAGCACGGACAGCATGGAACGGTTCACTCGAGGAAGGCTCGGGACAGGTCGAGCTCTCCAGTTCGAAGGTCGGCACGTACGACGTGTCGTTCCCCAAGCGTGCGGCGGACGACGCGGGCGGCACCACCAGCCCCGAGGAGCTCATCGCCGCAGCGCACTCGTCCTGCTACGCCATGCAGCTCTCGGCCGTCATCGCCGAGGCCGGTGGCACTCCGCAGAGCCTCGACGTCACCGCCGAGGTGTCGCTCGGACCGGACGAGGTCGGCTTCAAGCTGACCGGCATCACGATCACGGTGCGCGGTGAGGTCGACGGTCTGGACGCCGACGGCTTCGCGAAGGCAGCGCAGAACGCCAAGGAGACCTGCCCGGTGAGCAAGGCCCTGACGGGCGTCGAGATCACGCTCGACGCTGCTCTCGAGAGCTAACGCAACAGCTCGAACGTCCCCTGGACGACGGCGAACGCGTACGCGTTGTCCAGGGGGCCGATCGCCTCGTCGGACTGCAGTTGGGTGGCCACCACCCAGTCCTGGCCCGTCGCATCCGTCAGCAACCACGACCCGGACACGTCGCCCGCGGCGTTGCCGTTCTTGTAGCCGACGTACGGCCAGCGAGCGGGATCGACCTCGGCGCCGGGGTTCAGCGCGAGGACCTGGCGCACGACGTCGCTCTGCGGACCCGTGATCAACGCCGCGTACGCGCGGCAGATGTCGTTCGCGCTGCCGAACCACTCGACTCCGTCCGGCGTACCGGGCCTCGTCGCGATGCCCTGGTAGTCGAGGTCGGCGGTCACCGGATCGACGGGTTCGCTGTCGATGGTGCGATTCTCGATTCCGGCCAGGATGTCGCGGCGGGTCTGCGTGTCGGCGTCGCGCCACTGCGCCCGCAGGTCCGGCCGTCCCCACCCGAGCACGAAGAACTCGCGTGTCGTCGGAAAGGGCGTCAGCGCCGCAGGATTCGCGGCGCCCATGATGGTGACCTCGGACTCGACCGCGTCCCGTCCGATGCGATCCATCAGCAGATCGGTGGCCGTGTTGTCGCTGATCGCGATCATCGCGTCGGTCGCCTCGCGCACCGTCACCGGTGTTCCCTCGGGAGCGAACTGCAACTGTCCCGACGGGGCCGACTTGCGTGCGTCGGTCACGGTCAACTGCTCGTCCCACGACAGCGTCCCGTTGTCGACGGCCCGCGCGACCGCGCCGAGCACGTACAGCTTCGCGACGGAGGCGAGCGGCAGGGAGTCGTCCGCGTTCAGGCTGTGAACGGAAGTACAGGTGCCGTCGGTGACGCGGGAGGCGACGTAGGACGTGCGGGCACCGAGAGCGGTGAGCGCAGCGTCCGACGAGGCGAAGGAGTCGACGCCCTCGGTGTCGGGCAGAGCCTGGATCCCGGACAGCAGGCCGTCCTCGGTGGCGCGCAGTCGCAGCGTCACGGGCGCGTTCCGGCCGGTGCTCAGTTGCACGGTGGACTCGAGGCCGTCCTCGGTCCGTTCGCCCACGGTGAGGGGGCCACTCGCCAGGATCTGCGCGACGGGACCGAGCAGCCCGCCGACCTGAGCGAGTGCTTGCGCCAGCTCGGGCGCCGCGAAGGAGTCGATCGCGGCCGGGTCGAGCGTGGTGGGGTCCGGCGTCGTGATCCAACCGAGGACGGTGTCGGTGACCGCCGTGATCGGCGCGCCGGCGGCCGGGGCAGCGGTCGTGTCGGCGGGTTCCGTCGTGGATCCGTCGCCGCGCGCGGCTCCCGACTCGAGCAGCGGATCGACGCCTGCGGAGCATCCGGCGAGCGTGAGAGTCGCGGTGACGGCAGCGGCCAGAATGACGTACCTGCGTGACGTGGGCATGTGTCGCCGACCTCGTTCCCGCTCGAACTGCTGTGGCTCGAACTGCCGTGAAGAACCGACCTTACCTACAGCCATGTCCGGGTTTACCGGTCGGCCGGTCCGTCTCGACGGGCCGGAACGTTCAGGACGACGTCGAACTCCAGCAACGAGGCACCCGAGGCGACCGGCTTCGCCCGCTCACCGGAATGGGCCTCGCGAGCCGGTCCACCCGACCAGGCCTGGAACGACTCCTCGTCCTCCCATTGCGTGACGACGAAGTAGCGGCTCTCGCCCTTGACCGGGCGGAGCAGCTGGAAACCGAGGAAACCGGGTGAGCCGTCGACCGATCCGGCGCGGGCGGCGAAGCGCTTCTCGAGTTCGGGGCCGGCGCCCTCGGGCACCTCGATGGCGTTGATCTTGACCACTGGCATGGACCCGAGGCTACCTGCGCCGGTTACGGTCGAGCGATGCTGGACGACCACGGCGGCTCCGGAGTGCCGCTCGTGCTGCTGCACGGCCTGATGGGCGGCCCGGACACGTGGCGACGGCAGGTGCCCTGGTTGCGGGAGCACGGCCACGTCCTCGCCGCCCGGGCGGCGGGACACGGGCGTGCTGCTCCGGCGACCCTCACCACCGAGGCGTTCGTCGACGAGCTGCGCGAGGCGCTGGCGCCGTTCGAGTCCGTGATCCTGATCGGTCACTCCATGGGCGCGCTCCACGCGTGGTGCCTCGCGGCGCGCGAACCGGATCGGGTGCGCGGGATCGTCGTCGAGGACATGGCTCCCGACTTCCGCGGTCGCACCTCCGACGGGTGGGCCGCCGTCATCCGTGCGTGGCCCCAGCCGTTCCCCGACGAGGCCGCGGTTCTGGCGTACTTCGGTGACGTCGCGGGGCAGTACTTCCTCGACTCCTTCGAGCGGACGCCGGACGGGCTGCACCTGCACGGAGACGTGGACACGTTCGCGGCGATCTCGGACGAATGGGGACGACGCGACTTCTGGGACGAGTGGCGAGCAGTGCGTGCTCCCGCGCTGCTGCTCGAGGCGGAGCACACGGTCACTCCAGCGGGTCAGATGGCGAGAATGGCTGCACTGCATCACGACTCGACGTACGAGGTGGTCGCCGGCGCCGGGCATCTGGTGCACGACGATCGGCCGGGGGAGTACCGGCGCGCTGTCGAGTCGTTCCTACGAGCCCTCCCCGGCGAGCGCGAAGGCGCCGGCGGACGTCTGCTCGACGAGCCCGTCGACCAGTAGCGAGTTCAGGGCACGGTCACGTTGGCCGGGATCGGTCGTCCACACCAGATCGAGCTCGGACTTCTCCACCGGACCCATCGTGGAGCGCAGTACGTCCATCAGTTTTCCGCGTACCTGCCGATCGGTTCCGGCGAACTTCTGCACCTTCCTCGGCGGTCCGTCGTGCGCCGGCCGACCGGCCTCGACCCACGCGCACGACGGGAGCGGGCAGTCCGCGCAGGCGGGATTGCGTGCGGTGCAGATGATGGCGCCGAGCTCCATCAGTGCCGCCGACAGAGTGGCCGCGGTGGCGACGTCCTCGGGTAGCAAGGCCTCGGTGTCTGCGAGATCTCGTGTGGTGCTGGGGTTTCCGGGCTCAGCGCGGCCGTGGACCGCACGGGCGACGACCCGCCGCACGTTGGTGTCGACGACGGGGACCCGCTGCCCGTAGGCGAAGCAGGCGACGGCGCGCGCGGTGTACGCCCCGACACCCGGCAGGGTCAGCAGCGTCTCGACATCCGACGGCGTCTCGTCGCCGTGGTGCTCGGCGAGGACGGCGGCGCAGTCGTGCAGGCGTGCGGCGCGACGGGGATAGCCGAGCTTGCCCCAGGCCCGCAGGACGTCGGCCCGCGATGACGCGGCCATGGCGGACGGCACCGGCCATCGCTGTACCCACTCGACCCAGATCGGAGCGACCCGCGCCACCGGAGTCTGCTGCAGCATCACCTCGCTCATCAGGATCTGCCACCCGCTGACACCGCTACGGCGCCACGGCAGATCCCTGGCCTCGCGTCGGTACCACGAGACCAGAACCTCGCTGTCCATGTCTGTGATCCTTCCCGGAAGTCGGGGCCGCCACCGGCGGGTGACTCATGTTTCGGTAACAATGAGTCCATGCCTAATTCGAGTCCCCGCTCAGCATGGAACGCACTCGTCGAGGGTAATCGCCGTTTCGTCGACGGCCGCCCGGAGCATCCCAGCCAGGGGGTGGATTACCGCGCGTCGCTCGTCGACGGTCAACACCCCACCGCGATCGTCTTCGGGTGCTCCGATTCTCGGGTGGCAGCCGAGATCATCTTCGACCAGGGCCTCGGCGACATGTTCGTCGTCCGCACGGCCGGCCAGGTCGTCGACTCGGCTGTTCTGGGTTCCCTGGAGTTCGGCGCCGAGGTCCTCGAAGCGCCGCTGATCGTCATTCTCGGCCACGACAGCTGTGGTGCCGTCAAGGCGACCATCAACGCGCTGGACGAGGGCACCGTCCCCGGTGGCTTCATCCGCGACATCGTCGAGCGGGTCACGCCGTCCGTCCTCAACGCCCACCGACTGGGGTACACGCGCGCCGACGACGTCGAGGCGCGCCACGTCCTCGAGACCGGAAAGTTGCTGATCGATCGGTCGTCGATCCTCGAGAAGCGCGTCGCCGCGGGAAAACTCGCCATCGTCGGCCTGACGTACAAGCTGGCCGAGGGCAAGGTGGAGTTCCAGGGCGCGCTGGGCGACATCGGACACGTCGAGATGGGGTCGACCGACCGCACCGATGCGAGTGATCTGCTCACCTCGTCAGCGACGGCGAGCGACACGCCGTAGTAGGTGCCGCTCGGTCACCGCGTCGGCACATACGGTTGACCTGTGCTCGAGCCGAACGGACCCTTGCCTCCCGAGATCTACTGGCGACGCCGCGCGCTCGCGATCGGTGGCGCAGTGGTGGTCATCGGACTCGTGGTGTGGCTGGTGGTGTCGCTCGCCGGTGGCGGGTCGCAGGATTCCGAGTCCACCGCGGCGTCCGCCTCGCTCGCACCGTCCGCTGCCACGACGTACCGCCCCGACGCGTCCGCGACCGGAGGCTCCGCTCCGGCAGGAGGTTCCGGTGGTGGCAGCGAGGGCGGAGACGCCGCGTCCTCGTCGTCGGCGACGTCCACGTCCGCCACGACGTCCTCTGCGCCTGTCGCTCCCGGTCAGTGCGCGGATCAGTCTCTCGCCGTGAAGGCCTCGCCCGATCAGCCGTCCTACCCCGCTGGGCAGGAGCCGGCGTTCACCGTCGTCGTCACCAACATCGGAACCTCGGCGTGCGAGCGCGATCTGGGTTCGGGTCTGCAGCAGGTGCTGGTCTACACGCTGGAGGGGCAGCGACTCTGGTCGAACGTCGACTGCTTCCCCACCACGACTCCCGACATCCGCACGCTGCAGCCCGGTGAGCAGGCGCCGTTCGCCGTGAAGTGGTCCGCGACCACCTCCGAGCCCGGGTGCGCGGCGCCGCGGAACCCGGTGGGCCCCGGCGGATACAGCGTGGTCGGCCAGCTCGGCCAGCTGCGCAGCGCGCCGGAGACGTTCAACATCACGTAGCGCACCTCCGTTCCGCGTCAGCGAGGTCGGTTCCCGCGGCAGTTCCGCGTTCCGGCAGGTGCTGCAGTCGCAGCGCGAACACGAAACCCCTCCGGGAAGACCGGCCGACTAATCGAACGGGAAGGCCGGGAGCCGGCCGATTAGTCGAACGGGAAGGCCGGGAGCCGGCCGATCAGTCGAACGGGAAGGCCGGAGGCCGGCCGATCAATCGAAGGGCCCCGAGATGCTGGCCTCGGCCATGCGGGACAGGCCTTCTCTGATGTGCCGGGCCCACAGCCCACCGATGCCCTCGACGGACTGCAGGTCGGCTGCGGTGGCGGCCAGCAGTGTCTGCAGGGTGCCGAAGTGCCCGACCAGTCGGTGGATCTGCGTGAACTGCAGCCGCGGAACGCGGGTGAGCAACCGGTACCCGCGGGGACTCATCGGTGCGTCGAGCGCCTCGATGGTGCCGGGGTAGCCGAAGGCACGAGCGATCACCGTGAGGTCGAGCAGGTCGACGTCGGTGAGCCGGTCGAGTGCCGCGAGGGAGCGTTCGACGGCCGCGGTGGTGGGTGTGTCGTTGCCGGCGAGGTAGTCGCGGACGACGAGTTGGCGCGCAGAGTCGTTGTCGCCCACCAGTTCTTCGAGCTGCAGTGCGAGCTGGCGCCCGTCGATACCGAGCTCGAGAACGTTCTGTTCGATCTCGACGGACACGCGCCGGACCATCTCGAGGCGCTGCGCGACGGTGAGCGCGTCGCGCAACGTCACCGAGTCCTCGATCTCCGTGACGGACAGTTGACGGCTGACCTCGTCGAGGCGCGCCTTGTACCGCTCGAGGGTGGCCACGGCCTGGTTGGCGCGGGACAGGATGGTCGCGGAACCCTCGATGACGTGCCGGGTTCCGCCGACGTAGACGCTGAGGATGCTCATCGACTGGCTGACGGACACCACGGGATAGCCGGTGTGGATCGCGGTGCGCTCGGCGGCGCGGTGGCGGGTACCGGACTCGACCGTGGGGATGGTGTGGTCGGGGACGAGCTGCACGTTGGCGCGGACGATGCGCGAACCGTCGGTGGACAACACGACGGCGCCGTCCATCTTGGACAGTTCGCGGAGCCGGGTGGGGGCGAACTCGACGTCGAGATCGAAGCCGCCGTCGCAGATGCTCTCGACCTGTTCGTCGTACCCGAGGACGATCAGTCCGCCGGTGCGGCCACGCAGGATGCGCTCGAGACCGTCGCGCAACGTGGTGCCCGGGGCGAGGTCGGCGATGGCGTCACGCAGGGACGAGTGGGGTACCGGGAAGCCGAGGGAGATGTCCGGAGTCGTCACGGTGTCGGTCACTGGTCCCCCTCCCACGTCGTTCCCGGTTGCCGGTGGTGCAGAGTCAGGGTACCGGTACTCACCGCACCGGCGTTCCGTCCGCGGGTCGAGTGGTCTACTTCCGTCGTCGCTCGAAGGCTCCCTGCATCGCGCCGGCGACGTCGGTGACCCGGACGACCCGCATGCCCGGTGGATCTCCGGCCGTGTCGTCCTTCACGCCGCGACGCTGGTCGGACGGGACGATCGCGGAGGTGAACCCCAGCCGCGCGGCCTCGGCGAGGCGCCGGTCGACGCCGACCACGCGCCGGACCTCTCCGGCCAGCCCCACCTCGCCGAGCACCACCATTCCCGGGGGCAGGGCGGTGTCACGGGCCGCGGAGGCGACCGCGAGTGCCAACGCGAGATCGACGACGGGCTCGGTGGTCCGCATACCGCCGATGGTGGCGGCGTAGACCTCCCGGCTGCTGAGCTGCACGCCGCAGCGACGTTCGAGGACCGCGAGGATCATCGACACCCGGGCGGCGTCGAGACCACTGACGGCCCGGCGGGGCGTGGGCATGTGCGACGGCGCGACGAGTGCCTGGACCTCCGCGAGCAGGGCCCGCTTGCCGTCCATCGTGACGGTGACGGCGGTGCCAGGGACCGAGTCGGCGCGGTGGTGCAGGAACAGGCCGGACGGATCGCTGACGCCGTGGATGCCGCCCTCGCGCAGTTCGAAGCAGCCCACCTCGTCGGCGGCGCCGAAGCGGTTCTTGACGCCCCGGACCATGCGCAGGGTGGAGTGCTTGTCGCCCTCGAAGTGCAGGACGACGTCGACGAGGTGCTCGAGCGAGCGCGGCCCGGCGACCGCGCCGTCCTTCGTGACGTGGCCGACGAGGATGACGGCCGTGCCGCTGCCCTTGGCGAGGGACGTCAGCGCCGAGGTGATGGCCCGGACCTGGGTGACGCCGCCGATGACGCCGTCCACGTCGGACGCCTGCATGGTCTGCACGGAGTCGACGACGACGAGGGTGGGCGCGACCTGGTCGACGTGGCCGAAGATGGTGGCCAGGTCGTTCTCCGCGGCGAGGAACACGCGCTCGTGCACGGCGCCTGTCCGGTCGGCGCGCAGACGCACCTGCCCCGCCGACTCCTCACCCGTGACGTAGAGCGCGATGTCCTGCGGGCTGCGCTCGGCCCACTGCTTGACCACCTCGAGCAGGAGGGTGGACTTGCCGACGCCCGGTTCACCCGCGAGCAGCACCACCGAGCCGGGCACTATGCCGCCGCCGAGCACGCGGTCGAGCTCGTCGACCCCGGTGGGACGGGCGATGGAGGACGTGCTGGAAACCTGTGTGAGCGGTAGTGCCGGCGACGTCGGGATCATCGACGCGCCGCCCGCCCGAACGGCGCTCGCACCCGGGCGGGACGACACGGAGGCGAGGAGGGTGACCTCGTCCATCGAGCCCCACGTCTCGCACTCGGGGCAGCGGCCGACCCACTTGGCCACGGTGTGCTGACAGGCCGAACAGCGATAACTGGTACGAGTCTTGGCCACTCGCGAAGACTAGAGGTGTCTACCGACAGGAATGTTCGGCCGACGGGGGACCGTCAGCCGTTGGCCTCTTCGTCGAGGCGCGGGGTGACGGGGCCCGGATCGACGGGCACGCTGACGGTGACGTCGCCGGCCTGCTGGAACGTGAAGGTGACCGGGACGGTGAGTCCGGGGCGCACGTTCTCGGAGAGGTCCTCCATCACGGCGGTGATGGACTGCGACCCCTCGGGGGCGGTGGGGTCCTGGTCCGCGGGCACTCCGGACGCGACGGACGCCTGCGCCGGGATCTCGATGGAGGTGCCACCGGTGGCACCGGTGACGACGACCTCGGCGGCACCCTCGGTCTCGATGCCGGTGATGCGGTCCGGTGTGGTCTCGCTGGTGTTGATCGCCGTGAAGATCAGCTCCGCGCGGCCACCGGGCTCGAGCACGAACTCGTCGGAGGAGGGGTAGGCGACATGCACGTTGCGCAGGGAGACGGTGCCCTGGTCCGCGCCGTTACCGTTGACCGCGGCGACCTGCGTCGCCGTCTGGGAGATCTGCCCGGCGCTGCACGCGGAGAGGCTGATCACCGTGCCGAGAGCGAGCGCGACGCCGGTCGCGACTCGGGCCGGCCGGATCCGGGCGGTAGATGCGGTCACTGGTCGTCCTCCACTGGTCGTCATCGAGAGTTGTGCCGACGGGCGGCCACCACCACGCAGCGTAGTAGTTCGCCGTCCGGACGTGTGGATCGGGTGACGCCAGTCGGTGCCGCCGCGGGCCGAACAGCCTGCTCGATACATGTATCCCGCCCCCTGTCAAGAGCGTCCCCACCAGCCCTGTGCCCCTGACCTGCACCGTTGGAACGACCCCGGATCGGAGGCGTGTTAAACTGGCCATATCGAAAGGGGCACCGAACACATGATTTTCAAGGTCGGAGACACCGTCGTTTACCCGCACCACGGAGCGGCGCTGATCGAAAATATCGAGACACGCACCATCAAGGGCGAGGCCAAGGAATACCTCGTTCTCAAGGTAGCCCAGGGTGATCTCACCGTTCGAGTTCCTGCCGACAACGCCGAGTACGTGGGTGTCCGGGACGTCGTCGGCCAGGAGGGTCTGGACAAGGTGTTCCAGGTTCTCCGCGCGCCGCACACCGAGGAGCCCACCAACTGGTCGCGCCGGTACAAGGCCAACCTGGAGAAGCTCGCGTCGGGTGACGTGAACAAGGTGGCCGAGGTCGTGCGCGATCTGTGGCGTCGTGAGCAGGACCGCGGCCTGTCCGCTGGTGAGAAGCGCATGCTGGCGAAGGCACGTCAGATCCTGGTCGGCGAGCTCGCACTCGCCGAGGGAACCGACGAGGTCAGGGCGGACTCCATGCTGGACGAGGTTCTGGCCGCGGCGTCCTGACGCGCGTGTGACGGACGTCGTCGCGCTCGTTCCGGCAGCCGGATCGGGCGTTCGCCTCGGGGAGAACGTGCCCAAGGCGTTCGTGGAACTCGCGGGACGCACTCTGCTCGAGTGGGCGCTGGACGGCCTGTCGGCCTCCGGCGCCCTTTCTCGTGTCGTGGTGGTGGTCCCGAACATTCTGCAGGACACGACCTCTCGTCTGGTCGAGTCCTGCGTCCTGCCGGTGGACGTCGTCGTCGGCGGAGCCGAGCGCACCGATTCGGTGCGGGCCGGCCTGGCAGTGGCCGGTGCGGCGGACATCGTGCTCGTGCACGACGCCGCACGCTGCCTGACGCCGCCGAACCTGATCACCCGCGTCGTCGAGGCGGTCGGCGCCGGCGCGTCGGCCGTGGTGCCGGTGCTGCCCGTCGTCGACACGATGAAGTCCGTCGATGCTGCCGGTGTGGTCACCGGAACGGTCGACCGGGCCACGCTGCGCTCGGTGCAGACGCCGCAGGGATTCGACGGGGTGACCCTGAGGCGTGCCTACGATTCCTTTCCCGAGACGGCCACCGACGACGCCGGCCTGGTCGAACGTCTGGGAGTCGACGTGCACACGGTCGTCGGCGACGCCGAGGCCTTCAAGATCACCACCCCGATGGATCTGGTCCTGGCTCGCGCACTCGTCGCCCGCCGGACACAGTCGTGAGAGGGAGACCATGCGTGTAGGGATCGGTTCCGACGTCCACCCCGTCGAGGTGGGGCGTGAGTGCTGGATCGCCGGACTGTTGTTCGAGGACGCCGACGGCTGTGCCGGGCATTCCGACGGCGACGTCGCGGCGCACGCACTCTGCGACGCGCTGCTGTCCGCGGCCGGTCTGGGAGATCTGGGCTCGGTGTTCGGCACGGGTCGCCCCGAATGGGACGGCGTCAGCGGCGCCACCATGCTGATGCACGTCCGCGAACTGCTCGCGCAGCACTCGATGCGCGTGGGCAACGCCGCGGTCCAGGTCATCGGCAATCATCCGCGCGTCGGCCCACGTCGGGTGGAGGCGCAGACACTGCTCACGAACATCCTGGGGGCGCCCGTCTCCGTCTCGGCCACCACGACCGACGGGCTCGGCCTGACCGGCCGCGGCGAGGGTGTGGCCGCGATCGCCACCGCTCTCGTGCTGGAGAGTGCGGTCCCGGACGACGCTCGCGTGGTACAGGGCGAGTCGAATCCCCGGTAGGATCGGCCGTCGTGACCCTGCGCTTCTACGACACCGCGACCAGGGCCGTGCGTGAGTTCACTCCGCTGGCCCCCGGACACGCCTCGGTGTATCTGTGCGGGGCCACGGTCCAGGGGCATCCCCACATCGGTCACGTGCGCAGCGGCGTCGCGTTCGACGTCCTTCGGCGGTGGCTGACGGCCGCCGGCTACGACGTCGCCTTCGTCCGCAACGTCACCGACATCGACGACAAGATCCTGAACAAGGCCGCCGACGCCGGCCGTCCGTGGTGGGAGTGGGCGGCGACGTACGAGCGCTCCTTCACCGCGGCCTACGACGCCCTCGGTGTGCTTCCCCCGTCGGCCGAACCGCGCGCCACGGGTCACATCACGCAGATGGTCGAGCTGATCGGTCGGTTGATCGACGCGGGTCACGCGTACGCGGCCGCCGGCGACGTCTACTTCGACGTGCGGAGCTGGGGCGAGTACGGCGCTCTGTCCGGGCACAGGCTCGACGACGTCCACCAGGGTGAGAGCGTCGGTGCGGGCAAGCGCGATCCGCGCGATTTCACGCTGTGGAAGACGGCCAAGCCCGGCGAGCCGTCGTGGCCCACCCCGTGGGGACCCGGCCGGCCCGGGTGGCACATCGAGTGCTCCGCGATGGCGGAGACCTACCTCGGGTCCGCGTTCGACATCCATTGCGGTGGACTCGATCTGGTGTTCCCACACCACGAGAACGAGCTGGCCCAGTCCCGCGCCGCGGGGGACGGTTTCGCGCAGTACTGGCTGCACAACGGTTGGGTCACCATGAGCGGCGAGAAGATGTCGAAGTCGCTCGGCAACGTCGTCTCCATCCCGACGATGCTCGAGACCGTGCGTCCGCAGGAACTGCGCTACTACCTCGGCAGCGCGCACTACCGGTCGATGCTCGAGTACTCGGCCGAGGCACTGCAGGAAGCGGCATCGGCGTACCGGAGCATCGAGGCGTTCGTGACGAAGACCGCGGAGCGCGCGGGCGAGGTGCCGATCGGTACCTGGACGCCCGCGTTCGCCGAGGCGCTCGACGACGATCTCTCGGTGCCCAAGGCGCTCGCCGAGATCCACGGACTCCGCCGCGAGGGCAACAGTGCGTTGGCCGCGGGGAAGCTGGACGAGGCCGTCGAGGCCGCGTCGTCCGTCCGCGCCATGACGTCGATCCTCGGCGTGGATCCCCTCGATCCGCACTGGGCGTCCGGCTCGGCCGACGCGTCGGCGGAACGGGCGGCGCTCGATCTGCTCATCGCGGACGACCTCGAGCTGCGCAGCGCCGCCAAGGCAGGCAAGGACTGGCCGACGGCCGACCGTATTCGTGACCGCCTCGCCCGCGCGGGCGTGGAGGTCACCGACACCCCGAACGGCCCGGAATGGTCGATCGCACAGCCGGAAGGCACGGAGAAGTAATGGCAGGCAATTCGAGTCGACGCGGAGCGGTGCGCAAGACCGGCACCAAGAAGGGCCAGACCGTCGGGTCCGGCGGCAAGCGCAGCAAGGGCCTCGAGGGCCGCGGAGCGACCCCGCCGGCGGCCGAGCGCACCAAGCACGCCCGGCGCGCACGGCCGACCAGCCGGGACGCGTCCGGTTCGGGTCGCGGCCGTCCGCCGGTCCGCAAGACCGAGGACGGTCCGGAGAACGTGCTGGGCCGCAACCCGGTGCTGGAGTGCCTGCGCGCGGGAGTGCCGGCGACGGCGCTGTACGTCGCGTCGGGCACCGAGGCCGACGATCGGCTGAAGGAGAGCGTCCAGATCGCCGCGGACAAGGGCATCTCGATCCTGGAGGTCTCCCGCACCGATCTCGATCGGATGAGTGCCAACGGCATGCACCAGGGCATCGCGCTCCAGGTGCCGCCGTACCGGTACGCCCACCCCGACGATCTCCTCTCGCAGGCGCGCCAGCGTCAGGAGCCGCCGCTGCTGGTCGCTCTCGACAACATCACCGACCCCCGCAACCTCGGTGCCGTCGTCCGGTCGGTCGCAGCGTTCGGTGGACACGGCGTGGTCATCCCGCAGCGACGCAGCGCGAGTGTCACGGCCGTCGCGTGGCGCACCAGTGCCGGCGCGGCAGCGCGTCTCCCCGTCGCCCGTGCGACCAATCTGACTCGGACGCTGAAGGATTGGGCCGACAAGGGTGTGATGGTGGTCGGGCTCGACGCCGACGGTGACACCTCGCTGGACGACTTCGACGGCACCGGGCCGATCGTGGTGGTCGTCGGGTCCGAGGGCAAGGGTCTGTCCCGCCTCGTCCGCGACAACTGCGACAGCATCCTGTCGATCCCCATGGCCGGTCCGGTGGAGTCGCTCAACGCGTCCGTCGCAGCGGGTGTCGTGCTCGCGGGCATCGCGCGGCAGCGCCGGGGCTGAACCCGGCTCAGTGGACGCGGACCGACTCGATGAACGGGGCCGGCAGCTGAGCTCCAGTCTGGGTCGGATGGGGTGCGCACACCCGTTGCCTGAACCGCACACCCTGTGCAGTCGGCGGTGAGGGGTGTGCGCTCACCGGAGAGGGTGTGCACACCCTCCGCAACGTGCCCGGCCGCAAGCTCGATCGGTGTCGGTGGTCGGGTGCAGAATCGCCCTGTGACCAGGACCACCTATTTCACGGCCAGCACCCTCGACGGCTACCTCGCCGACGAGAACGACTCTCTCGAGTGGCTCTTCCGTCAGGACATCGACGAGCACGGCCCGATGAACTACGGCGACTTCATCGCGGACATCGGCGCGATCGTCATGGGAGCCACGACCTACGCCTGGGTCCTCGACCACAACGCGTCGACCGGGGAGGCATGGTCGTACGACATGCCGGCGTGGGTGGTGACCCATCGAGACTTCGCGGACTCCGAGCACGACGTTCGATTCGCTGCGGGGGACGTGGCCGACCTGTGGCCGGCGATCGAGGAGTCCGCCGGCGGCAAGGACGTCTGGATCGTGGGGGGCGGTGATCTGGCAGCGCAGTTCGCCGAGGCCGGACACCTGGATCGGATCGTCGTCTCGATCGCGCCGGTCACCCTCGGCGCCGGCAGGCCGCTGTTCCCGCGTCGGTTCGATCTCCGACTCGTGGACTTCGCGCGCAACGGCGCGTTCCTCTGCGCGGAGTACGACGTCGTGGAACCGCACGCGCAGACCTGAGTCCTGTCATCATCTGTCCATGACAGCGGCGGGTCGCAGAGTGCGCGGTGTGGTCCTGGTGGCCGTGGTGATCGCCGCGTACGTCGCGGTGGTGCTCACCTACGCGCTGGGAAGCCCGCCGAACGGCCCCGACCTCCGTGAGGCCGCACCCGACGCCGCGCTCGTCTACCTCGACGTGGACACCGTCTCCGGTGAGAACTTCTCGCTCGACGCCCGCGTGTCCGTGTATCCGGGGACCGAGTTGACCGATGCCGA
Organism: Rhodococcus sp. BP-241; assembly: GCF_019836145.1. Classification (NCBI taxonomy): domain Bacteria; kingdom Bacillati; phylum Actinomycetota; class Actinomycetes; order Mycobacteriales; family Nocardiaceae; genus Rhodococcus; species Rhodococcus sp. BP-241. Next base: position 131,953 of record NZ_JABUEI010000006.1, on the reverse strand, counting down.
CGGCAACCTGGTCGACGACCTGATCGTCGACGTGACGCCGACCGCGAGCGCCGGCACCCTGACGTTCCCCAGTGGGACCCGCGTGGGCCCGCTCCCGGTCTCCCTGTACGCGGACGGCGACATCCGGCGATGGCCGTTCGACACCTACGACGCGTCGTCGATCCAGGTGCGGGTGTTCTCCGGCGCCGGCGCGGACCGGCAGCCCGTACCCGCCGAGATCGTGGTGACCGACTCGCTCACGTCCTGGGCGGTGGAGGCCGTCGACATCGACTCCTCCTCGGCGCAGGCCTTCGACATCCGCGTCGCGCGCACGGTGGGCACCACGATCTTCGACATCGCGATCTGTGTCGTGCTCGTCGTCCTGCCGTCGTGCACGCTGTTCGTGTCGATCCAGACGCTGCGCCGCCGCAAGCAGTTCCTGCCGCCGATCATGACGTGGTTCGCGGTGACGCTCTTCGCAGTGCTGCCCATCCGCAACCTGTTCCCCGGCGCCCCGCCGATCGGGTCGTGGGTCGACTACACCGTGGTGCTGTGGGTGGTGGCGGGTCTGGTGACGGCGATGGTGCTCTACGTCGTCGCGTGGTGGCGCCAGGGTCCCTAGGTCGAGCGCGACCGGGGTGGGGCTCGTCCGCGCGTACCGTCGAGTCATGATCGAACGGCTGAGGACGACGGTGACACAGGTGGCCGAGGCCGCACTGGGAATCGTGGGGGTTCGGGTGGGTACCGAGGAACCACCCCACACCACCGAGGCGCTCACGGGGGCCGTCGAGATTCGCCGATACGAACCCCGGATCGCGGCGGAGACCGTCGTGGACGCCGACGAGGAACGCGCCCGTAACGAAGGCTTCCGCCGGCTGGCCGGGTACATCTTCGGGGGCAATCAGGGATCCGACAGGATCGCGATGACGGCTCCCGTTGGGCAGTCGGCGTCGCGCGGGCAGACCATCGCGATGACCGCACCCGTGTCGCGCGCCGCGAGCGACGAGGGATGGGTCGTCCGGTTCTTCATGCCGTCGCGATGGACGATGGACACTCTGCCGGCGCCGAAGGACGATCGGGTGCGCCTGGTGGAGGTGCCGGCCGAGACGGTGGCGGTGCTGCGGTTCAGCGGTGACCGCGGTGCGCAGGCCGTGGCCGAGCGCACCACGGAGCTGCTGGAGATCCTGAAGTCCCGCGGCATCGACACGACCGGCGAGCCGATGTCCTGGTTCTACGACCCGCCCTGGACGGTGTCGTTCCGCCGCCGCAACGAGATCGCCGTTCCTGTCTCCCGATGATCAGACACTGAAGCGGATCGTCTGTCCCGGCGCACATTGCGCCGCGGATCCGAGATCCGCCGACGCCACGACGGCGATCACCGGGTAGCCGCCGGTCACCGGATGGTCGACGAGGAACAGCACGGGCAGTCCCGACGGCGGCACCTGCAGTGCGCCGGTCACCATGCCCTCGCTCGGGAGTTCGTCCTCGCGGGATCGTGACAGTGGCTCGGCGCCCTCGAGTCTCATGCCGACGCGGTCGGACTCCGTTCCCACCGTCCAGGCTCGAGCGAGCAGCAGGTCGAGCGCGTCGTCGGTGAACCGGTCCGCGCGCGGGCCGGGAATCACCCGCAGGGTCGTCCGGTGCTCGAACGGGTACGGATTCATGTCCGCCCGAGGCCAGTCCTCGGCGTCGTGACCGATCGGCAGCAGGGCGCCGGGCGCCACTCGCTCGGGTCCGATGCCGGACAGGGAGTCGGTCGATCGGCTCCCGAGAACTCGGGGCACGTCGATGCCGCCGCGGACGGCGACGTAGGTGCGCAGTCCCACCGGTGCCCAGTCGAGGCGGATCTCGGCGCCCGACCCCACCACGACCACGGCGTTGTGCCCCTGCGGTACGCCGTCCACCGTGAACGGGGTCGGAGCCCCCGTGACCGCCAGAACCACCTCGGTGCGTGCGCGCAGCACCAGTCCGCCGAGCGTCACCTCGAGCGTCGCGGCGTCGATCATGTTCCCCACCAACCGATTCGCTGCGTCGTGCGAGCGTCGATCGGCTGCGCCGGACGTGCCGACACCGAGCGAGGACCACCCGGTGCGTCCGCGGTCCTGCACAGTCGTCAGCGGCCCGGTCGCCAGTACCTCGAGCATCACGTCACCGCGCGGAACTGCACGCGCGTGCCGGGCGCGAGCAGCGCGGGGTCGTCCCGGTTCACGTCCCACAGCGCCGCGTCGGTGCTGCCGATGATCTGCCACCCGCCGGGCGACGAGGTCGGGTACACCCCGGTGTACTCGCCGGCCAGCGCCACGGATCCCGCCGGCACCGAGGTGCGCGGATCGGCGCGGCGCGGGATCGACAACGGATCGGATCCGACCAGGTACGCGAAGCCGGGGGAGAAGCCGCAGAACGCGGCGGTCCACATCTGACCGGTGTGCACGGCGACGATGTCCAGTCCCGTTGTCGCACAGACCTCGTCGAGATCGGGCCCGTCGTATCGGACGTCGATCGTGATCGTCTCACCGGAGCGGCCGAGCACCTGCGCCGGTGGCGTCTCGCGGAGCCACGCCGTCACCCGAGCGGGTTCCGCGTCCTCGGTGAGGATCACCAGCACGGTGGCGGCGGCGGGGATCATCTCGGCGATTCCCGGGTGCCCGACGGCCCACCCGGCGTGGTGCGCCGCGACTGTGCGGACGTCGTCGAGATCGACCAGCAGGGCGCGGTCGCCCGCCGGGGCGATCCTCACGACACGAACGGGGTCAGGGTGACGCCGTTGCGGGACAACACCGCACGCACGGCCAGGGCCATGTCCACCGCGGCGGGGGTGTCGCCGTGCAGGCACACCGAGTCGGCGTTCACCGGCACCGTCACCCCGTCGACGGAGTCCACGACGCCCTCGGTGACCATCCGCAGCACGCGTCGTGCCACCGCCTCGACGTCGGACAGGACCGCACCGGGGTCGCGGCGGGAGACGAGGGTTCCCGCTGCCGTGTAGCCGCGATCGGCGAACGCCTCGGTGACGGTCCGCAGGCCCGCCCGCGCGGCGATCTCGAGGAATGCCGAGCCGGGCAGCCCCAGGACGGGCAGGCCGGGGTCGTACGCGGCGACGGCGTCGACGACCGCCTGTGCCTGTACTCGGTGGTGCACGATCGTGTTGTACAGCGCTCCATGTGGTTTGACGTACCGCACGCGTCCGCCGACGGAGCGCGCCAGGCCGTCGAGAGCCCCGATCTGGTAGATCACGTCGGCGCGCAGGTCCTCCGCGGTGATGTCGAGGAAGCGCCTGCCGAAGCCGACGAGGTCCCGGTACCCCACCTGGGCGCCGATACGCACGTCGGACCGGACTGCGTCGGCGCACGTCCGCAGCAGCGTGGCCGGATCACCCGCATGGAAGCCGCACGCGATGTTGGCGCTGGTGACCACACGCAGCATCGCCGCGTCGTCACCGAGCGTCCAGGTGCCGAAGCCCTCGCCGAGATCGGAGTTCAGATCGACCATCCACACGAGGGTAACGGTCAGGCGTGGACGACGGTGCGGGACGGTGTGCGTCGACCGACCGCCCGGCAGACGAGGTAGATGACGAACGAGATGGTGGTGACGAAGGTCGAGACCGGCACCCCGGGAGCGAGCGAGAGCAGGATGCCGCCCACGGCCGCGACCTCGGCGAAGAGAATCGAGAGCCACGTCGCCGTGACGGGGTTGGCGGTGACGCGGGACGCCGCTGCCGCGGGCGTGATGAGGAGCGAGAGCACCAGCAGGGCGCCGACGATCTGGACGCCGAGCGCACACGCGACACCGACGAGGATCGCGAACACGATGGACAGCAGTCGCATCGGTACGCCGCGCGCCTCGGCGCCCTCGGGATCGGTGCTGGCGAACAGCAGGGGCCGGTAGACCACGAAGAGCACGACGATGACGACGAGCGCCACCGCGAGCAGCAGGCCGAGACCCGTGCTGCCGACGCCGACGATCTGCCCGACCAGCAGCGAGAAGCTGGTGCCGGTGCGGCCGGGATACGCCCACAGGAAGAGCACCGACAGGCCGAGCCCGAAGCTCATGATGACGCCGATGACGGAGTCGCGTTCGCGCGCACGACGGCCCAGCAGGGCGAACAGGACCGCCGCGATGACGGATCCCAGGATGGCGCCGACCCCGACGGCCAACCCCACCAGCAGGGCCGCGGACGCACCGGTGAGGGACAGCTCGGACGAGCCGTGGACGGCGAACGACCACTGTCGACTGACGATGAGGGGGCCGAGCGCCCCGGCGAGCACACCGAGGATCGCCGCGGCGATCAGCGCCTGCTGCACGAAGTCGTAGGTGAGGAGATCGGCCGTCGTACCGAAGTCGAATGCCTTGCTCAGGGCGTCGAGAACCTTGTCCATGCCTACTCCGACTCGTCCACGTGGTGCATGCCGCCGGCGCTCCCGAGGGCGTCCATGGCGTCTCCGGTGCCGACGACCACCAGCCGCCCGCGGACGCGCAGGACCTCGACGTCGGTGTCGTACAGCTCGGAGAGCACCTCGGAGGTCATCACCTCCTCGGTGGTGCCGATGCGGAACTTGCCGTCGACGAGGTAGACCACCCGGTCGACGATCGGCAGGATCGGGTTGAGCTCGTGCGTCACGAACACCACCGAGGTGCGGTGCGAGCGCCGACGCTGGTCGATCAGGTGCGCGACGACCTGCTGGTTGGCGAGGTCGAGGCTCAGCAGCGGTTCGTCGCAGAGCAGCACGTCCGGATCGCCGACGAGTGCCTGCGCGACGCGTAGCCGCTGCTGCTCACCGCCGCTCATCTGCCCCAGCGGCGCGTCGGCGAACGCGTCCGCACCGACCGAGGCGACGGCGATGTCGACGGCCTCGCGACGAGCGTGGCGCCCACGGAAGCCGATGCCCCAGCGGTGTCCGTCCCACCCGAGGCCGACGAAGTCGCGCCCGCGCAGCGGAACGCCCTCGTCGATGGCCTTCTGCTGGGGGATGTAGCCGACGGAGGATCGACCGCCGGCGATGGTCGCGGTGCCGGCGGTGAGGTGGGCCTGCCCGAGCAGCACCTTGAGGAGAGACGTCTTGCCGGAGCCGTTCGGGCCCAGCACGGCGACGAACTCGCCCGGTGCGACCTCGAGGTCGAGATCGGACCAGAGCACCCGGTCGCCGTAGGCGAGGGTGGCTCCGGTCAGTCGGACAGCGGTCACACGACCCCCAGCGCGTCGGCGAGATCCTGCGCCGCCGTGCGCTGCCAGGAGACGTAGTCCTGCCCTGCGGGCAGGGTCTCGGTGACCTCGACGACGCGGATGCCGTTCTCCTCGGCGATGCGGCGCACGTCCTCGGTCACGGCGTCCTCCGTCTGGATGTTGTAGACCAGCACGTCGACGCCCTTGCCGGTGAACAGGTCACGCGTCGCGGCGACGGCGGCGGGCGAGGGATCGTTGCCCTCCTCGATCGCGTCCTCGAAGTCCTCGGGGGTCTTGTCGTCCACCCCGGCTCCTTCCAGCAGGTAGTGCGCGATCGGCTCCGTCTGCGCGACGGGTGCGCCCGGCTTCTGCTGGGCGATGCGATCCGTGATGTCGGTGATCTCGTGGATGTCGTCGTGGAACGCCTCGGCGTTCTCGGTGTAGTACGCCGCGTTGTCGGGGTCGACCTTACCGAGTTCGGTGGCGATCGCCTCGGCGGTGGCCGCCGCGATCTCCGGGTCGTACCAGACGTGCTCGTTGGTCTCGCCCGAATGGTCGTGGGCACCCGCCTCGTCGGCGTGGTCGGCGTCGTCCGCGTGCCCCTCGAGCAGCGAGTACGCGTCGACGGAGGGCACGTCGCCCGCGGAGCCGAGCACGTCGTCGACGAACTCGTCGTAGCCGCCGCCGTTGTACACGACGAGCGAGGCCTCGGACAGTGCCGCGGCGTCGCCGGGGCTGGCCTCGTAGGAGTGCGGATCCGCGGACGGATCCGAGATGATCGCCGTGACGTCCGCTCGGTCTCCGACGACGGCCTCGGCGACCGAGCCCCACACGTTCGTCGACGCGACGACGGTGGGCCGACCGGACTCGGCCGTCGCGGTGTCGTCGGAGCTGCATCCCACCAGGGCGGTCGCCGTCAGGGCGGTCATACCCAGGGCGGTGACGAGCGTGCGGAGGGGAATTCGGGCGGGTGCGTACACGAGGGGTGCTCCTGGGTCGGTCGAACGTTATCGTTAATGGAAACCGTTGTCGTGACCTTACCGCCCCACCACCCCGACGGCGAAACCGTGCCGGAGCCGACGTGCGCGACCCCGACCGGATACCGTCTCTTCATGGCGAGGTCGACGGAACCGCGACGGATGGCCACGCTCGCGTCGCTGGCCGCCGAACTGAACGTCTCGCGCACCACCGTGTCCAACGCCTACAACCGCCCGGACCAGCTCTCACCCGAGATGCGGGAACGTGTGCTCGACGCGGCCAGGGCCCGCGGTTATCCGGGGCCCGACCCGGTCGCCCGCTCGCTGCGCACCCGGCGCGCCGGTGCGGTGGGGCTCGTCCTCACCGAGGCGCTCAGCTACTCGTTCTCCGATCCCGCCGCCGTGCAGTTCCTCACCGGCCTCGCCGAGTCGTGCGAGCGGGCCGGACGCGGTCTGCTGCTCATTCCCGCGGGGCCCGCCTCGACGCCGGAGGACGCCGCGGCCGTCGTGCAGCAGGCCGGGGTCGACGCATTCGTCGTCTACTCGGTGTCCGACGACGATCCGCACCTGACGGCGGTCCGTGACCGTCATCTGCCGACGGTCGTGTGCGACCAGCCTCGGGACGCGGAGGACACCTCGCTCGTCGGAATCGACGACAGGGTGGCGATGCGGCGGATGGCCGAGGAGGTGCTCGCGAGGGGCCACACTCGCATCAGCGTGGTCTGCATGCGGCTGCGCCGCGACCGGCACGACGGACTCGTCGATCCGGAACGCCGGAGCGGCATCACTTTCCACGTCCAGCGCGAGCGTCTCGCCGGCATCCGCGACGCGATGATCGCGGCCGGCGTCGATCCCGACATCGTGATCGTCGAGCGCTTCGACCACACGCGGGAGGCCGGACGGTCGGCGGCCGCCGAGGCGCTCCGGGCGGCGCCGGACACCACCGCGCTGGTGTGCACGTCCGACGTGCTGGCTCTGGGTGCGCTCGATCACTGTGCCGCACAGGGTGTCTCGGTACCCGAACAGATGTCGGTCACCGGTTTCGACGGGGTCGACGAGGCGCGCCGCATCGGCCTGACGTCGGTTCAGCAGCCGGTCCTCGAGAAGGGTCGGCTCGTCGGTGAGATCGTGCTGGGCGTCAGCCATTCCGGGGTGGACCGGACCGAGCACCTCCCGACGCATCTGCTCGCCGGGGTGACGCTCGGCCCGGTGCGGACCGGCTAGCGGGCCAGCAGCTGTGCGCAGCGCAGCAGGCCGAGGTGGCTGTAGGCCTGCGGGTGGTTGCCCAGCGAGCGCTCGGCCACGGGGTCGTACTCCTCGCTCAGCAGGCCCGTCGGGCCTGCCGCGGCGACGAGCTGGGTGAAGAGCGCTTCGGCCGGAAGTCGCTGCCCGATCAGAAGATACGCCTCGACGAGCCAGGCCGCGCACAGGTGGAACCCGCCCTCGCCACCGGGGAGGCCGTCGTCGTGGTGGTAGCGGTACACCGTGGCGCCGCTGCGCAACTCGGCCTCGGTCGCGGTGACCGTCGCCGCGAATCGCGGGTCGCTCGGATCGATGAGACCGGACAGGCCGATGTGCAGGGTGGCCGCATCGAGATCGGTTCCGCCGTACGCGGCCGTGAAGGACTGCGCCTCGTCGCTCCAGCCCTTGTCGAGCACCTGACGACGGATGACGTCACGCAACGTGCTCCAGCCGAGCTGCGCCTCGCGGCCGTACGCCTCGGCCAGGGTGATGGCGCGATCGACGGTGAGCCAGCACATCACCTTGGAGTAGACGTGGTGGCGCGGGTTGCCGCGGATCTCCCAGATGCCGTTGTCCGGCTCGGACCAGCGTCGCTCGACGGCGTCGACCATGGCGCACACCAGGTCCCAGTCCTGATCGGTGAGCACCTCGGCGTTCGCGGCGACGCCGCTCGCGGTGCGGGCGCGGGCCAGTGTCGCGATGAGATCGACGATGGGTCCGAAGACGTCGAGCTGCACCTGCTGGTTGGCCGCGTTGCCCACCCGCACGGGGCGGGATCCCGCGTACCCGGGCAGGGCGTCGATGACGGCCTCGGGAGGCAGCGACTGCCCCCACAGCGTGTAGAGCGGGTGCAGGCGTTCCGGTCCGGGGACGGTCTCGAGCACGTCGTGCACCCAGTGCAGGTAGTTCTCCGCCTCGGACAGCGAGCCCAGGGACACCAGCGCGGACGCCGTCAGGGCCGCGTCGCGCAGCCAGCAGTAGCGGTAGTCCCAGTTGCGGACACCGCCGATCTCCTCGGGCAGCGACGTCGTGGCCGCGGCCATGATCGACCCGGAGTCGGCGTGCACCAGGCCGCGCAGGGTGAGCGCGGACCGCTTCATCAGATCGGGCTTGAGCTGGGGGAGGGTCAATCCGGCCGCCCAGTCGTGCCAGTAGGACTCGGCCTCGGCGCGACGCTCGGCTTCGGGTACCTCGGACGGGCCCAGATCCGACGTCCCGCAGCGCAGTTCGAGGATCACGGGACCGGTGGACGGATCGATCTCCGCCCGCGCGGTCTCCTGGCCGTGCTCGCTGGTGACGGTCCAGGTGATGCCCGGCGCGCGCAGCACCATCGGGTCGTTGGTGCCGAACACGCGGAGGCCGTCGTCCTCGGCCTCGAGCCGGACGCGTGCCTGCCCGAACTCGGGGCGCGGCGCGAACGTGACCACGGCCTTCGCCTTGCCGGTGATCACGCGGGTGAAGTCGGTGCGATCGCTCGGCACGTCGTGCGCGAGGTAGTCGTCGACCTGCAGGCTGGCCCAGCGGGTCTGCACCGTCATGGTGCTGTCGATGTACTGCTGGCTCAGCGGGAGGGACGGACGCAGCGGGCCGACGGTGAAGTGGCCCGCCTCGTCGCCGCCGAGCAGGTGTGCGAAGACGGCGGCGGAGTCGGGTTCGGGGTGACACAGCCACGTGAGGCCGGCCTCGGGCGTCAGGAGTGCCACCGATCGTGGGCTCGCCATCATGGTGAGACGCTCGATGCGCGGGGCGTCCGCACCGGAGAGCCAGGTGCGGCGCTCCTCCAACAGGAACGCGAGCGCCGCGGCCACCTGCTCGAGGGTGTCGACGCGGTAGCCGGCGAGCGACTCACCGTCGCCGACCTTGACGCCGATGTCCGGCCCGTGCAGCCGTCGGAACGCCTTCTCGTCGGTGACGTCGTCGCCGAAGAAGACGGCGGCGGAGGCGCCGCCCTGGTGCCGCAGGATGTCGAGGGCCTGGCCCTTGTCGGTCGCGATGACGGCGAGCTCGATCACGGACTTGCCCTCGGTGACCTGCACGCCGTCCCAGGTGGCTGCGCCCGCACGGACCTCGTCGAGGGCGCGCTGTCCGGCCTCGGGGTCGGCGTTGCGCACATGCAGAGCGGCGCTGGCGGGCTTGGTCTCGACGCTGATGTTCGCGCCGCGGGACGCGACCGTGCGGAGCTCGGCGACCACGCGCTCGAGCAGTGCCGTCGCCTCGCCGCCGAGCTCGGTGACGAAGCCGGCGTCGAACTCGGACCCGTGGCTGCCCACGAGCTGTACCTCGACGGGCAGGCGGGAGAGGATCGCCAGGTCACGCAGCGCGCGCCCCGAGATCACAGCAGCCTGGGTGCCGTCGAGACCAGCGAGAGCGCGGAGTGCGCGGACCGATTCGGGCAGCGGAAACGCCTTCTGCGGGTCGGAGACGAACGGCGCCATGGTGCCGTCGTAGTCGGAGGCGACCAGCAGTCTCGGCACCCGCGCGACGCCGACGAGGGCGCGGCGAAGGTCGAGGGGGAGGTCCACAGCGCTCACAGCGCACGACCTGGACGGTGACCGGGGCTTCTCACTCGGTCAAACCTAGGCGACGGGGGCCCTGCTCGCCTCATCGGGGAGAGAGGTCCGAGGAGCGGCCGCGAGGGTGTCTGTGACCCGCGATGACTGGAAATCGTGTGTCACGACTATTCGCATTAACTTTTTGGACGATTGTTCGTAATGTAATACTGAGAGCGTGACGTCGCATACGAGGCGAACAACGAGGAGCGTCATGTCGAAGCCCGTCCAGTTACCCGAGCCGATTGCCACGACGTGGGAGTGGCAGTTGAACGGATTGTGCCGCGGTATGGATTCTGCCGTCTTCTTCCATCCGGAAGGTGAACGGGGACATAAGAGAACAGCCCGCGAGGAGCAGGCCAAACGGGTCTGCGAGCAGTGCCCCGTGCTGATGCGGTGCCGTGATTACGCGGTGGCCGCCGGTGAGCCGTACGGCGTCTGGGGTGGTTTGTCGGCGCCCGAGCGGATGATGGGAAATGCGCTTTCCGATCAGCGCGCAATCGGTTGAACAGATGAATTCACGGTGATCGAAAACTGCACGAAGCTTGAATTGGTGGACATTATCCGACGCGGTGCCTGTACAGCGTAAAGCTCTTCGGGTGTTCCCCTCGGACGGTGCCCGGTCTACCGTGATTCGCATGTGCCGAAACATCACCGAACTGCGCGGCCTCGAGCCTGCGGCGACGGACGAGGAGATCGAGGCGGCCGCGCGTCAGTACGTGCGCAAGGTCAGCGGACTCCGCACACTGTCGGACGCGAACCGGGACGCCTTCGAGACCGCCGTGGCCGAGGTCACCGCGTCGACCACCCGGTTGCTGAGCGTGCTCCCGCCCCGCAAGCAGCCGCCACAGACGGTGCCTCCGCTACGCCGCCTGGCGCACGCGCACCCTCACTGACCCAGGGGATCGTGCTGGACGTTCTGCATCGGCGTCCCCACCTTGCGCAGTGCGTACAGAGTGGTGCGCACCATCGACGGTGACCCACACACCTGGATCTGCCGATCGGCCCACGATCCGAACCGCGTGACCACCTGCCCGAGCTTGCCCACCATGGTGTGGTTCATGCCCGGTGGGAACTCGCGTGCCGGACCGGGCCGCCACCACGGCTCCTCGGGCTGCTCCACGACCGGCACGATGGTGAGCCACGGGTTGGTGCGTGCCAGGTTCCACAGCGTGTCCAGGTCGTAGAGGTCGCTCGGATACTCGCCGCCCACGAACAGATGCACCCGCGGATTACGGCTCCGCATCGCCATGTCCATCAGCTGCGCACGCAGGGGGGCGATGCCGGTGCCACCCGCGATCATGAGCACGTCCTCGCTGCCCGGCGACGTGTCCACACTGAGTCCGCCCAGCGGCGGCCCGAGCAGCCAGCGGTCGCCCACCGTGGTCTCCGAGACGATGGCCGGACTCACCCAGCCGGCCGACACTCGCCGGACGTGGAACTCGATGCCGCGGTAGTCGTTGGGTGCGATCGCGGGGGAGAGGTACCGCCACATCCGTGGACGCTGCGGGATCTGCACGCTGAGATACTGGCCGGCGGCGAAGGGAATGTCGGCGTCCGTCTGCAGGCGCACGATCGCGAGGTCGTCGAGCACGCGATGGTGCTCGACCACCGTCGCTCCCCAGTACGGCGGCAGGTCCTCGGTGTCGGCCCCGACGGCCATCGAGTTGCAGATCATCGACACCACGCGGCGCCACGCCGCGTCGGTCTCGTCTGTCCAGACGTCCGGGTCCGCCGTGGTGCGGAACGCGTCGACCAGCGCGTTCTGGGCGGCGAGGAAGTGCGCGCCGGTCAGGCCGTGCTTGCGGTGGTCACGCCCGAGTTGATGCAGGAAGGGCAGGAAGTCGCGGTCGTCGAGGTGCCGGACGACGTGGTCGACGGCGCGCAGCAGGCGGTGCCGCTGCTGATCCATGGCGGCGGGGAAGAAGCCGCGGAAATCGGGGTACTCGGCGAACAGCCGAGCGTAGAAGGCGCCGGCCACGGTGTCCGCGCCGTCGTCGGACAGCGCGGAGGCAACTCCGGCGCGCACTCGCGCCAGGGCCTGCGGGTCCAGCAATGGGCACCTTCGATGGTCGTGGCGGGTGACGGGTTCGTGCGCGAGTGGTGTGTCCGAGAGTAGTGGTCGTGTCCGGTCACGGCCAGCGCGCTGGGCGGCGCCCTCCTGCGTGATGCGGCGTCAACAAACTTGAGCGGAATAGACTCAAGTTGACTAAGGTTGTTCTCGTCGACACACCCGTTCGACCCGAAGGAAGGTGACCGGTGGACTCGTTCACTCCCACCACGAAGACCCAGGCAGCGTTGACCGCTGCACTGCAGTCGGCATCCGCAGCGGGCAACCCGGACATCCGGCCGGCTCACCTGCTCGTCGCACTGCTCGACCAGACGGACGGCATCGCCGCGCCGTTGCTGAAGGCTGTCGGCGTCGACCCGAGCGCGATCCGCTCGCAGGCGCAGACTCTGGTGGACCGTATGCCGTCGGCCACCGGCTCCACCACCCAGCCGCAGCTCGGACGTGACGCGCTGGGCGCGATCACCGCCGCTCAACAGCTGGCCACCGAACTCGACGACGAGTACGTCTCGACCGAGCACCTGGTGGTCGGACTCTCGACGGGCGATTCCGATGTCGCGACGCTGCTCCAGAGGAACGGGGCGACACCGGCGGCGCTGCGCGAGGCGTTCACCACCGTGCGTGGCAGTGCCCGCGTCACGAGCCCGGACCCGGAGGCGACGTACCAGGCTCTGGAGAAGTACTCGACCGACCTCACCGAGGCCGCACGCAGCGGCAAGCTCGATCCGGTCATCGGTCGCGACACCGAGATCCGTCGTGTGGTGCAGGTGCTCTCGCGCCGTACCAAGAACAACCCGGTGCTCATCGGTGAGCCCGGCGTCGGCAAGACCGCGATCGTCGAGGGCCTCGCGCAGCGCATCGTCGCCGGCGACGTCCCGGAGAGCCTGCGCGGCAAGACCGTCGTGTCGCTCGACCTGGGATCGATGGTCGCGGGCGCCAAGTACCGCGGTGAGTTCGAGGAGCGGCTCAAGGCCGTGCTCGACGACATCAAGAACTCGGCCGGCCAGGTCATCACGTTCATCGACGAGCTGCACACCATCGTCGGTGCGGGCGCGACGGGCGAGTCCGCCATGGACGCGGGCAACATGATCAAGCCGATGCTCGCGCGTGGTGAGCTGCGGTTGGTGGGCGCCACGACGCTCGACGAGTACCGCAAGTACATCGAGAAGGACGCCGCACTCGAGCGCCGGTTCCAGCAGGTGTTGGTCGGTGAGCCGTCCGTGGACGACGCGGTCGGCATCCTGCGCGGCCTCAAGGAGCGGTACGAGGTGCACCACGGTGTGCGCATCACCGACTCCGCCCTGGTCGCCGCCGCCACACTGTCGGATCGCTACATCACCTCACGGTTCCTGCCGGACAAGGCCATCGACCTCGTCGACGAGGCCGCGTCCCGCCTCCGCATGGAGATCGACTCGCGTCCGGTCGAGATCGACGAGATCGAGCGTGTCGTGCGCCGACTCGAGATCGAGGAGATGGCGCTGGCCAAGGAGACCGACGACGCGTCGAAGACCCGTCTCGAGAAGCTGCGCGGTGAGCTGGCGGACAGCAAGGAGAAGCTGGCCGAACTGAGCACGCGCTGGCAGAACGAGAAGAACGCCATCGATTCGGTGCGCGACCTCAAGGAGCAGCTCGAAGCGCTGCGCGGCGAGTCCGAGCGGGCCGAGCGCGACGGTGATCTGGGCAAGGCCGCGGAGCTGCGCTACGGACGCATCCCGTCGCTGGAGAAGGAGCTCGCGGAGAAGACCGCGGCCACCGTTCCCCAGGGTGACGTGATGTTGAAGGAGGAGGTCGGCCCGGACGACGTCGCCGACGTGGTCGCGGCGTGGACCGGTATCCCCGCGGGCCGGATGCTCGAGGGTGAGACGGCGAAGCTCCTCCGCATGGAGGACGAGCTGGGCAAGCGTGTCGTCGGTCAGGACGACGCGGTCCAGGCCGTGTCCGACGCGGTGCGCCGCGCTCGTGCCGGGGTGTCCGATCCGAACCGGCCCACCGGGTCGTTCCTGTTCCTCGGACCGACGGGCGTCGGCAAGACGGAACTCGCGAAGTCGTTGGCGGACTTCCTGTTCGACGACGAGCGCGCCATGATCCGTATCGACATGAGCGAGTACAGCGAGAAGCACTCGGTGGCTCGGCTGGTCGGTGCCCCGCCCGGATACGTCGGGTACGAGGCCGGTGGTCAGCTGACCGAGGCCGTGCGTCGTCGGCCGTACACAGTGGTGCTGTTCGACGAGGTCGAGAAGGCGCACCCGGACGTGTTCGACATCCTGCTCGCCGTGCTCGACGAGGGCCGTCTGACCGACGGTCAGGGCCGAACGGTGGACTTCCGCAACACGATCCTGATCCTCACCTCGAATCTCGGTGCGGGTGGCGACAGGGACCATGTGATGGCGGCGGTGCGCAGCGCGTTCAAGCCGGAGTTCGTGAACCGGCTCGACGACGTGGTCGTCTTCGACGCCCTGAGCGAGGAGCAGCTGCAGTCCATCGTCGACATCCAGCTGCTGCAACTGCAGCGCCGCCTGTCGGCTCGTCGACTCACGCTGGACGTCACGCCGTCGGCCCGGTTCTGGTTGGCCGTACGGGGTTACGACCCGCAGTACGGCGCCCGGCCGCTGCGTCGGCTCATCCAGCAGGCCATCGGCGATCAGTTGGCCAAGCTGTTGCTGGCGGGCAAGGTCGTCGACGGTGACACGGTCACGGTGGACACGTCGGAGGACGGTGCGACGCTCGAGCTGAGTTGAGATCGACGCGTCAACCGTGCACGTGAACATCGATCGTCCACTCGGGCAACGGGTCCGGATAGCCCCTCCAGGCGTCCGGACCCGCTGTCACCTCCGCGTCTGTCAGCAGTGCGGTGTCGAGAAGGTCACGAACCATGTCCGGGCGTAGTCGTACTCCGATGACAACGATTTCCTGGCCGGCCGGAACGTCGATCTCCGACCACGGTTGCGCACCGTCGATGGTGAGGTTCGGGCCCGCTTGCGACCACACCGCCGCCCGGTCCGGTCGCGACGCGATCCAGCAGAAACCTTTGCTTCGCAACACATCGTGCAACCGGTCGAGTGTTCGGTTCAAGCGCGTGGGGTGGAACGGCCGGTCGGCGGTGTAGACGAAGCTCGAGATGCCGAACTCCTCGCTCTCCGGCACGTGGGTGCCGGTGAGCTCGTCGTCCCAGCCCGGGGCGAGTAGCGCGGCCTCGGGGTCGTAGAGACCGGTGTCGAGGATTCGGGCGGGGTCGATGACCCCGTTGATCGTGCGCACGACCTCGGCGCGGGGATTGAGCCGTCGCACGGCGGCGTCGGTGGCTCCGGCGAGAGCGTCGGAGACGAGGTCCGTCTTGCTGATCAGCACGATGTCGGCGAACTCCACCTGGTCCACGAGGAGGTCCGAGATGGATCGTTCGTCACCCTCGGCGACATCGAGCTCACGGTCGTCGAGTGTGTCGCCGCGGGAGATCTCCGTGAGGAAGGTGGAGGCGTCCACGACCGTCACCATCGTGTCCAGGCGGGCCAGGGTGCCGAGGCTGACGGGCGCATCGCTCTGCGGCTCCAACCCTCGGGGCTCGAAGACCCAGTCGAACGATGCCGCGACGGGCATGGGCTCGGAGACACCTGTCGATTCGATCAGCAGGTAGTCGATGTCGCCTGCCGACGCCAGCGTGCCCACGGCCTCGATGAGGTCGTCGCGAAGCGTGCAGCAGATGCAGCCGTTGGTGAGTTCGACCAGCCGCTCCTCGGTGCGGACCAGCGTGGTCGACCCGGTGACCGACCCGTCGATGAGCCTCGCGTCGACGTTGATCTCGCTCATGTCGTTCACGATGACCGCGACCCTGAGACCCTGCCGGTTCGCGAGCACGTGTTCCAGGATGGTGGTCTTGCCGGCGCCGAGGAAGCCGGACAGGACGGTGACGGGGAGCAGAGGGGCCATGCCGTAATGATAATCATTGTCATCAAGCAGTCGGGTGGGGGGTGTCCCTCACGAGCAGTTCCGAGGCGGGTGCGGGGCGGCCGAGCAGGTATCCCTGCACCAGATCCGCTCCCACCTCGCGCGCCGTGGCGAGTTCCTCGGCGGTCTCCACGCCCTCGAAGATGCAGACGGCACCGATCTCCCGCGAGAACGTGACGATGCTGACGGCGGCGGCGCGGCGCATGGGGTCGGTGTCGATGCCGCGCACGATCGAGGCGTCGAGTTTGACCACGCCGGGACGTAGTTCCACCAGTTGGCGCAGACCCGAGTAGCCGGTTCCCACGTCGTCCACCGAGATGAGGACGCCCGCCGAGCGCAACATCTCGACGGCGACGCCCATCCCGTCGTAGTCGTCGATGCGGTCGTGTTCTGTCACCTCCACGATCCAGCGCCTGCCCCTGTCGCCGCGCCCGATCAGGTCCGCGGCGAGATCGCTGGACAGGATGGTGTCCGCCGAGGTGTTGACCGCCACGAACGCGCCCGATGGCAGCACGCTGGACGCGGTGATCGCCGCGTGGATGGCACTGAGTTCGAGGTCCACGCGCAGGCCGACGGTCGACGCGTCGGTGAACCACGTCTGCGGAGAGCCGTACCCGTCGGGGAATCGCGACAACGCCTCGTAGCCGACGACGGCTCCCGTGTCGGTGGTGCAGACGGGCTGGAAGACGATGCTCGGGCCGCCCGACGCGATGAGCGCCGCGATACGGTCGCGCAGGTCCGCCGACGCGGACGCCCGACTGGCGTGGCGACGCTGCATCGTCGCCTCCGCGCGCGTCATCAGGTGGTGCAGGGTGGTGCCCACGTCGGCATGCGGGTCGACGGTCTCCGCCACCGAGCCCGTCAGAACCGTGACCGGTGCGCTGCGCAGAGGGGTGCTCTCGAGTCCGGTGGCCAGATCCCGCATCGCGCGATCGGCGGAACCGTCCGGACCGACGAGAAGTACACACAGGAACTGCGAGGTGCTCAACCGTGCCGCGACGGCGTCCGCCGGAGCCTCGGTGGTGAGCCGCTCGGCGATCTCCTCGAGCACCTCCCGGCCCGAGCCGCGGCCGAAACGCTGCTCGACGTCCGCGAAGTCGGCGATCTCGACGAAGACGCCGAGAGCGGTGCGGCGACTCTGCACGGACTGCGATTGCGACGTCACCCGGTTGTAGAGCCCGCGTCGCGTCAGCAACCCCGTGAGTGGATCGCGTTGCGAGGCCTCGACCTGTCGGCGGAGGTAGGAGACGTACATGCGGATGACGAAGGGCGTGGCGAACATGCTCATCAGCGCGAGCGTGCGTGACAGCACGAGCCAGATCTCCGTGCCCTGCTCGACCGAGACGGCGGCGAGCACGACGAGCAGGCCGCAGGAGAAGGCGACATGCAATGTGAGGGTGAGGGTGTCGGTGAACGCCGCTGCGAACAGGGAGACCAGCACCAGTACGGCGCATGCCGGCATCGACAGGAACGCGGAGTCGTACATCGTCACGACGGTGAGCACGCCCACGTCGGCGTAGACGACGTAGGCGGTCTCGAAGTGCCTCGGACGCGTGGTCGTGAACCAGGCGACCGCGACGGGAACGGTCGTGGCGGAGAACAGAAGTATCCACACCGCGCCGCCCGGTCGGAGGGCGTCGGAGGGCAGGAGCAGTAGGCCGGCGACGCCGACGAGCACCGTGATGCCCGCGATGACGGCGCGAGATCGTTCTGCTGGTCTCGGCGTCAACGCGAGAAACGACAGAACCGGATCAGGACTGATCCGCTGTGATCTCACGACGACTCGTTTCGACGGTCTGCGGCGCCGGAGTGCGCTGGGAATCAGCACACTCCGACGTCAGACTACCGGCGGCGAGTTCGTGCTGCGGCCAGAACCGAGTCGGCGGCGGGCTTCCACGGCATGCAGATCGCGACGGCCACGGCGCACGCCAGGCACGCGGACACCGTGACGTACGAGGCGAACTGGAATCCCTCGAGGCTTGCGGACTTCATCGCCAGAATCAGTTCCGCCTTCTGCTGTTCGAACAGCGACGGCGTGGGACGCTTCGCCATCTCGATCACCGCGATGACGGTTTCGGACGCGAAACCCTTCTCGCCGTCCGTTATCAGCGACGAGGGCACCGCATCGACCAAGGGGGTGACCCGCGCGGAGTAGACCGAGGCGACGATCGAACCCAGTACCGCCACACCGAGTGTGCCGCCGATCTCGCGTGTCGTGTCGTTGACCGCCGACCCGGCGCCTGCGCCGTCCAGGTCGACCGCGGACATGATGGAGTCGGTCGCGGGTCCCTGGACGACGGCCAGTCCTAGCCCCATGAGGACCATCGACAGCAAT
The DNA here is from genome assembly GCF_019836145.1 of Rhodococcus sp. BP-241. Taxonomy (NCBI): domain Bacteria; kingdom Bacillati; phylum Actinomycetota; class Actinomycetes; order Mycobacteriales; family Nocardiaceae; genus Rhodococcus; species Rhodococcus sp. BP-241. Next base: position 113,700 of record NZ_JABUEI010000006.1, on the reverse strand, counting down.
ACCGGGCCGACGTAGGGCGTGTCCACGGTGGTCTGGCCGGCTATGGCCATCCCCGTGCTGACGATGAGCAGTCCCAGCACGATGACGGCGGTGGCGCCGAAGCGCTGAGCGATCAGCGTGGCGATCGGTGCGCCCACGCCCACGGCCACCGCGAACGGCAGTGAGTGCAGGCCGAACTCGAGCGGTGAGTACTCACGGACGCCCTGGAAGTACTGGGTGATCATGAACAGGAAGCCGAACATCGAGAAGTAGCCGACGGCGATCGACAGGGCCGGGAGCGAGAAGCGACGGTTCGCGAACAGAGTCAGATCGAGAACCGGAGCGGCTGTGCGCTTCTCCCACGCGAGGAAGCCGGCGATCGCCACGGCGGAGAGCGCGTAGCCGGCGAGGGAGGTGGCCGACAGCCATCCGCGATGCGGGGCCTCGATGATCGTCCACACCAGTGCCGTGATCGCCACCAGTGAGGACACGAGTCCGACGACGTCGAAGCGGCCGACGTGCTCGGCGCGCGACTCCGGGACCAGAACCCGAGCGGCGAGGGCCACGACGAGTGCCACGGGCACGTTGATCCAGAAGACCGAGTGCCACGAGAAGTGTTCCAGTAGGTACCCACCCGCGGTCGGACCGATCGCGATGGCGAAGCCGGCCATGGCCGTCCAGGCGGCGATGGCCAGTGCCTTCTCGCGGGGGTCGGTGAAGATGGTGATGATCATGGCCAGCGTCGCCGGGAACACTGCCGCCGCGAAGACGCCCATGACGGCGCGTGCCGCGATGACCTGGCCGAGGTCACTCGACAGCGCCCCCACCACAGACAGCGCCGCCACCCCGAGCAGGCCGATGATCATGACGCGGCGGCGTCCGTACCGATCGCCGAAGTGCCCGAGCGCCAACAGGAAGCCGGCGAACGTCAGTGTGTAGGCGTCGACCACCCACTGCAGGCCGGACATCGAGGTCTGGAGCTCGACGCCGATGGACGGCAGCGCGACGTTGACGATGGTGTTGTCGAGGACCACCAGCAACTCGGCCGCGCAGATGACGAGGAGCGCCAGCGCGCGGCCTCGCCCTGACAGCGAGGTGGTGGGTGGTGCCTGATGCAGTGCCATGGAACCCCGCTCCGTCGGTTCTATGCGGTAGCGCATAGAAGGTGGACAGAAGGTAACTGTGTCGCTGCGTCACGGTCAATCGAGTGTGGTGGCCGTCACGCTCGGGTCAGTCGACGGGGGCGACCCGGACGAGGTTGCCGTCCGGGTCGGCGACCACGAACGTCCGACCGAACACGTCGTCGTGGGGCGATTCGACGACGACGAGTCCGGCCGTCGTGGACCAGTCCCGGAACACGTCGTCGATCCTCGACGCCGGGCCGGGCAGCATCACCCCGATCTCGGACGTCCGCGGAGTGGCCGAGTGCGCATGGTCGGGGCGCCCGCTCCACAGAGCGAACGTGACGGTTCCGCCCGCGTCGAAGGCGACGTAGCGGGGGCTGCGGAAGGTCGCCTCGATGTCGAACAGCCGACTGTAGAAGTCGGTCGCGCGGTCGATGTCGGTGACGTAGACGAGAAACAGATTGGGTGCGGGCACGAGGACGCTCCTGTGTGAGTGAGGTGGATGACGGACTCCATGAAGCGCGCCATACCTGCCAGAAGCTGTCACCTATTCGGCGCACAATTCCTGTCATGACGTCCTCCCGACTTCTCGCCCTTCTACTGCTGCTGCAGACCCGGCACCGCATCACCACGGGTGAACTCGCGGAACGTCTCGAGGTGAGTCGGCGCACAGTGCTGCGCGATGTCGATGCCCTGTCGGCCGCCGGGGTGCCGGTGTACGCCGAGCGAGGACGGCACGGCGGGATCGTGCTGTTGCCGGGGGCACGACTCAATGCGTCGTACCTCGAGCCGGCAGAGATGGACGCGGTGACGCTCGCCGGTCTCGACGAGGAGCAGCGTGAGCGACTCGGTGTGACCGGGACGCACGACATGGCGATGCGCAAGATCGCGGCGCGTCGAGCAGGCGTCGAGGCGGCGAGCCGCAGTCTCGCGGAGCTGGTCGTCGTCGACAACACGAGCTGGTTCGCACCCGGTCGTGACGTCGTGAACGTCGGGGATCTGGCACTCGACCTTCGTTCCGACCGCCGACTCCTCCTGCGCTACAGGCGAAGCGGAGCGCTCGAGGCAGAAGCGGTGGTGGTCGATCCGTACGGTCTCGCCGCGAAGGCCGGACGGTGGTATCTGGTCGCCGACGTCGGTGGGCGCGGACGGCTGTTCGCACTGGCGCGGTTGGACGGGTACGAGGTCACGGGCGAGTCGAGTCACCATCGTTCCGTCGGCCTGCGCGGTGTGTGGTCCGAGCTGTCCGCGGCGGTGGAGGCGCCCGGCGACGTGATCGTCACGGCTCGTCTCCGTTCGAACAGAACAGATCTCGCCCACCGTGTGCTCGGATCGCGCATCACCGCGAGCGAGCCCGCCGGAGACGGCTGGACGCAGATGTCGATCAGATACTCGACCATCGAGGGGGTACGGCAACTGCTGCAGTTCGCCGATCACCTCGAGGTGGTGGAGCCGCACGAGGCGCGGACACGCATCGCGGAACTGGCGGCAGACCTCGCTCGTCGACATTTCTGACGGTGTCGGTGGCTCCTGTTATCTTCGCACACATGTTCGAGTCGGGGTGGGCGCAGCAGAATCCGGAGGCCATGGGCCTTCCGGTGGCGCTGACCGATGCGTCGATCGAGGAGGCTCTGGACACCGTCGTTCACGCGACCGCCGGCCTCGGCTTCCTGGAGTGGACTCGCTACCGGGCGGCCGCGCACCTCCACGCCCTGATCGTCGCGCCGGTCGAGGCCTCGGACCGCCGACGCCTGGACGCGGCGACGCAGTGCGCCGCCCGCATCGCCACCGTGCTGTCCGTCAGTCAGGGTGCCGCCGACGGCATTCTCTTTCGCGCCCTCGTGTTGCGCGATCGCCTGCCGCGTGTCGCAGAGTGCCTGCGGGACGGGCTGCTCGCGCCGAAACACCTGCACACCATCGTCACTCGTACCGATCTGGTGGACGGCCGCGACTACGCCGACGAGGTCGACGCCGAGATCGCTGCCGCCCTTCGGCGTCGCCGTTCGTGGTCCGACACCCGGCTGCGGGACATGGTCGACTGCATCGTTCATCGTCATGATCCTGATGCGGTGCGCGAGAGGCGCATCAAGGCCAAGGAGAATCGCTCCTTCTGGGTCGAGAACGCTCCCGACGGCATGGCGGCCGTCGGTGCCACCCTGGCGGCCGAGGACGCGCTGCTCGTCGCAACCCGTGTCGAGGCTCTTGCTGCGAACGTCTGCTCGCGCGATCCGCGCAGCCGCAACGCTCGCGCGTCCGACGCACTGTTCGCACTCGTCACCGGCACCGGATTCGGTTGTCAGTGCGGCGATCCCACGTGCACACACACGGAGACCGACCCCGACTCGATCAGCGCGACCACCGTCGTCGTGCACGTGGTCGGTGACGCGGCCACCCTGGATGCGGCCACCCCAGCTGCAACGAGCCCGGAAGGTGCAGCCCCCGACACCTCCGGCCGCTCCGGCTTCCTGCACGGTCACGGTGTCATCTCGCCCGACCACCTGCGGGATCTGGCGAACCGTTCCGATGCCGTGCGTCGACGGATGGACGCGACGCCCGCAGCCCATCAGCCGGCCGACCCGTACCGGCCCAGCGCGGCACTCGAGACGTTCGTCCGTGCCCGCGACCAGTACTGCACGTGGCCTGGATGCAACAACCCGGCGGTGACGGCGGACCTCGACCACGTCACCGAGTACGACCACGACGACCCGGCCGCCGGTGGACAGACCACGGCGGTGAATCTCAACGGCAAGTGCCGCTTTCACCACACTCTGAAGACGTTCACCGACTTTCTCGACGATCAGTACCCCGATCCGGAGCTACCCGGCAGAGTCCTCTCGACCGTCACCACCCCGGAGGGTCGCACCGTTCCCGGTCCGGCTCACAACGGATACGACCTCCACCCGGAACTGGCCGACGTCACCTTCGGCGACCCAGTGGTGCACCCGCCGCCCGGGACCGAGTCGCCACCGACGAGACGACGCACTCGCCTTGCGGCCGTTCATGCGCGGCGACGCGCCGAACGGGCACGCAACCGCCGAGCTCGAGAAGCCGCAGCGATCGACGACCCGCCACCGTTCTGAACGACGGTGGCGGGGCTGTCAGACGCGCGCGGATTCGGCGGCGGTCACGCGTCGCTGACGCAGGACACCGGCCACGACGGTGACCGCTGCCAGCACCGCGGAGAAGCCGATGGCCGTCCGCTGCTCCGGCATGATCACCATCATGACGAGGACGACGACGATGAAGCCGATCGCCAGATACGTCAGCCACGGATACAGCCACATGCGCACTGGAGGTCGGCGACCCTCCCGGTCGAGCGTGCGCCGCAACACCAACTGGCTGGCCGCGATGGCGAGGTACACGAAGAGAGCCACGGCGCCGGTGGTCGCGAGCAGGTACCCGAACAGTTTCTCCGGCAGCGCGTAGTTGCCGACGACGGCCACGAATCCTAGTGCGGTGGAGGCCAGTACGGCGACGTAGGGCACGCCGCGGCTCGATACCTTTCGTACCGCCGCGGGGGCGTCGCCACGCTCGGACAGCGAGAACAACATGCGGCTCGCCGTGTACAGCGCGGAGTTCAGGCACGAGGCGACGGCGGTGAGGATGACGACGTCCATGATGCGGTCCGCGTGCGGAATGTTCATCTGCCCCAACACGAACTGGTACGAGCCGGTCTCGGCGTCGAGCTCCGCGGCCGGCACCAGGGCGACGACGATGAAGATCGAGCCGAGGTAGAAGATCATGATGCGCCAGATCACCGAGTTGACCGCGCGGGTGATGCCCTTCTTCGGATCGGGCGACTCCGCGGCGGCGATAGTGACGATCTCGGTGCCCATGAACGAGAACATCGTCGTGAGCATGGCGGCGATGACGGCACCGAAACCGAAGGGCATGAACCCGCCGTCCGACCACAGGTGCGATACCCCGCTGACGTCGCTGCCCGGCAGCAGACCCAGGATCGCGAGCACGCCGAGCGCGATGAACCCGATGATCGCGACCACCTTGATGAGCGCGAACCAGAACTCGAACTCGCCGTAGTTGCCCACGCTCAGCAGGTTGGTGACGGTGAGGATCAGCGTGATGGCGAGCGCCCAGATCCACTGGTCACCGCCGATCCACGACGACATGATCAGCGCACCGGCCGTGGCCTCGACCGGGATGACCAGCACCCAGAACCACCAGTAGAGCCACCCGACGGAGAACCCGGCCCAGTGGCCGAGCGCGCGGGTCGCATACGTGGAGAACGATCCGGTGTCGGGGTTGGCGGTCGCCATCTCCCCGAGCATGCGCATCACCAGGACGACGAGGATGCCGGCGAACAGATACGACAACAGCACGGCGGGGCCGGCCAGGTTGATCGCGGTCGCGGATCCGACGAACAGTCCGGCGCCGATGACACCGGCGATCGAGATCATGGTGATGTGGCGTGGTTTCAGGCTGGTTCCCAGAGCGCCGGGTTGTCCGGTCGCGCTGACTGGGTCCGCGTCCTTGTTGTCGATCGACATGGCAGTTCTCCTCGTGAGATGCGAACCTTCCGAGTCGATCACAACGGTCGGTTCGGTGCCCGGCGCACGGCACATCTCGTCCGATTTGCCCGGTCTTTTCGGGGACTATCCTGAGGTCATGACGACGCCGACCGGACCGCGCGACAACGACGACTCGGCTCGCGACCGCGACCGCGACCAGCCGACGGAGTACTTCGGCACTCCCGGTCACACGTCGGATCCGGGCCAGGCCTACGGGCAGTCCGGCTACAACCCGACCGAGGCGCTCCCGGCAGGCGACTGGTACGCCCAGCAACCGCCGTACGAGCAGGGCTACCCCCAGCAGCAGCAGTATCCGACTCAGGGCTACCCGACTCAGGGCTACCCGACACAGCAGGGTCATCCGCAGCAGCAGGGCTACCCGGCACAGCAGGGCTACCCGACGCAGGGCTATTCCCCGTACCAGCAGCCCCCGTACCAGCAGAACCAGTACGGCGAAGCGCCCTTCCTCGAGAACGGCGACAGCAAGCCCCCGCGCGGTCCGAAGACCGCACTCATCGTCGTGGCGGCGCTCGTCGTGATCGCACTCATCGGCACCGGGGCCTATCTGCTGTACGACTCGACGTCGTCCTCGCGCACCGCGGCGCCGGCCATCACGCCGCGCTCCGCCCCGCCCACGACCACGGCGCCGCCGTCGACGAGCGTCCCGCCGCTGGGCTCGCTGCCGGGTCTGGAGCAGATTCCCGGGGGAGTGGGGGAGGCGCTGGGGTCCCAGGGGGCCTCCGTGGGCACGATCATCTCGAACGACGGCACCACCATCGTCATGGACGGGATCGGCGGGTCCACCGTCACCGTGGTGACGAACGCGAACACGCAGATCCTCGCGCTCGGCGCCGCCACGGTGGCGGACCTCGCGCCCGGTACCTCGATCGTGGTGCAGGGCACCCCGCTGGCCGACGGGTCCATCACCGCCGAGGTCATCGTCAGCGCCGGTATCGGCTTCAACTGACGCCGGGGCGTCGACCGACACCACCGAACGAGAGACACCCTCCCCCGCACACGCGGGGGAGGGTGTCTCTCTGTCGATCAGGTCAGGCCTGGCGGGCCATTCCGCGCTCGATCGCCGCGACGATCTGCGGGCGCAGTTCGGCGGCCGCCACGATGTGGTGCACCGAACCGACGGTCCGCGCTCGCTCGATGTTGTGCACCGCCTCGAACTCGGACGCCACCTCACCGAGCTTCTCCGAGCGCACCGCGGTGCGGGTGGCCGACAGCTCCACCTGCAACCGGGCCCGCTCCGTGTCGTCCTCGGAGGAGTTCATGCGTGCCTCCAGATCGCGGACGGACGGGTCGGATGCGGTGCGCTTGTTGACGTCTCGCGTGAAGACCACTGCTGCGGCCGGTGCACCACCGAGGACGGACGCGAACGATCCCTCGACGGCCAGCACCTCCATGTTCTCGTTGAGCGCTCCGGAGAACACCACGAACGCGCCGCCGTGATACCGGGAGACCACGCAGAACACGATCGGTCCGTCGAAGTTGACGATGGCACGGCCGATCTCGGCGCCGTACTCGAGCTGCAGGTTGCGCAGCGACTCCGGTGACCCGTCGAAGCCGGACAGGTTGGCCAGCACCACCAGCGGGCGGTTGCCGCTGGCGGCGTTGATCGCACGGGCCGTCTTCTTGGACGAGCGGGGGAACAGCGTTCCCGACGTCCACTGGTCGGGGCCGTCGGACGGGAACCATCCCTTGCGCGAGATGGCACGCGATTCGATGCCGATCACCGACACCGGGTAACCGGCGAGGTGGGCGTCGAAGACGACGGACGTGTCCGCGTCGGCCATGTCGGCCCACCGCTCGAGCACGGCGTGGTCCTGATCGACCACGGCGCGCATGACGGTGCGGATGTCGAACGGCTTCTTGCGCTCGGGGTTGGTGGCCGAGGAGAAGATGTCGCCGACGGTCTTGAAGTCGCTCGACGGGTGGACGTGCGGGTAGGTCCGCACGTCGCGGTCGACCGGGTCGACGGTCGTCGTGCGGCGCGGGAAGCGTTCTCCCGGTGCGCGATACGCGTGATCGTAGTGCGCGAAGAGGACGTCGCACGCAGCTCCGAGGTTCGGAGCCCAGTACTGCGCCTGCCCGTTGGGGCCCATGACGCGGTCGTAGCCACCGATGCCGAAGTTGTCCTCCGCGGAGACGCCACCGGAGTAGTCCAGGGACTGCTTGCCGGTGAGCACCATCGCGCTCTCCGGCGTCATCACCAGGATGCCCTTGGTGTGCATGAGCATCGTGGCCTCGGCGTTCCAGTACGGCTGCGCGCCGACGTTGATGCCCGCGACGATCACGTTGATCTCGTGACCGGCCTGCGTGAAGGTGATGATGCGGCGCAGAGCCCGCGACACCCAGTCCATGTTCTCCGTGCCGCTGCCCATGGAGATGGTCGCGCCGGAGGAGAGCGCGAACCACTCGACAGGGACGTTCATCTCCTCGGCCAGGTCGATCGCGGCGACGACGCGCGCACACTCGGCCTCGGCCACCGTGCCCAACGCCTTGGTCGGATCGCCGAACAGGGCGACGCGGGTCATGCCCTCCGGGTACAGCGCCGTCGGCGTGGACACCAGGCCCACCATGATGCCCGCGGTGTTCTGACCGTACGGCCGCGAGATGGGTTGCAGCGCACCGGACTCGTCCAGGTCGTACTCGACGAAGGAACCGTCGCGCTTGGTCAGCACGGGGATCAGCTCGTACGGGTACACGGTGCCGCGTGCCTGCGAGCGCTGCACGTTCTGGGTGTACGTGTCCAGCGGGCGCATGGGCTCGGTGGGCGGGTCGGTGATCTTGGTGACCACTCCGGTACCGGGTCGGTACGAGAAGCGCAGGGCCTGCATGGTGGGCTCCGCGCCGGGGCGCACCACGACGCGGGCCATCATGGTGATCTCCTCGAGACCGGCGGCCACGGTGAGCGGCGCGAGATGCCGGGCCACGATGCGCAGCTTGTCGAGCGGCAGGTTCAGCACCGGCCACACGTAGAGGACGACGCGATTGTGGTCGAGGCGGCGGTTGCCGCGGCGAGCCTGGGCGCGGCGGATGCCGTCGAGGCACGCGGAGAGCGTGCGCTCGATGGCGGGAACCGAGACCACGTTGCCCTGGGCGTCGAACTGCACTGCGGCGTCGCGGATCTCGGCCAGGGCGACCAGTCGCTCGTCCTTGGGGTTGTCCTTCGCCACCAGATCGAACAGGTACGTGCCGGGTGCGGAGGGGATGCGGGTGCCGTCGAAGTTCTTGAGGCGCCACAGGTCCAGTCGCTGACCGGTGAGCGGATGCAGGTCGCGGAGCGAGACGTCCTCTGTCAGAACGCCTGCCTGCGGCCGGAACGTCACCTGGCGCGAGATGCCGGTGCCGCGTCCGAAGACGGTGACCGTGACGCGACGCCACGACGTGGTCGCCGGGTGTGCGGCGATCTCGGTGCGCAGCTCCTCGACCACCTGGTCGCCGTCCTCGGGAGCTGTCGGCCACGAGAGGTACAGATCCACCGCGAGGTTCTCGGGTGCCGGCCCCGCGGTCTCGGTGAGCGCCACCAGCGTCGACGAGAGGCCCGCGCGATCGGTCATCGTCGAGAGCAGGTTGACCTTGCCGCCGACGAGGGTGAAGGTGCCCGAGACATAGTGCTGCCCTTCGCGATCGAAGGCCTTCACGTCCTCGAAGTCACGGATCTCGTAGTACTGGCGGGTGATCACCTCGAGCAGGGCACCCGGATCGGACATGCGCTGGGAGAGCAGCTCCACGAGCGGCTCCTCCGTGGCGACCAGGGCGTCGATGCGCTCCTGGTGATCGTCGGCGTCGGGCCGCTCGGCCAGGTACTGCAGACTCCCGCGGACACCGTCGTAGACCTGCTCGCGCGCCTTGCGGATCTGCGGCTCGTCGAACAACTGGAAGCGGAGGTTGCGGGCGACGTCGCCGATCACCGGGTACCGCACCTGGGTCGCGACGACGAGGCGGTCAAGCACCTCACCGACGGCGCTGTCCGCGTCGGGGGCGACCGACGGGTCGGCGATCCACCGATCGAGGAGTGCCGCGATGGCCGGGACCTGGTTCTCGATGCGCTGCTGCGCCAGGAAGAGTCGGTAGACGGCCTCCTCGAGATCGGTGCCGCGATCGAGATCGTTCTTGTCGTAGTGCCGCAGTGCGCGAGCCAGCTTGTCGCGGAACTCGTCCGGCAGGCCCTGGACGTCGGCGTCGAGCGACTGCAGGAACGCGTGGAAGTGCTCGCGCGGACTGTGGACGCGCTCGTCGGTGCCCTCCTCGTCCATGGTCGGACGGTTACGCGTCAGCTCGCACATGTCGGCGAAGGTGGTGAGCAGGTCCAGCTCGGCGCGGACCAGCTCGCCGTCCTTGCGCGGGAGCGCTCCGCGCAGGGCGTCGTACTCGGCGATGGTGGCGAGCGCACGGGACGCGCTGACGTCGAATCCGCTGAGGAGAGCGCGCAGTTCGTCGAGACGGGCCAGTGCGTCGATGCGGTCGTCGCGGTCGGCGTCGCCGCACGGTGAGCGGAACTCGACCCGGGCGGTGGTGGAGGCGGCGGCCGTCTCACCGATCGGGTCGACGCGCAGCAACGCCGCGCCGTTGTCGACCTGTGCGTTGACGACGGCGAGCACCTCGCTCACCCGGCCGGCCGAGGCGGCGCGCACCGCGGTCTCCATCTTCATGGCCTCGAGGACCACGAGCGTCTGTCCCGCCTCGACCTCGTCGCCCACGGCGACCGGCACGGCGACGACGACAGCGGGGGCAGGTGCGCGCACCAGGCCGGCCTCGTCCTGGCTGATCTGGTGGCTCACGCCGTCGACCTCGACGAGATACCCGGCGGGGCCGGGCACGGTGACGACGGAGTAGCGGGTGCCGTCGATCTCGGCGCGACGCTCGAAGGTGCCGAGCCGCTCGATGTCGATGGTGATCTCGTGGTCGTCGACCGCGACCAGGTAGCGGTGCGGTCCCACCTGGCCGACGGTCAGGCGGTAGCCCTGGCCCTGGTAGTTGAGCTCGACCGTGCGGCCGATGTCGTGGCTGGCGCGGGGACGGCCGCCGCGGGCGGACAGCAGGAACTTGGCGCGCTCACGGGCCTCGTCCGCGTCGTAGGCGTCGACGGCCGCGGCGATCAGTGCGACGTCGGCGACGCGGGTGGGGCCCTCCGCGGTGCCCGCGCCGGTGCGGTCGAGCCAGCCGGTGTCGGCAGTGGCGTCGATGAGCTCCTCGCGGTCGAGCAGGTCGAGCAGGAACGACTTCGTGGTGGTGCCGCCGTCGATGACGACTGTGGTCTCGCGGAGCGCGGTGCGCAGCCGGGCGAGGGCCTCGGAACGGTCACGGCCCCAGGCGATCACCTTCGCGACCATGGAGTCGTAGTCGGGCGGGATGACGTCGCCCTGGGCGATGCCCGTGTCGACGCGCAGGCCCGATCCGAGCGGGAACTTCAGCAACCGGACGGTGCCGGGCGCCGGTGCGAAACCGTTGTCGGCGTCCTCGGCGTTGAGTCGTGCCTCGACGGCGTGACCGAACTCGGTCGGGCAGTCGCCCTCGAGCACGTGGCCGCCCGCGACGAGGATCTGCAGCTTGACCAGGTCGAGGCCCGTCGTCACCTCGGTGATGGGGTGCTCGACCTGCAGGCGCGTGTTGACCTCGAGGAACGTGAAGATCTTCTGCTCGGGCTGGTAGAGGTACTCCACCGTGCCGGCGCCGTGATACCCGGCGGCGCGGACCAGCTCCGCGGAGGCGGCGCGGAGCTCGTCGGCCTGCTCCCGGGTCAGGACGGCCGAACTGGACTCCTCGATGACCTTCTGGTTGCGACGCTGGATCGAGCAGTCGCGGACGCCGGGTGCCCACACGTTGCCGTGGGTGTCGGCGATGACCTGGACCTCGACATGGCGCGCCTCGGTGACGAGCCGCTCGAGGAAGACGACAGGGTCGCCGAACGAGCGCTCGGCCTCACCCTGGGTGCGCTCGAGTGCGAGCTCGAGCTCGTCCTCGGCGAAGACCTTGCGGATACCGCGACCGCCACCGCCGCTGCGCGCCTTGATGATCAGGGGATAACCGATGGCGGCGGCGTGCCGACGTGCATCGGCGCGGGTCTCGACGGGACCACCGCTCCACGGCGCGACCGGGACGCCCACCTTCTCGGCGAGGATCTTGGCCTCGACCTTGTCGCCGAGCAGGCGCATCGAGGCAGCGGACGGGCCGATGAACGTGATGCCCAGGCGAGCGCAGATGTCGGCGAAGGTCGGGTCCTCGGCGACGAAGCCCCAGCCGACCCACACGGCGTCGGCGCGGGCCTCGACGAGTGCGCGCTCGAGTTCGACGTAGTCGAGGTAGGGGTTCTGCACGCCCGTCTTGCGGAGCGTGACGGCCTCGTCGGCCTGGCGGACGAACATCGCCTTCCGCTCGGCGTCGGTGTGCAGAGCGATGACGCGCAGAGGCTCGGCGGACCGCGATTCGTTGTTCAGCTCGCGTACCGCTCGGATGAGGCGAACAGCTGCTTCGCCTCGGTTGACTACTGCTATGCGTGTGAACATGCGCTCCGCCGTCTCGAAGGGAAAGTGTCTTCCGAGCCAGTGTGACGGTCCACGAGCGTACTGGCGAGTACATCTCACCAACGCCCGAAAGGGTCGTGATCGGTCACTGACCTGTGGCGATGCGCTACCCACGGGTATACCGGCGGGTAATGACACGATGGGCCGACGACGGCGCCGTGCCCCGGGAAAAGTACAGTGGAGAGCGATGACAGCGATGTGGTTCGGCCTTGCTCTGATCGCACTCCTCGGTGCGGTGGCACTGCTGTACATCGATCGCGCCCGCCGCGGACAGCAGGGCCGGGTGCGTCAGATCTGGGCGAAAGCGCAGGGCTACCACTACGTTCCCGCCGATCCCGACCTGCCGTCGACCTTCTCGCGCGCGGCCATGGCGAACCAGGAGTTCCTCGGTGCCGTCGACGTGGTCGAGGGTGTGCGACGCGGCGAGGAGTTCGTCCTGTTCGACCTCGAGGACGCCGCGACCGTCGTGGCGGTGCGCCGCGAGGTGGGATCCGACGTCGACCTCGATCTGCGGTCCCGCACGACGCCGCCGCCCAAGGAGGCCGACATGCAGCTCCTCGGCTCGCTGGGTCCGCGCATCATCTTCGCGACCGACCTCGACGTGGCACGGCGAGTCTGTGACCAGCGCATGGTCGCATTCACGCACTCGGTGCCCGATGTGGTGCAGCTGCTGTGGAGCGAGGGTCCGTGGACGCTGGGCACCGTTCCGGTGGGCAGTTCGGGACGCGACTGGGACGCCGCGATCGACGCCGTCACCCGCCTGTCCGGCCTTCTGCACGTGTTGCCGCCCTCGCGGCGCCGCGCAGCACCCGGACGCGACGACTGATCGTTTCATCAGCCACGTGCTGCCGTGAGGAACCTCACCCGTTAGTCTCGTGCGCATGTCGACTCCAACACCGCGGCCCATCGCACTCGTCACCGGTCCGACGTCCGGCATCGGCGGCGGGTTCGCCCGCCGTCTCGCCGCCAGTGGCCACGACCTCGTCCTGGTCGCCCGCGACACCGTCAGGCTCGAGGCACTGGCCGACGAGCTACGCGCGTCGTACGGCACCTCGTCGGAGATCCTGGGCGCGGACCTCGCGACCGAGGAGGGCCGCGCTGCCGTGGTCGCCCGACTGCAGGAGGGCGTGCAGGTCCTGATCAACAACGCCGGCTTCGGCACGTCCGGCGAGTTCTGGACGGCGGATCCCGCGCTGCTGCAGTCGCAGCTCGACGTCAACGTCACCGCCGTCATGCAGTTCACCCGCGCGGCGCTGCCGTCGATGATCGCGGGTGCGGAGGGCTCGGTGATCAACGTGGCCAGCGTCGCCGGCCTGATGTCGGGTCGCGGCTCCACGTACTCCGCGTCGAAGGCGTACGTCGTCTCGTTCAGCGAGGGTCTCGCGGGCGGTCTCGCCGGCACCGGCGTCCGCATCCAGGCTCTGTGCCCGGGCTTCGTGCGGACCGAGTTCCACGAGCGCGCCGGCATCGAGATGTCGTCGATTCCGTCGTTCATGTACCTCTCCGTGGACCAGGTCGTCGACGCCTCGCTCGCCGACCTGGAGAAGAACACCGTGCTGAGTGTGCCTGGGCTTCAGTACAAGTCACTGACTTCGGTATCGCGTCTGGTGCCCCGTACCATCGCTCGCCGCGTGGTCTCCCTGGTCGGCAGCGCGCGCGGTCGCACGTAGGCTCCGGCGGCCGGGGCGAACCCTCGACCTCGGGTCGACGTTCATACTCGACGGCGCTATGTTTCTGGTGTGACTGTTGTGGCCCTGGTGGCGTTCGTGATGATCATCGGTATCGGCTGGATCGTGTCGGTCGTCCGGCGGACACGTCGGTCGGCCGACTCCGTCGCTGCCGGACTGAACCTGCTCGAGATCGAGCTCGATCGACGACGGGCCGTGATCCCCGATCTCGTGCGCGCTGCCGTCGACGCCGATCTCGACCGCGCCGCCGTGAACCAACTCGTCGGAGCGCGGTCGCTGTCGGCCATGATGCGGGATCGGCGCGCCGAGCTCGGCGCCCGGGCCGGCGCCGAGAACGCGGTGTCGGTCGCGCTGCACGAGGTGCTCTTCGACGGTCGGGCCAGTGGGCCTCTCGGGTGGGACTTCAGCTCGCCCGCAACGGAACTCGATCGCATCGAGCATCGCGTCGCCGGGGCCGTCCGCGTGTACAACACGCAGGCCTCGTCGTTGGCCTCGCTCGCCGACTCGCCGCTGTCCGGACCCGTCGTCCGGCTGCTGGGCGTCCGGGCGCCCGAGGTGTTCGCCGAGACCGCGGACGCCGACACGGCGTGGTTGCGGGCGCCGCAGCACGCCGCCTGAGCGCACCCGATAGATTCACTGCTCGTGGCAGCTACCGAGAAGTCCGAACTGGCAGAACTGGTCCGCGAGTTGGCCGTCGTGCACGGGAAGGTGACGCTGTCGTCGGGCACGGAAGCCGACTACTACGTCGACCTCCGCCGTGCGACGCTGCACCACCGCGCCGGTGCCCTCATCGGGCAGCTCATGCGAGAACTGGTGTCGGACTGGGATTTCGACGCCGTGGGCGGACTCACCATGGGTGCCGACCCCGTCGCCTTGGCGGTCATGCACGCGCCGGGCCGTCCCATCGACGCGTTCGTCGTCCGCAAGGCGGCCAAGGCCCACGGCATGCAGCGTCAGATCGAGGGCCCGGACATCGTGGGCAAACGGGTCCTGGTCGTCGAGGACACCACCACCACCGGCAACTCCCCGCTCACGGCCGTCGCGGCTCTGCGTGACGCCGGTGCCGTCGTGGTGGGCGTCGCGACGGTGGTGGACCGCGCCACCGGCGCCGACGCGGTCATCGCGGCCGAGGGTCTCGAGTACCGGTCCCTCCTCGGTCTGGGCGACCTGAACCTCTGAGCTCTACTGCCAGCCGACGGCGGTGAAGGGCGCGTTCGTCGTCACGCGGCTGACGATGCCGGCGTGCGCGAAGTCCTTGGCCGTGGCCACTGCGTCCTGGACCGAGGAACCCTTCGCCAGCTCGGCGGTGATGGCGGCGGCAAAGATGCAGCCGGCTCCGGAGACGCGCTCCTCGCCGATCTTCGGCGCACGGAACACCGAGACGTCGGTGCCGTCGAACAGGACGTCGACGGCCTCGTCGCCGGGCAGACCCGCGCCGCCCTTGACCACCACGTAGCGCGGTCCGAGGTCCGCGATGCGGCGGGCGGCCTCCGACAGATCGTCGACGGACTCGATCGAGTCCATTCCCGACAAGGTCTGCGCCTCGAAGAGATTGGGCGTGACGACGGTCGCGAGCGGGAGGATCTCGGCGCGCAGGGCGTTGTCCGTGTCCAGCGCCGCGCCCGGCTCCTGGCCCTTGCAGATGAGGACGGGATCCACGACGACGTGTCGCCACGGCTGCTGACGGAGCGACTCGGCGACGGTGGCAACGGTCTCGGGTGTGCCGAGCATGCCGATCTTCACGACGTCCAGTGAGTGGGCAGCCGTCGCCGCCTCGATCTGGTCGGCGATCACCGGTCCCGCGATGGGGACGAAACGGTGGCCCCACCCGGCCTTCGGATCGAACGAGACGATGCAGGTGATGGTGCCGACGCCGTAGACCCCGAGCCGCTCGAACGTCTTGAGGTCGGCCTGCAGGCCGGCGCCTCCCGTGGCTTCGGATCCGGCGATGACGTAGGCGAGTGTCGGCATGTCTTCATCATCCCAAAACGCCGAGAGCGCGTGGGTGCGGGGCCGAGAGAGCCCCCGCACCCACGCGCTCGGTCGTCAGGAGCGAGTGCCCTTGCGACGCGAGAGTGCGAACGCACCGACACCCGCGACGGCGACGACGGCCACGCCGGTGCCGATCGCGGCGACGGGCAGTCCGCCCTCGTCGTTCGAGGCACTCGCCTGATCCGACCCCGCGAGGCTCGACTCGGACGACACGAGACCGATCTCCGGCAGTTCGCCGGCGACGATGACGTTGCCCTCCTCGTCGTCGGTGAAGTAGTCGACCACCTTGAACGTGCGCGTCGGGCCGTCGACGTAGAAGCCGATGAGACGGATTCCGGAGGCGGTGACCTCGACCGTGGTGGAGTCGATGGTCGCGACCTCGACGTCCTCCTTCTTCTCGTCGCCGACCTCGACCGTGACGGTCTCCTCGGCGGCGTTCTCCGCGGCAGCCTCGTCGGCGGCCTTCTTGTCCGCGGCATCCTTCGCAGCTGCGTCGGCCTCGGCCTTCGCTGCTGCGGCGGCCTCGGCTGCTGCTGCCGCCTCGGCGTCACCGGCTGCTTCGAGCCGCTTCGCGTTCTCCTCGGCGACCGTGGCGGCCACCTGCGTCGTCGCTGCCTTGACGACAGCGGCGAAGAGCGTCGACGCCTTCGCATACGCGGCCTGGATCGCCGTGGTGACCTTGGCGGCGTCGAGCGTCGCGAACGCGTCACCGACGGCCTTCAACGACTCCTCGGCAGCCTTCGTGGCCTCCTCCGCGGCGGTGCGCGCGGCGGCTGCGGCCTCGGCCTTCGCCTCGGCGTCCGCACGCGCGGCCTCTGCCTCGGTCGGATCCGCGGCAGCGTCGCCCTCGAGCTCGTCGGCCTTGTCCTTCGCAGCGTCGGCCTCGGCCTGAGCGGCGTCCGCCTTGCTCTTCTCCTCGTCCGCTGCAGCCTTGGCGGCGTCCGCCTCTTCCTGCGCCTTGGCGGCGACACCGGCGGCGACGATGCTCTCCTGCTCGGCGACCGACGCCGATTCCTCGGCCTTGGATGCCTCGAGCTCGGCCTTCGCTTCGTCGACCTCGGCCTCGGCAGCGGCGTCGCCGCCCTGCGCTGCGGCGATGGCGTCGTCGAGGAATGCCTGCGCCTTCTTGATGGCGTCGACGGCGGCCTTGGTAGCGTCCTTGGCCACCTGCAGTGCCTTCTTCTCGTCCTCGGTCAGCTTCGCGTCGATGTCGACCTTGATGGAGGAGTTGCCCTCGTCGTCGACCACGACGGAACCGGTGACCTGCGGCAGCGGCCGGGCCGGGGGAGCGGTGGTGGGCACGGTGGTGACCGGCGGCGCATCCGTCGCCGAGGGTGCCTGCTCGGTGCTCGACGTGGCGGGAGCCTCGGTGGTGGTACTCGAGGAGGACTCGCTGCTCTCCGAGCTGTCCGGCTGATCCTGCTGGGCGACGGCCACGGCGGGTGCGGCGACAGCCAGCGACACGGCGAGCACGGCGCCTGCTGCAGCGAGCCGCGTCCTGCGGGCACGGGTGATGGACTTGTCCGACATGAATGGCCTTTCGATACCGAAGACGGCATTCCTGCCGTATCCGAGAAGCGGTGAAGAATGGTGTACGCGTCCCCCGACCGAACAGAACGTACCTTCCGGTCCGCCTAGACCTTTACTTCAGAGTTACTTCGTCATCGAAGTGTGACCTTTGGTGCAGATGGTGTTCATGCGGTGAATGTGACTGGTGTGATTCGGTTTTCCCTGGTCAGTCGCCGACGGTGAGCGCTGTCGCCTCGTCGACGCTGTGCGGTGCCGGGTCGTGATCGTCGACGTGTGCGAGGACCTTCCGGCCGGTCGCGAGAACGCCGATGGCCAGGAAGGTGCAGGCGGCGCCCACCCAGAACGGCACGTGCACATTGGATTCACCGAGCTTGCCGGCGAGGTACGGGGCGGCAGCGCCGCCGGCGAACCGCACGAAGCTGTAGGCCGCCGAGGCGGTCGACCGTTCGACCGGCGCCGAGATCATGACGGTCTCGGTGATGAGGGTGTTGTTGACGCCGAGGAACAGTCCGGCAAGGACGACGCACACGATCAGAACCGGCTTGCTCTCCGTGAACAGAGCCATCGCGGCGAGGTCGGCGGCGAAGAGGAGCAGCGCGAGCATCATCATGTTCAGCGTCCCGAACCGGCGCTGCAGGCGCGGTGCGAGGAACACCGAGGCCACCGCGAGCGCGAGTCCCCAGCCGAAGAAGATGAAGCCGATCGCGTAGGTGCCGAGGTCGAGCGGGAACGGCGTGTAGGCGAGCAGGGTGAAGAATCCGTAGTTGTACAGCAGTGCCGTGATGCCGACCGTGAGCAGCCCGCGGTGCCGCAGTGCGCGGAAGGGGTCCGCGAGAGAGGTTCGGTGCGTGGGCTTCTCGCCCTCCGGCAGCATGACGACGAGCAGCACGACGGCCACGGCCATCAGGACGGCGACGCCGAAGAACGGGCCCCGCCAGCTGATGCTGCCCAGGACGCCGCCGACCAGCGGGCCGGTGGCGATGCCGATGCCCAGTGCGGCCTCGTACAAGATGATGGCCCGCGCGACGCCACCGCTCGCGGCGCCGACGATCGTCGCCAGGGCGGTCGCGATGAAGAGTGCGTTGCCCAGTCCCCAGCCGGCGCGGAACCCGACGATCTGGGTGATGGTGCTCGACGAGCCTGCGAGCGCGGCGAACACGATGATGATCGCGAGACCGGCCAGCAGTGTCTTCTTCGGGCCGAAGCGCGACGAGACGACGCCCGTGACGAGCATCGCCACGCCCGTCACCAGCATGTAGGACGTGAACAGAAGAGACACCTGCGACGGTGTCGCGTTCAACTGTTCGCCGATGGGCTTGAGAATGGGATCGACGAGGCCGATCCCCATGAAGGCGATGACACTGGCGAACGCCACTGCCCACACGGCCTTCGGTTGCTGCAGAAGGCTCGGCTGGGACGCGTCCTTCTTCTCCTCGATCGTCGTCACGGGTGTTCCTTTCGTGCTGTGTTCTTGAGTACCGAGCGCAGGTCGTCGAGGCCCTCGACGATGCGTCGGAGTTGGTCGGGATCGGGCTCGCCCAGGTGGCGGAGCAGTCCGTCGCCGATGGCGCGACGCGAGTCGGCGAGCCAAGTGCGTCCGTGGTCCGAGATCGACACGACCACGGCGCGGGAGTCGGTCGGATCCGTCATGCGGTCGACGAGACCGTTCTCGTGGAGCGTGCGCAGCAGGGCCGTCGCCGAGGGTTGCGAGCATCGGTCGAGGCGGGCGAACTCGCTGATCCGGATCGCGCCGTACTCGTCGAGCAGGGAGAGCGCGCGCGACCACGTACGGGGATGCTCCGCGGGCGCGACCGAGGCCGCGAGCCGGGTGAAACGCGAGGTCGTGGTGACCAGTTCGGACAGCAGTGTCCGCAGTTCGTCGGTTCGCATCGCCGTGGTCTGCACTCCCTTAACGTTACATAAGCTAACTATCGAAATCCAGTGTGGGGTCGGTTACGGTGTCCGCATGCCGTCCGGGTCGTCCGCCACGCTGGTCCGCAGGGCCACGACCCTGGCCTACGCCGTCGCTGCGGCGGGCACCATCGTCGGTGCCGCCACGCATCGACCCGTCGTGCAGGCGGTGTGCAAGCCGCTCCTCATGCCGATTCTCGCGGTGCGGTCCGGCGCCCACCGCTCGCCACTGCTGGCTGCGGGGCTCTCGGCGGCGACGCTCGGCGACGTCGCGATGATCGATCCGGACGACGATCGCCGGTTCACTGCGGGGGCGTCGTCGTTCGGCGTCATGCAGGGGTGCTGGTCGGTACTGTTGCATCGCAACGGTTCTCGCGTGCGGCCGCACCATGCTCTGCTTCGAGCGGCGGGATGGGCGGGCGGCGCCGTGCTGGCCACGAGACACGCCCCGACCATTGCACCGATCTCCATGGCCTACGGCGTTGCCCTCGGTGCCATGTCCGTTCTCGGTGCGGACGGCGACACCCGTGCCGTCGTCGGATCGACGCTGTTCACCGTCTCCGACGGCATGGTGCTCGTGCGGCGGACCACGGCCGACGCGCGCCTGCGCGACGTCCTCGAGGTCGCGGTGCTCGCGACCTACATCGGCGCTCAGTACGCGCTCGTCGACTCCCTCACGGGAACAGCGTCGGGGTTCCCGACTCGAGATCGAGCAGCAGGCGTTTGCGCTCGACGCCGCCGGCGAAACCCGTGAGGCTGCCGGACATTCCGATGACGCGGTGGCACGGCACGACGATCGACAACGGATTGCGGGCGTTGGCCGACGCCACCGCTCGCACCGAGGTGGGCCGGCCGACGGCGACTGCCAGAGCGGAGTACGTCCACGTCTCGCCGTAGGGGATCGTCCGGAGCGCAGCCCACACCTCGTTCTGGAATTCGGTGCCCACCGGGGCCAGCTCGAGATCGAAGCGGCGCCGCCGGCCGCCGAAGTACTCCGCCAACTGATCGCGGATCTCGTCGAACCCGTCCGCCCGGGCGGTACCGATCCGGCCGGGAGCCGGTGCCGGACGGTGACCGGGAAAGTAGACGCCCGACAGCGCCGTCCCGGTGCGCACGACGGTGAGAGGACCCACCGGGGTGTCGAGAACGGTGTGGTGCCGGGTCGAGCCGGTCGGTGTCACAACCGAATCCGCGTCCGGTCGTCGGGATCGACGACGACGGGAACGGTCGCGCCGACCTCGTACCGAACGGACCCCGTGCGGCGGACGGTGCCCGGGTAGGACCCCGACCCGGGCACGGTGATCGTGAGGTCGACCTCCGTCTCGGCTCCGATCTCCCGTACCTCGTCGACGACGGCCCACCCCTCGAGCCCGTGGTCGCGCATGCGGCGTTCGTCGGCGGTCGGGCGCCCGGCAGCCATCATCGCGAGTCCCAGTGCCGCGCCGAAGCCCGCGACCAGCGCAGCGATCTGATACGGAACGGTGCCGTCCGGGGCCTTGGGCAGGAGCACGAGCGCCCAGACCGCCAGCACGACGACGTAGATGGCGGTGACCACGGCCACCGCCCGACCCACTCTCTCGTGGTCCATCGACTCGGATCCCTCCCGTGAGCGCCTCCGAGGACACCGGAAGCTACTCGGCGGTAAGTTTTCGGCTCACCGCTCTGTTGCAGCTCAGCCCGACCCTTTACTCTTCAGACATGTCTCAACCTACTGTCTTCATCACCGGCGCAGCAGCCGGCATCGGGCGGGCCACCGCACTCACGTTCGCCGCCGCCGGGTACCACGTCGGTGCGTACGACATCGACGAGACGGGACTGGCCTCTCTCGCGAAGGAGATCGCGGCGAAGGGCTCGACGTCGACGACGGGAATCCTCGACGTCACCGACACCGCGCAGTTCACCGAGCGACTGAAGGAGTTCGACGAGGCGGCGGGCGGGCGACTCGACGTGCTCATCAACAACGCGGGCATCCTCATCGCGGGCCAGTTCGCCGAGCAGGCCATCGAGACGCACCGCAAGCAGTTCGACATCAACGTCGGCGGCGTGCTGAACGGGCTGCTCGAAGCGTTCCCGTACCTGAAGAAGACGCGCGGCGCCCAGGTGGTGAACCTGTGCTCCGCCTCCGCCATCTACGGCCAGCCCGAGCTCGCCACGTACGGCGCGACCAAGTTCGCGGTGCGCGGGCTCACCGAGGCGCTCGACCTCGAGTGGCACAAGCACGACATCGCCGTGAAGGCCATGTGGCCGCTCTTCGTCCAGACCGCCATGACCAAGGGGATCCAGACCGGCACCACCGGCTCGCTGGGCATCAAGCTGACCGCGCAGGACGTCGCCGACGCGATCTTCAAGTCGACGCAGCCCGCCAAGCGGATCTACCACAAGGTGCACTTCCCGGTGGGGCTCCCGTCCAAGGCACTGTCCATGGGCTCGCGGTTCTCCCCGGTCTGGCTGACCCGCGAGGTCAACCGCCGTCTGTCCCATTCCTGAGTTGACCGAGAACGACCGCAGCGACGAGGCGGGTGCCACCGAGTGGGGTGAGCACCCGCGCGGCGTACCCGCCTGGGACGTCGAGCGTGACGGGCCTCGGCCCACCGATCCCCGCTACGACCCGGAACTCCTCGACGAGGGGGATCGGCGCAACGTCGTCGACGCGTACCGGTACTGGACGCGCGAGGCGATCGTCGCGGACCTGGACACGCGCCGGCATCCGATGCACGTGGCCATCGAGAACTTCGCGCACGACGCCAACATCGGGACGGTCGTCCGTACGGCCAACGCGTTCGGCGCCGCCGCGGTGCACATCGTCGGGCGTCGACGGTGGAACCGTCGCGGTGCGATGGTCACCGACCGCTACCAACACATCGAGCACCACGCCGACGTCGGCGGACTGATGGCCTACGCCGCCGAGGCGGGCCTGACGGTGGTGGCCGTCGACAACGTGCCCGGGTCCGTCCCGCTCGAGACTGCCGTTCTCCCGCGGAATGCGCTGCTGCTCTTCGGTCAGGAGGGCCCGGGCGTGACCGACGACGCGCGCGCCGCCGCGTCGATGACGGTGTCCATCGCGCAGTTCGGCTCCACCCGCAGTATCAATGCCGGTGTCGCAGCCGGGATCACGATGCACGCCTGGATCCGGCAGCACGCGGATCCCGACCTGGCCTGGTGACCGTGCCCGACGGCTCCCGAGCCGAGGGGTACTGGCAGGATCGAATCATGCACGACACGTGGTCCTCCAGGGCGGACGCCGCCGAGGAGGCCGTCTTCTCTCGCCACGTCCGCCGTCTGTGGGGACTGCCGGGGACGGCTCTGGGTGTCGTGGCGTGGCCGCCGGTCCGACGGGAGCGGTTGTTCTTCCGCTGGCACTACTGGTGGCAGGCGCACCTCATCGACTGTGTGGTCGACGCCGAGGAGCGGGCGCCGTCGGCGCGCCGCCGACGACGGCTGGCCCGGATCGCGCGCACCCACCGGCTGCGCAACCTCACCGGCTGGACCAACTCGTACTACGACGACATGGCGTGGCTGGGGCTGTCCCTCGAGCGAGCGCAACGTCTGCACCTCGTCGACAATCGCACCGCGATCGCGGCCCTGGAGTCGGAGCTGTTCGACGCCTGGGATCCGGCGCACGGGGGCGGTATCCGCTGGTCCAGGAAGAGCGACTTCTTCAACGTGCCGGCCAACGGCCCGGCGGCGGTGCTGCTCGCACGGACCGGCAAGCTGTGGCGCGCCCAGGCCATGGCCGACTGGATCGACGCGACTCTCGTCGATCCGACGACCCATCTCGTGCTCGACGGCATCCACGCAGACGGCCGCGTCGAGACGCCGATCTACTCCTACTGCCAGGGCGTCGTGCTCGGCGCCGAGACCGAACTCGCGATCAGCCTCGGTGACGACAAGCACCGCGAGCGCGTGCATCGACTCGTCGCCGCCGTGCAGCAGCACCTCACGAAAGACGGCGTGATCATCGGCGGCGGGGGAGGGGACGGTGGCCTGTTCAACGGGATCCTCGCCCGGTACCTCGCACTGGTGGCGACGTCGCTGCCCGGAGACGACGACGAGGACCACGAGGCGCGCTCGGTCGCCGCCGACATCGTGCTGGCGTCGGCGGAGGCCGCGTGGGACAACTGCCTGTCCATCGAGGGCCTGCCGCTGTTCGGGAGCGACTGGTCCGCCATCGCCAAGCTGCCCTCGTTCGGTGCGTCGATCGCCCGGTTCAGCGCCGGCACCGTCACGTCGTCGTCCGTGCCGGAGCGCGACTTCTCCGTCCAGCTCGGCGGCTGGATGTTGATGGAGGCGGCGCACAGCCTCGGCTGAACGTCAGCCGTCAGAGATCGTGCACGTCAGAGATCGTGCACTTCAGTGGTCTCCACCGGCTTCTTCATCTCCTTGCGGTACTGGTACAGACCGAAGATGGTGCCGACCACGATCGAGACGATCATCAGCGTGAGCACGGTGGGGAACAGCCACGACACCTTGTCGAGCACCGCTCCGAAGTAGAACCCGATCAGCAGCAGCACGGGTGCCCAGATGAGCGCACCCAGCGTGCTGGCGATGGTGTAGCGGCGGTGGTTCATCCCGCCGGCACCGGCGACCATCGGGCACAGGGTCCGCACCCACGGGATCCAGCGCGCGACGAGCACCGCCCAGAAGCCGTGCTTCTCGAGAAGTCGGTTGACCTTCTCGAGATTCGCGGTGTTGACATACTTGCCGTTCTTGCGCGCCACGAGGCGATGACCGGTGCGTTTACCGATCATGTACCCCACCTGATTACCGGCGATGGCGGCCAGGAACGCGCCCGCGGACAGCGCCCACACGTGCGAGGTGCCCGAGGCGTGGGCGGCCAGTCCGATACCGGCGGTGATCAGCAGCGAGTCGCCCGGAAGGAAGAGGCCCACGATGACGGCGCACTCGAGGAACACGAAGGACACCACGATGAGCCAGACCAGGGTGGGCCCGGCCGATTCGAGGAATCCCATCGCGCCGCCTTCGGCGAGCACGGTGCTACCGGCGAGAAGCATGAACGGGGGACCGATCTACGAGGACGAGTCGCGCGGAGCGGGCTCGGTGCGCTGGACGGGCTCGGACCACTGAGCTGGTTCCGACCGCTGAGCAGTGTCCGACCTCTGGGCCGGCTCGGACCACTTGGACGGCTCGACCTTGCCGTCGAGCTTGCCGTCGAACGCGTCGACGGCCTCACCGAGCGGGGTGCGGCGCGAGGAGACGATCCGCTTGCCGACCTCCCAGGCGATGGGCAGGACGGACACGGCGACGATGAGCAGGAAGATGATGTCGACGTTGTCGCGGATGACGGCGATCTGGCCCAGCAGGTAGCCGAGCAGCGTGACGCCCGAGCCCCAGACGATGCCGCCGACGACGTTGTAGGTGATGAACGTGCGGTAGCGCATGCCCGAGGCGCCGGCCACGACCGGCGCGAACGTACGCACGATGGGCACGAAGCGCGCCAGGAAGATGGTGATGGGTCCGTGCTTCTCGAAGAACGCGTGCGACTCGTCGATGTAGCGCTTCTTCAGGAAGCGGGCGTCGTCCGTGAACAGGCCCGTGCCGGCCTTCTTGCCGATCAGATATCCCGCCTGATCACCCAGCACCGCGGCGATCGGAATGGTCACCAACAGCACCCACAGCGGCGCGAACGGCTCGATCTCCGCGCTCTTCGACGCGGCGATCAGACCGGCCGTGAACAGCAGCGAATCGCCCGGGAGCAGCGGGAACAGCAGGCCCGACTCGATGAACACCACCAGCAGCAGACCGACCAGGACCCAGGTGCCGAACGAGTTCAGCAGGTTGACGGGATCGAGGAACCCCGGCAGCAGGGCGAGGTCGGTCACGGAGGCGGCCACGGTAGTCACAAGCGCCCACAGTACCGGCGAGAGCAGCCGATACCCGCACGCCGAGTGGCGGGTAGTACAACTCACGAGCAACTCTCAGCAACTACCGGCGAGTAGATCGGGCAGGGCGCGACCGGCGTCACCTCGGTTGACATACTGCTAGTGACCGCACCTGATCGGGTGCCCCGTTCGCTCACCGTGGAGGTTTCTTCGTGCCGATCGCAACTCCCGAGGTGTACGCCGAGATGCTCGGCCGCGCCAAGGAACACAAGTTCGCTTTTCCCGCCATCAACTGCGTGGGATCCGAGTCCGTCAACGCGGCCATCAAGGGCTTCGCCGACGCGGGCAGCGACGGCATCATCCAGTTCTCCACCGGTGGCGCGGAGTTCGCGTCCGGCCTCGGTGTGAAGGACATGGTCACCGGCGCCGTCGCGCTCGCCGAGTTCGCCCACGTCGTCGCCGCGAAGTACGACGTCACCATCGCGCTGCACACCGACCACTGCCCCAAGGACAAGCTGGACACCTACGTGCGTCCGCTCCTCGCGGTGTCGCAGGAGCGCGTCGACGCCGGGAAGAACCCCCTCTTCCAGTCGCACATGTGGGACGGCTCCGCGGTGCCGATCGACGAGAACCTCGAGATCGCCAAGGATCTGCTGGCCCGGGCCGCCGCGGCGCGCATCATCCTGGAGATCGAGATCGGCGTGGTCGGCGGCGAGGAGGACGGCGTCGAGGCGGAGATCAACGACAAGCTGTACACCTCGAACGAGGACTTCCTGAAGACGGTCGAGGCGCTCGGTGCCGGCGATGCCGGATCGCGCTACCTGTTGGCCGCGACGTTCGGCAACGTCCACGGCGTCTACAAGCCGGGCAACGTCAAGCTCAAGCCGTCGGTGCTCGCGGACGGCCAGCGCGTCGCCACCGAGAAGCTCGGACTCGCTGCCGGCTCCAAGCCCTTCGACTTCGTCTTCCACGGCGGCTCGGGCTCGGCCAAGAGTGAGATCGAGGAGGCCCTCGAGTACGGCGTCGTGAAGATGAACGTCGACACCGACACCCAGTACGCGTTCAGTCGGCCCATCGCCGGCCACTTCTTCAGCAACTACGACGGCGTGCTGAAGGTCGACGGCGAGGTGGGTAACAAGAAGGCCTACGACCCGCGCAGCTACCTCAAGAAGGCCGAGGCCGGTATGACGGCGCGCGTCGTCGAGGCGTGCAACGACCTGAAGTCCGCCGGTCGGAGTGTGTCAGCGGGCTGACCCGTGAGCCTCTTGCGCATCCCCGGATGCGCAAGAGGCGCACGAGCGCGGTCAGGCGCAGACCTTCCAGGTCTCGCCGTCCAGCGCGAGGTCGAACGTGCGCGCCGAGGGCTCCGCGCCCTCGGTGCGCGCGGTGACCTGTGCGATCGCCGTCGTCTGATCCGGCGGTTCCGCTTCGGTGATCTGAATGGTGTCGACGCTCTGTACCACCGGCACCGTTCCGGATGCGACGGCGGCGTCGTGCGTCGCGGCGAAGTCGACCTCGGAGATGCCGCCGTAGAAGGACGCCAGCGCGCCGCACGTGACGCCGCGCAGAGCGGTCAGGTCGCCGTCACGCAACGCCGTGGTGAAGGTGTCGATCGAGGTGCGGATCTTCTCGTCGTCACTCGGACCCGTGACGCTCGTGCCGCCGCGCAGCAGTGCGAACGCCACGACACCCGCGATCGCCAGCAGGGCCACGAGGGCCGCCGCGATCCACGGTCCGCGCCGCCGTCCACCGGAACGTGTCGACACCTTCTTCGGTGCGGCGCTGGGTTCGATGCGGCGCGGTGCGGCGGGGCGCGAGTTATCCGGGGACACGCGTGCACCTTATCCAGCGCCCGACGTCTCCCGCGCGCTCCGTGGGAGACTGTCGTCATGACTTCCTTCGGTGATCTCCTCGGTCCCCAGCCCACCCTGCTGCCCGGCGACGACGAGGCCGAGTCCGCTCTCCTGAACCACACGGCCCCCGAGGAGGTGGCCGCGGCGCACCCCACCGCGTCGATCGCGTGGGCCTACCTCGCCGAGGCCGCCCTGTCCGACGGCCGCACCATCACCGCGTACGCCTACGCACGCACCGGCTACCACCGCGGTCTCGACCAGCTGCGTCGCAACGGCTGGAAGGGCTTCGGACCCGTGCCGTACAGCCACGAGCCCAACCGCGGCTTCCTGCGCTGCGTGGCCGTCCTGGCCCGCGCCGCGCAGTCGATCGGGGAGACGGACGAGTACGCCCGCTGCCTCGACCTGCTCGAGGACTGCGATCCGCGCGCCGCGGACGAACTCGGCGTCGGCTAGCACCAGCTTGATGGGCCGATTCGGGAGCTACCCACGATTCACGGCCCCGCATCTCGGCCTGCGCACCCGCGGCTCCGCGCGGATCGACGCCTCGTTGCGGCGACTGAGTGTCTCCGGGTTGCCGATCATCCAGTGCGCGCTCGCCGCGGGCATCGCGTGGTTCGTGGCGACGGACGTCGTCGGGCACGTCACGCCCTTCTTCGCACCGATCGCGGCCGTCGTCTCGCTCGGTGTGTCCCTCGGGGCGCGGATGCGACGCTCGGCCGAACTCGTCGTCGGCGTCACGGTCGGTATCGGTGTCGGTGACGCGATCATCGCCCTCATCGGGACCGGCCCGTGGCAGATCGCCCTGGTCGTCGCGCTCGCGATGTCGACCGCGGTCTTCCTCGACAGCGGCGCCATCATCGCGATGCAGGCGGGATCGTCGGCCGTGCTGGTGGCGACGCTCATCCCGCCGGGCAACGCCGGCGGACTCAACCGCATGGTCGACGCGTTGATCGGCGGTCTGGTGGGACTCGCCGTCGTCGCCGTCGTGCCGACGCACCCCGTGCGCCGCGCACGCAAGGACGCGGCCACCGTCATCGCCACGTCGGGCCGAGTACTGCAACTCGTCGCGGACGGTCTCCTGGCCAACGACGCGGAACCGATCGCCAAGGCACTGAAGGCTGCGCGCGCCACACAACCGGCCATCGACGCGATGCGCACCGATCTCAAGGGCGGGCGCGAGATCAGCCGCATCTCCCCGCTGTACTGGAACAGCAAGCAGCGCCTGGCCGAGCTGGCAGCGACGGCGGATCCGCTGGACAACGCGGTGCGCAACATCCGGGTTCTCGCCAGGCGCTCCCTGTCCCTGGTGCGCGACGACGAGATTCTCGACCCCCGACTGGTCGACCTCGTCGAGAAGCTCGCGCAGGCCACCGAGGTGGTGCGGAAGATGATGCTCGCTGATCCCGGCGAGCAACCCGACCGAGCAGAGGCAGCGCGGGTTCTCCGGCACGTGGCAGTCGGTGCGAAGGCGGAGCTCATGCAGGACGCCGGCCTGTCCGCGGTGGTGGTGCTCGCGCAGATCCGATCCATCGTCGTCGACCTGCTCCAGGTGGCAGGGCTCTCGCGGATCTCCGCGCTGGCGACCCTGCCCCCGACCGTCGACCACCCCGCCGTGCCGCCGGAGCTCGACTACTAGGTTCCCGCTGCCGTTCCGTGTTCCCGCGGACGCTGCAACCCCTCCTCGAGTACGGAACCCCTGCGGGAGCTGCCGGTACACAGGACGAGGGTGCTCCACAGGCGGGCGACAGGAAGGCGTGTCCCCGTCCGCGCGTGATCGACACTCACCGCCATGGACCTGCACCGCCGCGCGACCGGTGACGTGACCGATGCGGCGCTGCGCGGTCTGGTGAGGCGCGGCGAACTGGTCCGCGTGAGCCGCGGCTCCTACGGCCCCGGCTCGGAGTGGGCGTCGGCATCACCAGACGAGCGCTACCGCCTGCGCGTGCTCGGAGTCATGGCGGGACGCACCGCGGTGGCCGTCGCCAGTCACGAGTCCGCGGCGGCGCTGCATCGGCTCCCCCTTCTCGCTCCCGACCGAGACCGGGTGCACGTGAGCGTCGACGGTCGAGGAGGTGGTGCGTCGACGAGGAGGGTCGCCGAGCACCGGGTCCCGCTGTCCCCGCTGGACGTCACCACCGTCGACGGTGTGCAGGTCACGACGCCGACTCGGACGGCGCTCGACATCGCGTGCAACAGTGGGACTCGATCGTGCGCTGTGCGCTGTCGAGTCCGCACTCCGCACGGAGGCGCCGGATCTGCAGGAGTGCCTCGCACGGCTCGGGCGCCGTCGCGGCATCGCCACCGCCCGCCGCGCGGTGGACCTCGCGAGCCCTCTCACCGAGAGCATCGGCGAATCGTGGAGCCGAGCCCTGATGATGCAGTGGCCCGAGATTGCCTCGCCGAGGCTGCAGCATCGCTTCCTCGACGATCGTGGTCGCATCGTGGCCCGCACCGATTTCGACTGGGACGGTCGGCTGGTGGGCGAGTTCGACGGGCTGATGAAGTATCGCGGCGGAGCACAGTCGGTGATCGACGAGAAGCTGCGCGAGGACGCCCTCCGCGCGCTCGGCTGCCATGTGGTGCGGTGGACGTGGGACGACCTGCGTCATCCCGAACGGCTACGGCGTCTGCTCGCGGCCGGGATGGCCATCGCGTTCCGCTGACGCCGGAGGTCTCTGGGTTCCCGCAGCCGTTCCGTGTTCCCGCGGAGGCTGCAACCCCTCCTCGAGTACGGAAGCCCCGCGGAAAGCGTGACTCACCATATGCACACATTCGCATGTATGGTCTCGATCATGGGAGCGGGGCACGGACATGCGCACACACCGGCGGCTGGTGAGGCCGGCACCGGGCGGCTGCGACGCATGGGGATCGCGTGGTTCGTGCTCGTCGCGTTCTTCGCCCTCGAGCTGACCGTCGGCCTCATCATCAATTCGCTGGGCCTGCTCGCCGATGCCGGGCACATGCTCACCGACATCATCGGCATGTCGATGGGCCTCGTCGCGCTCACGATGGCCCGGCGCGGATCGAGTTCCGCCGCACGGACATTCGGGTGGCACCGGGCCGAGGTCCTCACCGCTGTCGCCAACGCGGTGCTGCTGCTCGGAGTCGCGGTCTTCATCTTCGTCGAGGCGATCCGCCGCATCGGGGACCAGCCGGACATCCCGGGCCTCGCGATGGTGCTGACGGCCGCCGCGGGACTCGTCGCCAACATCGTCGTCATGCTGCTCATCCGCGCCGACGCGAAGGACTCCATCGCGGTACGCGGGGCCTATCTCGAGGTGCTCGCGGACACCGTGGGCAGCGTCGGGGTGCTCGTCGCCGGTGTGCTGCTCCTGGCGTTCGACTGGACGTGGGCGGACATCGTCGTGGGTATCGCCATCTCGCTGTGGGTGGTGCCGCGGGCACTCTCGCTCGCCGGCCAGTCGTTGCGCATCCTCACGCAGGCCAGCCCGTCGTCGGTGGACATCGGTGCGCTCGAGGCCGATCTGCGGGCGCTGCCCGGAGTCGTCGACGTCCACGACCTGCACGTCTGGACCCTCACCACCGGCATGGACGTCGCCACGGTGCACATCACGTCGGACGGTTCCGGATCGGTGATGCTGGCCCGCGGGAAGGAAGTGCTCTCGGCCTACGGCCTGGACCACGCCACCGTGCAGGTCGAGCCCGCGGTGCACGGTGCCACCTGCCGCGACGAGCTCACCTGGTAGCAGGCCGGTCGGGATGGTGACAGGCATCGGAACACCTGTGCGACCATGACACGGCAGGTCAGTACCTGCGACGTGCTGGCGAGGGGAATCCGGTGAGAATCCGGAACGGTCGCGCCACTGTGAGCGGGCCTCGTCGTCCGTGAGTCAGATCGCCGATCCGGCACGTGAGACTCGAATCGGACGCGCAATCTGAGGAGTTCCACTCGTGCACATCGCCGAGGGTTTTCTGCCACCCGTTCACGCGGCAGTCTGGACGTGCGCCGCGGCGCCGTTCGTCGTTCACGGCGCTCGCGCCGTCGTCGTCCAGGTCCGGGAGAACCCCCGCAGCCGTCTGCTGCTGGGTGCTGCCGGTGCCTTCACCTTCGTTCTCTCCGCCATCAAGCTGCCGTCCGTCACGGGCAGCTCGAGTCATCCCACCGGAACTGGGCTGGGGGCGGTGTTGTTCAAGCCGCCGGTCATGGCGTTCCTCGGCACGGTGGTGTTGCTCTTCCAGGCGTTGCTGCTCGCGCACGGCGGCCTGACGACGCTGGGCGCCAACGCGTTCTCCATGGCGATCGTCGGCCCGTGGGTGGGGTACGCCGCGTTCCGTCTCACCGGCCGGCTGGGCGGTGGTCTGTCGCTGTCGGTGTTCTTCGCGATGATGCTGGCCGACCTGTCGACGTACTGCACGACGTCGGTGCAGATCGCGCTCGCGTTCCCGGATCCGCAGAGCGGCGTACTCGGAGCCGTCACCAAGTTCCTGTCCATCTTCGCTGTCACCCAGATTCCGCTCGCCATCGCGGAGGGCCTGCTGGGTGTGCTGGTGTTCCGCGTCCTGCGGACCGTGGCGACGCCGGAGCTGCGGGACCTCGGAGTGCTCCGCCGCGAGAAGGGTGCCGTCGATGCGTAGGAACGTCGTGATCAACCTGCTGCTCGTCCTCGGGATCGTCCTCATCGTCGGCGCCGCGCTGATGCTCGACGCGGGACGCAGCGGCGACGAGGAGCGGTTCGTCGGTACCGATTCGGCCGCCACGTCGCAGATCGAGGAGGACCACCCGGACTACGTGCCGTGGTTCGAGTCGGTGTTCTCGCCGACGTCGGGCGAGGTGGAGTCGGGTCTCTTCGCGCTGCAGGCCGCGCTGGGTGGGCTCGTCCTCGGGTACGTGCTGGCGGCGCTGCGCGGTCGGCGCAAGCTCGACGCGCTCCGCACCGAACTCGAACGGACGTAGGTGCAGGGTCTCGCGGTCGACGACGCGGCCTGGGCCAGTCCGTGGCGCACGCGCGCGGTGGGGGACAAGGCGGCACTGTCGCTGGGTCTCGTGCTGTGCGCGCTGCTGCTCCCGCCGTGGCCCGGCGCGCTGATCGTCACGGTGGTCGCGCTCGGTGCGGCCGTCGGGGCTGCCCGCACACCGCTCCGGCCGGTGCTGCGTGCGCTCACCGCGCCCGCAGCCTTCATCGCCCTCGGCGCCGTCTCCGTCGCCGTCACGGTGACCGCCACGCCGGACTGGAGTGTCGGGGTCACGGCCGACAGCGCGCGACGAGCGCTGGAGGTGTCCGGTCACGCGATCGCCGGGACGTCGGCCGTGCTCCTGCTGGCCGTCACGACACCGATGATCGACATCCTGACCGGGTTGCGACGGCTGCGGGTACCGCAGGCATGCATCGACGTCGCCGCCGTGATGTACCGCTTCCTGTTCGTGCTGCTGTCGTCGGTACGCACCATCCGCCAGTCGCAGACCGCCCGCCTCGGCTACTCGTCGCCGCGCCGGTCGCTGCATTCCGCGGGTCTGCTGACGGCCGCCGTGCTGATCAAGTCGTGGGACAGGGCCTCGCGGCTCGAGGCGGGGCTGGCGGGTCGCGAGTTCGGCGACGCGGTCTCGGCGGATCCGGTCGACCGGCAGCGCAGTTCGCCGAGCTTCCTGGTGACCGTCGTGGCGGTGCTGGGAGCCGTGGTGGCGCTGTCCCTGCTGGGACATCGCGCATGAGCCACCGCACGCTCACCGCCCGCGACCTCGAGGTGCGGTATCAGGGCGGGCCGCCGGTGTTGGCCGGCGCGAGCCTGAGCGTTCCCGCCGCGGCGAGGGTGGCGCTCCTGGGCGCCAACGGCTCGGGCAAGACGACCCTGCTGCGGTGCCTGTCCGGAGCGATCGTTCCCGATGGCGGTCGGGTGGAGATCGACGACGTCGCACTGCGCCACAGCCGGTCGGGCCTGCGGGCACATCGCCAGGAAGTGCAACTGGTGCTGCAGGATCCGGACGATCAGTTGTTCTCGGTCGACGTGTACCGAGACGTCGCCTACGGTCCGGTGAACCTCGGCCTGGGGCCCGACGAGGTGCGCGACCGCACGGAGGCGGCGCTCGAGGTGATGGGCATCGACCATCTGCGGTCTCGGCCGACGCACCAGCTGTCCTACGGTGAGCGCAAGCGCGTCGCGACGGCCGGCGCCGTGGCCATGCGGCCGTGCATCCTGTTGCTCGACGAACCGACGGCCGGGCTCGATCCTCAGGGCGTCGACGAGATGTTCGCCGCGCTGCACCGCCTGGAGAATCACCACACGACCGTGGTGCTGTCGACACACGACGTGGCCCTGGCGCTGGAGTGGTCGCACTCGGTCGCCGTGGTCGTGGACGGCGCTGTGGTGCAGGGGGATCCGGTGACGTTGCTGTCGGACATCGACCTGCTGGGTCGGGCCAGGTTGCGGACACCGTGGCCGTTGGCGCTCGCGGCGGACCTCGTCCGGGACGGCATGCTCGAACCGGGATCGCGACCACGGGACGCGGAAGAACTACGAAAGATGCTGAGCAGCAGTATCAGTCGGCGCTAACGTACGAGCAACCACTGCTTGTCGTGGCGGTAGATGGTGGACCGGGTGGTCTCGCGGGGGATGTCGATGCCGTCCTTCGTCAGACGCGCCGCCGTGGCTCCGAGTTGCATCGCCCGGCCGGTGATCCAGCGGCGGCGGAACAGTCCGCGCTTGCCCTGCACCCGAGCTCGGAGTCCCGGCATCTCGAGCGTCGGGGTGACCTCGATGCCCGGCACCTCACCGGAGAAGAGCTTGGTGTCGTCGACGTAGGCCTCGCCGACGAGGTGGCCCGACGGCCCCGAGACGGTGGCGAGTCCGACGACGGCCGATCCGGCGTCGTCACGGATGAGGGGAGTGGGGGAGGCGGTGCCGGACAGCGCGACCTTGGCGGCGCGCGATCCGGTGCCGACGCGGAAGAGGTGGCTGGCCTCGCTGGCGGTCTCGGCGACGTAGGCGAGCTCGATGTCGAGTCGGTCGCGCCGCATCAACCGGGTGAGGACGGCGGCGAGCGAGGCGTCGGTGCCGAGCACGATCAGCCGGGGGTCGTGCACCGCGTCGAGTTCGGCGAGCAGGGCGTCGCACTCCTCCTTCGACGGCACCTCGGGTACCGCGGTGAGCGGTAGCGAGGACAGCGCGATGGGCAGCAAGGGCCTGCCGCACTGCAAGACGAACGGAGTCACGCGAATTCCTTCTCAGCCGGACGGGTCTGCCCCACCCTAATCAGGACACGGTCGTCGTGGACCGCGGGAAGGCGCTTGCCCGGTCTCGATTTCGCGTCGCTTTGACCGTGCCGCCGCGACAGAAGACCAGGCAGTACGGTGTGCGGTCGGCTGTGAGCGGCACGTGTCGTCTCGGGCGGTACACTGTGTCACCGGTCATGGTCGGTGCGCGTTCCGCACGTCACGAAGTGCGTTCCGACACGTGCCACAGCCCGGGATGGTCCGGCTGTCCACCCGAGTGATGGAGCAACACATGCCGGCAATCGTCCTCATCGGCGCCCAGTGGGGCGACGAGGGCAAGGGCAAGGCCACGGATCTGTTCGGCGAGCGACTGCAGTGGGTGGTGCGCTACCAGGGTGGCAACAACGCCGGCCACACCGTGGTGCTGCCGAACGGCGACAAGTTCGCGCTTCACCTCATCCCGTCGGGCATCCTCTCGCCCGGTGTGAACAACGTGATCGGCAACGGCGTCGTCGTGGATCCGGGTGTGCTGCTCACCGAACTCGACGGCCTCGAGAAGCGCGACGTGGACACGTCGAAACTGCTGCTCAGCGCCGATGCGCACCTGATCATGCCTTACCACGTGGCCATCGACAAGGTCACCGAACGTTTCCTCGGTGCCCGCAAGATCGGCACCACCGGACGCGGCATCGGCCCGTGCTATCAGGACAAGATCGCCCGCGTCGGAGTGCGCGCGGCGGATGTCCTGGACGAGAAGATCCTGACCCAGAAGGTCGAGGCCGCACTGGAATTCAAGAACCAGGTGCTCGCCAAGATCTACAACCGGCGCGCCCTCGAGTCGGAGAAGGTGGTGGAGGAGGTGCTCGGCCAGGCCGAGGGCTTCAAGCACCGCATCGCCGACACCCGGCTCGCGTTGAACCAGGCGCTCGAGCGCGGCGAGACGGTGCTGCTCGAGGGTTCGCAGGGCACGCTCCTCGACGTCGATCACGGCACCTATCCGTTCGTCACGTCGTCCAACCCGACGGCGGGCGGCGCGGCCGTGGGTTCGGGCGTCGGCCCGGGTCGGATCACCACCGTCCTCGGCATCCTGAAGGCGTACACCACGCGCGTCGGCTCGGGCCCGTTCCCGACGGAGCTGTTCGACGAGTCGGGCGAGTACCTGGCCAAGCAGGGCGGCGAGGTGGGTGTCACCACCGGCCGCGCCCGGCGCACCGGCTGGTTCGACGCCGTCATCGCGCGGTACGCCACGCGCGTCAACGGCATCACCGACTACTTCCTCACCAAGCTCGACGTGCTGTCCTCGCTCGACACCATCCCGATCTGCGTCGCGTACGACGTGGACGGCGTGCGTCACGACGACATGCCGATGACGCAGACCGGGTTCCATCACGCGAAGCCGATCTACGAGGAGATGCCCGGGTGGTGGGAGGACATCTCGGGGGCGCGGACCTTCGAGGAGTTGCCCGTCAATGCCCAGAGGTACGTGCTGCGTCTCGAGGAGCTCTCGGGGTCGTACATGTCGTACATCGGCGTCGGTCCGGGCCGTGACCAGACCATCGTGCGGCGCGACATCCTGTCCTGACACGGTCGAGATATCACAAATGGCGTGACGATAACGCCAGGATGGCTCATACTGTGGCTCAGGTTCGCTATGAGGTGGAACAAAACGGATCCCCCTCTCGGCGAGAGCAGGTCAGTGGAGGACCGCTATGGACAGCACCTACGTCGGGCTCGAGGTCTTCCAGTGCCAGTTCGAGCGTTTCAGCTTCGAGCACTCGTGGATCGGTGACCGTGTCGGTGAGCTGATGCTGGGGCCGCGCGGCGGCGGCATGCTCGAGTTCCAGCACGCCACGGTCTTCGCGCTCCCCGAGGGCGGCGCGCACGAGGTGCACGGCGACATCCTCGCCTGGTACCTCGCGCACGGCGGCCCGAGTGGATCGCTCGGCTACCCGCTCACCGACGAGAAGCGCACTCCGACGGGCCACGGCCGCTACAACGTGTTCGAGAACGGCACCGTCGGATGGCTCCCGGGTACCGGGGCATTCCTCATGGGATCCGTCCGCACCGCCTGAACTGGACTGCACCCCGGTGTCCACCGAGGTGGATACTGGACCTCATGGTGACTCGCGTGATCGGTGCCTCGACTCTCTCGCGGGACCTCGGGCACTGGCGGCCGTCGGGGCGGCACCGGCCGGTCTACCGGGCACTCGCCGACGGGATCCGGCTCCTGGTCCACGACGGCCGCATCCCCCTGGGCGTCGCCCTGCCCAGTGAGCGCGATCTGGCGGGAGCCCTGTCGCTGTCCCGCACCACCGTCACCAACACGTACGCGGCACTGCGTGACGAGGGGTACCTGTTGAGCAGGCAGGGTTCCCGCAGCACGGTCGCACTGCCGCGGACCACCCTGGCGGGGCGGCCGGCCCGCGCGGCCGCGTCGGTGATCGATCTGACCCATGCCGCCGTCACCGCCCCGTCCGACGAAGTGACACAGGCGTACGCCGCTGCGCTGGAGGCACTTCCGGCCTACTACACGGGTCACGGTATCGAGCCGGTCGGTCTCGCGACACTGCGGCAGGCCCTGGCTCGCCGGTACGACGAGCGGGGGTTGCCCACGTCGCCGGACCAGATCATGGTGACGTCCGGCGCGCAGCAGGCCTGGCGGCTGCTGCTCGAGGTGCTGGTGTCGCCAGGTGACCGGGTGGTGGTCGATCACCCGACGTATCCCAATGCGCTGGAGGCGATTCGACGAACTGCGGCGCGCGCGGTGCCCGTTCCGTTGAGGCCGCGGGAGTACTCGACCCCTGGATCGGCGCGTTCGTCGAGGCGATGGGACCTCGACGCGATTCGCGACGCGACGGTGCAGACGGGGGCGCGAATGGCGTACGTGCTGCCCGACTTCCACAATCCGACGGGTGCTCTGCTCGATGTCGCCGGCCGCGCGGAACTGGCGTCGAACGCCCGCCGGACCGGCACCACGCTGGTGGTGGACGAGTCGATGGCCGACCTGTGGCTGGACGAGGCGCCGCCCGCTCCGGTCGCGGCGGTGGGGCATCCCGGCACCGTCGTCACCGTGGGGTCCGCGTCGAAGGCGTACTGGGGTGGTCTGCGGGTCGGCTGGATCAGGGCGTCGCCGTCGCTGATCTCTCGCTTGGCGACATCGCGGGCCGCCGTCGACATCGGCACGCCGATCATGGATCAGCTCGCGTGCGCGGCACTGATCGAGCGGCACGAGGAGATCTTGGTTCCCCGCCGCGCGGAACTCCGTGGTAACCGGGATGCGCTGACGGCGGCTCTGGCGCGGCACCTGCCGGACTGGTCGTACGACCCGGCGCCGGGCGGCCTGTCGTTGTGGGTTCAGATGCCTGCCGCGGCGTCCACGGCTCTCGCCGCGATCGCGCCGGCGCACGGGGTGGCGCTGGCGGCGGGGCCGCGGTTCGGGGTGGAGGGGGCGTTCGAGCGCCACGTGCGCCTGCCGTACACGGAGGGTGCCGATCGATTGGAGGCTGCGATCGACCGAATTGCGTTCGCGTACCAATCCCTGAAACCGACCGACGGGGATTATTCCGCCGTCGTGCTGTGAAGTGGGGCGGCCGACGGAGAATGGCCGGACAGTCAGCGGGAGCCGAAGACCTCGTGATCGAGTTCGGCCATGTCCCACTGGAGCTCGGAGCCGAGTTCCTCGTGGTCCGCGCGCGATGCGGCGCGTCCGAGCAGCACTGCGGCACCCGCGGCGACCAGCAGCCACACCACTCCGACGACCACGACGACTATCACGATTCCGTTTGTAGCACCTCGAACTGAAAACATTCTGTGAAACGCGAGACTTGGATCGGTTTCTTACGGAGTAAACCGGAATGAATCTCGATCGGCCCGCTCGGCGGCTGCCCGCTCGCCGATTCGCGTCGGTTTGCGCGGAGGTACTCGTGGGTACAGTCGAACGTATGAGCGATGCGAATGACACCACCAAGACAGGCAATGCGGACGTCGACCAGAGCGCGGAGAAGGATCCGTCCGACTGGGTCACCGGCGACGAGCCGCCCACCGGCCCCCAGTTGAGCTACCTCGAGACGCTGGCCCGCGAGGCCGGCGAAGAGGTGCCGTCGGACCTGACCAAGGCGCAGGCGTCCGAGATGATCGACAAGCTGCAGTCCGAGACGGGCCGCGGAACCAGCTAGACCCCGTCCGTGCCGCGCGCGTCGTACTCGGCGCGCGCGGCCGTCACGGTCGGAAGCGTCGACTCGACGAACTCGATGAGGCCGACGAGCCGGGTCGCCGTCTCGCGCCCGAGGTCGGTGAGTGCGTACTCCACCTTCGGCGGAATCTGTTCGAGCACGGTGCGGGTGATCAGCCCGTCACGCTCCAGCCGCTGCAGTGTCTGCGACAGCATCCTCTCGCTGACCCCGTCCACGCGCCGCCGCAGAGCCCCGAACCGGTACGGCCCCTCGTACAGCGCGGCGAGCGCCAGCAGGCCCCAGCGACTGGTGATGTCCTGCATCGTGTCGCGGGACGAGCAGTGGCGAGAGAACACGTCGGCTTCGAGTGTCGGGTCGGTGTCGGGCACGAGCGCCATCCTACCAGCTGGTCCGTAAGTGGTTACGAGGAATGTTGCACTGCACGAATAGTAAGTGCATAGTGGTGCCGACGGCCGGATCGGTCGCAGCGGCACACCCTCGTGGTGCGCCGGACGACGCTCACTCTCCAGGGAGACATGCTCATGACCACGACAGCGGTGACCGGCGCGACCGGACAACTCGGCAGCGCAGTGATTCGATCGCTCCTCGATCACGGGGTCGCCGCGGGCGACATCGTGGCCGTGGTGCGCGACGAGGCCAAGGCCGCCGACCTGGCGGCGCGCGGTGTCGCCGTCCGCGTCGCCGACTACGCGGATCCCGCTGCGTTGCGCGCCGCTCTCGACGGGGTGGACAAGCTCCTGCTCGTGTCGGGTTCCGAGCCCGGGAGGCGAATCCCGCAGCACACCAACGTCATCGAGGCCGCCGAGGCGGCCGGTGTCTCGCTCATCGCGTACACCAGTGTGCTGAAGGCGCCGACGAGCGGCATCAGTCTCGCGCCCGAGCACGTCGCCACCGAGGAGCGCCTCGCGTCGTCCTCCGTGCCGTCCGTGCTGCTGCGCAACGGGTGGTACTGGGAGAACTACGCGGCGTCGATCGGCCAGGCACAGCACACCGGCGCCATCATCGGGAGCGGCGGGTCGGGTGTCGTGGCCGGTGCTGCTCGGGCCGACTACGCGGCGGCCGCGGCCGCGGTCCTGATCGCCGACGACCAGGCGGGCGCCGTGTACGAGCTGGGCGGCGAGCGTCTGACGTACGAGGGTCTGGCGGGTGCGATCTCCGAGATCATCGGCGCGCCGGTGGAGTACCAGGATCTGAGCACCGACGAGCACATCGGCGCGCTCGAGGGTGCGGGACTGCCCGCGCCCGTCGCGCAGATGCTGGCGAGCGCCGACGCGGGCATCGCCCGCGGCGACCTCGACACCGAGTCGGGCGATCTGACTCGACTGCTCGAGCGTGAGCCGGTCTCGGCCGTCGACGCGCTGCGCGCCACGATGAGCTGAGCCGACAGGTCAGGACCCCGGCGCCAGCGCCGCGAACCAGCGCAGCGCGTCGGGGTCGTCGACCGACTCCGGATCGGCCACCGTCGACGGGTCCGCACCCGACAGGATCTTCTTGACCGGGATCTCGAGCTTCTTCCCGGTCCGCGTGTGCGGCACGGCGCGGATCTCGATGATGTCGTCCGGGACGTGACGCGGCGAGGCCTCCCTCCGCAGCGCCGCCGAGATGCGTTCGCGCAGATCGTCATCGAGCTCCACGTCGTCGGACGTGACGACGAACAGCGGCATCCAGTAGCTGCCGTCCGGGCGTTCGAGACCCACGACGAGACTCTCTGCGATGCCGGGCAGACGCTCGACCACGCCGTAGATGTCGGCGCTGCCCATGCGCACACC
This sequence comes from Rhodococcus sp. BP-241, assembly GCF_019836145.1. Lineage (NCBI taxonomy): Bacteria > Bacillati > Actinomycetota > Actinomycetes > Mycobacteriales > Nocardiaceae > Rhodococcus > Rhodococcus sp. BP-241. Next base: position 73,590 of record NZ_JABUEI010000006.1, on the reverse strand, counting down.
GTTGCGGTTGAGCGTGGCGTCCGATCGTCCGTGGATCACCACGCTGCCCCTGCTGGTCACGGTGATCGAGTCGCCGTGCCGCCAGACGCCGGGGAACGTGGAGAAGTACGCGTCGGCGTAGCGGTCACCGCTCGGGTCCTTCCAGAACCCGACGGGCATGGACGGCATCGGCGCGACGATGACCATCTCACCCGGTTCGTCCACCAGCGGGGTCCCGTCGTCGCTCCACGCCTCCAGAGCGACACCGAGATTCACGGCAGGAATCTCGCCGGGGACCACGGGCACCCCGGTGGGCGCTCCCACGAATCCGCTGACGACGTCCGTGCCGCCCGACACCGGCGCGAGGTGCACCGACCGCCCCACGTGCTCCGCCACCCAGCCGTGCGCCGCGGCGGGGAGGACCGACCCGGTGACCCCGAGAATGCGCAGTGCCGAGAGGTCCTGTGCCCGAGCCGGTTCGACCCCGACACTCTCGCAGTGCAGGAGGTACCCGGGACTGGTGCCGAGCACGGTCACGCGGTGCCGCGCCGCGAGCTCCCACAGTGCGCCGGCGTCCGGATGGCCGGGGCTGCCGTCGTAGCAGACGACGGTCGAGCCCACGAGCAGCCCGGCCAGCAGGTAGTTCCACATCATCCAGCTGGGTGAGGTGTACCAGAGGAACACGTCGTCCTCGGTCATGTCCGACTGCAGCGCAGCAGATTTGAGGTGCTCGAGCAGCACACCGCCGTGTCCGTGAACGATGCCCTTGGGGCGCCCGGTGGTGCCGGAGGAGAACAGCACCCACAGTGGGTGGTCGAACGGGACAGGCTCGGGGAGCACCCGTGGGCCACCGCGCCCCTCGTCGAGCAGATCGTCCCATCGGACGGCTCCGGGTACGTCGGTGCCGAGTCGGGAGAAGGCGATCACCGCGCGCAGGGAGGGAATCGAGGCCTGCAGTACCGCCACCTGGTCCCGGCGGTCGCGGTCCAGACCGGCGAAGCGGTAGCCGTCGGCGGTCACCAACACCGTCGGTTCGAGCTGTCCGAGCCGGTCCACCGCGGCGGCCGCGGAGTAGTCCTGCCCGCACGAGGTCCAGACGGCGCCGAGTGCGGCGGTGGCGAGGAACGCGACGGCGGCCTCGGTCGTGTTCGGGACGTAACCGGCCACCCGGTCGCCGCTCCGCACGCCGAGGCGGTGCAGCGCGGCGGCGATCGAGGAGATCTGCTCGGCCAGTTCCGCGTAGGACGATGTGCGGGTGCCGAGCCCGCCCGGCTCGGTGTCGTCGATGATCGCCACGGACTCGGGTGACCGGTCGCACCACGCCAGTACACGATCCACGTAATTCAGGCGGGCACCCCGGAACCACTGCCGCCCGCTGAACACGCGGGGGTCCTCCGAGGGGGACAGGACGGACTCGTGACCGGTGAGCGGCACGTCGAAGAAGGTGCCGACGCCGGCCCAGAACTGTTCCGGCTCGTCGACCGACCAGCGATGCAGCGCGCCGTAGTCGGAAGAAGAGCGTCCCGTGAACGTGGCGACCGAGTCCGAGAACCGGGCGAGAGGGCGGGGGTTCATGAGGACAGTCTGATGAACCCGGTCGGCGAGCCCGGCGCCGTGATCATTCCGTTACCCGCCGTGACCTCATCGTGATGTTCCGGTTCGCCGAATCGCGATGTCGATCGATCAGAGTTGTCTGCAAGGCGGTCCAGCCCAGGGCCCTTCGCTACACCCTCGGTACCGGTGCGAGACACCGCGTCCGAGCAGCGCCGCAGAAGGAACATGATGACCACGGTTGCTCCTTCCCACCACTCCTCCAGCCCGTTCGACGTCGTCGTCCACACAGGCCACGACGGCCGCCGCATCGTCGCCGTCCGTGGCGACGTCGACCTCGTCACCGCGCGCGACCTGACCCGCTGCCTCCGAGCGGCCGTCTCGGACGGCCCCGTCACGGTCGACCTCACCGACGTCCGGTTCTTCAGCTCGGCCGGCGTGACCGCGATCGAGGACGTCCTGTCGGACGCCCCGACCGCGATCGACGTCGTGATCTCGCCGTCACCTCGGGTGCGGCGCACTCTCGGTGTCCTCGGCCTCACCCGTCTCGTGCCGGTCGTGGCTTCGGTGGAACCGGAGCCGCTCGCGAGCTGACCCGCTCGTCACGGACGCAGGATGATCTTCACGGCTCCGTCCTGCTTCTTCTGGAAGATCTCGTAGGCGTGCGGCGCCTGCGTCAACGGCAGGGTGTGGGTCGCGAAATCGTCCACGCCCAACGGATCGTCGTCCGTCAGCAACGGCATGATGTCGTCGACCCACCTCTTGACGTTCGCCTGACCCATGCGCAGTTGGATCTGCTTGTCGAACATGGTCATCATCGGCATCGGATCCGCCGCGCCGCCGTACACGCCGGACAGTGAGATCGTGCCGCCCCGGCGGACAATGTCGACCGCCGAGTAGACCGCGTCGAGGCGGTCCACTCCGGCCTTCTCCATGAACGGTTTCGCGAGGGCGTCCGGGAGCAGACCCGCCACCTGCTGCGCGGCCTTCGCCACCGGTGAGCCGTGGGCCTCCATTCCGACCGCGTCGACGACCGAGTCGGTACCGCGGCCGTCGGTCAGTTCGCGAACGACGTCTCCGACCTGCCCGCCGTGGGCCCGGAGATCCACCGTCTCGATGCCGCGAGCGCGAGCACGCTCGAGTCGTTCGGGTACGCGGTCGACGCCGATGACGCGGTATCCGAGATGGGTGCCGATGCGTGCCGCCATGTCGCCGATCGGACCGAGGCCCAGCACGGTCAGCGAGCCGCCCTCGGGCACCCCCGCGTACTGCACGGCCTGCCACGCGGTGGGCAGTACGTCGGACAGGTAGACGAATCGCTCGTCGCTCGGGCCCTCCGGGACCTTGATGTGGGTGAAGTCGGCGTGCGGCACCCTCAGGTACTGCGCCTGGCCGCCCGGCACTGATCCGTAGAGCTCGGAGTAGCCGAACAGTGCTGCGCCCATACCGGTCTCGCGTACCTGGGTGGTCTCGCACTGGGTGTACAGCGACTGATCGCACATGAAGCACGAGCCGCACGAGATCTGGAACGGGACGACGATGCGGTCGCCCACCGCCAGCGTCGACACGGCGCTGCCGACCTCGCGCACGATGCCCATCGGTTCGTGGCCGAGGATGTCACCGACGTTCATGAACGGCCCGAGCACCTCGTAGAGGTGCAGATCGGAGCCGCAGATGTTGGTGGACGTCACCTCGATGATGGCGTCCGTCGGATCCTGGATCGTCGGATCCGGGACGTTGTCGACGCGGACGTCGCGCTTGCCGTGCCAGGTCACTGCTCTCATGATGTGCCTTTCGTGTCGTGCGGATGCGGGAATACTCAGGTGATCGGGGAACCGCCGGTCACGCCGATGACCTGCCCGGTGATGTAGCTGGACTCGCCCGAGGCGAGGAACACGTACGCGGGTGCGAGTTCCGCGGGCTGTCCCGGACGTCCGAGCGGCACCTGGTCGCCGAAACCGTCGACACTGTCCGACGGCATCGTGGCCGGGATCAGCGGTGTCCAGATGGGTCCGGGTGCCACGACGTTCACGCGGATGCCCTGTCGGGCGACGTCGCTCGCGAGCCCCTTGGAGAAATTGATGATGCCGGCCTTGGTGGTGGCGTAGTCGAGCAGTTCGGGTGAGGCGCTCACGCCCTGGACGGAGGAGGTGTTGACGATGGTCGAGCCCGGATCCATCACGGCCACAGCCTTCTTGGACAGCCAGAACAACGCGTACAGGTTGGTCTTCAGTACGCGGTCGAACTGCTCGGTGGTGATGTCGGCGATACCGCCGCTCTGGGCCATCTGGAACGCCGCGTTGTTCACGAGAATGTCGAGACCGCCCAGTTCGCGCACCGCGGTGTCGATCAGGGCGTCGCAGTGCGCCTCGTCGCGAATGTCACCGGGGACGCTGACGGCCCGGCGGCCGGCCTCCTCGACGAGCCGCACCGTCTCGCGCGCATCGGGCTCCTCGGACTCGAGGTACGACAGCACGACGTCGGCGCCCTCGCGCGCGAACGCCAGGGCGACGGCGCGGCCGATGCCGCTGTCCGCTCCGGTGATCAGTGCCTTCCGGCCGGTGAGCCGCCCTGATCCGCGGTAGGTGGACTCCCCGTGGTCGGGGGTGGTCCGCATGTCCTCGGTCAGCCCGGGATGCGAGATCGGTTGCTGCCCCTCGCGATCCGGCGTCGGGTAGGCGGTACGCGGGTCTCTCTTGGTGTATTGGTCGATCGAGCCGTTCGACGAAGTCATACCGGCCGGGTACCCGCGTTCCCGACCGGGAATCCTGGTCCCGCCTCAGGAACGCGGGTGCAACAGCGCTCGCGAGAATCGTCCGGACACGTCGTGACGCACCCGTCCGTCTCGGCCGATCGACACGACGCCGCCGGCCCACGAGGGGTCGGTGTCCGCCGCGGACTGCGGGTCGGTGGTGCCCTCGGCGTCGGTGCCGTCGTGCGAGCTGACCGTCAGCGACCGCCTGATGGACTCGTCGATACCCACGAGAGAGTCGACGGCGTGCGCGAACGTGTCCGTGGCCGCGTTGCCGCGACGGACGATCATGTCGTGATGCAGGCTGTCCACCAACGAGATCACGGTGCCGGGCGGCATCTGTGTGATGGCGGCGACGGCTCGCCCGACGATCGGTGTGGGAACCAGCGGCACGCGGAACTGGGGCCGCGACAGTTCGGCGATGGTCGCGTAGCGGGTGAGCAACTCGGGGTAGGTGAGCACCTCGGTCCCGCCGATGTCGTACGACCCCGGAATGGGCTCGTCACCGAGAGCGGCGGCGATGATGTGCAGGACGTCGGTCGTCGCGATCGGCTGCACCTTCTTCACCATCCAGCTCGGCACGGGGGTGACCGGGAGCCGTTCGACCATCCTGCGCACGAGCTCGAACGAGGTGGAGCCGGACCCCAGGATGATGGCCGCTCGGAACACCGTCGCCGGAACGGACGAGTTGAGGAACACCTCCTCGACCTGTAGGCGGGACGTGATGTGGTCGGAGAGGTCCTCGTCGTCGTCGGGCACGTGGCCGGACAGGTAGACGATGCGGCCCACGCCGTGCTTCTCCGCGGCGCGCGCGACGGCCTGCGCGGCCTCGCGATCCTTGGTCACGAAGTCGCCGTCGTCCATCGAGTGCACGAGGTAGACGACCGCGTCCGCACCCTCGAGCGCGGCGTCGATGGACTTCTCGTCGGTGATGTCGAAGTGGACCGGCGTCACGTCGTCCTCCCAGCTGAAGGAGGACGCCTTGCTGTCGTCACGCATGGCGGCGAGCACGTCGTGACCGTCGCCCAGCAGGATGGGAACGAGACGTGAGCCGATGTAGCCGGTGGACCCGGTGACCAGGATGCGCAAGACATGCCTTTCGAGTGAGTGGTCGTGGTTTACCCGTCCCCGGTCGCGGTCAATCTGTGCCGAGTGTCATGCCCGCTGCTGCTCGAGGAGGTCGGATGAACGCGACTCGAGAACGGGAGCCGTCGGACATCGCGTCGGCGCTGGCGGCGTTCGCTCGCGACCTGACGGCGCACACCGATCTCGACGACACGTTGCGCAGGGTCACCGAGGCGGCTCTCGATCTGGTTCCCGGAACGGACGCCGCCGACGTGGTGGCGATCTCGGGCAGGTCGTCGTTCACCTCGCACGGGCCCACGTCGTCCCTTCCGCCGCGGCTCGACGCAGCTCAGATCGAGTTCGGGGAGGGCCCGTGCCTGGACGCGGCGACCACCACCGCGGTGGTGCGGGCCGATGATCTGACCACCGATACCCGGTGGCCGAAGTACGCGCCGATCGCCCTGGCGGAGGGCGTGCGGAGCTCGCTCTCCTTTCAACTCTTCACCCACCGCGACACCTTCGGTGCCCTGAACCTGTTCGCGTTCGAGCCCCGAGCCTTCACCGACGACGCGATCATGGTCGGGGAGGCGCTCGCCACCCACGCCGCGATCGCTCTGACAGCGGGTCGGGTCGAGGATCAACTGCATTCGGCCCTGGCGTCCCGGGACGTCATCGGGCAGGCCAAGGGCATGATCATGGAGCGTTTCGGCGTCGACGCCCAGCAGGCCTTCACCCTGCTGACCAGGCTGTCCCAGGACTCCAACACCCCGATCGGCCGGTTGTCGGTCCAACTGGTGGAGAAGGGGTCGGAGTCGGCTCGCTGAGGTGCCGGGTCACGAGAACTCGGCGTGCAGTTCGGGGAGGAACGCCGCGAGGTGGTTCATCTCCTGCCCGCAGTGCATCAGCAGGTCACGACCGAGGTCGAGGCTCAGCTGCAGATCGGTCGGATCGACCGACGCACCACGGGCCACCGCACACGCGGCCTGCGTCACGTTCGGTACGTGCAGGCCGCGGAGGTTCAGGTGGAACCGGCTGCGCATCTCGGCGCCGCCCTCGATCGGGCGGACCTGGTGGGCGAGCCACCCCAGGTCCACGGGGGCGATGCTGCTCCCGACGCGGCCGAAGACGATGGTCTGATCCGACGGCACGGTGAACCCGTGCGCCACCGGGTCTCGGAAGTTGATCCCGAGCTGCTGCAGTTTCGGCCCCACGTACTCGTCGACGTAGGTGGTGTTGCCGATGTACTTCTGCCGGTCCGGGAGGTCGGCGGTGGTGAGGTCGGTGTCCAGGGCAGCGAACTGGTGCGCGTCGGGATGCCACAACTTGTAGCGCGCGGCCTCGCTGGAGTGCCACCCGAACCACCAGTCCCACATAGCCGCAGTGACTCTCGGCATGACGGTGCGCACCGCCACGAAGACCACTCCGTCGGCGCCCTGGCCGTACCCGGTCTCCACGGCGGACGTCCCGGTCGGGCCGAGATCGCGCGTGATGTCCTCGAACCGAGGCACTGCTCCCGCCGGTAGCGCCGGGCCGGCGAAGGCGTCGGCCACGATCTGCGGCGCGGGGGCGGTCCGGGCCTGCATGTAGCGGGCGTACGGGAGCGCGAAGTCGGCGCCGCGGTAGCCGGGATAGCGAACGGCGCAGGCCGCCGAGGGGAGTGTCGGCGCTGCGCGGACGCGCGGGGCGATCCCCACCGTGACCGCTCCCGCGGCGACGGCGGCCGCTCCCAACATCCCGCGACGACTCATGGACCGATTCCTCAACATCTGTACAGAAAAGACGCCGGCGACCCCGGTGTCAAGCACGAGCGGACGTGCCGAGACGGGTGTACCCTCAACGCCTGTCATGACAGTGACGCGGCAGTCGGGGGACGGTGGAGCGGGCTCGATCAGCCCGTTCCGCCGGCGCGATCATCGTGAGCCGACCGTGACCGGTGATGGTGGTACCGGCACGTCAGGGCCGTAACATCTCACCAATGAGTGATGGTGAGACGGTGGAGAAGCCCAGAAGTCGGCGCTCACTCATCTCTGCCGCCGCGGTGCAGGTACTCGCCGAACGCGGTCCCCGTGGGTTCACTCATCGTGCGGTCGATCAGGCCACCGGTCTCGGTGCCGGCGCCGTCAACTATCACGCGCCCGATCGAGCCACCCTGCTCTCGCTGGCGCTCGACGAGGTGTTCCGGAGAGATCTCGAGGTCGCCGGTCGGCACTTCGCACTCGACACCTGGCATCACGACGCCGTGGTCGACGCCGTCGTCGGGTTCGTCCGCGACATGTGCAGCGAGGAGCATCGCGGCCGCGTCGTCGCACGGCACCACCTTCTCGGCGAGGGTCTGGTGCGGCCCGAACTCAAGGCGGCGTTCGACGCCCAGTTGGCCGCGTTCGTCGGCCTGGTGTCGTCCAAGATGAGCGAGGCGGGCTACCCCGCGACCGTGGCGTCGGCGGAACTGTTCGCCATGTCCGTGGACGGTCTGCTCACCCGCCAGGTGGTCATCGGGGTCGAACCGCTTGCCGACGAGGAGATTCCGCGCATCGTCTCCATCATCGCCCGGAGGTGGTGACGCGCCGGTCCCGCGTTTGAATCGCGTCCGTTCGGGAATGCCATTCCTGAAGAAAGGCGGCAGATGCTGCCAGCGCATCTGCGCCGACGGAAGGTTCTCGTGTGACGACGATTCATCGCGACACGATCGGCATGGTGCGTGCACACCCCGGTGTGTACGCCCCCCAGGACGATTCGAGACTGCTCTGCGAGGTCATGCCGGTGGCGGCGTCGCCCCTGGGTGCGCGTGCCCTCGATCTGTGTACGGGTACCGGAGTGCTCGCACTCCAGGCTGCGTGTCTCGGTGCACGTGAGGTGCTCGCCTACGACCTGGATGCTCGCGCTGTCGCGTGCGCCCTGGACAACGCCGAGCGCATCGGTGTCGAGGTCGATGCGCGACAGGGCACGCTCATCGACGCCCTCGCCGAGGCGCCGTTCGACCTCGTGGTCTCCAATCCGCCGTACGTGCCGTCGCCGACCGCGCCGGAGGGGCGCGGTGTGCACCGTGCGTGGGACGCCGGCGCCGACGGTCGCATCGTCCTGGACCCGTTGTGCGACAACGCGTTCGATCTCCTCACTCCGGGCGGAACCATGCTGATCGTGCAGTCCGAGTTCGCCGGTGTGGACCGCACGATCGAGCGTCTGATGCGGTCCGGCACCACGGTCGACGTGGTGGCTCGCCGTCGGATCGCGTTCGGTCCCGTCATGCACGCGCGCGCCGAGTGGCTCGAGGCCACGGGCGCCCTGCAGCCGGGTCGGCGCTCCGAGGAACTGGTGGTCGTCCGTGCCCGACGCGCCTGACGCTGCTCCCGCAGCGCGGCTCGTCCGTGTTGTTCCGGGCGGGCCGGTGATGGTGGAGGGGCCCGTCGACGTGGAGATGGAGGACGGCACCCGCGTGCGGTCCGACCGCTTCATGGTGGCTCTCTGCGCGTGTCGACGCAGCAAGAACTACCCCTTCTGCGACACCAGCCATCGCCGCAAGATCCGTGCGTCCACCACCGAGGACCGGGGTCGCGACGACTGACACGGCCCGGACGTTTCACGGCGCCCTGCGGGGGCACTCCGGCGTCGTGGACACCAGGGAACAGCCGACGGTCGTCTCGTCGGAAGAGCAGTGGCGTCGGGTACTGCGTGAGCGCGGGCTGCGCGTGACCCGCCCGCGCCTGCGCGTGCTGAACGTCGTGGCGCGGCACCCACACGTCGACGCCGGCTACGTGGCCCGCACGCTGAAGAGCCAGGGGATGTCGCGGCAGACCGTCTACGGCAACCTCGACGCACTCGTGTCGGTGGATCTCCTGCGCCGGATCGAGCCCGCCAATTCGCCCGCGCTGTACGAACTTCGGGTCGACGGCGACGACCACCACCATCTGATGTGTCGGCAGTGCCGCCGAGTGTTCGACACGGCCCTCACCTCCGATGTGCGTCGACGTGCTCCCGAGCCGGAGGACGACGACTTCGACATCGACGGCGTCGACGTCTTCTTCTGGGGTGTGTGCCGTGACTGCCGGACGGGTAACCAGCAGGTATGAACGATGATCGCGAGAAGATGCTGACGGACCACCACCGTCCGGACGGGTCCGACGATGCCACGGTGTCCGCCGTCGGTTCGGTCTCGGAGGCCCTCGAGTGGGTGGAACGCGCCCGCGGTCACCTGTACACGTTCCACCAGCTCATGGGCCACGCCGATCTCCAGTTCGGCTCTGCCGCGGACGAGCTCCGCGACGCCGGGCACGGTGACGCAGCGGACGCACTGGAGCGAGAGGTGATCGGCCGCAACGTCATCGAGGGTCGGTGGACGTTCCAGATGGTCGAGGACTTCGACGACGGGTACTGGACCACCGCGCGCGAGCACGAGCGCCGGATCCGCGACGACTTGATGGACGGCCGCCGTCACGTCTTCGAGGCGGAGATGAAGGAGGACCGGCGCACGCACGGCAAGCGCGGTCACGAGGCAACGCCCTGACAGGAGGATCGACACGATGACGATGACGAGCGACACGGTGCGCGGCGTGCTCGACGCACCCGACGGAACGCTGCTGGTGATGCGGGACGGCGAACTGACGATGACCGACGACGATTCGGGTGCCGTTCTGGTGACCACCAAGGCGGCACTCGTCGAGCAACTGGGAGACGACAGGTCACCCGAGCGACTCGAGACGGCGGCCACCGCGCTGAACGACATGATCGACAAGCTCGGGGCGTGATCATGTCGACGTCCGACGAGAAGCACTCGGAGCCGTCCGGTTTCGCGGAGGCGTCGGGGCCACCCGACTTCGGGATCGAGCCGACGCGCCGCGACTCCGGCGACGACCGCCTAGCGGACCCGGCCGAGCAGAGCGCGACCGGTCGAGACGGTGAGCCCGAGCAGCCCTCGGACACCTGACACCGACAGGGCCGAGGACCATACGGTCTCGGTGGTGTTCGGGGGCACCGGGCGGTCGGCGATGCGATCGGCGAGCCAGTTCAGCGTGGCGGGTGCGGCGATGGGATGCAGCGACAGGTGCTCGCTGAGCCGGTCGCGCACGTACGTCACGTGGGCGCCGGCGGTGCGGTACCGCTCCACCTGCCCGTCCACGTCGTCGACGGCGATGATGGGGTCGTGCACCGCCTGCATGATGAGGAGCGGGAAACTCGGTGCGGACTTGCCCGGCTGGATGTCCTGGAAGATCTGCACCAGCTCGGGGGTCGCCATGACGTCGGCGAGCGGGATGTCGGTGTAGCGCTCGAGGTCGTGCATCAGCAGCGTCAGAACGGCGTGCACCGTGGTCTTGCGCTCGAGCGAGGACAGAATGGTCATGCCGGGCTGCGCGACGTGATCGCGGATCGTCCGGTCCAGATCGGGGTAGGTGCGGCGCAGCCCCTCGACCACCATGGTGGGCAACGCGGCGAAGATCGTGCCGTTGAGGCGGGAGAACGCCGATGCCGGATCACCGACGGGCGAGCCCAGCGCGGCACCGACGACGTTCAGCTCCGGCGCGTACTCGTCCGCGGCCTCGGCGGCCCACGACGTGGCCAGCCCGCCGCCCGAATACCCCCACAGTGCGACGGGCGCCGAGTCGTCGAGCTCCAGAGGTGCGAAGGACAGGGCGGCGCGGATGCCGTCGAGAGTGCAGTATCCGGGTTCGATCGGTGCACCCCAGCGGCCGTCCATGCCCTCGTGATCCGGCAGGGACAGCGCCCACCCGCGGCGCAGCGCGTACAGGATGATGAGCAGCTCGAACTGGGGCACGGCGCCGTGGGCGTGTGCTCCGTCCCGCAGCGCGTACGACGGGAAGCAGCGGTCCGAGACGGCGTCGATGGCGCACTGGTAGGACAGCAGCGGCCTGCTCCGACCCGGAACCGCGCCGGCCGGCAGCAGGACCGTGGTGACACCCGTGCGCGGTTCGCCGTGCATGTCGGACGTCCGGTAGAGCAGCTGCCATGCCGACACGCGCTGGCGGATGGTGCCGAACAGGGCGATCTCGACACGGCGCGACCGCAGCACGGCCCCCAGCTCGGCCTTCTCGAACCCGGCGGGGGAGCGGTAGAACGGATCCTTGTTCGGCGTCGTCGTCAGCCGCTCGACGGCATCGTCGGAGTCAGTACTCCGGTCCGCCGCCGTCCCTCGCCCACCCGTGAACGCTGCATCTCGTTCGATGCTCATGTGCGTCTCGCTTCCTGATTCGTCGAGTCACAGTAACCCGACGACGCAGGAGGCGACCGACGCATGCGCCGGATCAGGTGAGGGAGACCAGCTCGTGGATGTCGTCCTTCGGCAGGCCGTCGGTCGCCACGGCCGTGACCGTGGAGCTGTTCAGCGTGATCGAACCCTTGTGGTTGTCGAGGAACGCGGTGTCGGCCGCATCGCGTCCGGTCGCGATCCGGACCAGCGTCGACCGAGGTGCGAGGCACGTCGCGTCCACGACGTGCCAGGTGTCGTTCACCAGGGCCTCCGCGACGGCGTGGAAGTCCATCGGGTCGCATCCGGGTGCATAGACGGCGACCAGACGAGCCGGAACGTTCAGCGCGCGCAGCATCGCGACGACCAGGTGCGCGTAGTCACGGCACACGCCGGCACCGGCGAGCAGCGTGTCCGCCGCACCGTCGATGGGATCGCTGCTCCCCGGGACGTAGTGCAGTCGACGGCCGACCCAGTCGGACACCTCCGACAACAGCACCGCGTCGTCCGACTCGCTGCCGAACTCCGTGGCGGCGAAGCCGAAGAACTTGTCGGCCTCCGCGTACCGGCTCGGACGGAGGTAGACCGAGCGATCGAGATCCGTGACGGGGGACGGCTCCGCGTTCCCGGTGACGGTCGCGTCGTAGTAGACCTGCAGGTTGCCCACCGGCGCCTCGAGGACGTGGATCCGGTTGCCGTGGGCTCCGCTGACCTCGCGGGCCTCGACCGTCTTCCCGTCCAGGACGAACGAGAGGGTCTCGGCGACCTGCGCGCCGGGATGCGGTGCCACGGCGATCTGGAACTCCAGGGTGCTGGCGGCCGTGATGTCGACATCGAGGCGTGCGGAGACGACGCGTTCGGTCATGGAGGTGCTCGTTTCCGGGGGGAGAGGGGGTGTGCGCGGAGGTGTACCCAGCCTGACCAGGAACGACGCGTGTCGCTGGACACAGTGGGACGACCGCGGGCCTGGATCGTGGAATGTGGGCCCCGGAATCCGGGGTCTGGGTTCCACCATCGCCCGGCGGCGAGGGGAGACGTGGAGCCGATGACGGGAATCGAACCCGCGTATTCAGCTTGGGAAGCTGATGTTCTGCCATTGAACTACATCGGCCGGTGGTGCTGCCCTGAAGATTAGCAGGGCGCCCGGGTGGCCTCGGCGGGCTCGGTCGATAGTCTCTGTGCGTGCTGCTCTCCGATCGCGACATCAAGGCCGAGGTGGATGCCGGAACGCTCGGCATCGAACCGTTCGACGAGGCGATGGTGCAGCCGTCGAGTGTGGACGTGCGCCTGGACGGGCTGTTCCGGGTGTTCGACAACTCGCGCTACACCCACATCGATCCGAAGCTGCAGCAGGACGAGCTGACCACCTTGGTGGAGCCCGCCGAGGGGGAGCCGTTCGTTCTGCATCCGGGCGAGTTCGTGCTCGGGTCGACGCTCGAGCTGACGACCCTGCCGAACGATCTCGCGGGGCGACTGGAGGGCAAGTCGAGTCTGGGCCGGCTGGGACTTCTCACACACTCGACGGCGGGTTTCATCGATCCGGGCTTCAGCGGACACATCACGCTTGAGCTCTCGAATGTCGCCAATCTGCCCATCACATTGTGGCCGGGCATGAAGATCGGGCAGCTCTGCTTGTTCCGTCTCTCCAGTCCGGCGATCAATCCTTATGGCAGCTCAGCGCTGGGATCGAAGTATCAGGGACAGCGCGGTCCGACCCCGTCGAAGGCTTATTTGAACTTTCTCCAGTAGACCTACGGTCGGTTTTCGCCGTCGTATACGTTGCTATGCCCGGTTTGACGCTCTACTATCGGTCTGTCTGAAACTCCGACAGCCGATGGTGGTGATCCATGATGCGAACCGAGACGGAAACGTTCGGTGTCTCCATGAGCACCGGGTGCGTGCGCGGAGTCGTGATGGACCCGGAGGGCCGGGTCGTCGAGGCGCGCTCGCTCGCCACCGGATCCGACCATCCTCTGTCCGCGGCAGCTGCGGCAGCGTTCGAGATGGCCGCGGATCTGTGCGTGGGTCCGGACGCGCCGGTGATCGCCGTTGGGGGAGACCCCGAGAGCACCTACGGTCCCGGCGGAGTCCGACTCGTCGCCGAGTGCGACGCGCTGCTGGCCGCCGCACGGATGGAGGGCTGCGTCGACTCGGCTCGCACCCTCGCGATCGTCGACCTCGGTCGGGTCGGCACGCGCGTGCACGTCCTGGACACGCAGACCGGTGACCTGTACTCGAGCGTGGGCATCACGGAACTGTCCGGTGACGCGATCGACGCCGCGGTCACCGATCACCTGTCCACCACCTTCGGTGCTGCCGAGAAGATGAGCCCCGCGGCCGTGCGCACTCTGGCCCGAGACAGTCTCGCGGCCAAGGAGATGTTGTCCGACGAGCGTGCGGTCGACCTGTCGGGGCCGTTCGTCACCGACTCGGTTCGCCTGCGCCGCACCGACTTCGAACTTCTCATCGCCCAGCCCACCGCGATGCTCGTCGACCTCGTGGACGACGCCGTGGCCCGGGGAGCCGACGCCGTGCTCCTGGTCGGCGGCGGTGCGCACATCCCGTCGGTGCGCCGCGACATCGCCGCCCGCGTCGCGGTCCCCGTCATCACGCCGCGCTGGCCGCAGTTCTTCGCGGCGATGGGCGCCGCACATCTCTCCACCGTCGTGCCCCCCGCCGTGGACGCCGTGCCGCTGCCCGTCGTCGCCGCGCCGCCGGCGGACGACGAGGTCACGGCCGCCTTCACCACGGTGGCGGAGCCGGTTTCCACCCCAGCGGCGGAGCCGGCTGACACTCCGGAACCCGAGGTGGCGCCGGAGCCGGAGACCGCTCGACCACCGCTGCCCACGCCGCGCGTCGTCACCGGTGCTCCTCGACGCGCCCGCTCCACGCGGCGACGTCGGTCCCGCGCTGGTGTCGTGGTGGGAACCACGGCGCTCGTCGCCGCGGTCACCCTCGGCGCGGCCGCCGGCGCGTCGGGACGGTCGGAGACCGAGGCCGTGCAGGCGACGGATCGCGTCGTCGTCACGTCGTCCGTCGACGCCACGCCCACTGCCACCACCGTGCCCAGCACTGCCCCGCGCGTCGACGCGGCGCCGGCCTCGCCCTCGGCGGCGTCGTCGAGCGCCACCGCCGCGCCGGCGCCGTCCACGGAGACGCCCGTCGCAGCACCGTCGAGCGTCACGCCGTCGACCTCGATCTCCCAGCGCCCGACGCTCGCCCCGGCACCCTCCACCGCGGTACAGGACGAGCCGGAGGAGACGCCGGCGCCCACCACGACACGGCGGCCGAACTCGAACACCAGCACGACGACGACATCTGCGGCTCCGTCGCCGACGTCCACGACGACTCGGACGACCACGCCCGCGGCAACCAGCGCCCAGCCCACCACGGCGCACTGATCCATCGGGCGGGACCGTACGAGACCACGCATCATCGAGAACGAACAGGCGGACGACGACGACATGCACATCGTGCTGGGAATCTCGGCGACGAGCGACGAGGTGACGGCGGCTCTCGTCGACGTCGAGCTGCCTCGGCTCGGTCCGGTCGACGAGCGCACCATCCCGATGCAGACCGGGTCCCCGGCCGAGGTGGCCGCGGCGGTCGCGACGTCCATCGGTGTCATGCGGCTCCGGGCTGCCCGCGCCGATCTGCTGCTCACCGGTGCCGCCGTCGTCCTCGAGTCGCCGCATCTGCGTGAGCCCGTCGAGTCCGCGCTGCGCGACGGTCACGTTCGCGACGTGGTCGTCGTCGACGCGGTGGACGTCGATCCGTCCCTCGAACCGGCGGTCGCCGTCGCGCTGTGGGCCGACCACGACGCCGGCGACGCGATCACCGGTCCGATCCCGGTGGTGCTGCCCGAGCCGGTCGACGCGTCCTCACGCGAGACGCGCCGAGGGTTCGCCGTCGTGGGTGCGGGAGTCGCTGCCGCCGTCCTGGCCGGATCGTTCGCGGTCTGGGCCGTGACGGGACCCCGGGCTCCCGAGGCTGCCGGTGTCGCGGAACCCCTGTCCACGTCGGCCACCGACTCGGCCGAGGCGGGCACCGGTATCGCTCCCAATCCCGCAGCGCCCGCCGGATCGAGCCCCACGGCCGTTCCGGCACCCGTGCCCGGCGGCACCACGGCCGCGGACGCCCTCACCGGCATCCGCCCCGGTGTCACGCAGCAGAACGGAGCCGTGTCGGTGCCCGCCGCACCCGGTGCCGCGACCACGCGACCGGGAACCTCGTCGGCGGCGCCGTCCAGCGGCGGATCGACGAGCGGTGGATCGACGACGAGTGGTTCCACGAGCGGTGGTTCGACGAGTGGAGGCTCGACGAGTGGAGGCTCGACGAGCGGTGGTTCGACGAGCGGTGGTTCGACCAGCGGTGGTTCGACCAGCGGAGGCTCCACCGGGGGCGGCGGCGGAACCGGCACGGGTGGTACCGATCCCGGCACCGGTACGGGCGGTGGTTCCGGCGGCGACGAGACACCCGGATCGACGGGAGGCTCGTCGTCCGAGCCGCCGACGGATTCCGAGCCGCCGACTCAGCCGTCCGAGCCCGACCCGACGCCGGACACGTCCGGTACCGCGTCGGTCGAGTGACGCCCCGGTTCCTAGTGAAACCAACCAAACTTTGCCAATAGCCACTGAGAACAGACCTTTTCCCTGTTCGAGCGCCTAGGCTTCGTCGCGGAACACCAGGAACGGGGCGGGTCATGCGAGCAGTGGTAGGAATTTCCCTCGGAGCGTCGGCGATACGAGCCGCGGTGATGGATCCCATGGGCCGTGCGTTGCTCGGTACCGAGTCCGTCACGGTGGCACGCGGTCGCGATCGACTGGAAGCCGCTGTCGACGTGGTGGATTCGGTCTGTGCGCGCCACGGCGCCGATCGTGAGACCGCCGTGCTGGTGGTTCCGGACGAGCCCCGGTCACGCGTGGGTACCATCTCCCTGTCCGTGCACACCGGCGGATGTGTCCGTCTCGCTTCGGAACTCGGCGCCCAGCTGATGTATCTGAGGATGCGCGGCCTGGTCGAGTCGGGATCCACGATCGCCGTCGTCGACATGGGGAAGAGCGGTACGTCGGTGTCCGTCGTCGACGTGGCCACGGGCTTCGTCAAGGACGCGACGTGGACCGACCGCTACCGGGGCAGTGCCTTCGCGGACAGTGTCCGCGAGCACCTCCTGGCTGCCTACGGCACAGCGGAACCGCTGTCGCCGAACGACTCTCAGCTACTGACCGAGGGCGTCGAGTGGGCGATGGAGATGATCGCCCTGCACCGCGTCGTGCGCGTCGGCGGACCGTTCGTCGGGGGCACCGTGAACGTCTGGCGGACCACGGTGGACCGGCTGATGCTGGACTACGTCACCGAGGCTGCCGACTGGGTGAGCGATGTGGTGCGCCGGGGTGCGCATCGTGTCGACGCCGTGGTGCTGGCCGGCGGACCGGCGAACCTCCCTCTGCTGCGCGGTGTGTTCGCGCGCGAGTGGGGTTCCGCTCTGGTGATGCCGCAGGATCCGCAGTCCATCGCCGCGACGGGGGCTGCCCTCCTCGCCGCACGGCGGTCGGAGTCTCCGTTCAGCGCGCCGCTGCCGGTGGTACCGACGCGGTCGGAACCGGTGCCCGCGGTGACGACGCAGTCGCGGCACGCACTGGTCTGACCGTCAGGCCGCGTTCCACCGCATCCGGACGGTCGTGCCGTCCTCCGACGAAGCCACCGACGCCTCGTGCGCGAGCGCATGGATGAGGGGAAGCCCTCGACCTCGGCGCGGATCGTTGCCGTTGTCGACCCAGGATCCCCGATCGGTCACGTCGATGGTCACCTCGCCGGCCCGCGGAGTACGCACCTCGAGTCCGACGGTGCGCACCACGGTGTCCGCGGAGCGCTCGTAGGCGTGCTCGACGCTGTTGGCCAGTGCCTCGTACGTGGCCAGGGTGATGTCCTGGCACAGGTCCTCGTCGAGGCCGCGGTCGCGCAGCCACGCGAGCACCGTCGTACGCACACCGGTCAGCGCCCGAGGCTCAGCGGGGATGTCCTGCAGGATCAGATCGCGGGTCGCGTCACCACGGTCGGTGACCGGCATGTCGTCGGCGACGTCGGTGATCATGGAAGCCCTGTACCCACTGCGCGCAGATTTTGCACATCCATGGTCGAGATCACTCGGTCGAATCGGACCGATCGTTCACCGGACCGAGCCGGCGGCGCAGCGAGACGGGCAGTACGAGGCAGACCGAGACGAACAGGGTGGCCGCCACTGCGCACGCGATGATGCCCGCGGTGGGACCCACCACCAGGTCGAAGATGAGCAGCGGTACGCCGGACATCGCGATGCCGAGCAGGACGAAGCCGGCGAGAGCGAACCGGTTCGCGTGGTCGACGAGCTGACGCAGTGCCCGGCGACGGAACAGGATCCTGTGCAGAGCCACCGGCGCGACCAGAAGGATGGTGGCGGTGACCGATGCTCCGAGCGTCACGAGGTACACGGCCTGCTCGTACGTCTCGAGTTCCGGAAACCGGGCCTGGAACGGGAGGGTGAGCAGGAAGCCGGTGAGCAACTGGATACCGGTCTGCACCACGCGCAGCTCCTGCAGGAGGTTCGACCAGTTGCGATCGAGGCGCTCGGTCTCGGTCTCGTGCCGCTCGCGTGCGTTCCAGTCCGACCCGGTCAGGGGCCCGTCCGCTGTCATTCGGTGATACTACGGCGGAACCTCCGATACCCGGCGTCGTGCCTGTTTGACGGCTTGTACGATGACTCGGCTGTGGAATGGACGAAACCTTTTCTCGCCCGTGACCGATACGGGGCTGGAACAGGTACGAATCACTGACGATCCGGGGGGTCACGGTGTCGGGACATGCCACG
This sequence comes from Rhodococcus sp. BP-241, assembly GCF_019836145.1. Taxonomy (NCBI): domain Bacteria; kingdom Bacillati; phylum Actinomycetota; class Actinomycetes; order Mycobacteriales; family Nocardiaceae; genus Rhodococcus; species Rhodococcus sp. BP-241. The sequence goes on along the minus strand of NZ_JABUEI010000006.1, from coordinate 55,200 downwards.
TCGGAACCATCCGACGGTGGCCTCGTAGAACGGACACGTCATGCAGAGGAGCGCACTCCGGCGCCAGAGTGAGTCGGCGCGACACTATGTCGACTTCTCGGCCACGGACTCCACGCTGCAGACCCTCACGACTCTCGCGGCGACCACGCTGGGATTCTCCGCCGCGCAGCTCAACATCCTCGACGAGGACGTGCAGTACACCCGTGCTCAGCACGGGGGACCGTTCCCGCACACACTGCCGCGCTCCGTCACCGCCTGTCAGCACGTCGTCGCGTCCGCGGGGCCCGTCGCGGTCTCGGATTCCGGCCTCGACCGGTTCTCGAACGATCCGGTCCGGGCGGCCACCGCACAGTCGCTGCACGCCCTGTCCCTCGGGTCCTACGTCGCGGTACCGCTCCGTGGACGCGAAGGGCTGATCATCGGCACCCTCTGCGTGCTGGACACCGAGCCGCACCCCGCGAACGAGTACACGGTCACCACTCTCACCGAGTTCGGTCGGGTGGTCGAGACCCATCTCGAGGCGCTGCGTGGTCACGGGCGCTCGAAGACCGCCGGGTGCGTCCGCGCTGTCGCGGCCGCGATCGAGCGGGGCGAGATCACCCCCTGGTATCAGCCGATCGTGGACGTGTCGTCCGGCGCCGTCACCGCGGTCGAGGCTCTCGCCCGCTGGACGCGTCCGGGCGACGGCACCACTGCGCCGTCGATGGTGAGTCCCGCGGACTTCCTGCCCACCATCGAGGGCAGCGACCTCGAGATCGACGTCGACCACGCGGTCCTCGTCCGCGCGCTCGTCGACTTCGAGCGGTGGATGGTCGACGCTCCCGAGATGGACCTGCACGTCAACCTGTCCGCGCGGCATCTCGCGGCCCCCGACGCGGTGCACCACCTGATCGAGATCGTCGCCGCGTCCGCGGTACCGGCGGCGCGCGTGGTCTTCGAACTGACCGAGACCGTGTCGCATGCTCGACCGGCACGGGCACACGAGTTCGTCAGCGCCCTGCAGGCCGTCGGGTTCCGGGTGCTGCTCGACGACATCGGCATTGGCTTCTCGTCGCTCGAACGCCTCGTCGACTTCCCCGTCGACGGATTCAAGATCGACGCGGGCATCGCGCGCACGCTCGGTACAGCCGCGGGCGACTCGTTGGTCCGCGCACTGGCCGGATTCGCGGTCGACACCGGCCGTGCCCTGGTCGTCGAGGGAATCGAAAGCGACCACCAGGTCGCGGCCGCCCGCCATACTGGGTGCACTCGCGTCCAAGGATTTCTCTACTCTCGTGCGGTGCCCGCGCGCGATGTTCGCTCTCTGCTCGATTAAGGGGCGCGCTCGTGGGTACCCCCCATCGTCGCGTCCTCCGGGATGCGTCGGCGGGACGGCCAGGATCGGGGACATCATGCGCAACGCGTACACAGCTCAACTCGAGGGATTGAACGACGATCTGTGCGCTCTCGCGCAGGCGGCGGAGACCGCCATGCGCGACGCCAGCATCGCTCTGCTCGACGGCGACCTGCAGGCTGCGGAGTCCGTCATCGCCCGCGGCGAGGTACTCGGAGAACTCGGTGCCCGCTGCGAGGATCAGGCTGTCACCGTACTGGCGCTGCAGGCACCCGTCGCGGCAGATCTCCGGCGAGTGTTCTCGGCCGTGCGCATCAGCAGTGACCTCTCACGGATGGTCGGCCTCGCGGTGCACATCGCCGAAGCCGCACGCCGTCGCTTTCCCGAGCCGATCGTTCCCGATCATCTGATGCCGCAGTTTCGCGAGATGAGCGAATTGTGTCTCGACATGTCCGGTCGAATAGTCGACGCACTGCGTACGAGTGATCTCGGACGTATCGATTGTCTGAGTTCACAGAACGATCGGGTCGATTCTCTCAAGACAACGGTCGTGGACACCGTGTCGGCGGACGATCACGGGCACGACGTGATGAATGCCGTGGACATCGCACTGCTGGGACGGTATTTCGAGCGCTACGCCGACCAGATCATCGATGTCGCGTCGCGGATCGTCTTCTTCGTGAGCGGCCGCAAACAAATGGCCTGAGGGTCCTCTGAAATCGTGTCGTTCGAACACGCTAAATCTGTGTGAACTCACCGTGTGATTCACCGCACTGTGGTTGTCTGAGCGAGCCTTGCGGGAAGGCAATAAGCTACCGACTGCCCTGGTACACGTATCAGCGGTCGAGTCCCAGGCGGATCCAGTCGAACGGAACGAGGTACACGTGTCTGCTCCCAGCCCGGCGGAGAGCGAGTCGGCCGAGCGCCGCGACGTCGCACTGCCGCGGGCTCGGCGATCGCGGAGGGCGACCTCGCGACGCGACTGGGAGCGCGCGTACATGGACCGGCTCCGGGTGACCGACGTGCTCGTCGTCGTCGCCGCCGTCGCCTGCGCACAGGTGGTGCGCTTCGGTCGGCCGGATCTCGAGGTACCGCGCGCGGCGTTCAACTACACGTTGGTCTCGGTCACCCTCGCGCTGACGTGGATCGCATTCCTCGCGATCTTCCGCACCCGCTCGCCGCGTGTGCTCGGCGGGGGAGCCGAGGAGTACAGGCGTCTGCTGTCCGCCACCTTCCGCCTCTTCGGGCTCGTGGCCATCATCTCGTTGCTCTTCCGCTTCGAACTGGCGCGTGGCTACCTGGCCATCGCACTGCCGGTCGGGCTGATCGGGCTCCTGGTCTCGCGGTGGCTCTTCCGCAAGCACGTGGCTCGCGGACGTCGTCGCGGCGACTATCAGACGTCGGTCGTCATCGTCGGCAGTCACAGCTCGGCCCTCTCCATGGCGCGGTCGTTCAACCGCGACGGGAGTGCCGGATACGCCGTGGTCGGGGTGTGCCTGCCGCGCACCCAGTCGGTCACCGAGGATCAGCTGTCCGTCGACGGTCTCGAGATTCCCGTCCTCGGCAACGAGAACGACGTGCTCGATGCCATCGAGGCCACGGGCGCGGACACCGTCGCCGTCACCGCGACGGACCACATCGGCCACGAGGGCATCCGCCGCATGGTCTGGGACCTCGAGAAGAAGAACGTCGATCTGGTCGTGGCTCCCGGCGTCGTCGACGTCGCCGGCCCGCGCCTGCACATGCGGCCGGTCGCCGGCCTCCCGCTCATCCACGTGGAGAAGCCGCAGTACAACGGTGCGAGCCGCTTCGGGAAGACGGCGTTCGACATGGTGTTCGCCGTGGTCGCCCTCGTCGCCGTGGCCCCGCTGTTCCTCCTCGCCGCCCTTCTCGTCAAGGCCACCAGCAAGGGTCCGGTGTTCTACCGGTCCGAGCGCATGGGCCTCGACGGCACACCGTTCCAGATGATCAAGTTCCGCTCGATGGTGCAGGACGCGGACGCTCGGGTGTCGGAGTTGTTGGCGCTCAACGACAGCGAGGGCGGCGTCCTGTTCAAGATGCGCGAGGATCCGCGTGTCACCAAGGTCGGCCGCGTGATGCGGCGGCTGAGCATCGACGAGCTGCCGCAGTTCTTCAACGTGCTGCGCCGCGAGATGTCGATCGTGGGCCCGCGGCCGCCGCTGCGCCGCGAGGTGGAGACCTACGACGGCGACGTGCGCCGCCGGCTGCTGGTCAAACCCGGTCTGACGGGCCTGTGGCAGGTGAGTGGCCGCTCCGACCTGTCCTGGGAGGAATCGGTGCGCCTCGACCTGAGCTACGTCGAGAACTGGTCCATGACAGGTGATCTGCTCATCGTGCTGAAGACCCTCAAGGCCGTCGTCGGCAGCGACGGCGCGTACTGAGTCGACCGCTCATCGGATGGTCGCGAGCACCTCGGCGGCGATCTCGGGCATCGTGGCGGACCGCGACGACGCCGTCGACGCCAGTCGCGCGACCGCGGCAGGTGCCTCGCATCCGTGCCGCACCATCAGTGCACCCACGGCGAGATCGATCGCGGCGCGCGCATCGAGCGACAGCCGGATGCGCGCGGTGACCACGGCCCCGAGTCGCTCGAGCAATACGAGCTCGTCTGCGGCCGCACGGATGCGTTCATGCAACGACTGCTCCGGGTCGCTCGTCATGGGGCTCCGTGTTCTCGGTCGTTCGCCTGTTCGCCCGTTCACGAGTGCAACGGTGCGGGAAAACTCTACGCCGGTCGCCCGCGCGGTCCAGACTTGTCGCTACGGTTGACTCGCGGCACACGGGGCATTCCTCGGGTCGCGGACAACGGTGTGGACGTCGATCGACGAGGAGTGAGTGCAGGTCATGACGACGCGATCGGGTGGTGACGACGACGCGCACGCACCGTTGTCCATCACCGACATCGCCGATCTGTGCCGCAGTGTCGTGCAGTTGGTCGAGGTGGACGGCGCCGCCATCACCGTCATGAGCGGCACCACGCGCGAGTTGGTCTACGCCACCGACGCCGTGTCGCAGTACCTCGACGAACTGCAGTTCACCACCGGTCAGGGTCCCTGCGTCGACGCCTTCCACCGTGGCCGGACCGTGTTCGTCGCCGATCTCGACAGCGAGGCGGAGGAGCACTGGCCCGGATTCGCCGCCGACGCGTCGGACGGGGGCGCGGCCGCTCTGTTCGCCTTCCCGCTGCGCGGCGGCAACACCGTGTTCGGCGTGCTCGAGCTGTATCGCGCATCCGTCGGTGAACTCAGCGACGAGTTCGCCGCTGTCGCCCAGCTGACCGCGGACGCGGCAGCCATCAGCCTGCTGGAAGCCTTCGCGCCCGGCCTCGGCGCGGGACAGTCGCTCGGCGACGCCTCGGACGACTCGCCGCTGGGCGACCATCGCACCCGGCCCTACGTCAATCTGGCCGTCGGCATGATCACGGTGCAGATGCGGGTGTCGCCGACCGAGGCGCTCGCCCGGCTGCGCGCCGCGGCGTACTCGGCCCGACGCCCCGTCGACGACATCGCCCGCGAGGTGGTCGAGCGCAAGGTGCGCTTCTCCACCGACGACACCGCGTCGGACTCGACGACGAAAGGACAGCCGTCGTGACTTTCCCGCCCACTTTCGATCCGCCCGGTACCGGCCCCGTCGGTGACACCGACGTGCCGTCGCCCGTCGTCGTCCTCGCCGAGCTGACGGGCCATCTGGCCGCCGGGGTCGACGCCCCCTATCTGCTCCACCTCCTCGCCACCCGCACCCGCGAGGCCCTGCGGGCCGCCGCGGTGTCGGTGGTGTTCGACGGGTCCGGGTCGGTCGACCTCGACCTGGTCGCTGCGGCCTCGACCGGGTTGCTCGACCGATCGCTGTCCGTGGGCGGACCGGTGGCGATGTGCGTGCGCACCGGCGCGGCCGTGCTGCTCGACGATCTGGAGAACGCTCCGGGGCGCTGGCAGGACCACGCCCGCGAGGCGCGTGCGGCCGGCATCGGCGGTATGCGTGCCTACCCGGCTCGGATCGCGAACCGGGTCATCGGCGCCGTCGTGGTCCACACGTCGGGTCCGTGGCGGGCACCGGGTCACGCGGCGGCGTTCGTCCAGGCCGTCGCGGATCTGGCGGCGTTGGCCGTCAGCGTCGACACCGAGGGCGACGTGCGCCTGTCGGTCGAGGCGACGCGTCGACAGCAGGTCCTCGAGGACGCCGCCGTGATCGATCAGGCCATCGGTGTGCTCGCCGAGACCCATGGTCTCGCCATCGGCCCCGCGACCGACCTGCTCGTCACCGACGCCCGCCGCTCACGGACCTCGCTCGCAGATCGGGCGCGTGCGGTGATCGATGCCCTGAGCTGAGTCAGGTCGCCACGACGCGCAGGTGGTCGAGCGAGCCGTCCGCCGCGTCGGGGACCGCCATCCCCGCGGTCAGACCGGTGCGGAGGTACTCGATCACTGGGTCGTTCAGCCGTTCTCCCGGAACGACGGCCGGGATGCCGGGAGGGTATGGAGTGAGCTGCTCCGCGGCGATCCGCCCCGCGGCCTGCTCGGCGGGCACCATCTCCGTCGCCCCGAAGAACGCCTCTCGCGGCGAGGTGACGGTCTCGAGTTGCACCTCACCGGGCGAGGGGAGATGCACCGATCCCTGACCCCCGAACGTGTGCGCGACGCCCGCGAGTTCGGTGAGGCCGTCCAGGAGTCGCGTCGCCGTCGTCTCGTCGTCCGCCATGGACATCGTCGCCAGGATGCGGCGGTGGTCCGACATGCCCACGTCGATGCGGTGATGCTCGCGCAGCCAGTCGGCGCACCGGTAGCCGGTGGTCCCGGTGTCGCTGACGTCCACGAGTATCTGGAGCCGATCGAGGTCGTGCGACGCCTGGTGGCCGAGTAGTTCGTTCTCCATGACCGTGAATCCGGACAGGTCCGCGATGGCGGACCGCGTGTCCTTCGCGAGGTGCAGCGTGCGGCCGAGGATGTCGGCGCCGCGCTCCACCATCTGCCGTCGCCAGCCGTCGAGCGCGGCGTAGACCAGGACGTTGGGGCTGGTGGTCATCAGCAGGTCGGCGCACTGGGAGAGGTGATCGGCGTCGACGCGGTCGCCGCGGGTCTGGAGGATGGACCCCTGCTCGAAGCCGGCGCCCATCTTGTGGACGCTGGTGACGCAGACGTCCGCGTCGACGTTCATGGCCCACGTCGGCAAGTCGTCGTGGAACGGGAGGTGGGCGCCCCACGCCTCGTCGACGATCAGCGGCCTGCCCCGGCGGTGGCACACCTCGGCGATGCCGCGGATGTCCGCGCAGGTGCCGTACGGGCTGGGGGAGACGACGAGGGCGCCGGCGGCATCGGGGTGGCGTTGCCAGGCCTGCTCCACCTGCTCGGGTGACGGCGGGTGCGAGAGGTGTCGCTCGGCGTCCCACTGGGGGGTGATCCAGCGCGGTTCGATCCCGCCGAAGATCAGCCCGGCCACCACCGACTTGTGGGCGTCGCGGCTCAGCAGCAGACCGCCGTCGGTGCCACCGGATCCGGCGACGGCCATCATCGCGGCCTTCACGGACAACGAGCTGCCGCACGTGGAGAAGAAGACCGAGTCCGCACCGACCGCGTCGGCCATCAGGTCCTCGGCGGCGCTGAGGAAGCCTGCGGACGACTGGCGATCGTCCACTCCTGAACTCGCGAGGACGTCGGCCCGGAACGGTTGCTCACCGAGCACGCGCACGACTCGGTCGTCGGCGCCGCGTCCCTGTCGGTGGCCGGGTGGCGTGAACCCGTAGCGGTCGAGTCGGTGATAGTCGTCGAGGACCTCGAGGAACGGGGCCCGAGAGTGATCGGGAGCCATGCCTTCGCTGTACCCGCAACGCCGCGAGGCATGCGACCGGCTCGTTTCACGGCCCCCTGCCGGGGTACCGCAGGTCCATGACCGACACCTCGACCGACGACCGCCCCGCCGTCGCGCCGGCCGTCACCGGCCCACGGGCCCTCGCCTACGCGGCGCGGCTGATGGGACCCTCGATCACCTCGGGGGTGATCCTTCGTCGTCCGGCGGCCATGGCGCTGGCCGAGAAGGTCGACGCCGATGCGGCCACGCTGGCCGCGATGCGGGAGCTGCGACTCCGGTACGGCTCCGCGCCCGTGCAGTTGGCTCTGCCCGGTCGCACCATCGCCGTCGTGCTCGACCCTGCCGATGTCCGGCGCATCCTCGTCGACTCCCCGGAGGACTTCACGGCGGCGAACCGGGAGAAGATCGGCGCGCTGGGACCGTTCCAGCCGCACGGGGTGCTCATCTCCCGTGGCCGGCTGCGCGACGAGCGACGTGCGTTCAACGAGCAGGTCCTGGACACCCCTCAGCCGCTGCACCATCTCGCGTCGGCGTTCGTGGCCGTGGTGGACGAGGAGGTCGACACTCTGCTGTCCGGTCCCGGTGCGGGAGCGCCGCGCCCGGTGTCGGCGGACGAGTTCCTGCAGCTGTGGTGGCGGGTGGTGCGCCGGGTCGTGCTGGGTGCGTCCGCGCGCGACGACGAGACGGTGACCGACCGTCTGCGTTCCCTGCGCGGGAACGGTAACTGGTCGTACTTCGTACCGCAGCGACGCCGTGCGCGGGATCGCTTCATCGACGACCTGTACTCGTATGTCGATGCGGCGGAGCCGAACTCGCTCGCCGCCGTCGTCGCGCACAGTCGGGTGGGCGGTGCGGTGGACCCGGTGGGTCAGATGCCGCAGTGGCTCTTCGCGTTCGACGCGGCCGGCATGGCGACGCTGCGGGCGCTCGCGCTGCTGGCCTCGCACCCCGACCTCGAGCGGCGGGCCGTCGAGGAGGCGAGCGCGGGTGACGTCGGCCGTCCGCAGGCGCTGCCGTTCCTGCGGGCGTGCATCCTCGAGTCGATTCGTCTGTGGCCGACGACGCCGGCGATCCTGCGGGACTCGACCGTCGACACGGAGTGGACCGGTGATTCGAGCACTCGAATCGTGCGAGCCGGCACGGCGTTCGCCATTCTGGCGTCCGGGTTCCACCGGGACGCGGACGCGCTGCCCTTCGCCGATCGGTTCGCGCCCGACATCTGGCTCGACGGCACCGCAGAGCAGTACCCGCAGCTGGTGCCGTTCAGTGCCGGGCCGGTGGTGTGCCCCGGTCAGAATCTCGTGTCGTTCACCGCGTCGTCGATGCTGGCGTCGATTCTCGCTCGGTCCGGGGTGGCTCTCACGAACCCTGCGCTCGCACCGTCGCGACCACTTCCCCCGACTCTGAACACCTACGGAGTCGAGCTGTCTCTCGAGCCCCGAACCTGAGCCGACCGACCTGAAGGATCAGCTGTGACAGATCAACTGCCGTCCATCGCCACGGCCTCCGTCGCCGAGCTCGGCGGCCGCACCAGCGTGTTGACCCGGCAACGCGACGACCACATCGAGCTCGACCAGTTGCTCCACGAGCTCGGCGAGACGCCGACCGCAGATCGTGCCGACCTGCTGAACCGCATCTGTCGGCTCGTCTTCCCGCACGCGTTCGCCGAGGAGTCGGTGCTGTGGCCCGCCATCCGGAAGTGGGTGCCGGACGGCGAGTCGCTGACCCTCGAGATCGAGCGCGAGCATCAGGAGATCAACGAGCTGTTCTCCGCGCTCGAGGAGAAGGGCCACGGCACCGACGAGGGCAGCGCGCTGCTCGATCGCATCGTCGTCCTGCTGCGTGAGGACGTGCGCGACGAGGAGGACCGGCTGTTCCCGATGCTGCGCCGCGCGATGAACGACGCGCAGCTCCGTCGGCTCGGCCTGGCGTGGACCGCGGTGCGGCGCACGGCCCCGACGAGGCCGCATCCGGTGGTGGCCCGCCGCCCACCGGGCAACGTCGTCGCCGCGCTGCCGCTCACGGTGCTCGACCGGTCGCGGGACGCACTGGACGTGGTGTCGAGGCGGGTGACCACGCCGTCGGCGGTGCAGTTGCTGCAGCGCACCAGCGGACTGCTCGCGACGGTGGCGGGTGCGGTGGAACACGTGCCGCCGCTGACCCGAGGCGAAGACCCGTCGACGCGGTCGGGGCGCACTACTCGGCCGGAGTGACCTGACCCGACGGCACGCGCGTGTGCGCTGTCATCAGCAGCTTGCCGAGTTCGGTGGACAGAGCGTCCGGTGCATCGCCGAGCGAGCCGATGTCGCGGACCAGTTGCTCGGCGAGAGTCCGTACCTTGATGTTCGTGGTCTGCGAGCGCCAGAGCAGCAGGTCGAAGGCTTTGTCGGCCGACACGTTGAGTCCCAGCATCAGGGCGCCCTTGGCCTGTTCGATCGCGGCCCGGGACTCCATCGCGGCGGCATAGGTCTCGACCTGTCTCGCGGCGTGCTCGGAGTTCTCCGCTCCGGTCAGGGCCGACTGGGCGGCCTGCACGAACACCCGCATCGCCGACTCGTCGACGGAATCGAACCGGTGGCCGGTGTGGCTGTAGAGATTGAGGGCGCCGATGTGGGCACCACCCGCGGTGACGGGCGCGGACAGGAAACTCGCGACGTCGAGGTGATCGATCGCCTCCGCGAACACGGGCCAGCGCTGGGACACGTCGTCGAGATCGGCACGCACCACCTCGTGGGTCAACGCCGACTCGATGCACGGTCCCTGCTCGCTGCGGTACTGGGCCTGGTCCACCTCGAGGACGAACGTCTCTGTGCTCGCGGCGGTCTGCGGCCTGCCGCGGCGGAACACCGTGACGCCCGCTGCGTCGGCGTCGGGAATCGCCGTCACGACGCGCGCGCAGATCGTGTCGAGCGCGCCGTCGGCCGTGTGGGAAACGGCGAGCGCACTGTCCAGGTCTGTCAGGGCCTCCGCCAACAGGGCCAACGCCCGTCGTTCGTCCCTGGTGTCCGCGCTGTCGGTCATTACCGCATCTCCCACCTTCGCCGACTCATCACTCGACGACCCGTACGCGGAGTGCGAGACCACCGTACCGCTGTCGGGCTGTCCGGTTATAGTTGCGCGGAAGGCGATACCCCGCCCGGCGTCCAGCAGTAGGCGTCGGCACTGGTGGGTGTCGCCTTTTGTCGTCCGGTCTGCGACGACCGAGTGACGACGGATGATGAGAGAACCGAAGGGATCAGCACCACACATGAGCAACGACGGTCGGCCGCCGAGCTCCGAGCACCTCGATCTGGTGCGCACTCTGGCCGAGCTGGCGCGCGAGTTCGCCGGGTCGCGCCAGGTCCGGACGATCGACGAGGTTCTCGATCACGTCCTCGCGGTGTCGGTCGATCTGATCGACGCCGCGGATCACGCGTCGGTGCGGCTGGCGGCCGAGGTATCGGGGCCTGCGGAGCCCAGCCGCACGAGCAGCGACATCGCGGCCGCACTCGACCGGGTGCAGAGGCGACCGGGGGACGGACCGACCGTCGATCTCCTGCATCGGTCCTCCGAGGCGGACGTGGACCTCGCTGACGTCGTCGCCGGTCCGGTGCATCGTTGGCCCGGTCTGGCGGAGGTGGCCGACGCCGTCGGTGTCCGCGCGCTGGCCGCCGTACCGCTCGCGATGCACGAGCGCACGCTGGGAGTGCTCACGCTCTACTCGTCGTCGACCGCGGCGTTCGACGAGGACAGCCTGACCGTGGCGACGGCGATCGCGGCGCACGCCGCCATCGCGGTGCAGAGTCTGCAGAAGGAAGCGCAGTTCCGGTCCGGTCTCGCGTCCCGCGACATCATCGGTCAGGCCAAGGGCATGCTGATGGAGCGGTTCGAGGTGGATTCGGTCCAGGCGTTCGAGATGCTCTCGAAGTTGTCGCAGAACAACAACCGACCGCTGCACAAGCTTGCCGCGGACATCGTCGAGGCCGGAGCCAAGCTGCGCTACCCGTCCACCTGAGGCAGGGTCGCGGCGAGTCGGTCGAGCAGCGCCTCGAGCGCTTTCTCGAACTCGGGCAGGCCGAGATCGCGCGCCAGCTCCGCCTTCATCCGCACCACGGTGGGGAACTCCGTCGGGTCGATGTCGTCTCCGGGCTGAGCGGTGGCGCGGGGATCGTCGGGATCGTTGGGGTCCGTCGGACCGATCGAGACTCCCTGCGCCGAGACCTCGAGCAACAGCTGTCCGAGCAGGAAACTCGTGTACGAGCGGTAGGCGGCAGCCGCGGCCGCGTCGTCGAATCCCCATTCCTTCAGGCTGGAGAGGAAGTTCTCGAGCCACCGCACGCTGCGGAGTGGGGGCCGCACCCACGGCGCGCTGTTCGGCCGGGTCGCGATGAGCGGGAACACCTCGGGATGTTCGAGCGCCATTCGGCGCACGCCGTGCGCCAGCCGCTGCAGGTAGTCCTGCCAGCTCGAGGCGCCCTTCATCAGCACCTGCGGGTCGCTGCCCAGATCGTCGATGACCTGGTCGACGATGCCGTCGAGCAGTTCTTCCTTGCCACCGAAGTAGTGGTAGAGCGCCATTGCCTCGACGCCGAGACGCCCGCCGAGTCGGCGCATCGTCAGATCACGAGCGCCGTTGTCGTCGATGAAGGCGATGCCCGCGCGCAGGATGACGGTGCGGGTGAGCTGACCCCTACCGGGCGGTGGCGTGGTGCCGGGTGTCGAACCCACGATGAATCGACCCCCCGTTGTCTCGAGACTCGGACGCACCGAGTGGTGTCGACACTAGGCGTGTTCTGGCACGGTCACCACATGAGCACCGAGCACCTGTCCGTCCACGACGCCATCGCCGCACGTCGGGACGTCCGTAGCGAATTCAGCGGTGAGGTGGTCGACGACGCCGTCCTCACCCGTCTTCTCGCCGCCGCCCACCGCGCACCCAGTGTCGGGAACACCCAGCCGTGGGACTTCGTGGTCGTCCGACACCCCGAGACGCTGGGGCGATTCGCCGCGCACGTGGCGCAGTGCCGCGCCGACTTCGCGGCATCACTGCCCGCCGACCGCGCCGAGACCTTCGAGCCGATCCGCGTCGAGGGGATCGAGACCAGTGGCACCGGCGTCGTCGTGACGTACGACGACTCCCGCGGTGGTGAGCACGTTCTGGGCCGGGCCACGGTGCGGGACACGGGCCTGCTCTCCGTGGCCCTGGCCATCGAGAACCTGTGGCTCGCAGCGGTGTCCGAGGGTGTCGGCGTCGGGTGGGTGTCGTTCTACGACGAGGCGGTGTTGCGGGACATCGTCGGCCTGACCGGCGACGACGCCGTGCGGCCCGTCGCGTGGCTGTGCGTCGGTCCGGTGACGGAGTTCCAGGAGGTTCCGGACCTCGAGCGGTTCGGGTGGCGCCCGCGTCGGCCCCTGTCCGACGCCGTGCACCGGGAACAGTGGGGCCGTCGGGGTTAACGTGGCCGGGTGACCTCCTCGCGTCGGCGTTCCCCGGTGAGCGCGCTGACGCGTCGCGGTGTCCCGATCGGTCGAGCCGACATCACCGTCGCGGAGGCAGCCGACGCGATGACCCGGGCGAGGTCGAGCACCCTCGTCGTGCAGTGCCCGGGCTCGGTGTGGGGAGTGGTGACCGACGGCGACCTGCGCCGACGCGTGATCGCCGCGGGCCTGAGCACCGCGGCACCGGTGTCGGCCGTCGCGTCCGTTCCTGCCGTCACTGTCGACGCCGAGGTGCCCGTCGCGGAGGCGGCCGCCCTCGCGCTCACTGCGGGTGTCCGCCGACTGGTGGTGCTGGATGCGAGTGGGGGCGTGCTCGGCATCGCCCTCGAACAGGATCTGCTCTCGCCGGCGCTGCGTGCGGGCACAGCGCTGCGCACCGCGGTGGAGCGCTCGGCGAGTGTCGACGATCTGGTCGAGGCATGCGGGCGGCTTGCCTCGGTGACGTTGTCGCTGAACGATTCCCGCGTCCCGTCGGCCGACGTGACGGCAGTGCGATCGTCCGTGGTGACGGCCACCGTGCGCCGGGCCGCCGAACTGCTGGGCGACGACGCGTCCACCTGGCTCGTCTCCGGAAGCGTCGCTCGGCGCGAATCGGTCCCGTCGTCCGATGTCGAGACGGCGCGGGTGGGCGGCCCGTCCCCGATGGGGTCGGACGTGCACGCCGTACTCGAACGCTGCGGTCTCGCAGCCGATCCCCATCACGCGAGTGCCGCGTCGCCGCGCTTCGTGCGGACGGTCGACGAGTGGTCCGACGCGGTGGCGGGCTGGGTGGCCGATCCGTACGAGGACACCGGTGTGGTGATGCTCTCGCTCGCGCTCGATGCGCGTCCGGTGATGCCGGGCGGATGGACACCGGCGGAGCCCGCGCGCGCCGCGCTGGCCGACGCCGCTCACTCGCGACTGCTGATGTTGCGTGAGGCGACGACGATCAAGGCGCGGGTGACACTGCGGGACAAGCTCTTCCGTCGTGCGGACACGATGGACGTGAAGGCGGGGATCCTGACTCCCATCGTGGACATCGCGCGCTGGGCCGGTGTCTCCGCCGGGCACGACGCCGTGGGCACGCCGGCTCGGCTCGAGCACGGTGCTCGCGCGCAGGTGCTGTCCGAGGACGACGCCGCGGTGCTCGCGGAATCGTTCGACGTCGTCCAGCGCATCCGGCTGCGGCACCAGTGCGAGGCACTGCGCGACGGCCGCCCCGTCGACGACCTGGTGCGCCCGTCGGACCTCACGCCCCTCGACCGGAGCCTGCTCGACGCGGCTGCGCGGGAAGTGGCGGGCGTGCAACGGGCCTCGGCGTACCTGGCTCGATGAGGCCGTCCGAGGAACATCCCGACACCTTCGCCGGGCTCACCCCGGAGCAGTGCCACGCCGTCGATCAGGCCGTCGCCGCCGAACGGCTCGAGGGATGGCGTCCCACGCCGGCGGACCTCGCACTCCTCGTCGCCGAGTGTCGCGGCGAGACGGTGCTGCCGTCGGTGCGCGAGGGGCTCGTCGGCGACGGACCGAAGCGTGAATCACGCTGGGCGGCACTGCGTCCGCGGCACACCCCGTACCTGCTGCCCGGGTCGACGACGCTGCGCAACGTGCTGGGCATCGTCGACGCGGCCGCGTTGCACCGCGCGGAGAGCATCCTCACCGCACTCCGTCTGGTCCGCTGTCACACCGGGCGGGCCGACCTCGGGGGCGCCGTCGGTGTGCACCGCCTGCTGAGCGTGCACCGCTACGTCTTCCAGGACGTCTACGTGTGGGCAGGCGACGTGCGCACCGTGGAACTGTCGAAGAACGGCACCGCGTTCGCGAGGTGCTCCGTCGTGTGGGACGGCCTCATGGGCGTGCACGAGACCATCCTGAGTGCCGACTGGGCGGCCCCCGACCGGGGCGAGCTCGCGTACCTCCTGAGCCGCACCTACGCCGACCTCAATCAGGTGCATCCCTTCCGTGAAGGCAACGGACGGGCCGCGACCATGCTGCTGCATCTGCTCGTCGCGCCGACCGGGTTCCGGCTGGATCTGACCGACGTCGAGCGGCGGGACTGGATCGCCGCATCGCAGGACTCGGCACCGTTCCGCCAGGCCGGCGCACCGTCCGCACGCCCCTTCCTCCCCCTCTTCCTGCGCGCCCTGAGCTCGTAACGCACTCGCAACATCTCGATACATCACGGACACCACCGCGGCCGCTGCGTCCGATTAACTATCACTCGACAGATACACCCCTCCCGTCGATGGAGAACACCCATGAGCCAGGCCGTGCTCCCACCCCCGTCGGACCGTCACGCGGACGGCGACTCCGACGATCTCCTCGAGTTCGGGTACGAACAACAGCTGCATCGCAAGCTGGGGAAGTTCGCGTCCTTCGCGGCGGGCTTCTCGTTCGTCTCGATCCTGACGACGATCTTCCAGCTGTTCGGCCTGGGCTTCAGCTTCGCCGGCCCGGCGTTCTTCTGGGCGTGGCCGGTGGTGTTCGTCGGCCAGTTCATGGTGGCGCTGTGCTTCGCCGAACTGGCCGCGCGCTACCCCATCTCCGGGGCCATCTACCAGTGGTCACGCCGCGTCGGCGGTGAGATCACCGGCTGGTTCGCCGGGTGGTTCATGATCATCGCGCAGATCGTGACGGCCTCCGCCGCCGCCATCGCACTGCAGGTGGTGCTGCCGAACGTCTGGAGCGGCTTCCAGATCGTCGGCACCGACACCGCACTGACCTCGTCGGACGGCGCCACCAACGCCGTCGTGCTGGGCACCGCGCTGCTGGTGATCACCACGACCATCAACTCCATCGGTGTCAACGCCATGGCGCGCATCAACTCGATCGGCGTGACGTGCGAGATCGTCGGTGTCATCGCGGTGATCGGCGTGTTCTTCACTCATGCTCAGCGCGGACCGGACGTCGTGTTCGACACCGGCGGCGTGCCCGTCGATTCCGGCTACATCGGGGCGTGGATCGTCTCGGGACTCATGGCCGCCTACGTCATGGTGGGATTCGGCTCCGCCGGCGAACTGGCCGAGGAGACGAAGAATCCCCGTCGGGTCGCACCGCGCACCATCCGTCTCGCGCTGTCCGTCTCCGCGCTGGGCGGCGGGCTCATGATCATCGGTGCGCTCATGGCGGCACCCAGCCTCACCGACGGTGAACTCGCGACGCAGGGTCTGCCGTACGTGCTGAACTCCGTGCTCTCGTCCCCGTGGGGCACCGTGCTCCTGATCGACGTGGCCATCGCGATCCTCATCTGCACGTTGGCCATTCAGACCGCGGCGTCCCGGCTCATGTTCTCGATGGCCCGCGACGGCCGGCTCCCCGCGTCCCGTGTTCTCGGATCGGTCAACAAGACCACGGGCACGCCCATCGCCCCGGCCGTCGTCATCGGACTGGGCTGCGTCCTGGTGCTCGTGGTCAACGTCGGCAACTCGGCGATCTTCTCCACCCTCGCCAGCGTGTGCATCGTGCTCATCTACCTCGCGTACATGATGGTCACCGTGCCGCTGCTCCTCCAGCGGCTGAAGGGTTGGCCGCACAACACCACCGGCGCCCCGAAGGTCGACTCCGAGGGCAAGCCGCTGTTCACGCTCGGCCGACTCGGACTGCCCGTCAACCTTCTCGCCGTCGTCTACGGCGCTGCCATGGTGGTCAACCTGTCCTGGCCGCGCCCCGAGATCTACGACCCCTCCGGCGATTTCCCGCTGCTGCGCTGGGCCGCGCCCCTCACCGTGCTGGCCGTCGTCGCCGTCGGTGCGCTGTGCTTCCCGCGCGGCAAGGCCCACCCCAACCCCGTCACCACAGGAGTGTCCGCATGACCGCCACCACCACAGCCGCCCGCGAGCACGCCCGGTCGCAGGCTCGGGAGATCACCGACTCGATGCCGGTGGTCCCACCCTCCCTGTGGCCGCACGAGGTTCCCGGAACCGATGCCGCGTCGCTCGTCTGGGCCGAGACCGTTCCCGGCGGGCGGTACACGACGAAGGTGCTCCAGCGTGGAACCCGAGTCCGGTTGCGCGACATCGACGGAGCGGCCTGCGCGCACGTCCTGCTGCACCGTGCCGACGCACCGTGGGAACGCCTCAACACCGCGGACACCGTCAAGGTGCCGTGGCAGGCGTACATGGGGGTGGGTCATCCGCTGCTGTCCGACCAGGGGCGGGTGCTCGCCACCGTGCTGGCCGACTCGTCCGGACACCACGACGCACTGTGCGGTACGTCGACGCTGCTCACCAACACCGCGAAGTACGGTGACGGCAGCGCGTACTCGGCGTCGCCCGCGGGCCGCGAGTTGCTGATCCTGGCCGCCCTGAAGAACGGCCTCGGTCCCCGCGACGTGCCGCCGACACTCAGCTTCTTCCACGGCGTCACCGTCGATCCCGACGGGGCCCTCCGCAGCAAGGGTTCCGCGGGTGCCGGCCGCGAGGTCGACCTGATCCTGCACCTGCCGGTGATCGTGAGCATCGCCAACACGGCGCACCCGATCGATCCGTCGCCCACCTTCGACACCACGTCGCTCCAGGTGCTGGCCTGGCCGTCGCCGCAGGATCTCGACGCGCTGCCGAACACCGATCCCGAATACCTCCGTGCCGTCGCCAACACGGAGGACACGTACGCAGCAGGAGGCTCGAAATGACCGCAGCAGTACAGGAACTGGCCCTCGTCTCCGGCGAGGTGGTGCTCGACGAGGTCGCGCCTGCCCGCGGCCCGTGGTCCGCCGTCGTGCGCGCCGGCGACGTCCTCACCATCCTCGACCTGGAGGGCAACCAGGCCGTCGACACCCTGGTCTACGGCGCCGACGACCACACCGTCCGCTACAGCGCACCGGCCACCATGGTGGGCCAGGGCAACGTCTACCTGACCACGGGAACGGTGCTGCGCGACAGCGAGTCCCGGCCGATGATGACCATCGTCGCCGACGAGGTGGGCAATCACGACACGATCGGCGGTGCGTGCTCGCAGGAATCGAACACGCTGCGCTACGGCCACCACACCAAGCACCAGCACGCGTGTGTCGAGAACTTCGTGCTCGAGGGGTCACGGTGGGGTCTGGGCAAGCGCGACATCGTCTCCAACATCAACTTCTTCATGAACGTCCCGGTCGACGCGGACGGCAGCCTGGGCATCGTCGACGGACTGTCCGCGCCGGGCAAGCGGATCGCGCTGCGCGCGGAGATCGACTCGCTGGTCCTGATCTCGAACTGCCCGCAGATCAACAACCCGTGCAACGGTTTCGACCCGACACCGGTTCGTCTGATCGTGACGCGGCCCGCATGAGCATCCGCGTCGAGCGCCCCGGCATGCTCACCACCATTCAGGACTGGCCCGGCCGGGTGGGGTACTGGAAGGTGGGAGTACCCCCGTCGGGGCCGATGGACGACCTGTCGCTGCGGTTGGCCAACGTCGCCGTCGGCAACCCGGAGGGAGCGCCGGCGCTCGAGACCACGATGAGCGGTCCCGCACTGCGTTTCGACGACGAGACCGTCGTGTGCGTCACCGGTGCGGACGCACCCGTCACGGTGAACGGCGAGCCCGCCGAGCGCTGGACTCCGATCACGGTGCCCGCGGGCGGGGTGCTCGACGTGGGTGCGGTGTCCGGGGCCGGTCTGCGGATGTACGTCGCGATCCGCGGCAGCGTCCTGGCCGAGGAGTACCTCGGCAGTGCGTCGACCTTCACGCTCGGGACGTTCGGCGGGCTCGACGGCCGTGTGCTGCAGGCGGGCGACGACCTCGCCCCGGCGGATCGCGCGACCGGCACGCCCGCACCCGTGCCGATGGAACACGTTCCGGCGCTGACGCACTCGTGGCAGCTCGCCGTCACGGAGGGCCCGCACGGAGCACCCGAGTTCTTCACCCGCTCCGACATGGACACCATTCTCGGCACCGACTACGAGGTGCACTTCAACTCCGATCGCACCGGCGTGCGGCTGGTCGGACCCCGCCCGGACTGGGCGCGCACCGACGGGGGAGAGGCGGGTCTGCACCCGTCGAACATCCACGACAACGCGTATTCGGTCGGGGCGCTGGACTTCACGGGCGACACCCCCATCCTGCTCGGTCCCGACGGCCCGAGCCTGGGCGGTTTCGTGTGCCCGGTGACGGTGGTCGCGGCCGATCGCTGGAAGCTCGGTCAGCTGCGCCCCGGCGACACGGTGCGCTTCGTCGCGCTCGAGGCCGCTGCGGCCGCCTCGAAGAACACGCTGGGCGTCGGCCGGCGCGCCGGCCTGCCCGTGGTGTTCTCGCGCGGCGGCGACGGGGACGACGGTGTCATCGCGCGCCGCGACGGTGCCACGCCGGTCACCTATCGACGCTCCGGTGACGACAACATCCTGGTCGAGTACGGCGAGATGTCCCTCGACCTCGCGCTGCGGGCCCGTGCGCACGCCCTGCACGAGGCCGTCGAGGCCATCGCTCCCGCCGGGTTGGTCGATCTGACGCCCGGTATCCGGTCGTTGCAGGTGAAGGTCGACCCCGATGTGCTGCCGACCTCGAAACTCCTGGATCTGCTGCTCGAGGCCGAGGACGCGCTGCCGGACACCTCCGAGCTCACGGTGCCCAGTCGGCAGGTGCGGCTGCCGCTCTCGTGGGACGACCCGTCCACGCGCGAGGCGATCCAGCGCTACATGCACGGCGTACGCTCCGACGCGCCGTGGTGCCCGTGGAACATCGAGTTCATCCGCCGGATGAACGGGCTCGAGTCCGTCGACGACGTGTACGACACGGTCTTCGACGCCGAGTACATGGTGCTGGGCCTGGGCGACGTGTATCTCGGTGCACCGGTGGCGACTCCGCTGGATCCACGGCACCGCCTCGTCACGACGAAGTACAACCCGGCCCGCACGTGGACACCGGAGAACGCTGTGGGGATCGGCGGCGCCTACCTGTGCATCTACGGCATGGAGGGACCCGGCGGCTACCAGTTCGTCGGCCGCACGACCCAGGTCTGGAACCACCGACACCCGTCCGCAGTCAAGGGTTTCGAAGAGGGCACGCCCTGGCTGCTGCGCTTCTTCGACCGCATCTCCTGGTACCCCGTCAGCACCGAGGAACTCGCCGACATGCGCGCCGATCTCGCGGCCGGGCGCGGAGCGGGTGTCGAGATCACCGACGGCACCTTCTCTCTGGCCGACCACGACGAGTTCCTGGCCGAGAACGACAGCTCCATCGCCGAGTTCCGCAAGAAGCAGGCCGAGGCGTTCGGCATCGAGCGCGATGCCTGGTCCGCGGCCGGCGAGTTCGCCCTCACCACAGCACAGGGAGCATGATGACGACCGCCGCCGATCGAGTGTTGCTCGCGTACAAGCGCATCGCCGAGGTCGATCGCCCCGAGGTGTGGATCACGCTGCGCGACGAGGCGGAGGTCCTCGCGGAGGCCGCCGGACTGGACGAGAGCCTGCCGCTGTACGGGACCGTGCTCGCGGTCAAGGACAACATCGACGTCGCGGGTCTCTCGACGACGGCGGCGTGCCCCGAGTTCGCCCGTACCCCGGACGCCGATGCGACCGTGGTCGCGCGACTCCGCGCCGCCGGCGCTCTGGTGGTGGGCAAGACCAATCTCGACCAGTTCGCCACCGGACTCGTGGGAACGCGCAGCCCGTACGGCGCGGTGCGGCACGCGCACGACCCCGAGAAGATCTCGGGCGGCTCGAGTTCCGGCTCCGCGACCGCGGTCGCGCTGGGCATCGTGGACATCGCCCTCGGAACGGACACGGCAGGGTCGGGCCGAGTTCCTGCGGCCTTCGCGTCCCTGGTGGGCATCAAGCCGACGCTGGGACTGGTGCCGAACACCGGCGTCGTCCCGGCATGCGTGGACTACGACGCCGTGACGGTCTTCGCCGCCGACATCACCACGGCCACAGCAGCCATGGCGATCATGATCGGTGCGGACTCGGCGGATCCGCGGAGTCGTGCGTGGCCCGCGACGGTGCCGTTGTCGGCCCCGCCGCGCCCCCGTGTCGCCGTTCCACGCACCGAGGATCTCCGCGCGCTGTGCCCCGAGTACGCGGAGGCGTTCGAGCGCACGGTGTCGGGACTGGACGCTGTGGGGATCGACCACGAGATCGTCGACATCTCCGTCCTGCTGGACGCGGCCGTGCTGTTGTACGACGGGGCGATCGTGGCGCAGCGCTACGCGGCGGTCGGCGAGTTTCTGTCGACATCGCCCGAGCACGCCGACCCGACCGTCTCCCGCATCGTGCTGGGCGCGAAGGATCCGGCAGCGCACGCGTACGTCGACGACCTCTCGACGCTGCTGGCGGCGAAGGCGCACGCGGCGTCGATTCTCGACGGGCTCGACGGCCTGGTGCTGCCGACGACCACCGAGCACCCCACCATCGCTGCGGTACAGGCGGATCCGCTCGGCATCAACCGCAGGCTCGGCACGTTCACCAACTTCTGCAACCTCCTCGACATGGCGGCCGTCGCGGTGCCGGGTGCGCGCACGACGGCGGGGGATCCCTTCGGCGTCATGGTCGTGGGCCCCGCGTTCACCGATCAGGTACTGCTCGACATCGGCGCCGCGGTGGCGGATCAGGACACGGCGGTACTCGTGGAGGACGGCGTGGACGTGCTCGTCGTCGGCGCGCACCTGCGAGGGTTCCCGCTGAACGGTCAGCTGGTCGAGCGTGGTGCGCGGTTCGTCGGTGAGGTGAGCACCTCCGCCGACTACCGCCTGGTCGATCTGGGCACCACGCCGCCCAAGCCCGGACTGGTGCGCGGCGGCAGCGCCTCCATCGCGGGCGAGCTGTATCGGATGGCCCCGGCGCACCTCGGCACGTTCCTGGCCGGGCTGCCCGCACCGATGGGCCTGGGATCGGTGACGCTGTCCGACGGTCGGGAGGTGGTCGGTTTCATGTGCGCCGCCGATGCGGCGGAGGCGGGCACCGACATCACCGAGTTCGGCGGCTGGCGGGCCTACACCGCGAATAGTGGAGTCCGAACCCCGGATTCCGGGGTCTGAGTTCCACGATCAGCTCGAGCGTGGCCGGTTCTCGTCGATGAGCCGTTGGAGTTCGCGAGGGTTCCTGGTCTGCAGGAGGACGCGGCCCGGACCGGTGAAGTCGAACACCAGCCCCTCGCCGGACTTCAGCGTCTGCATCGTCTTCCCCTGTACCGCTCGACGCACGTCGAACGTCATCGCGAGGTGGTACGCCACCACGTGACCGGTGTCGATGGTGACGCGTTCCCCGGGACCGAGGTCCATGACGTCGATGGCGCCGTACACACCCAGCAGCACGTGCCCGCGTCCCGACGCCTTGTAGCCGAAGGCGCCCTGGCCGCCGAACATCTGCTTCATTCCGCCGAACTGCGGGTCGACGGTGACGTCGGGGGAGTTGCCGAGCCAGGAACCGTGGCCCACGAACCACTCCTGCCCGTCGGCGACGTCGACGGTGATGACGTCGCCGGGGAGCTTGCCGGCCAGGTCGACCCAGCCGCCCTGGTCCGGTGCCGTGTACGTGGTGACGTAGAAGGATCCGGCGCTCAGCGCGCTGCGTCTGAGTCCGCCGAGGAATCCGCCCGGGGTGCTGCTCCGGATGTCCACACCGGCCGAGCACGCGAGCATCGCCCCGCCCTCGGTGTTCAGCGATTCCCGTGGCGCCAGGCGGCATCGGGCGACGGTGTTGGAGGGGTTGTGCCGGAGTTCGACGTCCATGCGCAGACGATAGAGCAGCGACGACCGCCGCGCGCGGCACGTGAGAGTGCCCGAGAAATTACTTTCGGGTAGCTCTGGTGTCGACGCCCGGTTACAGACATAATCCGATGCGTGAACAATGTAGGTGTTACCTCGAGTAACCTGATCGCACAGGCGCCGGCCGGTGGCGGCGCCGCGCTCGATCAGGTCTTCGGCATGACCGCGGCAGCCGGTGTCATCTCGCTGTTCCTGCTGTATCTGGCCGTGATGCACCGGACGAGGCGCATCACGTGGCTGCAGCGCCTCGCGGACTACGCGGGCGAGAAGCTGCACCGCCCCGGGTGGGTGGCGCTGCCGCTCGTCATGTTCATCTCGACGATCCTCACCGCGTTCTTCGGCTTCATCTGGGACGTCAGCCTGCACATCGGACGTGGTCGCGACGAGGGCCCGTTGGCCAACCCGGCGCACTACTTCATCCTGGTGGGCCTGTTCTTCCTGTTCATCGCCGGTGCGCTGGCGATCATCCTGCCGCGCGACGAGAAGCCCGGTCCGGCAGCCATCAAGATCACCCGGACCTGGTACGCCCCCACCGGCGGGCTGCTCATCGCCGGCTCGGGCCTGTACGCGCTCATCGGCTTCCCGCTCGACGACATCTGGCACCGCATGTTCGGCCAGGACGTGACGCTGTGGGGACCGACGCACCTCATGCTCATCGGCGGCGCCGGGCTCTCGCTCGTCGGCGTGCTGCTGCTCGAGCACGAGGGTCGCATCGCGATGGCCTCCACCGCCGTGACCACCGCCGCCACCGCCGGTGAGCCCGACGGCGAGACGAAGGCGGACCCGGCGCAGGCCGTCGACTCCCGCAAGCGCTCGATCATCACCTGGTTCATGCGCAGCTCCGCCTTCGGTGGTCTCGTCATCGGCCTGTCCGTCTTCCAGATCGAGTACGACTTCGGCGTCGAACAGTTCCGCCTCGTCTTCCAGCCGCTGCTCATGACGGCTGCCGGCGCCTTCGCGCTCATCGCCGCCCGCCTCATGGTGGGCCGCGGATCCGCTCTGTTCGCCGTCGCGTTCGCCGCGGTGATCCGCGAGGTCACCGCGCTGATCGTCGGTCCCGTCCTCGGTGAGCCGCACAGCGTGTTCACGCTCTACCTGGGCATGGCCGTGGTCGTCGAGATCATGGGTCTGACCACTCTGGTCCACCGCCGCCTCCTGTTCGGTGCCGTCACCGGTGTCGCCGTGGGCACCGTCGGCCTGTACCTGGAGTCCATGTGGGTCGACGCCGTCTTCCTCTACCCGTGGCCGAACAGCATGTGGGTCGAGGCGCTCGCCACCTGCATCCCCGCCGGCCTCGTCGTCGGTCTCACCGCGGGTCTCTTCGCACAGGCTCTCAGCGGTGACGGACTCCCGCGTCCCGCCGTCCGGCGTTCCGTCGTCGTCGCGATGGTGCTGGTGCTCGGCGGCAGCGTCGCGAACGGCCTGATGATCGACGTTCCGCAGGGCGCGAGCGCGACCGTGAGTCTCACCGACGCTCCCCGCGAGGACGGCTTCCGCATGGTCACCGCTACGGTGAGCATCGACCCGAGCGACCTGGTGTCCGACGATCCCGAGTGGGTCTCCATCCTCGCCTGGCAGGGCGCAGGCGATTCGCTGCACGGACTCGTCGTCGACAACCTCGAGCGCACCGGCCCGGGTGAGTACCGCTCCACGCGTGCCATGCCGGTCGACGGGACGTGGAAGACGTTCCTGCGCATCCAGGACGGCCGCACCATGGCCGGTGCGCCCATCTTCATGGCGGCGGACGAGGGCATCGGCGCCGAGGAGGTCCCCGCGACCACCGAGTTCACCCGCGAATTCCAGTACGAGACCAAGCTGCTGCAGCGCGAGCGCTCGTTCGACCACCCGGCGTGGCTGTTCACGGCGGCGTGCCTCGTGGTACTGGCCTGCTCGCTGGCCCTCATCTGGTCGCTGTCCTGGGGCGCCGCGCGCATCAGCCTGGCCACCCCCGGCAACACCGCGACGAAGGGCAGCAAGGAGCGCAGTCGCGTATGACGCCCGACCCGAACGTGATCTACCTCGCGGATCACTCTGTCGTGCTGGCACTTCCAGCCGTCATCCCCGCAGTGCTCATCGCTCTCGTGGTGATCGTCATCGTCGTGCGCGACCGGCGGGCCGAGCGGGCGGAGAACGCCGAGAACGACCTGAAGGACGCGAACGAGAGGGAGGGCACGGAGTGAGCGGGAAGGCCGGAGGCCGGTCGGCAATCGGTATGCGCGCTGGGGTTGTTCTGGCTGCGGCGGGCTTGCTGTTGGCGGGTTGCTCGCAGGCGGAGCCGGAGACCGAGGCGACGCCCGAGCAGGTCTCCTCGACACCGGCCACGTCCGTAGCGGCGTCCGACGTCCCACGCATCACGCCCACCACCACGCTCGACGTCTCCATCGCGGGCGGTGAGGTCACCCCGGTCGATCAGCGTCTCGAGGGCAGGGTCGGCGAGGAGATCCTCGTGACCGTGTCCAGCGACGCGGAGGACGAGATCCACGTGCATTCCGTTCCGGAGCACAGCTTCCCGGTGGCGGTAGGTGACGATCAGCAGTTCCGCTTCACGGTCGACGTGCCGGGCTCGGTCGACATCGAGTTGCACGAGGCCGACGTCACCGTGGCGACGGTGCTCGTCCGGTCGTGAGCAGCGAGCTCCTCGCACACGGTCTCGGCGGGTCGACCGACCTGCCGATCCCGGTGACGTACGCCCTCATCGGCGGTGCCTGGACGCTGGCAGCATCCTTCGCGGTCCTGTTGCTGGCGTGGAAGACTCCGCGTCTGACGCCCGATCGACACCTGGTCCGGACGCCGCTGGCGCGACTCGTGGACGCTGCCGCGTTCCGGGGCGTCGTCGGCGCCGCGTCGGTGGCGCTGGCCGTGTGGGTCGGTGCGGCGTCGGTGCTGGGTCCGCAGGATGCATCCAACGCTCTGCTCGGCGTGTTCTACGTGCTGGTGTGGGTCGGACTGGTCCCGGCATCGCTGGTCTTCGGGCCGGTCTGGCGCATCGTGTCCCCGGTCCGTGCGCTGTATCGCGTTCTGCCGCAACGCCGGCCGCGGACCCTGCCCGACGGCATCGGGGTGGTCCCGGCGGTGCTGGGCCTGCTCGCCTTCGTGTGGCTCGAACTGGCGTCGAGTGATCCCGGTTCGGTCGCCGCCGTGCGTACCTGGTGTCTGCTGTACGTGGTGGTCCTGCTCGGCGGCGCCCTGATCTTCGGCGAGGAATGGTTCGCGCGCGCGGATCCGTTCGAGGTGTTCAGCGACACTGTGGCGCGGTTGTCGATCCTGGCGCGCGACAGGGAGTCTCGCGCCCTCGTGGTGCGCAACCCGCTCGACGGCGCGGCCACCCTCCCCGTACGACGCGGAACCGTCGCCGTGACGGCCACGTTGCTCGGCTCCACCGCGTTCGACTCGCTGGCGCAGACGCCGAGTTGGAAGTCGTTCGCGCGTGACCTCGGTGACCCGGTGCTGATCCGCACGGCCGGCTTGTTGGCGTGTGTCGCACTGGTGGGCACCGTGTTCTGGCTCGCGGCGCGCACCACCGGCGGTGTGACGAGGGAGCGTCGCGCGCAGTTGCCGGGTCTGTTGGCGCACTCGCTGATCCCGATCGTCGTCGGGTACTTCTTCGCCCATTATCTCACCTATCTCGCGGAGAAAGGTCAGCAGAGCGTCTTCACGTTGTTCGATCCGTTCGATCGAGGATGGAATCCGCTCGGCATCGCGGACGCGCCGGTGAACTACGCGTTGTCCTCGCACCCGTCGGTGGTCGCGTCGATCACGGTGCTGTGCGTGGTGATCGGACACATCGTCGGAGTGACACTGGCGCACGACGCGGCTCTGCGGCTCCTACCGAAGAAGGATGCGCTGCTCGGCGAACTGGCACTGATGCTGGTGATGGTGCTGTACACCTTCCTCGGTCTCTTCTTGTTGTTCGGCGCATGAATGGTCGTTGACCTTTCCGTGACCGTAGGTTACCGTCCGGTAGGTTAGTGGCGCTCATCACAGGGGAGGGTGCCGATCAGAGCATGGGGGCTCGTGTGCGGCGTCGTTCCACGGTCATCTCGGGCGTTCTCGTCGCCCTCCTCGTCGCATCCGGTACCGCGGTGCCGGCCGCGGCGGATCCCACCGGCGGCGCGGACGCCGTCGCCTGGACCGCCGCGGCCGATGCGCCGCCGCAGTACCCGCAGGTGGCCATCGACTGGGACGTCCCCATCACGATGAGTGATGGAACAGTGTTGCAGGCCAACATCTACCGGCCCGCCGATGCGTCCGGTCGCCCGGTGGAGACCGACCTCCCGACCGTCCTGAACATCACGCCGTACACCAAGCTCGTGGGCAACCTGATCGACTCGATCCAGCAGATCCCCGGAGTGAGCGAGCCGGTGCTCGACTTCCTGGCGAGCCTGAACTTCGCCGGTACGCCGTTCGACGGCATCACCGATCTCACGCAGGCGGTCGACGGCGGGGGCCTGCGCATCTTCGCCGTCAACCGGAACCTCGTCCAGAACGGCTACGCCCAGGTGGTCGTCGACGCCCGCGGCACCGGGTTCTCGCAGGGCACGTGGGACGTGTTGGGTCCACGCGAGCAACAGGATTCGGCGGAGATCATCGACTGGACGTCCCGGCAGTCCTGGTCGGACGGTCAGGTCGGCATGTCGGGCATCTCCTACTCGGCCATCAACTCCGTGCAGGCCGCGGCGCTGCGTCCGCCGGCGCTCAAGGCCATCTTCCCGGTCGAGCCCGGCAACGACCTGCTGCGCGACATCGTGGGTACCGGCGGCGCGTTGGGTGTCGGGTTCATGCCGCTGTGGCTCACGTTGGTCAACGTGCTGAAGTTCGTCCCGAACGTGCAGTCGATCCTGCAGGGGCAGTTCGACACTCGGTGGCTCGCCGATCGATTGGCCGATCCGGCGATCCTGATCCCCGAACTCGCCAACGCCTTCACGGCGCCGACCATTGCCGACATCCGGCCCGAGACACTCGGTGTCGCGCAGGACGGCGAGTTCTACGCCGACCGTTCGGCGGATCTGTCGCAGATCGAGGTACCCACCATGGTCTACGGCGGCTGGCACGACATCTTCACCAACAGCGAGCCGCGCATCTACAACGACATCCCGGTCGCGCCCGGACGCAAGCAGCTGATCATGGGCGACGGGTACCACGTCAATCCGGGCGCGGGCTTCGGACGCCCGGGCAACCCGCCGCGACTCGATGCACTCGAACGCGCGTGGTTCGACCATTGGCTGAAGGGCGTCGACAACGGTGTCGAGAAGTACGGCCCCGTGACGCTGTTCCAGCAGGGCGGCGGGTGGACCACCACCGATCAGTTCCCCCGAGCCGGAGCGCAGTCGCAGCGCACCTACCTCTCCGCCGCCCCCAGCGGCACCGCCGGGCACAGCCTCCACGACGGCTCGCTGTCCTCGGCGCCGACGTCCGACACCGCGCGCCTCACCGTCGCGCCGGGCCTTCGCGGGGTCTGTTCCCGCGACGCCGCGGTCGGTACCGCGGGTGCGGCGGCGATCCTGGGGTCCGTGTGCACGAAGGACTCCCGGTTCAACGAGGCCGAGGCCCTGACGTTCACCAGCGCGCCGGCCGAGAAGCCCATCCAGATCTCGGGTGCCACCAACCTGCATCTCAACACGGTGCTCGATCGGCCCGACGGCTTCTGGGCCGCGACGATGAACGACGTCGCGCCGGACGGCACGTCCACCCCGATCAGCCACGGCGCTCTCACCGCATCGCTGCGCCAGATCGACGAGGCGAAGAGCACCCGCTCGGCCAACGGCGACTACGTCGACGCGAAGCCGGCGCTCACGCTCGCGAGCCGGCAGCCGCTCGTGCCCGGCGTCCCGACCACGGTGGACATCAACCTGCTCCCCACGGATGCCGTGATCGCGTCGGGCCACCGGATCCGCATCGACGTCTACGCCGCCAGCGTGCCGCGCTACCTGCCCCTGGGGCCGATGCTCGTCGACTCCGCGCTGGCACCCCAGCACGTGCAACTCGACCCCGCGAACCCCAGCTTCGTGAACATTCCGTATGTGAACTGAGCGGATACCGTGACCATGTCGCGTCCTCGCAGGCGGTTCGGTGGCCGGTCTCGGTGGAACACTTCGTGACATGTGGTGGTTCGTCATCGGCTTCGTGGCCGTCTGGATGGTGGTGTCGGTCGTTCTCGGCGTCCGAGTCGGCCATGCCATTCATGTGGCCGACGTCGAGGAGGATGTCGAGCACGCGCACGACGTCGACGGTGACGCGCCACTCGCTCCCACGAGGTGATGGGGACCGAGATCGGATTGTGATAAATTCCGACAATCCTCGCCGACATGTGTGACGGAAGTCGGGTGTGAGACTCCCTGGATTCGGTCGCTCCCACTCGGCACCCATGGTCGTTCCGGCTCCCGGTGCCGTGCTCACCTTCACCGGCCCGGTCTCTCTCCTGATCGAGCTCGCGGACTCCAGACCGCGGTTCGTCGACATCGGGTACGTCGATGTCGCAGGCCAGAAGGCTCGGCGGAGCGTTCTGGTCGACACGTTGTGGCCCGAGGAGGACCGGTTTCGCATCGAGTTCTCCGACAGGTCGGTTCCGGACATGGTCGTGGGTGCGGACGAGGACGTCACGTTTCACGTCGTGGACATCGATCGGCCGGACCTCGCGCAGTTCGGCGAGGACGGGTACGTGGTGCGGATGGAGCCGCGCGGAATAGAGTGACCCTCGAACAGTCGTTCAGCGAGGGAACCCGGTGCGATTCCGGGACTGGCGCGCAACGGTGACGAGCTTCGGCTCGAAGTCCGATCGCTTGCTGTCCGGCACCACCCTCGAAGCTCCGCGCACGGGCTCCCAGCAGGACGGCACAACCGAACATGACCCCACGCCTCGCGATCGCCGCTGTCGTCACGACAGTCGGCCTCCTCGCCACAGGATGCTCCACCGGCCCGACCACGACGGCTGCGGCCGAGGCCGGAAGCACCTATCCCGTCACCCTCGAGAACTGCGGCCGCACCGTCACCATCGACGCGCCGCCGCAGCGCGCCGTCTCCCTCAACCAGGGATCCACCGAGATCCTGCTGTCCCTCGGGCTGGAAGATCGGATGGTCGGTACCGCCACCTGGACCGACCCGGTACGGGCCGACCTCGCGGACGCCGACGCGCAGGTTCCTCGGCTGGCGGACAACAAGCCCTCGCTCGAGGTGGTGCTGGACACCGAGCCCGATCTGGTCACCGCGTCGTTCGGCGGAACGCTGGGAGAGGGTGGAGTCGCGGACCGCGACCGGTTCGATGCCCTCGGCGTCCCGACCTACCTGTCGCCGACCGACTGCATCGGCAAGTCGGCCACCAGCGTCAACGCTGACGGTGCCCGGGACGAGCCACTGAGCATCGAGACGGTGTTCGAGGAGGTGCGCGATCTCGCGGCGATCTTCGATGTCCGCGACCGAGGGGATGCTCTCGTCGACGAGCTGCGAACGCGCTACGACGCGGCATCCACGCCGGTGTCGGAGGCGTCGCTCGCGTACTGGTTCGCCGACACCACTGCCCCCTACATGGCCGGGTGCTGCGGAGCGTCCGGTGTCATCTCGAACGCGGTGGGCGTGCGCAACGTCTTCGCGGACACGAAGGACGAATGGCCGCAGGTGAGTTGGGAGAGTGTCGCCGACCGCAACCCCTCCGCACTCGTGCTGGCCGACCTCAGCCGGCGCAGCATCGACGGTGACGCGCTGGCGAGCAAGATCGCATTCCTCGAGAGCAACCCGGTGACGAGTCGCATGCAGGCGGTGATCGACAAGCGCTACATCGTCGTGAACGGTGCCGACCTCAATCCGTCGATCCGGACCATCGACGGTATCGAGAAAGTGGCTGCGGCACTGCAGGAGTGGTCGAACGGGTGAGGGTGCGACCGGCATTGGCGGTCGTGGCCACGCTGCTGGCGGTCGTCGCGTCGGTGGCGGTGTCCATCGCGCTGGGCCCGGCGAACGTGACGGTGCCCGACGTGGTCGCCGTCGTCGTCGCGCATCTCGGTGGCCCGCCGGCGGACGTCAGCCGCATCCAGGACGGCATCGTCTGGGAACTACGGCTTCCCCGTGCACTTCTCGCGGCGATCTGCGGGTGCGGCCTGGCGCTGTGTGGCGCGATCATGCAGTCGCTGCTGCGTAACCGCTTGGCGGATCCGTTCGTTCTCGGCATCTCGTCCGGTGCCTCGACGGGCGCGGTGTCGGTGGCGGTGCTCGGTGTGGGTGCGGGCGCACTGTCGCTGTCGACCGGCGCCTTCGTCGGTGCTCTCGTGTCCTTCGTGCTGGTGATGATGCTGGCCACCGGCGCCGGCGGTGGAACTGGGCCGGTGATCTTGGCGGGAGTGGCCGGTACGCAGTTGTTCTCGGCCCTCACCTCGTTCATCGTGCTGTCCTCCGCCGACGCCGAGCAGACGCGCGGGGTGCTGTTCTGGCTGCTGGGCTCGCTCGCCGGTGCCGGGTGGAGCGATGTCGCGGTGTGCGCCGGCGCCGTCGGGATCGGGGCGGTGGCGTGCGTGGTGGCGGCGCCGTCGCTCGACGCGGTCACGCTGGGATCGGACACGGCCCGCGCGCTCGGTGTCTCGATGCTCCGCCTGTCCGTCGTCCTGCTCGGAGTCACTGCACTGATGACCGCGACCATCGTGGCGTCGGCGGGAGCCATCGGATTCGTCGGGCTGGTCATCCCGCACGCGGCTCGCATCCTCGTCGGCACCGCCCATCACCGCGTGCTGCCGGTGTCCATGGCGATCGGTGCCGTGTTCATGGTGTGGGCGGACACCCTGGCGCGCAGCGTCTTCGCACCGCAGGAGATTCCGGTGGGGGTCGTGACGGCGCTCGTGGGTGTGCCGGCCTTCGCGGTGATCCTTCTTCGACGAAGAACGCAGCCGGCCTGAAACACGAGACCGATCAGTGCCTTCTCGAGAGACGCAGATACCGGTCGTGTGGCGGAGGGTGCTGCGAAGGACGGGTTCCTACTGCATGATCTGGTCATGGCCGAACACGCTCGCCCGAAGGATCGTTCGATTCAGACGTTGCGCGGCGTGGCGGTTCTTCTGATGGTGGCGGGCCATGTCATCGGTTCGAGTGGCGGGCGCGGAATGAATGTCGCGGACGATTCGATCTGGCGATGGTTCTATGTCGCTCTCGAGGACATCCGGATGCCCCTGTTCACCGTGATCTCCGGTCATGTCTATGCCATGCGCCCGATCCGGTCTTTCGCCGACTATCCCTCCCTGGCGCGAGGAAAGGCGCGCCGACTCCTGATTCCCCTGGTGACAGTGGGTCTACTGCTGTTCGTTCTGCAGATCTCCGTGCCGGGCACCAACTCGAGGCCGGAACTGAACGAGTTGGCGTGGTTCTTCGTGTTCCCTTTCCACTACGGACATCTGTGGTTCCTGCAGTCGATGTTCTTGATCTTCTCGACGGTGGCGGCGCTCGATGCGTGTGGGGTGACCCGAACCCGTGCCGGATGGGCGATCGCGACTGTGTCGGCGCTGGTCGTCTTCGTCGCCGTTCGAGTTCCGTCGAGTGCCGATGTGTTCTCCGTCAACGGGTACTTCCGGTTGCTGCCCTTCTTCCTCATCGGCTACGGACTGCACCGTTACGGCGTCGAGAAGGGCAGGCGGGTCGCCGTGGGTGTCACCCTCCTCGCGTTCCTGGCTGTCTACAGCGCCAGGACGATCGGCACCGTGAACGAATGGAACCTCGCGCCGCGAGTCGACCGCGTTCTGGAACTCGCAGTGGGGGTGACCGGAGTGGTCTTGATCTATTCGGCACGTCGGCTGGTCGACTGGGCTCCCCTGGCGTGGGTGGGAGGGTTCTCGTTCGGCATCTACCTACTACACGTCTTCGGTTCGGCGGCCTCCCGAATATTCGCGCGAGCAATGGGGATCGACGCCGATGTGGCGCTGTTCGTCATCGGAATGGTGGCGGGTGTGGGGCTGCCCATCATGTTCCAACTGATCTTCGGACGGTGGAACCTGGTCTGGGTCGGAATACTCGGCGAGAAGCGCCGGCGGTCCGACCGAGCTGCGTCGGTGCACGTCTGATCAACACCCTCGCGGCGGCGGCTCCACGAGGTGATCGCGTGCCCGCGCGACGACGAACGCCTGCGCCGCCGTCTCCGTGCCGTGAGCGGAGCGCACGGCGTCCCGGTGCAGCACGTACCCGCTGTCGATGAGCAGCGACTGCACCTCGTCGACGTCGTGGCGGAGATAGTCGAGGTGCACGTCCCGCCCGAACGCAGAGCGCAGCTTGCGGGTGGGTGCGGCGGTCTGGAATGCCAGCAGCAGCCAGCCGTCCGGGACGGTGACGCGGCGGAACTCGGAGAACAGAGCGGGCAGATCGGCGGTGGGGGTGTGCACGATCGAGTACCAGGCGCACACGCCGTGAACAGAACCGTCGGCCAGG
Source organism: Rhodococcus sp. BP-241 (assembly GCF_019836145.1). Taxonomy (NCBI): domain Bacteria; kingdom Bacillati; phylum Actinomycetota; class Actinomycetes; order Mycobacteriales; family Nocardiaceae; genus Rhodococcus; species Rhodococcus sp. BP-241. The sequence goes on along the minus strand of NZ_JABUEI010000006.1, from coordinate 22,507 downwards.
GGGAGCGCGGTCATGTCGCCCACCACCCAGGAGGCCGGCCCCGATGCTGCGGTGATCATGCCCTTCGACGCGTCGAGGCCCAGGACATCGAGGCCGGCACTCGCGAGCTCGCGTGCCGCCTGGCCGGGCCCGCACCCGGCGTCGAGCACCGTCGTGCCGCGCGAGGACCGCACCGAGCGAGCGAACGACGACAGGAATCCGCGGTCGAAGGGGCGCGAGCCGAGCTCGTCCGCGAACGCCGCGGCGTAGTCGGGCGCGATCGCGTCGTAGGGGGATGCCGGGGTCACCTGCTCACCATAGTGAGCGCCACAAACCGGCACGGGGCTGACAAACTGCTGAGATAGTGGCCGAAAGTACTGACATCCATTCACGGCTCTGGTGTCATGGACGTGGCGCCGAGGGCGTCGCCGCTCAGCCAGCCGAGGTGACGACAGTGAAGTTTCGATCCCGAGACAGACGTCCTGTGGCCGTGGTGCCCGCGCCGGGTGCGGTGCTCTCCTTCACGGGTCCGGCCGCCACTCTGTTGACTCTGGACGACGGCCGACCGCGCTTCGTCGACCACGGTACCGAGGACGTCTCGGGTGTCGTGATGCGGCGCAGTTCGTTGGTCGACACCCTGCACGTCGTGGGGGACGAGATCCGCATCGGCTTCAGCGATCCCATGCTTCCGGACCTCGTCGTGCCTCGCGGTGACGCCCTCACCTTCCACGTGGTGGACATCGATCGCCCCGACCTCGGAACACGCGAGATGAAGGACGTGTTCGTGCGACTCGAACGGCGAGCCTGACAGGCACACAACTAAATACGTCGCGATGGTCGTCGACTCCACGTACCGTTCGGACCTCACCGAACACGACGAAGGAGATCACCATGCCACCGACAGGCGCGGGAACGCGACTGCTCAACTGGGCCTCGGCCATCGAGGACGCCACGTTGGAGCAGGCGCGTCGCACCGCGGCCATGCCGTTCATCCACCCCCACGTCGCCCTGATGCCCGATGCGCACCCCGGAATGGGAAGCGCTGTGGGCACGGTCATTCCGACACTGCGCGCGGTCATCCCCGCCGCGGTCGGCGTCGACATCGGGTGCGGGATGATCGGCGTCGAGACGACGCTGACTCACAGCGACATCACGGACCTCGACCTGGCGCAGCTGCGTCAGGACGTCGAGCGCGTCATCCCCCTCTCGCCCGGTAACTACAACGGGCACCTCGACCGCTTCGAGTTCACCGCTGCCAAGATCGCGGAGCTCGAGGACCTGGCCGAGAAGAGCGGGGTGGACCTGTCGCACTCGCCGAAGTGGCGTCAGCAGCTGGGGTCTCTCGGTGGTGGCAACCACTTCATCGAGCTGTGTCTCGACGAGCGGGACCGGGTGTGGCTGTTCCTGCACTCGGGTTCGCGAGGGGTGGGCAACAAGATCGCCAAGAAGCACATCGCGATCGCGCAGAAGACGTGCGAGAAGTGGTGGATCCAGCTGCCCGACCGTGACCTCGCGTACCTGGCCCAGGGCACGCCCGAGTTCGATCGGTACATCGCGGATCTGACGTGGGCGCAGCGGTTCGCATACCTCAACCGGGCCGAGATGATGGATCGGTTCCTGCACCAGTTCGTGCATCGGGCCGGTACCGACACGAGTGTCGAGTCGGATCGAATCAACTGTCACCACAACTACACCCGGCCGGAGAAGCATGCCGGCAAGGACGTGTGGCTCACCCGTAAGGGCGCCGTCCACGCGGCCGAGGGTGTGCGGGCCATCATTCCGGGCAGCATGGGAACGCGGTCGTACGTCGTCGAGGGCAAGGGCAGCGCGAGCGGTCTGCACTCGGCTCCGCACGGTGCGGGTCGGCGGTTCTCCCGGGCCGAGGCGCGCAAGCGCTACACGCAGGACGACCTGCGTGAGCGGATGGTGGGGATCGAGTACCGGGACTCGGCCGAGTTCATCGACGAGATCCCCGATGCCTACAAGTCCATCGACGCGGTGATGGAGGATGCTCGCGATCTGGTCACGGTGCTCCACGAGCTCCGCCAGATCATGAACGTCAAGGGCACCTGACGACCCCGATGGCCCTGCAGTGCAGGGCCATCGGACGTCACACGCTCCGCCAGGCGTCGTCCTTCACGAACTGGACGGCCTGCGGCCCCATCAGGGCCATGCCGCCGTCCACGACGAGGGAGGCGCCCGTCATGTACGACGACGTCGGGCCGGCGAGGAACGCGACGACGGAGGCGATCTCCCGTGCGTCGCCGGTACGCCCGAGCGGGACACCCGGCCGGGGGTTGCTCTCGGGGTTCTCGTCGGTCTGACCGGTCATCGGTGTCGAGATCTCGCCCGGCGCAACCGAGTTCACCGTGATGCCGAACTGCGCGAGCTCGATCGCCATCACCTGCGTCAGTCCGCCGAGACCGGCCTTCGCGGCGCAGTACGGTGCCGCACCGACCTTGGGCAGGTGTTCGTGCACGCTGGTGACATTGACGATGCGCCCGCCGTGGCCCTGCTCCACCATCAGCCGTGCGGCGTGCTGTCCACACAGGAACGCGCCGTCGACGTCCACCGACAGCACCGTGCGCCACGAGTCGAAGTCCAGGTCGAGGAACGAGGTGGCGGTCCCCGTGCCGGAGCAGTTCACCAGCACGTCGATCCCGCCGAGCTCACTGGCCAGCGAGTCCACGGCGAACGGGGCGCCCGGGAGGTCGGTCAGGTCCATGTGGGCACTGAACCCGCTGCACCCGAGCGCGCGGATCTCCCCGACGGTGGCCTCGGCGCCCTCGCGGTCGCGGTTGTAGGTCACCCCGACGTCGAGGCCGCCGCCGGCCAATGCGACGGCCACCGCGCGGCCGATGCCGGAGTCGCCGCCGGTCACGACGGCGGTGCGGGGAACGAAGTCGGAACCTGGTGTCGTCATGGCCCGGCCATACCCGCTCAGAGGGCGTTCATGCCGTCCTGACGGCTCAGGATCGGAGTGGAGGTGGGGCGCCCCAGCAGGAACCCTTGCACCATGTCGGCACCGAGGCTGCGCGCAGACTCCAGCTCCTGCGGCGTCTCGATGCCCTCGTACACGCATTCCGCACCGATGGCGGCCGCGAAGGTGGTGAGGGCGCTGGCGGCGGCGCGGCGCATGGGGTCGGTGTCGATTCCGCGGACGATCGAGGCGTCGAGCTTGAGGACGTCGGGCTTGATCTCGACGAGCTGACGGAGACCGGAGTAGCCGGCCCCGACGTCGTCGACGGAGATGGACAGGCCCTCGTCGCGCAGATGATCGAGGGCGGCGCCGAGTGCGGTGTAGTCGCTGACCAGGTCGTGCTCGGTGATCTCGACGACGACGCGTCGGCACTCGGCGGCCTCGTCGAGAATCGGTACCAGGTCGGTGGCGACGATGGTGGTCGCCGAGACGTTGACGGCGAGGAAGACGTCGGTCGGGAGGTCTCGGGACGCCGCGACGGCGCGTCGGACAGCGGCGAGCTCCAGCGGGATCTGCAGGCCGTCGGCGGCCGCGTCGAGGAACCAGCTCTGTGTGGTGCCGTGCCCGGAAGGAAAGCGGGACAACGCTTCGTAGCCCATGACGCGACCCGTCGACACCGACAACACGGGTTGGAAGACGATGGCGGGCCCGCCGTCGGCGATCAGCTCGGCGACGTGGTGGTTGCTGCGCGGAGCCACGGCGTCGCCGTACTGCAGGAACGCGGCGGCGGTGAGGGTCTTGCCGAGCGCGACGGTCACCGTGGTGCGGTAGTCGACCGGCACGGTGGAACTGGTGCAGGTCATGCTGACGGTGGCGCTGCGCAGGCGGGTCGACTCCACCAGGGCGCGCGCCGCGGCGAGCCGCTCGGCCACGTCGTCCGCGGAACCGAGCCAGACACAAGCGAATTCGCCCGGTTGGGTCCGGGCCACGATGGCGTCGGGAAACGCGTCCGTGAGGAGACTCGATGTCTCGGCGACCAGGTCGTGGCTCGTGGCGCGGCCGAGGCGTCGCTCGATCTGCACGAAGTCCCGGAGATGGACGACGGCCGCGCCCAGGGTCTGCTCGACCCCGCGGGGGACATCGAACCGGGCGACGGCGCCGTCGAGGCCGCGACGGTTGAGCAGGCCGCTGACGCTGTCGCGTCGGCTGTTCTCGAGCTTGTCGGTGAGGAAGTCGACGTGCATCTTGAGCAGGATCGGCACGATGACCGCGGTGAGCAGGGTGAGCGCTCGAGACAGAACGAGCCAGCCGGGGACTCCGTCGTGTACCGAGAGCACGGACAGCACGACGAGGATCGCCGCGGCGAACGCCAGTTGGGCCGCCAGGATCCGCCCGGAGACGTACACACCCGCGAACAACGACACCAGCATCAGCAGCACGACGCCGGGAAGGGCGTCGAACGGCGACCGGGAAGCGAACAGAACGACGGTGATGCCGATGTCTGCGTAGACGACGAAAGGAATCGAGTAGCGGAGATTTCGCCCGTAGAGGTAGATGAGCAACGCGGACGGAAGAGTGGTCAGCGCCGCCACGGCGACAATGACGAAGGACGTCCTGTCGAACTGCGGTGACAGACCCCAGGTGATCCCGGCCAGGCCCACGATGATGACCAGCGTCAACACGACGAGACGCATCGCAGGCACGCTCGGGTACTCGAGGCGTGCCGCGGCGTGGTCAGCGGTCGGGATCGGACGTACGGGCAACACACACTCTCGTTCGTCGAGCCGCGTCGACCCCCGACGAACGATGCGGCAGTGAGGAGAAGGACAGGTCGAGTTCCCGGTATTCGGAGCTGCGGTTCGCAAGGACGGGCAAACGGTACCCGATGATCGAAGAATAGATGCCGAGTGAATGCAACAACCGAGAATGGCCTGATTTCGGCCATGATGACAACGTTCGTTGTACCAATTCGCGACGGCTCACTGCTTGCGTGGTACACCGAGTTGCAGTAACTTTTACTGCAACAGCCTGTCGCACCAAGTCGGCCCGGCACTCACGGAGGTTCACGCCATGACGATCACATCCGACACGCGCTCCGAGTACGAGCAGACGCTGCGCACCCTGTCCGAAGCGTCCGTTCACCAGCACTTCGATGCCTTCCTCGACATCCCCTGGGACGATCCGCACTACGCGATCGTGGCCGACGATCCCCGCTGGGTGCTCCCGGCAGCCGATCCGCTGGGCAACACCGAGTGGTACCGGTCGCTCCCTCTGGATCGGCAGATCGCGGTCGGCATGTACCGGCAGGCCAACATCCTCAAGGTGGGTCTGCAGTTCGAGCAGGTGCTCATCGCCGGCATCATGAACTACGCGCTGCGGCTCCCGAACGGCTCGCCGGAGTTCCGCTACTCCACGCACGAGGCGACGGAGGAGTGCCACCACACCCAGATGTTCCAGGAGCTGGTGAACCGGATCGGTGTCGCCGTGCCCGGTGGCCCGAGGTGGTTCCGCAAGGCCGGCCCTCTCCTTCCCCTCTTCGCGGGCCCGCTCCCGTTCGGCTTCTTCGTCGGAGTGCTGGCCGGTGAGGAGCCCATCGACCACGCCCAGAAGTCGATCCTCCGCGCCGGTGCATCGCAGCACCCGTTGATGACTCGCATCATGCAGATCCACGTCGCCGAGGAGGCGCGACACATCGGCTTCGCGCACCAGTACCTGGAGCACCGCGCGCCCAAACTGTCCCGACGTCAGCGGTTCGCGATGTCCATCGCGACGCCGATCATCATGCGCGTGCTGTGCGATGTCATCATGAAGCCCAGCAAGCAGGTGCAGCGCGAGCTCGGAATCCCGCCCGAGGTGGTGCGTGAGGTGTGGTGGGACAACGAGGCCTCCGCGAAGACGTTGCGCGACATGTTCGGTGACGTCCGCAAGCTGTCCGAGGATATGGGCCTGATGAACCGCGTCTCGAAGCGTCTGTGGACGAGTCTGCGTATCGACGGACGCCCGTCACGGTTCCGCAGCGAGCCCGCCTCCGCCGCGGCCTGATTCGATGCCCCACGTCGTCACCGGGACGTGCTGCGCCGACGCGTCCTGCGTCCTCGCGTGCCCGGTCAACTGCATCCACCCCGCGCCGGGTGAGCCCGGGTTCGGAACCACCGACATGCTGTTCATCGACCCGGCGACATGCGTGGGATGCAGTGCCTGTGTGACGGCGTGCCCGGTGGGCGCGATCGTCCCCGACACGAAGCTGACCATCGAGACCGCTCCGTACGCGGCCCTCAACGCGGAGTACTTCGAGCGGTCTCCGCACGCGGACCGCACTCCGCTGGCTCTCGTTGCGCCGCAACGACGTCTGCGCCGCGGTGGCCCGTTCCGCGTCGCGGTGATCGGTGCCGGGCCTGCCGGGCTGTACACCGCGGACGAGCTGCTCAAGCATCCCGAGGTGGCGTCGGTCGACGTCTACGACAAGCTCCACACTCCGCACGGCCTGGTGCGGCACGGCGTCGCACCCGACCACGCGACCACCAAGAAGGTCACCGACCTCTTCGAGGCGATCGAGAACGAGCCCGGCTTCCGCTACGTGCTGGGTGCCGAGGTGGGAACGACTGTCACTGTGGCGCAACTGCAGTCGGTCTACCACGCGGTGGTGTTCGCCGTCGGCGCGTCGTCCGACCGCACGCTCGGCATTCCCGGTGAGAACCTGACGGGCTCCGTGGCGGCCACCGACGTCGTCGGCTGGTACAACGGCCATCCCGACCATCGGGACGCCGCCGTCACGCTCGATCACGAGCGCGCCGTCGTCGTCGGCAACGGCAACGTCGCCCTCGACGTCGCGCGCATGCTCACCCGTGACACCGAATGGCTCTCGGAGAGAACGGACATCGCGCCGCACGCTCTCGACCAGCTCCGGGGTTCTCGGATCCGAGAGGTGCAGATTCTCGGCCGACGCGGACCGGCCGACGCGGCCTTCACCGTGCCCGAGCTGATGGGTCTCGCAGCGCTCACCGATGTCGACGTCGTCGTCGAGGCGGATCCCGCACAGCTGCAAGGTGACGATCAGCGGAGTCGCCTGCTCGCGGAGCTGGCTGCTCGGCCGCGATCGACAGACGCCACGCGCCGTCGCATCGTGCTCACGTTCGCGGTGTCTCCGGTGGAGATCCTGGGCCGGGACGGCCGGGTGACCGGCGTCCGCGTCGCCCGGAACAACCTGGTCGAGGGTGCTGACGGTGCCGTCGTCGCCGTCCCGACGTCCGACGAGTACGTCCTCGACGCCGGCCTGGTGGTGCGGTCGGTCGGCTTCCGCGGTGTCGGTCTGCCCGGGCTCCCGTTCGACGAGCGCACGGGCACCGTGCCCAACGATCGTGGGCGGGTGGCGCCGGGTGTGTTCGTCGTCGGGTGGATCAAGCGCGGTCCGCGCGGCTTCATCGGCACGAACAAGACCTGTGCGCAGGAGACGGTGGAGACAGTGCTCGACCACCTGGACTCCGACATCACCGAGCCGCACCACACACCCGACGACTTGATTGCAGCGACGATCCCGCAAGCGGGTGATCTGGCGGCATGGCGCCGGCTGGATGCTGAGGAGCTCGCTCTCGGTCGACGGATCGGTCGGCCGCGCGTGAAGATCGTCGATCGGCTCGACCAGGAGGCCGTCGCGGCACGTGTGACGGTCAGGGCGCCGCGGAGACTGCTGCGTACGTGAGATGCTTCGGTGCGATGAGCACCGAGCGCACCACCTCCGGTGACGGCCGGAGGCGACGGTGGGATCAGCACAACGCCGACCGCCGCCGTCAGGTGATCGCCGCTGCCCTCGACGTGCTCGAGCGGGGCGTGCATCCGGGGGAGTGGGTCACGGCGCAGCAGATCGCCGACGAGGCGCGCATCCATCGCACCGGCATCTACCGCTACTTCGCCGACAGGGCTGACCTCGACGTCGCCATCCAGCGCACCATCTGCGAGCAGCTGGAACACACACTGACGGCGTCGGTGACACTCGAGGGTCTGCCACGCTCGGTGGTGCAACGGGTGGTCGACTCGTACGTGCGCTGGGTCGTGGCCCACCCCACCTGGACGTACGTCATCGAGCAGAACGTCACCGGATCGTCCGAATCACCGCTGCAGAGCACCATCGCCCGCGTGGCCGAGAAGATCGAGGTGGCCGTCGGCGGATTCCTCGCCCTCGTCGACGCCGATCTGGGCGACGACGACCTGCGCCTGGTCGGACCCTGGGTGTCGAGCCTCATCTCCGGCTGCGTCGGCGCGGTGAGAACGTGGCGCGCACAAGAGGATTCGGTCGATCTCGACACGTTCGCCGCCTTCCTCGCCGACACCATCTGGCTGCAGATCACCGGTCTCGGCGCGTCGCGGGGGATCACGATCCCGAACGTGCCACTCGAGCGGGTGCTGGACGGCCCCTGATTCCTGGCGTCATGGTGGCTCGCACGCTCCCGTCCACTGCGTGGGTCGGTCACTGCCCGTAGGTGAATCGGAGGTTGAAGTTGATCAGCCTGTCGATGCGCTTGCGCAAGCCACGAACGGCGTCGTCGTCCGGGCGCGGTGGGTCGAGGAGCAATGTCCACCGGAGGTTCGTCCCAGCGCCATCGTCGGCCAGGTCGAATCGAATACGGGCATCGGGTCTCGCCGGCCAGAGCGACGACCACACGATCAGCGACGGCGGCTCGGACTCGATGACGCGCGGAAGCGTCTCGTCGTCGAGCAGGTGCAACCACGGTCGTCTGGTCTCTCGACCCGGATGCGCGAGATCGTCGAAGACCACATGTCGAGGCGGTGGCTGGTTCTTCCGTCGGGTCACGACCTCGTCCATGCACCGAACCGTACGGTGTCGAGGGGATCGTGAAAAACAGTTTTTCGAGCACCGGAATGCTTGCCACACTGGACCGATGTGGGGCCCCGATCTCGAGTACGTCGACGAATGGACGTTTCCGCTGCTCCCCGACTCCGGAATGGGTGCGCCCACCCAGATGGTCGACGCGTGTGTCGCAGTGGGGTCGGACCTGCACTGGCGCCGGTCCGGTGCGCACCTGGACCTCGACAGACTTCGGTGGACCCTCTCGCTCCACGAGACGGGTGTCGTCGGACTCGGCGTGAACTCCAGCGGCCCTCGCCCACGCCTGAAGGCGAGCAACGTCGACGAGAGGACGCTCGGTATCGCGCCGTACACGGTTGACCTGCACATGGATCTGTCCCTCGCGGAGGCGACCGTCGTCATCGCGGACATCGTGCAGACCGAACTCGCGGGGTACCCGCCGTGGGTCGAGTGGCCCGTCGAAGAGCAGCGTCTGCTGTGGCCGACGGTCGTCGACGGCGAGGCCGTATGGCGCGATCCCCGCACCGACCGGGCAGTAGCGCCGATCGGACTGCTCGCAGCAAGACAGGATGACTGACGTGAGTTCGTATGTACGACCGACGATCGACGAGCAGGTGTTCCGCGACTCCGACGGCCGGAAGATCGAGTACGGGAACCTGTGGGCCGACTCTCCGCCGGAGAGTGCCTATTCCGTGACCGAACACCCCGAACGCTATGCGCCACTTCATGTGATCGCGGATGCCCTCATCGAGCACCTACGCGACACCTACGACGTCGAGATCGACGAGGGTCCGGAGGCGGTGGCGGACTTGATTCGTCCGAATCGTGACGTGGTTCGGGGAGTCCGCGTTCGGCCGAACGCGTCGACGTGCGCACCTCTGACGCTGGTGTTCACCCCGTACCCGGGGATCGCAGTGCACGCTGGTCTGCTGCACGATTTCTACTTCCCGAGCTGCGGGTGCGACGCGTGCGACTCGACCTGGCAGGACGAAGCCGACGGCCTCGAGCGTCAGGTGTTCGCGGTCGTGAACGGCAACTATCGGGAGAGTGTGAAGCGCGGGCTCCGTCCGATGGTCGGGTACGCATTCACCTTTCCCGACGGCGCGAGCTCGGGGCGGACCGGTTCCGACGGTATCCCCGCAGCGCGTCTCGACGCTGCGGATCCCATTCTCCGTGCACTGCCTGACGGCTGGGCCGCCTGGCCACCGCGACCGTGATCGCACCAGGCCCCATGTGTCGCAGCCCGGTGTGCGGGTATCTGCTGACGGACGCCGAGAGGACGGGAGGTAGCCGATGGAACTTCGCATCGGCATCTCCGGCTGGCGTTATGCGGGCTGGCGGGGCGACTTCTATCCCGCGGGGCTGGCGCAGCGCCGTGAGCTGGAGTACGCCTCCCGTGCACTGACCTCCATCGAGATCAACGGCTCGTTCTACTCCCTGCAGCGGCCGTCGAGTTACGAGCGTTGGCGTGCGGAGACACCCGAGGGCTTCGTGTTCGCGGTGAAGGGGCCGCGCTTCGTCACCCACATGAAGAAGCTGGTGGGGGTGGACGCGGCGCTGGGCAACTTCTTCGCGTCGGGTGTTCTCGCGCTGGGGCCACGGCTCGGGCCGATCCTGTGGCAGCTGCCGGCCACGTTCCGTTTCGACGCCACGAGGATGGCCGACTTCTTCGCGCTGCTGCCGCGGTCGACAACGGAGGCCGCTCGGCTGGGGGAGAAGCACGACGACAAGCTCGCCGACGACCGCGTGTTCCTGGACGTCGACGAGGACCGGCCGCTGCGACACTGTCTCGAGGTGCGGCACCCGAGCTTCGACTCAGCGGAGGCGTACGAGCTGATGCGGGCACAGGGCATCGGGTGCGTGGTGGCCGACTCGGCGGGGAAGTTCCCGATGCTCACCGAGGTGACCAGCGACGTGGTCTACGTCCGGTTGCACGGCGACACGGAGCTGTACACGAGTGGGTACTCCGACGAGGCGCTCGGCCGGTGGGCCGAGCGCATCGGTGAGTGGCGCGCTGCGAAGAGAGACGTGTACGTCTACTTCGACAACGACGCGAAAGGTTTCGCACCGTGGGATGCGTTGCGACTCATCGAGATGACTCATGCCGCCGGCTCGTCGTCCTCCCACAGATAGTCCTGTGGGTGGTGATAGTGGTTCACCCGGCCCGTCCTCGACGGGTCGATGAGGGCAGGCGGGTGCCACAGAGTGCGCCCGGCGTAGGGATGGCCTGGTGGCGCTGTGGTGGTGGACCATCCGAGTGCTCCGTCATGGACCATCGGATGGTGCATGTCGCACACGAAGGTGAGCGACTCGATGTCTGTGGGCCCGCCGTCCTGCCACTCGTGGATGTGGTGCGCCTGGGTGGCGACCGCAGGGCGATCGCACCCCGGTGCTGTGCATCCGCGGTCTGTGGCCATGAGGACGAGGCGCTGGTCCTCACTGGCGATGCGGCGGGTGCGGCCGAAGTGCAGTGGCCTGCCGTCGTCGTCGCCGAAGACAGCGAGGTAGTGATCGGCGTGCGACCCCATGCGGATGACGTCGCGGATCGGCATGGTGGAACCCGTTGCGGTGGTGGCCAGTCCGGTGCCTCGGATCAGGTCCTCGAGACGGGCGACGATGATGACCTTGACCGGCACACCGCGGTGCTTGCCGAGATCGTCGGAGGACAGTGTGTCGCGTAGCAGTAGCTTGAGGGCGTCGTGCCGTCGTTGCGGTGTGGTCCGGGTGTCGCGCTGGCGGGTCTCGTCGTCCGGTTCTCCGATGACGGGCGCGCGTGTGTCCTCGGGATTGCCCACCCCGGGCGACGCGTACTTGCTGTTGTAGGCATCGAGGTACGCCGCGGTCTCGGGATCGAGTACGAACCTGCCGCTGCGCATCCCGTCGCTGTCCTGCTTGCCCATGAAGATGCCGCGCTTGCGGACGCGCTCCGGCGGGAGCTCGAACTCGCCTTCCTCGACGATGTGCGCGGTGATGCGTTCGGCGAGCGCGGTGAGTTCTGCGGGACGCACCTCGCGCGCCGCGTCGGCCAGGTGACGCTCCGCGTGGGCGCGGGTATCGGCATCCACAGCAGCGGGGAGATTCTGGTCGAACTTCCTGATCACCTTCACGTGGGCCGGGTCGATGGCACCCTCGCGCAGCGCCGCAGCGGTGGCGGGCAGCTCGGGTTCCATGACGTCGCCGAGCAGGGTGGTCCTGTTGCCGAGCTGAGCGGCCACGGACAGTCGCGCGACGGCGGCTGCGCGATCGATGGTGAGGAGTTGAGCCAGCGCATCGGCGTTGTGCGCCCCGGTCTCCTCGAAGCCGCGCTGCTGGACGAGCTCGGCCAGCCACACGTGCGCCTGCGCCTGCCGCGCCCGCGTCACCTTCTCGTCTCGCACGAGCAGAGCGAGACGGTCGGCCGTGTCGAGATGTCGAGTGCCGTACGCCGCGATGCGACGCGTCAGCTCTTCCTGCTCGGCGAAGAGCTGAGCGAGAACGGGGTCGCCGATGGAGCCGTCGTCACGACGACCATCCCCTGCGTTTCCCCCCGAAAACATGCCTCACAGTACCGCGACCCACCGACAATAATCGAACGTACATTCGATTTACCGACATACGCGCACGGCGTCGAGGAGCGGCACCGAGAACGCTGTCCCAACTCCGATCGGTGCCGACCGTGGTGGTCTCGCGAAGGCTCGACGTCCTCCCGTTCGTCGTGGCGGCTGCGCGATGATCTGCCGGTCGGTGGTCGAGGTCCTGCGTTGGCTGATGTTCGGCCCGCAGCGCTCCCGACCTGCTGGTCCCTTTCGTCCGTACGCTCACTGGCCTCATAACCGTCCGCGTGGACGCGGAGGGTGCGAGAACCGCCGTCTCGACTCGTGATCCGCACGAATCGACGGAGCGCCCGGTTTGAAGACCAAAACAAAACCGTCTGATGGTATGGCATGGAGCGCCATTCATACTTCGATTGCTTACGAGTGGAAACTGCTTTGCGCACCCGTTAGAGTTCTGTACGAACGGCCGTTGCAGCGGATATTCGAACTCCGATTGCTGGCGGTATTTCCGGCTACTACTGACAGCGTGTCGGGGGACGCGGGCGGGTAAGAAATGACGTCATCGGTGCGTTCTCGCCGCACCATGAAGCGTGAACGGGACAGTGCCGTCACGGTGCTTCTCTCCTTGGACGCACCCGACGGTACGACACGCTACGTGGATCAGGTGGTGACCTGTCTCCCGAGCGGGGTGACGGTCCGGTACTTCTCCTGGGCCACTGCGCTTCTCACGGCCTACGATGTCGTACACGTGCACTGGCCGGAGTTCCTTGCACGCGGACGCAACCCCGCGATCCGCGCTGCCAAGAGAACGCTACTGCTGCTCTTTCTGATCCGCGTCACTCTTCTTCGGACACCGGTGGTTCGCACCCTGCACAACGAACATCCTCACGAGCCGTCCTCCCGTGTCGAGAGCGCCCTCCTCCGCGCCCTGAACACACGGGTGACGACGTACATCCGTTTGAACGACCGAACGCTCGCCCCAGGGCCGGCTCAGGTCGAATCGATCAGACACGGAGATTACGTCGAGCGATTTCGCCCGGCAGTCACCGCAAGCACGGTGGAGCGCCGGCGAGGACGAGTGCTCCTGATCGGGCTGCTACGGCCGTACAAGGGAATCGACGCGCTGATCGACGCGGTGGAAGACAGTCGGTCGGTGCAGGAACTGCGCATCGTCGGCCGACCAGCGGACGACGAGTACGCGGCGGAACTGTGTCGCCGCACCTCGTCCCTGCCGCACGTGTCGACCGTCTTCGGTTTCGTGGACGACGACGTGCTGGTGGACGAGGTACGTGCGGCGGAACTCGTGGTGTTGCCGTACAGATCCATCCACAACTCGGGGATACTCTTCGTCGCTCTGTCGTTGGGAACGCCGGTGTTGGCATCTCGTTCCGAGACGGTCGAGGACGTACGCCGCGAGGTCGGTGACCAGTGGGTCCAGACGTACGACGGCGTCATCACCGGAGCGGACGTGGATCACAGCCTCGAACTCGCCCGAAGGTCACGCCCGCTGCACCCCGATTTCGAGGGCAGGGATTGGGAGACAGTGGGTCGCGCCCACGCAGAGATCTACCTCGCCGCGCGCAGCCGAGGTCCCCGATGACCTCCCTTCCCGGTGATCTACGGTCGCGCGCGGCTCGAGGCGCCGCGCTGACCCTCGTGGTGCAGGTGTTGCGCATCGGGATCCAACTCGGGGCACTCGTCGTGCTCGCTCGGCTCATCGAGCCGTCGGTCTTCGGTGTGATGGCCATCGTGCTGGTCGTCATCGGTGTCGGCGAAACTCTTCGGGAGTTGGGGCTCGCGTCCGCCTCCATTTACGCCGAGGTGATAACCCGGCAGCAGCAGTCGAATCTCTTCTGGATCAACGTCGCGATCGGTGTGCTTCTGGCCGCGCTCTGTGTCGGAGGAGCGACGGCGCTCGAAACGCTCTACGGCACCGACGGACTCGCCGCGGCACTCGCCGTCACGTCGAGTGTCTTCGTCCTGAACGGTCTGGCCAGTCAGCATCGAGCCAGACTGGCGCGATCGTTGCGCTTCTCGGTTCTCGCGGTGTCCGAACTGGTCTCGGTCGTGGCCGGGCTCGCCGCGGCGATGATCGCAGCGTCCGCGGGCGCGACATTGGGTGCGCTCGTGATCCAGCAGATCACGCAGGCTGCGCTGCTCCTGGTGCTCTCGCTCGGAGCGTCGAGATGGTTGCCGGGGCTCCCGCGTCGATGCGACATGGCGGACCTGTTCCGGTACGGCGGATGGCTCAGTGTCACGCAGTTGATCAACTACGGTGCCCGCAATCTCGACACACTCGTCCTGGGCAAGGTGGTGTCCACCACCACGCTGGGGTACTACAACCGGGCCTTTCAGCTGGTCATGCTGCCGGTCACGCAGATCAACGCCCCCGCACTCAAGGTCGCCTTTCCCATCCTCGCGCGCATGCAGGACGACCCGGCCCGGTTCGGTCGCTACCTCCGAGCGGGGCACACGGCGCTGGTGCATTCCGTGGTGCCGCTGCTGCTCGCCGCCGTTGCTGTCTGTGATCCGTTCATCGAGCTCGTGCTCGGTCGTGAGTGGGCGCCCACGGCGAACCTGTTCATGATTCTCGCACTGTCGGGTGTGTTCCAGGCAGCGAGCTACAGCTACTACTGGACGTTCCTGGCAACGGGCCGGACGTCGTCCAACTTCCGCTTCACGCTGTTGACCAAGAGCATCCTCGTCGTCGCCATCCTTGTCGGTACCCGTTGGGGCGCAGAGGGTGTCGCATCCGGCGTCGCGCTGTCGAGTGCGGTCGGATGGCTGATCGGCATCGTGTGGCTGTCCCGCATGGCGGACGTTGCTCCGTCGACATGGTGGGTGCCGACAGTGACCGCCCTTTCCGTCTACGTCCCGGCGACGGCCGTGTCCTACGGGGCAGGGCGGTGGGCGTTCCCCGACGACGACATCCTCCGGTTGGTGGTCGTCGCCGTCGTCTTCGCTGCCGTCTGTGCAGTGTCGTCCCGCATCAACCGGCCCTTCGGCCGGGATGTCGCCTTGTTGCGCACCGTCGCCACCTCGATCAGGAAGGTCGACGCATGATGACCCGGCCACGTGTGTTCGTGTGGGCCACAGGCCAGGACGACAACATCGGCGACGTCGTGCTTCGTCGTCGCCTGTTGGCCTGCCTCGACGTTCCGCGTTCGTCCATCGATCTGTACGTCGGAGTGAACTCCGACGGGTACGCGTCGTCTCTGATCACCGAGATCCGCCACGCCGAGGTGAGACTGCACCGGCGTAAGAGTGGGTGGGTCATCGCCATGATGCGTGCTGCCTGCACTCGACGCGTGATCATGGTGGCCAACCCGGGGGAGATCTGGCTGGACGGGTCCACGCTGCTGTCCCACTCGTTGCTGTTGGCTCCGCAGTGGTGGGTGAGGGTTCGCGGAGGCGACGTCGTGCGCGCCGGGGTCGCCCTGCGACAGACACGCGGGGTGATCCCGAGCATTGTCGTCGCGCTGCTGCGCCTGTCCCAGCGATCGGTGAGTCTGTCGTCCTGGCGCGACACTTCGACCGGTCCGCGCATGGGCGCCGGCGCAGTGGTCCCCGACTGGGCCTTCTCGCCAGGCCCGACCGCAGTGGACGGCGATCGACGCGTCGTGATGGTGACCTTCCGATCCGACCGAGCGCCGCTCGACGACGCCGAGTGCCGCGCTCTGCGCCGGTACGCGGATCGGACGGGACAGCGACTCGAGGTGTTCGTGCAGGTTCGTCACGACTCGGCAGCCATGGCCGAGTTGGCCGGGCGGCTCGGAGCCGACCTGGTGCCGTGGCCCGACTCGCGTGACCACGCCGAGCAGGAGCGTCTGTTACGCGATCACTTCCGCGCCGCGAGCCTGGTGATCAGCGATCGGATCCACGCCCTCATCATGGGAAGCGGTGAGGGCGCACTTCCGGCCGGAGTGCACGACCCGAGTGACCACAAGATCCGACGCCACTTCGTTCCGGCGGGACTGCACGACGCGACCTTTGCCCGCACCGGTTCGGGCGACGATCTGGCCGCCTTCCTCTTCTCTGTGGTGGGGGCGCGCGAGCGAACCCTGTCTGCTCTCGTGACAGCAGCCGGTGAAGTGGACGCGCTGGGCCGCCGCCTCACACGCCTGGTGCAGGTCGACGAGGTGACGGCCGCATGACCGACACCGTGACAGACGCGCCGGCCGCGCCGGACACCCGGTTCCGGCTGACCATCGCACTGCTTCTCGGATCGGCCATCGCAGTGGTCGGTGTCGGGCGTCCGTCGATCGGCGGCATCACACCCACCGTGGTTCTCGTGGTCGCCGCCTGCGGTGCGACGCTGTGGGCACGTCGTCGGCAGCGGGTCCCGGCCACGGTGATCGACGTCCTGCTGGTGCTGTCGCTGGCTCTGCGTGCAGTGGTCGAACTCATCGACACACATCGGGCCGGAACCGCATTCGGCACCGGCATGATCGCCGACGCAGTTCTCGTGCTGGCGATGGTCTACGTGGTGCGCAGCGTGTTCGCGACGGGTCGCGACCTTGTCGTGCTGGCATGGGGAACGCTGATCCCGGCCGCCGGGGTCTCGGTGCTCGCGCTGCTTCAGGTGGTCGACACCCCCGGCGTCAACAGTGCACTCAGCGCGGTGCTGCGTGGATCGGCGCTCGCGGACCGAGTGGAAAGAGGGGCGCAGATCCGGGCGACCGGAACGATCGGGCACTGGACGTCGCTCGGCGCGTACCTCTGTGTGGCCATCGCGATCGGGTGTGCACTGCTCATTCATCTGCACCGGACGGGTCGCCCCACTCGGGCGGTGGCGGCGGTTCTCACGGTGCTGACGGCCGCCGAGTTCGCGACCCTGACGTTTGCGACGGTCGGGGTCGCGGCGGTGGTGCTGCTGTCCACGCTCGTGCACGTTCGCCCCAGCAGGCGCGCGGTACTGGCGGCCGCCGGAGTGGCGGTGCTGGCGTGGATCGCGATGTCGGGCCAGATCATGAGCAGGGTCTCTCAGCAGAGCAGACAGCGACCGGACGACGAGTCCATGGGGTACCTGCCCGAGACGATCCGCTACCGCATCCGGGTGTGGGACCAGCAGACGATCCCCGCCATCCAGGAGAACATCCTGTTCGGACACGGATCGTTGGTATACCGCTACATCGGTACGGACAAGGCGCCGAGTGCCCTGGTGTGGTCCAGTCCCGAATCGCAGTGGCTGCGCACACTCATCCAGTTCGGGGCGATCGCCATGATCCTCGAGATCGTCGCCGTGGTCGTGGCGCTCGTCCTGCTGATCGAGCTCGTTGTCCGGTACGACATGCCGGCCTTCCTGCCAGTCACGGTGATGGCGGTGCTCATGACCGTGATCATGACGATCCATTCTCACCTCTACGACCGTGCCTTCTCGATGCTGTTCTGGTCGGTCGCCGTGACGGCCGCGGTCGCGGTACGAACGGCGCGCCGCAGGTCTAGTGCCCAGAACGACTCCTCTCCCACGACACGAACGGAGACAGCATGACCTCTCGACTGCTCGCAGGCGATACGACAGAAATCCCCGTTCTCGACGTCGGGGTACAACCGATGTGCCCCAGCACCGTGATCGACTGGATCGACGATCGCGTGGGGGAGAGCGCTCTGCTGCTGAACCACAATCTCCACAGCCTCTACATCCATCAGACGTCCGAGGAGTTCCGGGCTGCCTACGCGATGTCGGACGCGACCCTGGTCGACGGGTTTCCGGTTCTGCTCGCCGTCAACTACATCCGGTTACGAGAGAAGAAGGGCCTCGTCGCCCGCGACAAGCGCACCGGGTCGCTCGATTGGATCCGGCTCCTCGGAAGATCGAGGAAGGTCCGGCGAATCGCGGTGCTGGGAGCCTCGAAGAACTCGAATCTGCATGCGTGCCAGTACATCCGTTCGCTGGATCCTCGGTTCGTCGTCCAGGGGTGGGACGGATACGACGAGATGAGTCTGCTTCGCGACAGCGGCTTCCGGGATCTGCATCGCTTCGAGCCCGATCTGGTGCTGCTGGGTCTGGGTATGCCGTTGCAGGAGGAAGTGATCGTCAAGGCGGGCACCGAGATGCCCGACGCGGTGGTGGCGACGGTGGGAGGCGCCATAGATCAGCTGTCCGGGGTGCAGAAGAGCGCGCCGCGATGGATGGGACGCGTCGGTGTCGAGTGGATCTTCCGGCTGGTGCATGATCCGCGACGCCTGTATCACCGCTATCTCGTGGAGCCGTGGCTGCTCGCGCGCGCAGTGCGGCGGCCTAAGGTGCGCGCGTGACGGCGACCGTCGACGTCAGCGTCGTCATCCCCACCATCGGCCGTCCCGAGTTGGCTCGGGCCTATCGCAGCGTGAAGGCGCAGAACGTCACCGGGGTCCGCATCATCGTGGTTCTCGATGCACCTCGACGAGAGCGGTCGGTGCGGGCGATGCTCGACGACGACACGACACTCGTCGTGACGGAGGGCCGACGTGGGGGTGCGGCAGCGCGCAACGCGGGGCTGGACCACGTCACGTCCGAGTACGTGGCGTTTCTCGACGACGACGACTGGTGGGATCAGGACAAGCTCGAACAGCAGTGGGAGATGGTCGAGTGCACCGGAGCGTCGCTTTGCTTCACCGCGGTCGACTTCGTCGACGGTGACCGGCATCGCGTGCTGCCCGAAGAGACGTTCGACCCGACGCGAGAATCGATCGCGTCATATCTCGTGCGGCGTCCGCGTTTGCGGCACGGGCACGGGTACCTGCAGTCGAGCACTCTGCTCGCGAGGTCGGATCTTGCTCGGCGTGTCCGATGGGACGCGAGCCTGGCCAAACACCAGGACTGGGACTACGTCATTCGTCTGATGGACGACCCCGAGTCGGTCTTCGCCTTCTGTGGTGCGCCGCTGGTGCACGTACAGAAGGGCTCGATGGCGTCGGTGTCCGCGACGCGTGATCGCGGCGCGAGCGAGCAGTGGCTGGACAGGCACGCCGAGGCTCTGGACTCGACCGCTCGCGGCGATTTCATCGCGACCCAGCTGCTCCGGTCGTCGCTGGCCACCAATGACGTTCGAGGCGTGGTGGAGTCGGTGAAGCGGTTTCGCCGGAGCAGGCCGAGTCCCGCAGCGGTGGTGGTGGGGCTGTTCGGCGCGGCGGAATCACTGCGGGCTCGTCGTGCGGCGAGTGCCGGTCGAGTGTCCTCACGATGAGCCCGGTCACAGTTGTCCATTGGAATCCGTCGACGGCCCCCGGCCGGCTCGGCGCCTTGTTGGCCCCCGTGAGAGGCCGCATCGACAACTTCGGTGACCTCCTGGGTCCGATGATCGTCGACGAGATGGTGAGGAGCCGGGCGCTGGGTAGGCCCCGCGGGCGTCGGCGCCTGCTGGCAGTCGGCTCCATTCTCAAGCTGGCTCGACCGGGTGACGTGGTGTGGGGAGCCGGGGTGAACGGCAAATCGGTCGACCACGACGCCGATTACTCCCGCGTGGACGTGCGCGCGGTGCGGGGGCCGTTGACGGCGACGTGGCTACGCGATCGGGGCGCCGAGGTTCCCGACGTGTTCGGCGACCCCGGTCTGCTGGTCGCGAGCCTGTGGCCGGCCACCGATGCGGAGCTGTCGGCGACGCGCCGCCTCTGCGTCATCCCCAATCTTCACGACGCTCATCTGTACCGCGATCATCCGGACGCGGTCTCACCGCGGGCACCGTTCGCGGAGGTCCGTCGGCGCATTCTGGCCAGCGAACTCGTGGTGGGAAGTTCCCTGCACGCGATCGTGGTGGCCGAGGCGTACGGAGTGCCCGCACGCCTGATCAGGCCCGGCCGTGAGCCGCTGTTCAAGTACGAGGACTACTACCGGGGAACGGGCCGCTCGACGTTCACGCCGGCGGACGGTGTGGACCACGCAGTACGAGCAGGAGGCGAGCCGCAGCCGGTATGGGAGCCGACGTCCCTCCTCGGCGCGTTCCCGTCCGATCTGTGGCGACGCGCTCAGAGCAGCCCGTGGGCAATGCACAGGTAGAGCAGTACCAGCAGCGAGACGACTCCCACCCCCACCGAGCCGAGCTGACCGGCGGAGGGCTTGGACGGATCAGCGATGCGTCGGCGGCGGTTGCTCATGAGTGACGATCATGGCGACCGGCGTCGGTTTATGCAACCAATTCTCAGCATCTGGTCTGTTTGTGAGCAAGGGTACATATCCGCCTGTCGTCCGAATGAATGAACAACTGTGATCGGCATTGCTGGTGTCCATTGAACCGGCATTGTTCCGGCATCATCGACGTGTGAACGTCGAAACAACGGTTGTCAGGCGCGTCAATGGCCTGATACCCGCAAGTCTGGTGTTCGCGGTCGCCGCGATCTGGAACATGTGGCGCCTGTCGTCACCGTCCATGTGGCAGGACGAGATCGCCACCGTCGAGAACACGCGATACGGACTGTCCGGCGTGCTGTCGGTGGTGCAGGACCGTGACGCTGTCATGGCCGCGTACTACGTCGCCATCGATGCATGGACTGCAGTGTTCGGTACGTCGGACGCGTCGTTCCGCTTCCCGTCCGTTCTCGCGATGGCCGTCGCCGCGTCAGCCAGCTTTCTGCTCTCCCGTAAGTACGTGGGCACCCTCGGCTCGTCGGTGGTGGCGGTCCTGGTGACGGCTGCACCCTCGATGACGCGCTACGCGCAGGAAGCGAGGGTGTACGCCGTCGTCGTCGCATGTGTCGTGGTGGCGACTCTTCTGCTGCACGAGGCAGTGGAACGAGCTGATCGGCGGTGGTGGACCGCGTATTCCGCAGTGCTTGTCCTCGTGGCACTGGGCCACTTCCTCGCGCTGATGATCCTGGCAGCACACGGTGCCTTCGCGCTGGGACGGCACGTATCGCTCC
The DNA here is from genome assembly GCF_019836145.1 of Rhodococcus sp. BP-241. NCBI lineage: Bacteria > Bacillati > Actinomycetota > Actinomycetes > Mycobacteriales > Nocardiaceae > Rhodococcus > Rhodococcus sp. BP-241. The sequence continues at coordinate 1,413 of NZ_JABUEI010000006.1, read as the reverse complement.
GCCGGATGCTCGTCGCGTGGGTGCCGGCGTGTGGAGTGGCCCTCGCCGTCGCTGCGGCCGGCATCACTCAGTCGTCCGCGATCGACTGGATCGCACGGGGCGGGATCAACCGCCTGTACGGAACTGCCTACGTGCTCGCGGGTGGACCGATCGCTGCCGTCGTGCTGGGGCTGAGCGTCGCCGCCTTCGCACTGTGGGTCGCGCGCGACGGTCACCGCGTCCGATCCATGTCATGGCTCGTGGTGATGCTGGCCCTGCCGGTAACCCTGTGGCTCGTCGGTCATCTCACACCGTTGTTCGTGACTCGCTACGTCCTGTGGGTGGTGCCGTTCGCGGCCCTCGCCGCGGTGATCGTCTGGTCCCGCGTGGGCACCACATTGGTGCTGCTCACCGCCCTGGTCGTGACAGTGTCCTGGATTCCCGGCCAACTCGACACACGGGCATCGGACGGCCACGGCACCGCCTATCGGGATGCCGTCGAGTACATCGCTGCGCGCGCTCAGCAGGGCGATGTGGTGACGTCCGAGTACGGGCGAGCCTTGGACGCTGTCGACCGTTACAGCGACGGACTGAAGCAGGGCCGATGCATCGAAAGCGCGACCGGGACAACGTGGGAGCTGGTGACCGGCAGGGACCTCGAGACGGCGCGGCGGTGTTTTCCGGGAAGAACGATTGATGCTTCGTACATCTTCGGCGGCGTTCTGGTGAATCAGTTCGGGCAGTAACGTCGTGGACGCCCGTCGAGCACTTGCTCAACCAGACGCACGGTGGCCGGTGCTAGTACTACCCGCGGCCGAGCACATGCTGCTGGCAGCCATCGTCTTTGAATGAGCTAGGTGTGTTTCGCGGGGAGGTTGTGGACGGTGAGTCGCTCGATGGGTGACTTGCCGTCTATGCCTGTGTGGGGTCGGTGGTGATTGTAGTGATGGACCCAGTCCTGGTCGGTCGTTGCGCGGGCTTCGTCGGAGAGGTAGGTGTGGGCGTAGGCCCATTCCTGGTTGAGGGTGCGATTGAATCGTTCGACTTTGCCGTTGGTCTGCGGTCTCTAGGGGCGGGTGCGCTTGTGCACCACCGATCCGAGTGCTTCGGCGAACAATGTTGACCGGTAACAGGATCCGTTGTCGGTGAGCACTCTGGCGATCGTGATGCCATGGTCGGTGAAGTACGCGGCGGCGCGCCGGTAGAACCCGGCCGCGGTCTCCTTGCGTTCGTCACCGAGGATCTCGGAGTAGGCGAGGCGGGAGTGGTCGTCGACGGCGTGGTGGACGAACGCGTAGCCGCGGCCCTGTTTCTTGTTGTGCCGGTTGCCGATCGTGCGGCCGAGTTTGCGGTGCCCGCCGCCGTCGGGGATCCGGCCGAGTTTCTTGATGTCGATGTGGATCAGGTCGCCGGGGGCGGGGTGTTCGTAGCGGC
>NZ_JABUEI010000005.1:0-323874 GCF_019836145.1 Rhodococcus sp. BP-241 | reverse complement strand
GACGGGGTCCGGGGTTCGGGGTGTGCGCCCGAATGGGGTTGTGCGGTGGTCACGGGTGCTCCTACGTGTCGGGAGATACTCGGATGACGGTAGTGAGACCACCATCACACCGATACGGCGTGGCGCCGATCACACGCCGAGCAGCGCGCCGGTGCGCCGAACGGTCTGCCGGGCGGGACGAACGGTCGTGCCGCTCACTGCTTGCGCAGTCGCTCCACGCCCAGACCGAGGCGTTCGGGTGCGTGCATGGCCGACATGATGCGGCCGATGTCCAGCGGTATCGAGGACCGAGTCGCCAGCGACACCGTCACCATGACGGCGAAGGCGAGGGGCACGCTGACCGCCGCCGGGTAGCCGACGATCGCCGCGGCCCACCCACCCAGGAGCTGATCGGACACCCCGCCGAGCACGGCGAGGGATGCGGCGGCCGTGGAGACCCCGCCGCCGACGATCAGCCCCGCGGCGGCCCCTGCGGCGGTGAGACCGCGCCACCAGATGCCGAGCACCAGCAGCGGACACAGCGTCGACGCCGCGACGGCGAACACGAGCCCGACGGTGCGGGAGAGGTCGAGCGTCACCAGCCCGACCGACAGCAGCAGCGGACCGGTGCCGGCCACGATCGCGGCGATCCGGAAGTCGCGTACCCGCCCGCGCAGGACGTCGGTGCTGAGCACTCCGGCGATGGTCACCAGCAGTCCCGACGACGTGGACAGGAACGCCGCCATCGCGCCCGCGGCGACGAGTGCGGCGAGCAGCAGCCCCGGCACCCCGTCGATGGCCGCCGACGGCAGCAGGAGCACGGCCGCGTCGGATGCTCCGGTGATCAGCAACTGGGGAACGTACAGGCGTGCGAACACACCCAGCACCGTCGGGAACAGGTAGAACACCGACAGCAGACCCACCACGGTCAGCGCCGTCCAGCGGGCCGCCGGCCCGTCCGGGTTGGTGTAGAAGCGCACGAGGACGTGTGGCAGCCCCATCGTGCCGAGGAACGTGGCGAGGATCAGCGAGTACACCTGGTACAGCGGGAAGGGACCACCGAAACCGTTGCCGGGCGAGAGCCAGTCGGAGCCCTCGACCGGTGCGCCCGCCACCACGGGGACCGGCGATCCGGCCTCGAGTTCGAGCACCGTGCCCGACTGCAGGGTGTGGTCGCCCGCGTCGAGTGTCGTCGGTCCGTCCACCGCGGCGCCGTCGACGGTGCCGCGGACCACGACGTCGAGGTTCTCCTGCACCTGCACGACGACGTCGGTACTGATGTCGACAGTCGTGGCGGTGTCCACGGACGGCGGTGCGGGGGTGCCCATCTCGCGCGGATCGGCCGCGAAATGCACCGCGAGCACCAGCGCCGGTACCGCGACGGCCGTCAGCTTGAGCCAGTACTGGAACGCCTGGACGAACGTGATGGAGCGCATGCCGCCGCCGACCACGTTGAGGATCACGATCACTCCGATGACAGCCGCGCCGACCCAACTGGGAACGCCGAGAAGGATGTTGAGGGTGAGCCCGGCGCCCTGCAGCTGCGGGACGAGGTACAGCGCGCACACCCCGGCGACCACCAGCATGGCCAACGTGCGGAGCCGCGCCGAACCGAGGCGGAACTCGGCGAAGTCCGGCACCGTGTACGCACCGGACCGTCGCAGCGGCGCCGAGACGAACAGCAACAGCCCGAGATACCCGGCCGTGAAGCCCACCGGGTACCACAGTGCGTCGGCACCGTACTTGGCGATCAGGCCCGCGACCCCGAGAAACGATGCGGCCGAGAGGTACTCACCGGACACGGCCGCGGCGTTCCACCGCGGACCCACGCTACGGGAGGCGACGAGGAAGTCGGAGGTGGTGCGCGCCAACCGGACTCCGTACGCGCCCACCGCGACGGTGGCCACCGCCGAGAAGATGACGGCGAGCACCGTGGGGACGGACACCATCAGCGCGTGCCGGACGTGAGAGCGCCGGCCATCAGTCCTCCACCAGTTCGGTGAACTCCTGCTCGTTGCGCTCGGCCGAACGGACGAAGAGGTACCCGGCGACCAGCAGGACCGGGTACGCGGCGACGGCGAGCGACCACCACGGGACCCCGATGCCGGCGATGCGTGCGGTACCCGCGGCCGGCGCGAACACCCACACCAGCGGGACGATGCCGAGGATCAGGACGACGACGGCCGCGGTGCGCAACGCGAGCGCCAACTGTGCGCGGACCAGGCCGTTGATCATGGCCTCGCCCACCTCGGTCTGCTCCTGGACCTCCACCCGGGTGCGCACGATGCGTGCGCCGCGGCGCTGGGCCAACACCACCTTCTCTCGCTGCGCCGCCATCTCAGGAACGGTGCTGTCCGGCGAGTGCCGCTCGTGGGCCGCGGACGAGCCGATCGCGGAGTTCGCGGGTGTGGCGACGGCTCACCGGGAGCTCGACGGGTGGGCAGGCACCCGTGCCGCGCAGGCAGACCACCAGTCCGGACCCGACGGTGCGGGTCCCCCCGACCTGGCCGACGGACACGAGGTACGACCGATGGACGCGCAGGAATCCGTGGTCGGCCCAGCGGGACTCCAGCGTCGAGAGGGCGATCCGCACCAGGTGGGTGCCGGTCGTCGTGTGCAGCCGGGCGTAGTCGCCCTCGGCCTCCACCCAGACGACGGTGGATCGCGGCACCATCGTCGTCACACCGCCGAGCTCCACCGGGATCACGTCGTCCTGGTCGCTGCGCCCCGCGGGACCCGGTACCGCGCCGGACCTCTTGTCGACGACGCGGCGGACAGCGTCGGACAGGCGCTGGTCACGGATCGGCTTGAGGAGGTAGTCGACGGCCCCGATCTCGAAGGCGGCGACGGCGCGATCGTCGTGGGCCGTCACGAAGACGACCGCCGGCGGTGAGGCGAAGTTGCTCAGCACTCCGGCCAGTTCCATGCCGTCGAGTCCGGGCATGTCGATGTCGAGAAAGACACCGTCGACCGGCGCGTCGCGCAGGATGCGCAGCGCCGTGGTGGCGTCGCTCGCTCCCTCGACCGATCCGACCGCCGGGTGGCGGCGCAGCAGGTAGACGAGTTCGTCCAGGGCCGGCCGCTCGTCGTCCACGGCGAGCAGCCGCAGGGGCCGGTCGGCAGCGGGGGGCGTGGTCGCCTCGGTGGCATGGGTGGGGCTCATGGCGTCTTCATCGTGCCATGTCGCGCGCGCACGTCAGGGCCGGATGCCTGCCCGAAATTTCGGGATCCGCATACTCACCTTGGTGCCGGCGTCCGGCGCGGTCTCCACCACCAGGCCGTAGTCGTTGCCGAAGGCGGCGCGCAACCGGTCGTCGACGTTGGCGAGTCCGACGTGCACCCCCTCTTCCGATCCCAGGTCGCCGGAGCGCAGCAGTTCCGGATCCATGCCGACACCGTCGTCCTCGATGCTGATGGCCGCGTCCGTACCCGCGTCCGCCGCGATCACGGTGATACGGCCGCGGCCCCGGCCTGCGACGCCGTGGCGCACCGCGTTCTCGACGAGGGGCTGCAGCGCCAGGAACGGCAACACCACTCCGAGTACCTCGGGAGCGATCTGCACCGTCACGTCGAGGGAGTCACCGAAACGCGCGCGCTCGAGCGTGAGGTACCGGTCGATGTTGCGGAGCTCGTCGGAGAGCACCGTGAACTCCCCCGCCGTGCGGAACGAGTAGCGCGTGAAGTCGGCGAACTCGAGGACCAACTCGCGCGCACGATCGGGATCGGTCCGCACGAACGACGCGATGGTCGTCAGGGCGTTGTAGATGAAGTGCGGGCTGATCTGGGCGCGCAGCGCCCGGACCTCGGCCCGGTCGAGGCGTGCTCTGCTCGCGTCGAGTTCGGCCAGCTCGACCTGCTCGCCGACGTACCGCGCGACCTCGGTGCAAGCCCCGAGAAGACCGGGACCGGGTTCCTCCAGCGTGACCACGCCCAGCACGCAGACCACGTCGGCGCCCTCGGTGAGGACCGGCTGCACCACCACCGAACGTGCCGGGGCGTCCGCGGTCGCGGCGGTGCGCAGCAGCACCCGACGCTCGGTGTCGACGGCGCGGCGGGCGACCACGGGGAACTCGTCCAGGGTCCCGTCGACGGGACCGTCGTGGCCCAACACCGTCCCGTCCGGTCCCGCCAGGACGACGGCGGCGGCACCGGTCAGCGTGCGCAGGTGCGGCGCCGCCTCCGACGCGGACGCGGCGTCGAGGCCCCGCCGCAACGGGCGTGCCGCGAGCGACGCGGTGTGCAGCGCGGCGTGCACCGCGCGTTCGGTGGGCGTGGTCAGCGGGCGCGTCCCCCGGCGCGTGATGACGACGACCGCACCGGCGACGACCGCGGCCATCACCAACAGGACGACCGCCGTGGTGGCTGTCACGGCACCTGGTCACACGTGTTCGTCGGTTGTCCGGTTCCCGCGAACCGCTGGGTGATCCAGTCGATGCCCTCGATGTTGGCGGCCGAGTCGGCGTGGCCCTGGTCCGCCCGGACCCGGTAGTCGATGACGTCGCCCTGCGCGCACGCTCGGCGGGACGCGTCCTCGGTCCACTGCGGCAGGATGAGATCGTCTCGCGAGCCGACCAGCACCATCATCGGCGCCGCGGCCCGCCCCTGCGGTAGGGCGTTGTCCGACAACCACTCTCGAATGGCGGCGTACGCCTCCGGCGAGCTGGGGCGCACGTCGTCCGGTCCGATGGATCCCGCGGCCGTCAACTTCCCGGCGGCCAGGGGTCCCGTGCAGGCCAAGAGGACGTCCTTGTTCTCCAGCAGTCCGCCGCTGAGGAAGTCCGCGTCGGTGTACTCCGGATGGTCCACCAGGAAGCCCTCGACGACGAACGGCATGATCGCCTTCTGCGGCAACGTGAGCTGCCCCAGTCCGGACTCCGGGGCGATCGGGCTGATGTCCGCGGCCGGGGACAGGTTGGCCGATCCCAGGAACTCGAGCCCGTCGCCGTACTCCGAGGCCATCTCGGCGGCGGCCCAGGTGGCCTGCCCACCCTGCGACACGCCCAGCGCCGCCCAGCGAGTTCCGCTGCCGGGCGCCACGTTCCGCGCTGCGCGGACAGCGTCGATGATGTCGTGACCGGCCGACGGCGCGTTCAGGTACGGATGCGGATCGTCGGTTCCCAGGCCCTCGTAGTCCGTCACCGCGACGACGGCGCCGCGTTCGAGCATCGGCGTGACCAGGCCGATGGAGCCGAGCAGATTGGGATAGAGGGACGGTGCGCACTCGTCGGTCACACCCGTCGTGCCGTGCCCGACGGACACGACCGGCCATCCCCCCTCGGGCGGTGCGCCGGCCGGGACGAACACCGTGCCCGTGACGTCGACACCGCCGCCGTCCACCCCGGACGTCGAGCGGTACGTGATGCGGTGCGCCGTGGCGCCGAGATTGGTGACCGCCTGGTCGACCTGACCGAGGAGCACGTCGGCGACCAGCGAGCCGCGCTCGTCGCCCGTGGGGGCAGGAGAGCGGGGTGCCGCGTCGGTGGTCGCGTCGTTCCCCGGGGTGGGCGCGGGATCCGAGGACGCACATCCCGACAGCATCAGCATCGACGCCGCCAGTGCCGATCCCAGCAGGACCGGGACCCTGCCGCGCAGTCCTGGTCTCGAACCGATCCTGCACACGTTCACTCTCGACCTCTTTCCGCCATGAATCGCTGCAACCGTGTCTCGGTGGCGGCCTGCTCGATGTCGAGCCCGTCCAGAACCGCGGCGAGAACCTCGTCGTCGAGGTCCCCCGCGTCGCGTGCGGCGAGCAACGCCTCGCGCTGTCGCCGCAGTGCGGTGCGCCGCCATCGATCGAACACCGCGCCGGAGGACCGCGCCCGCGCGGCCCTCTCCTGATCGTCCTCGTCCTGCTCCGTCCGGAGACGGCCCAGCATCACGCGGCGCACCCGATCGACGACCTCGGCGGCCTCGGTTCCCTCGACCTTCGTCATCGCCTCGTCGAGCGACTCCTCGACCGCACGGCGGGCGATCTGCCGAGCGAGTGCGCGCTGCTCGTCGAGATGCCGGGCCTCGTCCGGGTCGGAGATGTCCAGCCGTCGGATCACCAGCGGCAATGTCACCCCCTGGATCAGCAGGGTTCCGACGGCCACGGTGAAGGCGATGGCCTGGATGACTCCACGCCCCGGGAAGTCGTCCCGCGCGAGGGTGGTGAAGGGGACACCGGCGGCCGCCGCGAGGGTCACCACTCCGCGCATCCCGGCCCAGGACAGGACGACGTTCTGGCGCCAGGTCAGTTCCGCGTCCTCGGTCGATCGAGCCCGGTGGTAGACGCGTCGCAGCGCCGAGCCGGCGAACAGCATCACCGGACGCACCGCCATGACGAGCGCGAGGACCAGAAGTCCGTACAGGAAGATGTGGTGGACGGGCAGCCCCTCGCGGCTGATGTCGTCGATGACGAACTTGAGCTGCAGGCCCATGTAGGCGAAGACGAAGGTCTCGAGGAGCAGATCGAGCGTCGGCCAGACGTGCCGCTCCTGGATTCGCGTCGGGATCGCGTCGCCGCTGCGCGCCGAACCGAGCACGAATCCGGCGGTGACGACGGCGAGCACACCCGAGGCGTGGATCTGCTCCGCGGCGAGGTAGGCGGTGAAGGGAACGAGGATGCCCAGCACGGTCTCCAGCGCGCTGTCCGCCATACGGCTGCGGACGAAGCGCACGAGTCGGCTGAGCACGTATCCCACGGCGACGCCGCCCACGACCTCGTAGACGAAGAACAGGAGCGGCGAGTCGATGCCGACCCGGCTTCCCGTCACGGAGGCGACGGTGATGGTGAACAGGGTCAGCGCCGCCGCGTCGTTGACGAGTGATTCGCCGGTGAGGATCGCCATCATGCGCGCGGGCAGACCCAGCTTGCGCCCCACGGCTACCGCGGCGACGGCGTCGGGCGGCGCGACCACGGCGCCGAGGACCAGGGCGGCGCCCAGTGTCAGCTCCGGGACGAGCCAGTACGAGAAGTACCCCACCGAGACGGTCGTGACGACGACGAGACCGACGCCGAGCCGGACGATGGAGCGGAAGTTGTGCGCGAAGGAGCGGAACGAGAAGTTCAACGCTGTCGAGTACAGCAGGGGCGGAAGGATCACGCCCAGAAGGAGTTCGGGTTCGAGAGCGGGACGCGGCAGCCCGGGGACGAACGAGGCGACCGACCCGACGGCGACGAGAACGAGGGGCACCTGCAGATCGAGGCGCTTGGCGAAGCCGGCGATGACGACGGCCCCGACGATCACCAGAAGCAGGAGCCACCCGTCCATCGACTCGACTACCGCGCGGGTCTGCTACTTCTCGGGGATCGCCTTCTTGGCGGCGTCCTGGACCTTGTCGATCTTGTCGGCGTACTTGCCCTGCGTCTTCTTGTCGGCGAAGTCCGCTGCCTTGTCCACGGCCTTCTCGATCTTGTCACTGTTCTGAGCGGCGGCCTTCTTGCCCTGGCCGATCAGCTTCTTGAGGTTGTCCACGAGTGCCATGGTCGTCACGATACCGCGCCGGACCACCAACGCCGGTGCGGGAGAGGACGCGCGAGATCGACACGCTGGCCCGGCATCGGCACCACCACCGAGATCCGCTCCGCCTCGGCGGCCGTCAGCAGCCGCTCCACGGGTTCGGACCACGGGTGGAACGCGAGGTTGAAGGTCGCCCAGTGGACGGGCACGACGACGCCGGAGGACGGGGTGCCCTGCTGCAGGTCACCGTGCGACCGCGCCGCCTCCTCGGGGTTCATGTGGATGTCCGGCCACCGGTCGTCGTAGGCACCGACGGGAAGCAGGGTCACGTCGAACGGACCGAGCCGCGCGCCGATGTCCGCGAACGCCTCGGTGTAGCCGGTGTCGCCGCCGAAGAAGGCCCGGTGCTCCGGACCCACCACCGACCACGACGCCCACTGCGTGGTGTCGCGCACCAGGGACCGGCCCGAGAAGTGTCGTGCCTCCAGGCACGTGACGGTGAGCGATCCGATGCGGACGTCGTCGTTCCAGTCGAGCTCGACGATCCGGTCCTCGGGAACCTTCCAGCGGCGCAGATGGGCGCCCACCCCCAGCGGCACCAGGAACGGCGCCGACTGCGACGTGAGCAGCGTGGCCACCGTGTCACGGTCGAGGTGGTCGTAGTGATCGTGCGAGATGACGATGGCGTCGACCTGCGGAAGCGCCTCGGCCGCAACGGGTACCGGGTGCAACCTGGCCGGTCCGAGAACCCGCGACGGTGAGACCCGCCGGCTCCAGACCGGATCGGTGAGCACGCGGTGACCGTCGATCTCGACGACCACCGAGGAGTGCCCGAACCAGGTGACGGCCAGGTCCCCGGCCTCCGCCGGCGCGAGCGGGGTGGCCAACGGCACGGCGCGCTCGGGTCGTCCCGAGCGGCCGCGCGTGAGCATCGCGGCTCCGATGCTCGCCTGCTCCCCCGCCGCGACCGGCGAGCTGCTGCGTGTGTTGTGGAACTTGCGGTCCCGGTAGTGCGAGGACGCGGCGGCGTACGGACGGATGGCACCGCGTCCGGCGCCGACGGCGGACGGCACACCCCACGCCGCGCGCGCGAGCCAGGACAACCCTGCGGCGGCGAGCCCGATGGACACTGCTGCGGTGGCTGGTTTCACGCCTCCGACACTAGTCCACGGTTGATGTGTACCGACTTCACAAGTATCGGCTCACGTCTGTTCCGGCAGGATGTGCTCCCCCGTCTTGTCGGTGCTCAGCGACAGCGACGAGATGTAGAGCGTCTCCCCGTTCGGCCCCTTCTTGGCCGACGCGATCATGTCCGGCCGCTCGAACTCCATTCCCGACACCGAGCACAGCAGCGTCGCGTCGGACGGGTTGCCGTACTCGTCGAACATCGGCAGGTCGATGCCGTCGTCGGTGCGCCGCAGGTAGTACTTGCACTTGGTCGCGATCGCCAGCACGGGCGGCAGCACGATCGCCAGTACCAGCGCCACGATGGGCGAGTACGGCTTGATCGCCGGCCCGAACGCCCCGAAGAACACGAGGATGGACAGGATCGCGGACACCGCCATGGAACCGAAACCGACGGGGTTCACCGCGTAGAGCATCCCCCTGCGGAACTCCGGCACCTTCGGGGACAGCTTCAGCAAGTACTTGTTGAACACGATGTCGGAGGCGACCACCGCGATCCAGGCGATACCGCAGTTCGCGTAGAACCCGAGGATGTTGTTGAGGAAGTCGAACATGTTGGCTTCCATCAGGATCAACGCGATCGCGAGGTTGAACAGCACGAAGACCAGTCGTCCGGGGTAGGACTTGGTGACGCGGGTGTACGAGTTGGTCCACGCCAGGGAGCCCGAGTACGCGTTGGTCACGTTGATCTTGATCTGCGAGATGACGACGAGCACCACGGCGAGGGTCATGGCGAGCCAGCCCGGCATGAAGTTCTCGTAGATCTCGAGGAACTGGTGCACCGGCTCGTTGGCGATCGACGATCCGTCGACCACGTTCGCGATGAGGTACACGGCGAGGAAGAGTCCGACGATCTGCTTGAGCGCACCGAAGATGACCCAGCCCGGCCCCGCGAGCAGGACGGCCGTCCACCAGCGACGCGAGTTCTCCGGCGTCTTGGGCGGCATGAAGCGCAGGTAGTCGATCTGCTCCGCGATCTGAGCGATCAACGAGAGGCAGACACCCGCGGCCAGCATGACGGATCCGAGGTTCACACCGGTGCCGGCGGCACCGTCGGCACCCCCGTAGGCCATGAACTGACCGATGGAGTCGGGGTTGCTCACCACGAGATAGACGAACGGCAGCACCATGAGGATCAGCCACAGCGGGGTCGTCCACACCTGCAGTGTGGCGAGCGCCTTCATGCCGTAGATGACCAACGGGATGACCATCAGGGTGGACACCGCGTACCCGATGGGCAGCGGGATGTTCAGCCCCAGTTCGAGGCCCTGGGCCATGATCGACCCTTCGAGCGCGAAGAAGATGAACGTGAACGTCGCGAAGATGACGTTGGTGACCACCGACCCGTAGTAGCCGAATCCGCTTCCGCGCGTGATCAGATCGAGGTCGATGTTGTAGCGCGCCGCGTAGTAGGCGAGCGGCAGACCCGTCAGGAAGATGACGACGGCGAACACCAGGATTCCCCACAGCGCGTTGCCGGTGCCGTAGGAGATGCCGATGTTGGCGCCGATGGCGAAGTCCGCGAGATAGGCGATTCCGCCGAGAGCCGACGTCGCCACGACGCCGGTCCCCCACTTGCGGTAGCTGCGCGGGGCGAAGCGCAGCGTGTAGTCCTCGAGCGTCTCCTTCAGTGCCGCCGACTGCTTCTGACTGTCGGACGTGAGCGTGGAGTCGGGTGGAACGTCTCCGAGAGCGGTCATGGTCGGGTGCCTCCGGTCGTGTCGCACGCCGTGGCGGCGCGATGCGAGATGACCGTAGGAACGCTGTGTTGCCGGACTGTACGCACTCTGTGTCGAGTGCGTTACGTGGTGCCGGGGTGTCGCCTTTGTCCGAATCGGCAGGTCAGCGACCCCGATGTCGTCACTGGCCCTGGAAGACCGGGCGTCGCTTCTCCTTGCGCGCGATCCGCGCCTCCACGGCGTCGTTGCTCGCCCAGGCGGCCGCGAACGCGTCGAGCTGCGTGGCGTTCGCCTCGTCACGTGTGCCGTCGTCGTTGAAGACGAGTTTGAGGTGACGCAGCGACAGTGGCGCCAGCTGCGCGATCTCCTCGGCCCACGCGTGCGCGACGTCGAGGTCGCCGAGTTTGTTGGCCAGTCCGCACGCCAGCGCCTGCTCGGCGGACAACTGCTCGGCACCCAGGAGCACCGTCCGGGCGGGACCGCCGCCGGCCAGCGACACCAGCCGCTTGACGGTCCAGTTGTCCACGGCGATGGCCAACCGGGTGGAGGGAATGGCGAAGAAGGCGCCCGAGTCGACCACCCGCAGGTCTGCGGCGATGGCCAACTGCGTGCCCGCACCCACAGCAGGCCCGTTCACGGCGGCGATGACCGGGACCGACACGGTCTGGAGCGCGCGGTTCATCGACAGCAGCGCCTCGGGGAACTCGTCGGCGATGGCTTCGCCCGACAGATCGGCGCCCGCGCAGAAGCTCGTGCCCTCGCCGGTGATCACGACGACGCGGGTGCCGTCCGCCTCGGCACCCTCCACCGCCTCACGCACTTCGGTGCACAGAGCCGTGTTCAGAGCGTTGCGGCGCTCCGGTCGCTGCAGTTCCACGGTGAGAACCGCGCCGTTCCTGGTGATACCAATGGTCACGTTGTGTCTTCTCTCTGCGTGGAACGAAGTGTTCTGTGAGACCCCCTTACGCGAATTTACCGGGTGCGGAGCCCTGACTGGTGTACTGGACGGGTGCAACACGTCGACGTCGCAGTGATCGGTGCCGGGCAGGCCGGTCTGTCCGCGGCCTATTTCCTGCAGCGAGCGGGGCTGCGGGCATGGGACGACTACGTCGTGCTCGACGGTGCGCCGGCTCCCGGTGGGGCGTGGCAGTTCCGCTGGCCCTCCCTGACCCTCGAGACCGTCAACGGGGTGCACGACCTCCCGGGCATGGCGTTCGCGGACACGCTGGCCCCCGACGTCGACCCCGCGCACGTGCCCGCGTCGTCGGCGGTGCCCGAGTACTACGCGGCGTACGAGAAGCACTTCGCGCTGCCCGTGCGGCGGCCGGGACGGGTGTCGGTCGTCTGCGACCGACACGAGACGACGATGCGGTACCGGGTGGAGGCCGAGCAGGGCGACGTCCACGCACGGGGCTTGATCAACTGCACCGGCACCTGGGAGCACCCGTTCGTCCCGCGCTACCCCGGCATGGAGACGTTCACGGGGCGCCAACTGCACACGCGCGACTACGACTCGGCGGAGGAGTTCCGCGGCGAGCACGTCGTCGTCGTCGGAGGCGGGATCTCCGCGGTGCAGTTGCTCGACGAGATCTCACGCGTGACCACCACGACGTGGGTGACCCGCCGCGAGCCCGTCTTCCTCGAGCGGGACTTCACACCCGAGGTGGGCCGCGCTGCCGTCGCGCAGGTCGAGGATCGAGTGCGCCGCGGACTGCCGCCAGGATCGGTGGTGTCGGTGACCGGTCTGATCCTCACCCCCAGCTTGCGCGAGGCCCGCGATCGCGGCGTCCTGGTACGGCGGCCCATGTTCGCGGAGGTCACACCCGACGGAGTGCGGTGGGACGACGGCACCGCCACCCGGGCGGACGTCATCCTGTGGGCCACCGGGTTTCGCAGCGCGCTCGATCACCTCGCGCCACTCCGACTGCGCGGGCCGGGCGGCGGCATCACGATGACCGGCGCGTCGGCCACTCGAGTGGCCGCGCGGCCCAGCGTCCATCTGATCGGATACGGTCCGTCGGCCAGCACCATCGGCGCCAACCGTGCGGGACGCACGGCCGTGCGGGAACTACTTCAGGAGCTGGGCGAGACGTGAGTGCCGTGGTCCGTGTCGACGACCTGTCCGCCTATCGCGGCGAGCGCACGCTGTTCGACGGTCTCGACCTCACCGTCGGACCCGGCGACGTCGTCGGGCTGGTCGGCGCGAACGGAGCCGGCAAGTCGACGCTGCTCGGCCTGCTGGCGGGCACGGCGACCGGGGTCGACCACGACGGCACGGTCACGCTCACCCCGTCGGACGCCACCGTCGGCCACCTGGCGCAGGAGGTCTCCCGCGTTCCCGGTGAGACCGTCGAGATGTTCCTGCAGCGCCGCACCGGAGTGCGCGCGGCCGAGGACGCGATGAACGCGGCGGCGGAGACGCTCGGCGACGCGAGCGCGTCGGACGATCTCTACACACCGGCACTGGAGCGGTGGTTGGCGCTCGGCGGCGCCGATCTGCCCGAGCGAGCCGAGTCGGTGCTCGCCGGCCTGGGCCTGGACGCGGCGCTCGACACCGAGATGTCCGCCCTGTCCGGTGGGCAGGCGGCCCGCGCATCACTCGCGGGAATCCTGTTGGCGCGCTACGACGTCCTGCTTCTCGACGAGCCCACCAACGATCTGGATCTCGCGGGACTGGACCAGCTCGAGAACTTCGTGACGAGTACCCAGTGCGCCGTGATGATCGTCAGTCACGATCGTGAGTTCCTGGCGCGCACCGTCACCGGCATCGTCGAGCTGGACCTGGCGCAGCAGCAGATAGCGGTCTACGACGGCGGGTACGAGGCCTACCTCGTCGAGCGCGACGTGGCGCGCCGTCACGCACGGGAAGAGTTCGAGCAGTACGCCGACACCAGGTCCGGGCTCGAGGATCGCGCTCGGATGCAACGGAACTGGCTCGAGCACGGCGTGCGGAACGCTCGACGCAAGAGCAAGGACAACGACAAGGCGAGCCGGAAGGTCCGCGCCGAATCGACGGAGAAGCAAGCCGCGAAGGCGCGCCAGACCCAGCGACGCATCGAACGGCTCGACGTCGTCGAGGAGCCGCGCAAGGAGTGGGAACTGCGCATGGAGATCGCGGCGGCGCCCCGCAGCGGCAGCGTCGTGGTCTCCGTGAACTCCGCCGTCGTGGAGCGGGGGGCGTTCCGGCTCGGGCCGGTGACGGCACAGATCGACGCCGGGGACCGCATCGTCGTCACCGGCGCCAACGGCTCGGGCAAGACAACCCTGCTGCACCTGCTGCTGGGCCGCATCACGCCGACCAGTGGATCCGTGAGCATCGGTTCCGGAGTCGAGATCGGCGAGATGGACCAGGCGCGTTCGGCTTTCGACGGACCCGACTCGGTCGCCGACGCGCTGGCAGCCTCCGTTCCGGACTGGCCGGACGCCGACGTCCGCACACTCCTGGCGAAGTTCGGTCTCCGCGGACAGGCCGCCCTGCGGCCGTCGGCATCCCTGTCCCCCGGCGAGCGCACCCGAGCGGGACTCGCGCTGCTGCAGGCACGAGGGGTGAACCTGCTCGTGCTCGACGAGCCCACCAACCACCTCGACGTCCCCGCCATCGAGCAGCTCGAATCGGCACTGGAGACCTACGAGGGAACGATGCTCCTGGTCACCCACGACCGGCGGATGCTCGACTCGGTGCGCAGCACGCGCCGGTGGACCGTCGCGCAGGGCGTTCTGCACCAGGACTGAGCGATCGTGTGGTTCAGCGCGCGCTCGCGCGAACAGTGCTGCCTCCGGTATTGACACATCGTTGGGTTTATACAACACTTCGATATATGAGTCCGGTCAAACGCGGGACCACGCTCCCCATCCACAACCGCATCGGTGTGCTGCGCGCCGAGCGTCGGATGACCCGCGCCCAGCTCGCGGAACTCGTCGAGGTCAACCCGCAGACGGTCGGCGCACTCGAACGCGGCGACCACTACCCGAGCCTCGATCTCGCGATGCGCATCTGCGACGTGTTCGGGCTGCCGGTCGAGGCGGTGTTCTCGCGTACCGAGTTCGCGCCGCTGTCCACGGAGGTCTACCGACGCACCCAGCCCGAGGAAGGGACACCACGATGAGTGACACCGTTCTGGACCGCTATCAGGCGTTCCGCACCCGTCGATACCTGCAGAACGAGGCGCGGTACGCGCACTACCTCCCCGGCTGGCGCACCAGGTCACGGCGCCGGCTGCTGGTGTGGATTCTCGTCGCCTCGCTCGTCGCGCTCGCGGCATCGTCGATCTTCATTCTCGTCGGGCCCGAGTGGGCGCCGCTCACCTGGCTTCCCGGCGCGATCCTCATGAGCGTGTCGTGGACGACGCTGCAGATCGTCACCGGCCGCCGCAGCGATGCTCCCGCCGATGCGCTCGACGAGTGGGACCTGGAACGTCGCAACGCGGCTCGCTCGATCGGGTTCGCGATCACCCAGGGCGCGGTGACGGTTCCGGCGCTCGCACTGGTGTGGGCGACCACCTTCACCGACGATCCCCGACTGGCACTCGGTGGCGGATTCATCATACTGAGTGGTCTACTTGTCGGGATCTGCTCTCCCGGCATCATCCTCGCCTGGACGGCGCCGGTCGACGAACCGGACGAATTCCCCACTCCCACACCCCACTCCCCCGAGAAAGGATCAGCATGAGCGGCTCGACTCTCGAGATCGACGACCTGCACAAGAGATACGGCGAGACCGTCGCACTCGACGGCGTCGGGTTCACCGTGAATCCCGGCGAGGTGTTCGGGTTCGTCGGCAGCAACGGTGCCGGCAAGACCACGACGATGCGCATCACCCTCGGCGTGCTGGGAGCCGATTCGGGAGAGGCACGCCTGAACGGGCAGCCCATCGACCTGAACGTGCGCCGCACCATCGGGTACATGCCGGAGGAGCGTGGGCTGTACCCGAAGATGAAGGTGGGGGCGCAGCTGAAGTACCTGGCCGAGCTGCACGGGCTGTCCACGTCCGACGCCTCCGCCGCGGTCGCGACCTGGACCGAGCGCCTCGGCATCGACGGCCGGGTGAACGACACGGTCGATTCACTGTCACTGGGAAACCAGCAGCGAGTCCAGTTGGCCGCAGCCCTGATTCACGATCCCGCCGTCCTGGTGCTGGACGAACCCTTCTCGGGTCTCGACCCCGTGGCCGTCGACACCATGAGCGAGGTGCTTCTCGAGAAGGCCCGCACCGGTGTCCCCGTGCTGTTCTCGAGCCACCAGCTCGATCTGGTGCAGCGCCTGTGCGATCGGGTCGGCATCATCGGTTCCGGCCGGATGAAGGCCGTGGGCAACGTCGACGAACTGCGCGGCAAGTCCGGCACCACCCTCGAGGTGCACGCCCCGGCCGCTCCCGCCGGCTGGGCCGACGCGCTGACCGGGGTCACCACCGTGTCGCACTCCGACGGGCGCACCAGCCTGTCGTTGGCGCCCGAGGCGGACGACCAGGCGGTGCTCGCCGCAGCGCTCGCCACCGGACCCGTGCACGAGTTCGCCCGCAGCACACCGTCCCTGACCGACCTGTACCGAGAGGTAGTGGCATGAGCGAGAAGTCGACCACCCGATCACCGCTCTCGGCGGGACGAGCCATCGCGCTCGTCGCCCGGCGCGAGTTCGACGTCCAGGTGCGGAAGAAGAGCTTCCTGATCTCCAACGCCATCGTGCTGCTGGTCATCGTCGGCGGCATCGTCGCGTTCTCGATCTTCTCCGGCGGCAGCGACTCCGAGGACCGGACGCCCCTCGGGCTGGTCGGTGACCAAAGCCTGTCCCAGACCCTCACCGCGGTGGGCGATCAACTCGGCGCTCCCGTCGAGGTCCGCGAGATCGGCTCGGCGGACGAGGCTCGCACGCAGGTCACCGACGGCGACGTGGACGTGGCGCTCGTCCCCGGGACCGGCGGCGCGTACACGGCCGTCACCGAGGACACCGTCGACGGCACCCTGAAGGCCGTCATCGACAGCGCGGTCGCCGCGCAGGCGCAGAACGACGCCCTCACCGGGCTGGGAGTCGATCCCGCCACCGTCACCTCGGCGACGAGCGCCGCCACGGTCACGGTCGAGGCCGTCGATCCGCCCGATCCCGCACAGGGTCAACGACTCGCGCTGAGTTTCATCGCCGTCATCCTGCTGTACGCCCAGATCATCACTTTCGGCATGTACGTCGCGATGGGTGTCGTGGAGGAGAAGTCGTCCCGGGTCGTCGAACTGCTGCTCTCCACCGTGCGCCCGCTGCAGCTGCTGTGGGGCAAGGTGATCGGCATCGGTGTGGTCGGACTGGTGCAGCTCACCGCGTACGGCGCCGCCGGCCTCATCGCGGGCACGGCCACCGGCACGCTCACGGTCACCGGTACCGCCGTCAGCGTCTTCGTCTCCACCATCGGCTGGTTCGTGCTGGGCTTCGCGTTCTTCGCGGTGCTCTACGCCGCCGGCGGCTCCATGGTGTCGCGCCAGGAGGACGTCAACTCGACGACCATGCCGCTGCTGATCGTGATCCTGGCGATGTTCTTCGCGGCGTTCTCGTCCATCGACGACCCGGGAGCGACACTGCCGACCGTCCTGTCGTGGATTCCCCCGTTCTCCGCCATCCTCATGCCGCTGCGCATCGCGGCGGGCGTCGCGGACCCGATCCAGATCGTCGGCACCATCGTGCTGATGATCGTCGCCACCCTGGTTCTCGCCGTCGTCGCGGCCAAGATCTACCAGCGCTCCATCCTGCGCATCGGCCGCACGGTGTCCTGGAAGGAGGCGCTCGGGCGCGCCTGATCGCACGCCATACTGAGCGCATGACGACCTCGGCGCAGCAGTTCCTCGACGCGGTGCTCGATCCCGGGACGTTTCTCTCGTGGGATCGGGCACCGCTCGTCGTCGCGGCGGACGAACAGTACCTCGCCGACCTCGAGCGCGCACGAACCCGGAGCGGAGTGGACGAGGCGGTCCTGACGGGTGCGGGCACCGTCGGCGGGCGGCGCGTCGCCGTGGTGGTGTGCGAGTTCGCGTTCCTCGCCGGATCCATCGGTGTGGCCGCGGCGGAGCGCATCACCCTGGCCGTGGAACGCGCCACGGCGGAGCGGCTTCCGCTGATCGCGTCCCCCACTTCCGGCGGCACGCGCATGCAGGAGGGCACCGCGGCGTTCGTGCAGATGGTGAAGATCGCCGCGGCGGTGACCCTGCACAAGGACCTCGGCCTGCCCTACCTCGTCCATCTCCGGCACCCCACGACGGGCGGCGTGTTCGCGTCGTGGGGATCGCTCGGCCACGTCACGTTCGCCGAACCCGGTGCCCTCATCGGGTTCCTCGGACCGCGGGTCTACCAGGCCCTCTACGGCCAGGACTTCCCCGAGGGCGTGCAGACGGCCGAGAACCTGTTCCGCTGCGGCGTGATCGACGCGGTCGTCCGTCCCGCCGATGTCCGCGGCGTCCTCGAACGGGTCCTGGTGGTTCTGCAGGACGAACCGGAGGCGACCCCCGAGAACGCGGAGCCGTCCGACGAAGGTGCGGACACCTCCGTGTCGGCGTGGCACTCGGTTCTCCTCAGTCGGCGCGACGATCGGCCCGGTGTGCGAGAGCTGCTGGCGACGAACGTCTCTCATCACATCCCGCTGAGCGGGACGGGGCGCGGCGACTTCGACTCCACCGTGACCCTGTCCCTCACCCGGTTCCGCGGACGATCGTGCGTCGTGTTCGGGCAGGATCGCACCGGGCAGACGCCGGAGAACACCATGGGTCCGGGCGCTCTCCGAGAAGCGTTGCGCGGCATGCGTCTCGCGGAGCAATTGGGCCTGCCGCTGGTCCTGGTGATCGACACGCTCGGCGCATCGCTCTCACGTGAGGCCGAGGAGCACGGGTTGGCTCCCGGAATCGCGCGCTGCATCTCGACGCTGATCACGCTGCGCACTCCCACTGTGTCGGTCCTGCTGGGGCAGGGCACCGGCGGCGGCGCGCTCGCACTGCTTCCCGCCGACCGCGTCGTGGCCGCGCAGCACGCGTGGCTGGCGCCGCTCCCGCCGGAAGGGGCGAGTGCCATCGTGCACCGCGACACCGCACACGCGCCCGCGATGGCCGAGGCGCAGGGCATCCGGCCCGTCGACCTCCGGTCGGCCCGGATCGTCGACACCATCGTGCCCGAGGACCCGGATGCCGCCGACGAACCGCACCGGTTCATGGGTCGCCTCGGGACCGCGATCGCCCGCGAACTCGACACCGTCACCGCCCTCGACCCGGGCGTCCGACAGTCCGAGCGACTGCGTCGGTTCAGGACGCTGGGGCAGTAGCCTTCGCGCGGTGCCGCCGGACCGCGTCGCGGTTGGAACAGGCCGTGCCGCAGTACCGTTGGCGACCGGTACGGGAGAAGTCGGCGTAGACACGGTCGCAGTCGTCCGCCGAACACCGACCGAGACGGTGCATGCCGCGGCCCACCAGATGCAGCGCGGTACCGACGCTCACCAGCGCGCGCACGACGTCCGCGAGCGGCAGATCCGGATCCCGGTAGTGCAGGTGCCAGCCGTCGTCGGCGTGGTTCGTCAACCTCGGGTATGCCGAGGTCTGCGCGAGCAACGCGTTCAGTGCGAGCGCCCGTTGCTCGTGCGTCGGCGCGTCGACCACGCCGAGCCACTCCTCGAAGAACACCTCCGCGCGGGCCAGATCGGTGTGCATGGCCACCGTGTCGTCGGACATGCCCGCCTCGAGGCACCGGCTCTCGAACTCCACCGCATCGGTCGGGGGCGAGTTCACGATGTCGACGGCCAGCCGGACCGCATATTCTCCGTAAGGGTTGAGGTGCACATGACCATTACAGCAGACTCGTCGTCATGAGCACCGTGGAATGTCTGCATCGATGGACGGTCGAGTCCCGCCACCGCACCAGCGAGGGCACCGTCGTCTATCACCGGTGCCACTGCGGACGGCACCGCGTCACCCGGGAGACCCCGGTCCAGGAAGCGGTCGGGATCAGCTCCCCGACGTACCGGCCATGACGGGAACCATCACCGCCACGGTGACCGCGGTGTAGACGTCCTGCACCGCCTTGCGCACGGCATCGCTCGCCCACTCCCCCTGCGCGATGTCCTTGGCACGGTTCTTCACCGCGCGCTTGTCCGCATCGGGAAAGACCTTGTGCGTCGCGTCGATCGCCGACAGCAACGCCACCACCGCGGACGTCCGCGCATCGGGATCGAGACCGTCGATCAGGACGGAGTGCAGCGTCTCGCGGACCCGGTCCTCGTGCGACGAATCGAGCGTCGGCCACGTGGTGGTGGGGAAAAGCCCCAGGACCTTGCCCTTCTCCTCGCCGACGAACCCCCGCTCGACGACGCGGGCGACCACCTGCTCGCGAATGTCCTTGTGCAACTTCTCGACGGCCGACTTCGGCGTCATCGGACGTTTGGCCGTCTCGATCGCCTCCACGGCCCGCTCGAGTATCGGATCCGACACCGTTCGAGCGCCGGACACCGCGAGCCGGCCCTTCTTCGTCGTCTCGTTGTCGCCGGCCACCGACACGGTGCCGTCCATCGCGAGCTCGAGGATCACCGCGCCGGCGAGCACCCGCGGCAGCTTGGTGCTGTCGACGACGGGCTTGCCCGTTCCGTCGTCCAGCAGAAGAAGCAGCAGATCCTCGGCAATCAGGGTCATGTCTCGACCTTACGGAAGTGCGGCCGAGATTACAGTCGGCTCATGACCGAATCGGGCGCCTACCGCCAGGCCTACGACGCCGCTGCCGCCGACCCCGACGCCTTCTGGCTCGAGGCGGCGCGGGCGATCGACTGGGACGTCGCGCCGACCATCGCCCTGGACTCGTCGAACGCACCCTTCCACCGCTGGTTCCCGGACGGTCGACTGAACACGTGCGTCAACGCGCTCGACCGCCACGTCGCGGCCGGTGCCGGCCATCGGACCGCGCTGATCCACGATTCCGCCATGACGGGCGCTCGCGTGTCGTTCACCTACTCCGAACTCCTCGACCGGGTGTCCCGCTTCGCGGGGGCGCTCGCCGCTCGCGGCGTCGGTTCGGGTGATCGCGTCGTGCTCTACATGCCGATGATTCCGGAGGCCGTCGTCGCGATGCTCGCCTGTGCGCGCCTCGGTGCGGTCCACTCGGTGGTGTTCGGCGGGTTCGCCGCGAAGGAACTGGCCGCGCGCATCGACGACGCGGATCCCGTCGCGATCGTGACCGCCACGGGTGGTCTCGAACCCGGACGCACCGTCGACTACGTGACACCCGTCGCCGCGGCCCTCGCCATGTCGACGTCGTCCCCGCGTGCGGTCTTCCTCACGCGCCGACCGGAGATCGACATCGAGGCGCCTGGCGACTGGCTGGACTTCCATCGGGAACTCGACGCCGCGACCCCCGCGGATCCCGTGTCGGTCGCGGCGACCGATCCGCTCTACATCCTCTACACCTCGGGCACCACCGGGAAGCCGAAGGGCGTCGTCCGGGACAACGGCGGACACGCCGTCGCGCTGCGCTGGTCGATGACCAACATCTACGACGTCGGACCCGGCCAGGTCATGTGGACCGCCTCGGACGTGGGCTGGGTGGTCGGCCACAGCTACATCGTCTACGGCCCGTTGCTGGCCGGAGCGACGACGGTGCTGTACGAGGGCAAGCCCGTCGGCACCCCCGACGCGGGCGCGTTCTGGCGAGTGATCGAGGACTACGGGGTGCGTGCGCTGTTCACGGCGCCCACGGCACTGCGCGCCGTACGCAAGGTCGATCCGGAGGCCGCGCTGCTGCGCGATCACGACGTGTCGTCCCTGGAAACCCTGTTCGTCGCCGGCGAGCGCCTGGATCCGGACACCTTCGCGTGGGCGTCCCGCATCCTGGACCGACCGGTGGTCGACCACTGGTGGCAGACCGAGACGGGGTGGGCTATCTGCGCGAATCTCCGCGGGCTGGAACCGATGCCGCTGAAGTCGGGCTCACCGACGGTGCCGGTGCCCGGGTTCCACGTCGGCATCGTCGACGGTTCGGGGGCCGAGGTACCCGCCGGCACCGAGGGCAACATCGTGCTCGAACTTCCCCTGCCGCCCGGCACACTCGCCGGACTCTGGCAGGACGACGACCGGTTCCTGTCGTCGTATCTCGCCGCGTTCGACGGGTACTACCTCACCGGCGATTCGGGCTACGTCGACGAGGACGGCTACGTCTACGTCCTGGGGCGCACCGACGACGTCATCAACGTCGCGGGGCACCGATTGTCCACGGGCAGTATCGAAGCCGTCGTCGGCGCCCACCCTGCCGTCGCCGAGTGCGCCGTGATCGGCATCCACGACGAGACGAAGGGTCAACGGCCCAGCGCCTACGTCGTGCTCAAGACCGGCGTGGACATCGACGACGACACCCTGCGCTCCGAACTCGTCGCGGCCGTTCGCGAGGACATCGGCGCCGTTGCCACGTTCCGTGACGTGACCGTCGTACAGGCGTTGCCCAAGACACGCTCGGGCAAGATCCTGCGCAAGACGATGCGCCAGATGGTCGACGGCGACGAGGTGGTGGTGCCGTCGACCATCGAGGACGCGTCCGTGCTCGACGCCCTGGCGGCCCTCTTCAGGCCCTGAACGGACCGCACAGTCAAGACTTGAGCGCGCCGAAGCGTCGGAGCGCTTCCTTCCGCTCGTGCTTGTGGTCGACGATCGGCTCGGGATAGTCCTCCGGCCGTCCGTTCTTCAGAGCGTGCACGGCTTTACCCTCGACACCGCGGAGCTCGGGAACCCAGCGACGCACGTAGTCGCCGTTCGGGTCGAACTTCTCGCCCTGCGTCGTGGGGTTGAACACCCGGAAGTACGGCGACGCATCGGTTCCCGTGCCCGCGGTCCACTGCCACCCGTGCTGGTTGCTGGCGATGTCGCCGTCCATCAGGTGCTGCAGGAAGAAGCGTGCACCCCGCCACCACGGCAGGTGCAGGTCCTTCACCAGGAAGGATGCGACGATCATCCGCACCCTGTTGTGCATCCAGTTCTCCGAGACCAGTTGGCGCATGCCCGCGTCGACGATGGGGAAGCCCGTCGTGCCGTCGCACCACGCCTGGAAGAGCTCGTCCGCGTGCGGCCCGGAGTCGAGCTCGATCTTGTCGAACCTCTTGTCGTAGTTCTCCCGAGCGCTGTCCGGTCGGCGAAAGAGGATGTCGGCGTAGAAGTCTCGGAAGCACAACTCGCGTCGGTACGCCTCCGAGCCGTCGTTCTTCAGTGAGGCCAGATCGGCCAGCATGGTGCGCGGATGGATGGTCCCGTACTTCAGGTGCACCGACATCCGGCTGGTGCTGTCCTTGTCCGGACGGTTGCGCTCGTCGTCGTACCCGGTCGCACGGTCGTCGCGGAAGTCCGCCCACGAGGACAGCGCCGCCTGCTCGCCGGCCTCGACGTCCGCACGGGTCTTCTCCGTCGGAATGGTCACTCGCTTGCGGCCGCCCGACACGTCGTCCGGATCGATCCACGACGCCGACGACGCGGAGGTGTCGGCGGGGCCGCGCCAGCCGTGGTCCTGCCAGCGGCGGTAGAACGGCGTGAAGACCTTGAAACCCTCGCCGTCGTCCTTGACGATGCGGCCGGGCGACACCGCGTACGGCGACCCCGTCCGCACCAGGTCGACCTTCTCGGCGACGGCGTCGTCGCGGCGTCGACCGTACGGACCGTAGTCCTCGCTCACGTGCACGGCGCCCGCTCCCACGGCCTTCGCCACGGCCGGAACCGCGGCCACCGGATCGCCCTTCACCACCATCAGGCGGCCGCCGAGCTGATCGTCCAGCGCTGTCAACGACCGGAACAGCACGTCGCGGCGCGCGGCACCCGACGGGCCGAGGAGGTGATCGTCGAGCACGAACAGCGCCAGCACGTCCCGGCCGTCCTCGGCGGCGTGGGCCAGTGCCGGGTGGTCACCGAGGCGCAGGTCGCGGCGGAACCACAGGACGGAGGGTGCAGAAGAGCTCATGACAGACGTTCGTACCCGTTCCGCGCCCCGGCCGAACGTCAGGGTCCGGTGTAGGCCGGCTCGGCCGGAAGCACCTGCGTCTGGATCTGCGCGTCCACCAGGCCGGCGATGGCGGTGGGCGCGGTACGCAGCGGGCCGAGCGGATCGGTTCCGGGCGGAGTGAGCTGGAGACAACTCTGCGTGCCCACCCTCGACTCGACGGCCGGGCCGTCGTTGTCCAACGCGTCGGCCAGCATCGCGATCGCCGTGGCGTCCGACGGAAGCAGGACGTGGGAGACGTACTTCAGGGGGCAGACGTCCTGGATCACCAGATTCGACGCCCCTGCCATCGCGCCGGCGATCGGAGCCGGTCGGACCAGCTCGTCGAATGCCGTCGAGATCGTGGTGGCCGACGTGCCCGCCGGGAACGGCGTCGACGTCAGTGCGGCCATGAAGTCGGACCCCTCGGAGAACTGCCAGATGGGCGCCGCACAGCCGCCCAGCGCCGCGCACACCGCATCGGTGTCCTGCGGAGCACCCACCGGAGCGAGCCCGACCACGTCGTCCACCACCGCGGCGACCTCGGGATCGGACTTCACCGCCCACGCCGCGAGAGTTCCGCCCTGGCTGTGGCCGACCAGATCGACCGGGCCACCGCGGGTGTTCGCGGTGCGCAGCACGGCGTCCACGACGAAGCGGGTGCTGATCTGCACGTCGACCGTCGCGCGCCGAGGTAGTTCCACCGTGCAGAACGGTCGACCGGTCTGCGTGAGCCACGGTTCGAGCACCGCGCCGAAGTCCTCGACACTGTTCGTCCAGGTGCCGTGCACCAACACCACAGGGTCCTCCGCCGCACCCGCGACGTCGCCGCTGCACGCGTAGGTGGAGCCGACGGCCGGGTCGGCGGGCGCTGCGACCGCCGTGACGGCGCTGACCACCACCGTCGCCGCCACCGCGGTCAGGACCAACCCGACCCGAACCGGTAGCGCGAACAACGACCCTGCATTCCACCCTGACGATCCTGATCCCGACGACCCCATGCCGCATCACCCCCGACGGGGAAGCTACCGCCCGCCGGAGGTGGTGCCGCACGGAAAACGGACATTCGGCACGCCTCGAGTGAATGTCACCAGCGCGCCGCGTGCATCACAGGACGAACAACATCTCCTGGTAGGTCGGCAGCGGCCACAGGTCGTCGGCGACGATGTCCTCGAGCTGATCGGCCGCCGCCCGCACCTCCGCCATGGCCGGAAGGAGTGCGTCCCTGGCGTGGGTGGCCTCGCCGAGCGCGTCGTGCCCGGTGTCGGCGTCCAGCGCGCCCTTCAGCGTCGCCAGCCCGGCCCGCAGAGCCGCGAGCGGCACGGACACGGTGTCCAGCGGTGCCCTGTCGATCTCCACGCCCACCGCCTGCAGCGCGGCCAGGTTCTGGGCGACCTCCGTCTGGTACCGCACTGCTGCCGGCAGCACGATGGTGGTGCCCATCTCGAGCGTCAACCGAGCCTCCACACCGATGGTGAGTGCGTACTGCTCGAGCCCGATCTCGTAGCGGCTGTGCATCTCTCGCGAGTTGAACACGTCGTACTTCGAGAAGAGGGCCAGTGCCTCGTCGGTGATGAGCTCCGGCAATCCGTCCAGAGTCGTGCGCAGGTTGGCGAGACCCCGCGCCTCCGCCTCGATGGGCCAGTTCTCCGAGTACCCGTCACCGTTGAAGACGACGGCCCCGTGGTCGGTGATGATCTGCGTCAACAGATTCTGGACCGCAGTGTCGAAGTCGACGCCGTCCGCGACGGCCGTCTCGAGCTCGGTGGCCATGTGGTCGAGCGACTCGGCCATGATCGTGTTGATGACGACCATCGGCTCGTTCACCGTCTGCATCGACCCCGGAGCGCGGAACTCGAATCGGTTGCCGGTGAACGCGAACGGGCTCGTACGGTTGCGGTCGCCCGGATCGGTGGGCAGCACGGGTAGCGTGTCCGCCCCGATCATCATGGTGCCCTTGCCCTTCGAGGACGTCGCCGCGCCCTTGGCGATCTGGTCGAAGACGTCGGCGAGCTGGTCACCCAGGAAGATCGAGATGATGGCCGGCGGAGCCTCGTTCGCGCCGAGTCGGTGATCGTTCGTGGCCGACGCCACCGATGCGCGCAGCAGCCCGGCGTACTTGTGCACCGCGCGGATCACCGCGGCACAGAAGACGAGGAACTGTGCGTTGTCGTGCGGGGTGTCCCCCGGGACCAGGAGGCTGCCGAGCTCCGAGTTGCCCAACGAGAAGTTGACGTGCTTACCCGACCCGTTGACGCCCTCGAACGGCTTCTCGTGGAACAGGATCTCCATGCCGTGCTTCTTGGCGATGGTCTTGAACGTCGTCATGAGCAGTTGCTGGTGATCCGCGGCGATGTTGCCGCGCTCGAACATCGGCGCGATCTCGAACTGTCCGGGCGCCACCTCGTTGTGCCGGGTCTTGGCCGGGATGCCGAGCTTGAACAGTTCGCGCTCGGTGTCCATCATGAAGCCCAGGACGCGTTCGGGAATCGCGCCGAAATAGTGGTCGTCGAACTCCTGGCCCTTGGGCGGCTTCGCACCGAACAGGGTGCGCCCCGCGTTGAGCAGATCCGGACGCGCCAGGAAGAAGTGCCGGTCGACGAGGAAGTACTCCTGCTCCGGTCCGCAGAAGGACACGACGTGCTCGGGATCCTCGTGTCCGAAGAGCGTCAGGATGCGCTCGGCGTGCCGGCCCATCGCCTGCTGGGAGCGCAGCAGACCCGTCTTGTGGTCCAGTGCCTCACCGGTCATCGACACGAACACCGTCGGGATGCACAGCGTGTTGCCGTTCGGATTCTCGAGGACGTACGCCGGGCTGGTGACGTCCCACCCCGTGTAACCACGCGCCTCGAAGGTGTTGCGCAGACCGCCGTTCGGGAAACTCGACGCGTCGGGTTCGCCCTGGATCAGCGTCTTGCCGGCGAACTCCGCCAACGCGGAACCGTCCGACACCGGCTCGAGGAAACTGTCGTGCTTCTCCGCCGTCAGACCCGTCAGCGGGTAGAACACGTGCGCGTAGTGCGTCGCCCCCTTCTCGATGGCCCAGTCCTTCATCGCGGACGCCACCGCGTCGGCCACCATCGGATCGAGCGGCGCACCGTGCTCGATCGTCTTCATCACCGACTTGTAGACCGACTTCGGCAGGCGCTTCTGCATCACCACGCGGTTGAACACGTTCTCGCCGAAGACCTGACCCGGAGTCTCCGTGTCGGTGTAGCTGACGGCGGGAGGCTGGTACGCCTCGACCGCTCGCAGAGCCTGGAGACGGACCGTGTTCGCGCTCATCGTGATACCCCTTGCATGCTCGACCCCGACCGCGCTGGATGCACCGACGGCTTCGAGAGACGATAGAGACGCTCTGTTCCGGGAAGATTGCGCAGACGTGACCACCGCGATCGTTCCCGGCCCGGCCGGTTGTGTGCACTGATCCGCGGTGAGCGCGGATCACTGCACACAGGTCGACTCACGTGGCGCGGGGCGCATCCGCACACCACGGTCGTTCCGGCACAATCGACGGATGACCGCTCCGGACCAGCCCACCGTCCTCGTGGTGGACGACGACGTCGACGTGCTGGCCTCGATCGAGCGCGGACTGCGGCTGTCCGGGTTCACCGTGCTCACCGCTCGCGACGGCGCCGCCGCTCTCGACCTCGTCGGTGCGCAGGATCCGGACGTCGTGGTGCTGGACATGAACATGCCCGTCCTCGACGGCAATGGCGTGGTCACCGCATTGCGCGCCCGCGGCAACGACGTCCCGGTGTGCGTCCTGAGCGCGCGCAGTTCCGTCGACGACCGCATCGCGGGCCTCGAGTCCGGCGCCGACGACTACCTGACCAAGCCGTTCGTCCTCGCCGAACTGGTGGCACGCATCAACGCGATGCTGCGCCGCCGCGGCACCATCGGTACCAGCGTCCCGGCCACTGCCGCCGTGGTGGTCGGGCCGCTGAGCCTCGACGAGCCGGGCCACCGCGCCACCATCGACGGGCGGCCCCTCGACCTCACGAAGCGCGAGTTCGAACTCCTCGCCGTCCTCGCGCACAACGCGGGAGTGGTGCTCAGCCGAGAGCGGCTCCTGGAACTGGTGTGGGGGTACGACTTCGTCGCCGACACCAACGTCGTCGACGTCTTCGTCGGGTACCTGCGCCGGAAGCTGGAGAGCGGTGGGGTGCCACGGATCCTGCACACCGTCCGCGGCGTCGGCTTCGTCCTGCGCACGGCTTCATGAAGCTCCTCCGGCCTTCCCGGCGCATGACGACCGGCCTCCGGCCTTCCCGGCGCATGACGACCGGCCTCCGGCCTTCCCGGGTCTTCTCGCTGCGCGCCCGCGTGGCCGCCGCCACCGCCCTGGGCGCCCTCATCATCGTCTCGCTCGTCGGTTGGTACGTCGCAGCGGCCATCTCCCGCAACAACATCCTGCAGCTCGACCGTCGGCTCGAGACAGCGTCGGAGGTGGTGGTACCGCGTGCGCAGACATTCGAGATGTTCCTCGGGAGCCTGAGCAGGTCCGAGGCCTTCGCCATCACGATCAGGCAGACCGATCAGGTGCGGGCCAGTACTCAGCCGCAGCTCCCCGCGATGCCGCTCGGTTCGGCGACCGCCGACGTCGACGGCACCCCGTTCCGCGTCTACACCGCCGCGGTGCCGGACCGGACGGACGTCACCGTGTCCATCGCGGTGCCGTTGTCGGAGGCGCAGGACATCACCGACGACCAGCAGCGGCAGGTGCTGCAGGCCGGCGCTCTGGCGGTCGGCGCGTCGACGGCACTCGGCTGGATCCTCGGCGGACGGGCAGTTCGCCCGTTGATGAGGCTCACGCACGACGTCGCGAAGGACCCGCCGACACCACCCCGCAAGTCGACGGGTGTGCGGGAGGCGGACGCCCTCGCGGCCGCCGTCGGCGACATGCTGCAGCGAGTGTCGGACGCCCAGGCGCGCACCGAGAGCGCCCTCGAGACGGCCCGCGACTTCGCCGCCGTGTCGGCGCACGAGCTGCGGACGCCGCTGACCGCCATGCGTACCGACATCGAGGTGCTGCGCACGCTCGATCTCTCGGCCGAGCAGCGGCAGGAGATCCTCGACGACCTGCAGCGCACGCAGGGCCGGGTGGAATCGACTCTCGCCGCGCTGGAACGGCTCGCCACCGGAGAGCTGACCACCGACGCGGACCGGGTGAGCGTGGACGTCGTGGAGGTCGCCGACCTCGTCGCACGGGACGCCGCGCGGACGTTGCCGGAGACGCGGGTGCGGGTGGAGGCCGACGGGCCGGTGTCCGCCCTGGGCCATCCCACGGGACTACGGTTGGCGCTCGACAACGCCGTGCTCAATGCCGTGCGTCACGGCGGCGCGACGACCGTGGTGATCAGCGTGGCGCGCACGGCGGCGGGTGCGCGAATCAGCGTGGACGACAACGGGTCCGGCGTCCCGGAGGACGAGCGGGAACGTGTCTTCGGACGCTTCGAGCGCGGATCACGGGCCGCGGCGGGCGGATCCGGACTCGGGCTCGCACTGGTCGCCCAGCAGGCTCACCTGCACGGTGGAACGGTGCATCTGGAGGCGAGCCCGCTGGGCGGTGCGAGGTTGGTGCTCGACGTGGCGTGAGCCCGTCGAATCTGCGGAGCAGAGGTCAGGCGTTCAGCAGATCGATGACGAAGACGAGGGTCTTGCCCGACAGCCGATGTCCGGCGCCTGCGGGGCCGTAGGCGAGCTCCGGCGGGATGGTGAGCTGACGGCGTCCGCCGACCTTCATGCCGGGAATGCCGTCCTGCCAGCCCTGGATGAGGCCGCGCAGCGGGAAGGTGATGGACTCGCCGCGGTTCCAGGACGAGTCGAACTCCTCGCCGCTCTCGAACTCGACGCCCACGTAGTGGACCTCGACGGTGCCGCCGGGAACGGCTTCCGCGCCGTCACCGACCGTGATGTCCTGGACCACGAGGTCGGTAGGAGGGGGGCCGGCCTGGAACTCGATCTCGGGCTTGGTCACGATGAACTCCTGTAGTCGACTGATACCGAACGACGATGTCCTGTACCGATCGACTGTAACGTGACTGCGCTCAGCCTATCGGGGACGGCATGGCGACGGTGCGGTAAGCGCAGGTCAGAGTTCGATCGGTCGCCGGGTCGCGCAGCTCGACCTTCCACGCGCTCGCGAACTGGTCCACCCCCGGAACCATCGACACCGTGCCAGACATCAGCACCGTGCCCGCCCGGAAGAGCCCCCGCTCGGTGAGGACGTCGAGCCAGTGATCGGGCGAGAGCAGATCGCCCAGAGTGCCGTCCTGGATCAAGGTCTCGTCGTCTCCGACCCGGGCGCGCAGCGTGATGTCGTCGAGGCGGTCGGCCACCTCCGCGAGCCGCCAGGCCCCGGTGCCGAGCACGTCGGGTGAGGCGTTCTTGCTCCACGCGACGCTGTGCACCTCGAGATCGCGATCGGTGTGGTCGCACGCGACGGTCAGCAGCACGTCGTCGCGGGTGGGACCCGTGATCACCAGTGCCCACTCCGCCTCGCCCGAGGTGTGTCCGTGCTGGACGTGCACCTCGGAGGTCTGCTGTGCCAGGTAGGGCGAAATGGGGTACATCGCCGGAATGGTGGTCGGTGCGGGAACGCCGAGCTCGGCCAGTTCGGCGATGTGGGACGCGACCTCGGCCTGGTCACGGCCCGCGTACCCGGCGTTCAGGAGTGTGGTCACGGTGACCGACTCGGTGGAACCGTCGGGAAGTTCGAAGGTCAGTGTCGTCATCATTTCTCCTGTTACTTCTCTGTTTCGGGAGCGCTCGAGGGGTTGCGCATACGTCTTGTATACAGCAAGTATATGAACCACGACACCCGAAAGGACATCCCATGGACGGCACGACACCCGACGGCCGAGGGGCGGTGCGTCCCGACCGGACTGCGCTGACCAAGGCTTTCGCTGCCAGCCTGACCGGTACGGCACTGGAGTGGTACGACTTCGCGGTCTACTCCGCGTCGGCCGCACTGATCTTCCCCATCATCTTCTTCCCGGAGAGCGACCCGTTGACGGGAACGCTGCTCGCGTTCTCGACCTACGCCGTGGGATACGTCGCGCGGCCGATCGGCGGGTTCGTCTTCGGCCGCCTCGGCGACGTCATCGGACGCAAACAGCTGCTCGTCATCACGTTGTTGCTCATCGGCGTCACGACGTTCCTCATCGGACTGCTGCCGGGCTACGCGACCATCGGCGTCGCGGCGCCGATCATCCTGGTGGCGTTGCGCTTCGCGCAGGGCGTCGCCGTCGGTGGCGAGTGGGGCGGTGCCGTCCTGCTCTCGAGCGAGTACGGCGATCCGCGCAAGCGTGGATTCTGGTCGTCCGCGGCACAGATCGGCCCGCCCGCCGGCAACCTGATGGCCAACGGCGCTCTCGCGGCCCTGACCTTCGCCCTCACCGAGGAACAGTTCGAGTCGTGGGGCTGGCGCGTGGCGTTCCTGCTGTCGGCCGTGCTGGTCGGCTTCGGGCTGTGGATCCGCCTCGAGCTGGAGGACACCCCGGTGTTCAAGGCGCTGCAGGAGAGCGGCGACCGACCCGAGGCACCGATCACCGAGGTCTTCCGCGAGCAGAGCCGCCCCCTGATCGCCGCGATCCTCTCGCGCATCGCACCCGACGTCATCTACGCCCTCTTCACCGTCTTCTCCATCACCTACGGCGTGCAGAAGCTCGGCTTCGTGCGCAGCGAGGTGCTGACGGCCATCCTCATCGGCTCGGCGTTCCAGCTGGCCACCATTCCACTGGCGGGCGCACTGTCCGACATCGTGAACCGGCGACTGCTCTACGCCGTCGCCGCCGTGGGCGGCGTCGTGTGGGTGGCCGTCTTCTTCCTCCTCATCGGCGGCAGCTCGTTCGGCATGCTCGTCCTGGGCGTCGTCGTCGGACTGACGTTCCACTCGTTCATGTACGGGCCGCAGGCCGCGTTCGTGACGGAGCAGTTCTCGCTGCGCCTGCGCTCCACCGGTGCCTCGCTGGCGTACACGATCGCCGGCGTCTTCGGCGGCGCGATCGCTCCGCTCATGTTCACGTTCCTGCTCGACCGCACCGACAGCTGGGTGCCCGTCTTCGTCTACATCATGGCGATGGGTGTGCTCA
Source organism: Rhodococcus sp. BP-241 (assembly GCF_019836145.1). Taxonomy (NCBI): domain Bacteria; kingdom Bacillati; phylum Actinomycetota; class Actinomycetes; order Mycobacteriales; family Nocardiaceae; genus Rhodococcus; species Rhodococcus sp. BP-241. The sequence goes on along the minus strand of NZ_JABUEI010000005.1, from coordinate 292,536 downwards.
CCGTCCTCGGCCTGGCACTCGGCCGTGGTCCCGATCCCGCGGAGGAGGAGAGCTACGTCGCGCAGAACCTCGGCGCCGAGCAGCTCTCGGCACGGGAGAGCTAGCCGCGCAGCAGGATTCGCATGGTGACGTCCAGGTGTGCATCGATCTGCGCGGACGCCGCGGCCAGATCCCCCGAGGCCAACGCGTCGACGATCGCGCGATGCTCGGTGCACACCTGGCGCTTGCGGTCGGGAGCGCCGAACAGCGCGGACAACCCGGCACGCAACTGCCGCGCCCGCAGCCCGGCGTACGTCCGGGACAGCAACTCGCTGCCTGCGGAGTCGATCAGTTCCTGGTGGAACGTCCCGTCGAGGTCGATGAAGGTTCGAGCGTGATCCTCGGCGGCACCGGCAGCCAGGGCCTCCTGCGACTCCAGAGTGGCCGTCATCGCCGCGATGGGTACGTTCCCAGCGTCGATCGCCTTCTCCGCGGCGTGCCGTTCGAGCACGCCGCGCAGGTCCATCAGTTCACCGATCTGGCGCCCGGACATCGGCGGCACGTACGCGCCCCTGCCGCGCACCATCTCGATGAGACCCTCGGACACCAACAGCAGCAACGCTTCTCGGACCGGGGTGCGCGACACCCCGATCTGCGACGCCAGCTCGCCCTCGTTCAGGAACGTGCCCGTGAACGCCGGTTCGGACAGCACGCGGTCGCGGAGATAGACATAGGCACGCTCGCGACCGGACTGTTCTTGCATACTGTGTGTATACCAGTCACGACCCTCGACACCCCGCACGCCGACATCAGGAGCACCGCATGAGAATCAACCTCGCCCAGATCACCGCGTCCCGCGATCCGAACGAGAACCTCGACCTGGTGCGCTCGTCGGTCCGTGACGCCGCGGACGCGGGCGCCCGGCTGTGCGTCCTTCCCGAGGCAACGATGCGCCGATTCGGCGGATCGATCGCCGACGTCGCCGAGCCGCTCGACGGCCCCTGGGCCACCGCGGTGCGCGAGATCGCCGACGACGCGGGCATCACCGTCGCGGCCGGCATGTTCACCCCGGCCGTCGGCGGTGACGAGCGGGTGCGCAACACCCTGCTGATCACCGGCGGGGGCGTCGAGGCGTCGTACGACAAGATCCACCTGTTCGACGCGTTCGGTTTCGCCGAGTCCGACACCGTCGCACCGGGAACCGAGCCGGTGGTCGTCGACATCGACGGCGTGGGTGTCGGCTTCGCGACGTGCTACGACATTCGCTTCCCCGGCCTCTTCCAGACCCTCGCGGACCGCGGCGCCCTGCTCACCGTCGTCGCCGCGTCGTGGGGCCGCGGCCCCGGCAAGGTGGATCAGTGGACACTGCTCGCCCGCGCCCGCGCACTGGACTCGACGACGTTCCTCGCGGCCTGCGGGCAGGCGGACCCCGCCGAGTCGGGTATCGAGATCTCCGGCTCGGCACCCGTGGGCGTCGGCAACTCGATGGTGGTGTCCCCCACCGGCCACGTGCTCGACCAGCTCGGCGCGGCGCCCGGTCTGCTCACGCTCGACATCGACCCGAACGAGATCGACGCGGTGCGCCAGAACTTGCCGGTGTTGGCCAACCGGAAGTTCTGACGCACCGCGTCGGGGGTGTCGCGAGGGGCGGGCCGATCAGCGGCCGTCGATGCCCTCGTAGCCGCGCTCGGTGTAGCCCGTGTAGATCTGACGGGGGCGGCCGATCTTGGCGTTCGGGTCCTGGTGCATCTCCTGCCAGTGCGCGATCCACCCGGGCAGGCGGCCGAGCGCGAACAGTACCGTGAACATGCGCTCGGGGAAGCCCATGGCGCGGTAGATGAGGCCCGTGTAGAAGTCGACGTTCGGGTACAGCTTGCGCTCGACGAAGTAGTCGTCGGACAGGGCGACCTCTTCGAGCTTCATCGCGATGTCGAGCAGCTCGTCGTTGGTGCCGAGCTTCTCGAGAATCGAGTGCGCCGTCTTGCGCACGATGGCCGCGCGCGGGTCGTAGTTCTTGTAGACACGGTGTCCGAAGCCCATGAGCTTGACACCGTCCTCCTTGTTCTTGACCCGCTTCAGGAAGTCCGCGCTGTCGCCGCCCTCGCTCTGGATGCGGTAGAGCATCTCGAGGACGGCCTGGTTGGCGCCGCCGTGCAGCGGACCCCACAGTGCGTTGATGCCGCCGGAGATGGACGTGAAGAGGTTGGCGTCGGACGAGCCGACCAGGCGCACCGTCGACGTCGAGCAGTTCTGCTCGTGATCGGCGTGCAGGATGAGCAGCATGTCGAGCGCCTTGACCATCTCGGGATCGGCCTCGTAGGGCTCGGCCGGGAAACCGAAGGTCATGCGCAAGAAGTTCTCGACGTAGCTCTTCGAGTTGTCCGGGTACAGGAACGGCTGGCCCACCGACTTCTTGTACGCGTACGCGGCGATGGTCGGCAGCTTGGCCAGCAGACGGATCGTCGAGAGCTCGACCTGCTCGGGATCGTTCGGGTCGAGCGAGTCCTGGTAGTACGCGGACAGCGCGTTGACCGCGGACGAGACGACGGGCATCGGGTGGGCGTTGCGCGGGAAGCCGTCGAAGAAGCGCTTGAGGTCCTCGTGCAGCAGGGTGTGCCGACGGATGCGGTCGGTGAAGTTCTCCAACTCGACGGTGGTGGGCAGCTCCCCGTAGATCAGCAGGTAGCTGACCTCGAGGAACGACGACTTCTCGGCGAGCTGGTCGATCGGGTATCCGCGGTAGCGCAGGATGCCCTCGGCACCGTCGATGTACGTGATGGCGGACTTGGTGGAGGCCGTGTTGACGAACCCACCGTCCAGCGTCGTGTACCCGGTGTTCGCGAGCAGTTTGCCCAGCTCGATACCGTCGTTGCCTTCGGTCGCTCTCGCAATGGTCATCTCGTGTTCGCCGCCGGGATAGATCAGCTTGGCGGTGGCGGCGTTGTCGGCATTCTCAGCGGGCACGAAGGGTCCCTCTCGAGCTCGGTGTAACGGAACTTGTGGTGTCTCGATAAAACTAGTCGTCGCCGACCTCGTCCGCCCAGGGAGGGTCCGCCCCCGGTCGTGACACGGTGATGGCGGCTGCCTTCGCGGCGAACGTGAGAGCCGCCGTCCAGGCCTGTGAATCGAGTCGCAGAAGGTCCGCCGACGAGCGCACGCCGTGCTCCGTCAGGTGGTGGAGCATCGCCCCGTGGACGGTGTCGCCCGCACCGATGGTGTCCGCGACCTGCACCGACACACCGGGAACGACTGTCTCGCCGGCCGTGGTGACCACCGACAGTCCGTCCCCGCCGCGCGTGACGACGACGGCCGTCACGCCCGCGTCCAACCAGTCTCGGACGGTGGTGCCCTGCGGCCCCTCCCCCAGCCATCCCGCGTCCTCGACCGACACCTTGAGGATGTCGATCGACGGAAGCCAGGTACGGAACCGGGCGCGGTAACCGTCGCCGTCCGTCATCGCGGCCGGGCGGATGTTCGGATCGAGCATCGTCAGGACCCCGGCGTCGTGCACCCTCGCGAGCAGCGCCGCGTACACGCTCGCGCCCGGCTCGTAGAGCAGCGACAACGTGCCGAACGACGCCGCGGTCACCGACTCGGGGATGGTCGCGGGCGCCTCGACGAGTCGGTCCGCGGTGCCGTCGGCATAGAACGAGTACTCGGCGGCGCCGTGCGCGTCGAGCACGGTCAGGGCGAGCGTGGTCAGCTCCGGCCCACGCTGCAGCAGGTCGAGTCCCACCTTCGACGCCTCCAGCCACGCCACCAGGTCGCGGCCGAACGGGTCGCGGGAGATGCGGGAGAGGAACTGCACGTCCGCACCGAGGCGGCCGAGCGCGACGGCGACGTTGAACGGGCCGCCGCCCAGCTTCGGCGTCAACGCGGGACCACCGCCCTGGCGATCCGGCACCAGATCGACCAGCGCCTCGCCGCACACGAGGATCGTCACGAGGCGCTCCCGTCGTCCGCCCGGATGCCCCAGCTCCCGGTCCAGGTCTCCCCCGGCTCCAGCACGATCAGCCCCACCCCTGAGTTCAGCGCGTCCGGTGGACACGTCATCGGTTCGATCGCCAGGGCGCGGCCGCGGTCCGGGTAGGCCTGATCGTGCGCCGGATCCGCCGTGAACACCTGCACCCACGGGAAGTTCGCGTCGGTCCACAGCACGGTGGCTGCGCTGTCCGGCGGCGTCAGGTACTGCCGTGCGATGCCGTCCGCGTCCGGGACGAGGGCACTGAACGGGGTGTCGAGCCAGACTCCGGCGAGGCTCCGCGCCGCAGCGAAGTCGAGGTCCGTGTCCTGCACGGGCACGGGGCCGCCGCTGGGCAGGTTGCGCTCGCCGTCGAGCGGGAGACGCACACCCGCCGAGAGTCGGAGCGTGCACTCGTCCAGGGGCGCATCGCCTGCGCGGACGAACGAGTGGACGCCCATGCCGAACGGCGCCGTGCGATCCCCGACGTTCGTCGCCGTGTGGGTCACGGTCAGACCGTCGTCACCGAGGCTGTGCCGAGCTGTCAGCCGCAGCGCGAAGGGCCATCCCTGCTCGCCACCGATGTCGATGGTGTGGGTGATCGACGAGTCGGACCGCTCCGCGACGTCCCATTCCCGTCGACGGACGAGTCCGTGACTCGCGTTGTTCCGGGCCGGTTCGGTGATCTCGAGCTGATGTGTCTCACCGTCGAACGTGAACCGGCCGTCGCGCGTGCGGTTGGGCCACGGTGCGAGAACAAGCCCCGCCGACAACGGGGGTTTGAGGGCGACCCGATCCCGACCGGCCTCCGGCCTGCCCGCGTCCCACGTCTCGGTGAGCCGCCGGCCGGCATGCTCGAGGGCTCGCAGTCCCGCACCGGTGGCGGCGACGTCGGCTCTGTACGCACCGTGGCGCAGCGAATGGGACAGGGCGGATGGCGCGTCGTCGACCATGGCAGCACGCTACCGCCCTGATGTGACGCGCCGTTCTCTGTACGGTGGATCGGGTGTCCACAGTCGTCGTCGCCACCGAACCGGTGACATCCCGCCGTTGGTTCGACAGGACCCTCGTCGACATCGTCGTGGTCGTCGCCGCCCTCGTGGTCTTCAACCTGACCGCGCACTTCGCGCCCACTCCCATCGCGGTCGCCGCGGTGCCGGTCGGGGCCCTGCTCCTGCTCGCCTTCGCTCGTGCGCGCGGCGTCCAGTGGAGCGACCTCGGGCTGAGCAACATCGGGCGCGGAGCCCGTCACGGCGCCGCTGCGGCCGGACTCACGCTGGTGGTGGTGGCCATCGCCGCCTCGATCCCCCTCACCCAGAGCGCCTTCCTCAACGAGCGGTACGGCGTCAACGTCGGCGCCACGCTGTTCGCGGCCCTCGTCATCATCCCGCTCCAGACCGTCATTCCCGAGGAACTCGCGTTCCGCGGCGTCCTGCACGCGAAGTTGTCGCGGCGCTTCGGCATTCGCGCGGTCGCCGTCATCGGCTCGCTACTTTTCGGCCTGTGGCACGTGGCGTCGTCACTCGGCCTGACAGTGGGCAACGACGGGTTCTCCGCCGTGCTGGGAACCGGACTGTTCGGCCAGATCATCGGGGTGTGCGGCGCGGTCGCCGGGACCACCGTCGCCGGCTTCGTCTTCACCTGGCTGCGCCATCGCGGCGGGAGCATCCTCGCTCCCATCGGTCTGCACTGGGCACTCAACGGCGCCGGCGCGTTGGCCGCACTCGCGGTGTGGCACGTCACCTTCCACTGAGGTCGAGCGTCGCGGCGAGATTCCGCACGATGTCGGCGTAGAACGCGCCGGTGTCCTCGGTGACGCCGACCAGATGGCCGAAACGCTCGAACGACACCGCGCCGAAGACCGTGATCCACGCCGACAACGTGCGGGCCACCAGGTCGGTCGTCATCACGCCGCCGACGTCCTCACCGGTGGCCTGGCGATAGTGCTCCACGACGAAGTCGCGCGCCGGTGAATAGATGTCGTGCTCGATACGGACCGGCGGTGAGGACCGATGCGCATCGACGACGATGCTCACCACCACGAGAGTCGGGCGCGTGGCCGGACCGACGGTCGTCTGCGGCGCTCGATAGCCGGGCACGGGCGAGCCGTACAGCAGCGCGTACTCGTGCGGGTGCGCCGCGGCCCACGATCGCAGTGCGTCACACACCGCGACCCAGCGGTCGACAGGCTTCCCACCCTGCGGATCCGCATCCTCGAGGGCCGCACCCAGCTCGTCGTAGCACTGCACGATCAACGCGGTGAGCAGGTCGTCCCGGCTCGCCACGTAGCGGTAGACGGCCGAGGACACCATGCCGATCTCCCGCGCCACCGCCCGCAGCGACAGCGACGCGGGACCGACCTCGGCGAGCTGCGTCCGTGCGGCGCTCAGGATCGCTGCCATCGTCTCCGTGCGTGCGGCTTCGCGGGGCGTGGGCATGCGCCCACAGTAACCGAGAGCACCGCTCTTGACTTTCGAGAGCGGTGCTCTCATAGTTGTGTCGAGAGCGGTGCTCTCCACTACGGAAGGTGTTTCCCATGTCCGATCGTCACGTCGTCGTCGGGGCCGGCCCCGTCGGTTCCCATGTCGCCCGCCTTCTCGCCGACCGCGGCTCCGAGGTCGTCCTCGTCTCCCGCCGAGGCACCGCCGTCCCGGGTGTCACGGCCGCCGCCGCGGATGCCTCCGACGCCGACGCTCTCAGCGCGCTCACCGAAGGCGCCCGTGCGCTGTACAACTGCGCCAACCCCGGCGATTACACGCAGTGGCAGCAGATGTGGCCGCCGCTGGCGCGGTCGCTGCGCAGCGCCGCCGAACGGACAGGTGCCGTCCTGGCCGTCACGGGCAACCTCTACCCGTACGGGCCCGTCGCCGACGGTGTCATGCGCGAAGGAATGCCCGACGCCGCCGCCGACCACAAAGGCGCGCTGCGAGCGCAGATGTGGCGCGACCTCGCCGACGCGCACCGCGCCGGAACTCTGCGGGCAGTCGAGGTACGCGGTTCGGACTACGTGGGAACGGGAGTCGGCGCGAACGGGCATGTCACGCGTCTCCTCCCCGCTGCGCTCGACGGCAAGGCCGTCTGGGCGATCGATGCAGCCGACGTGCCGCACTCGTTCACCGATGTCCTCGACGAGGCGCGAGCGCTGATCGCCGCCGTCGACACCCCCGAATCGTGGGGACAGGTGTGGCACGCGCCGACCAATCCCGCTGTGACACTGCGACAAGCGATCACCGACACACTCGAGGCCGTGGGCAAGCCCCCGGTCCCCGTACGCGTGGTGCCCCGGTCGATCACGCGGGCAGCGGGTCTCGCCGTGCCGATGCTGCGAGAGTTGAACCAGCTGTCCTACCAACGCACCGCGCCCTACGTCCTCGAATCGACGCGGTCACAGCAGATGCTGGGTATCGAGCCCACCCCCTGGGCGGAGGTGTGCCGCCGCACCGCTCAGGTCTGAGCGGTGACGCGGTATTTCACGAACGCCGGGATCGCAAGGGCTGCGATCATCACCCCGACGATGACCAGCACCCCGCCGCCCGCCGCCGCGGCCGCGGTACCCACCATGAAGGCGGCCGCGCCGTGCAGGACGTCGCCCACCCGCGGGCCGCCCGCGACCACCACGATGAAGACTCCCTGCAACCTGCCACGCATGTCGTCGGTGGCCACGGACTGCAGCATCGAACTCCGGAACGCGGCGGAGATCATGTCGGCGCCGCCGCCGATCGCCAGGAAGCCCAGCGCCAGGTACAGCGCCCACCCTCGCTGACCGACGGTCGCGAGCGCCACGGAGACGCCGAACCCGATCATCGCGCCGCCCCACACCACGATGCACGCGATCACCGCGACACCCTGACGCTGCACGCGCGGCAACCACCCCGAGAAGATTCCGCCCAGCACCGCGCCCGCCGACAGCGACGCGAACAGCAGTCCGAGGACGAGTCCACCCTCGGCCGGGTCACCGAACGTCTCGGTGGCCACCTCGGGGAACAGTGCGCGCGGCATCCCGAACACCATCGCGATGATGTCCACGACGAACGAGGCGAGCAGCACCTTCTGCGTCGCCAGGTAGGCGAACCCCTGGAACACCTCGCGCAGACCCGCGCGTCGGGACTCCCCCGTCGGCGGAATCTTCGGCAGTCGCGCGACTGCCCACAGGGTCACCGACAGCGCAATGGTGTCGAGCAGGTACAGCGTCGGCAGCCCGAACGCCGGAATCAACGCACCGGCCAGCATCGGGCCCGCGATGGCACCGAAGTTGAACACCGTCATGTTGAGTGAGTTGGCGGCGGGCAACTGCCGCACCGGAATCAGGCGCGGGATGATGGCGCTGCGCGTGGGTTGGTTCACCGCGAAGAAGCCCTGCTGCACGGCGAGCAGCACCAACACGATCCACACGTTGTTCAGCCCCAGGTGCGCCTGCAGCCACAGCATGAACGACGTCGCGCCGATCCCCACCGTGGTGATCATCAGCAGGGTGCGCCGATCCATCACGTCGGCCAACGCCCCGCCCCACAGCCCGAACACGACCAGCGGAACCAACGCGAAAGCACCCGCGAGTCCTACGTACGCCGAGCTCGACGTGATCTGGAAGATCTGTTGCGGCACAGCGACGACCGAGAGCTGGGCGCCGATGACCGTGACGACGCCCGAGGCCCACAGGCGTCGATAATCGGGATTCTGGAGAGGAGTGGTGTCGGCGAGAAGTTTCACGGTTGCAGACGCTCGACGCCGGACGCCGTGACCACCAGCCTGTTGTGCAGACGGTTGTTCCGGCCCTGCCAGAACTCCACGGACTCGGGCGCGATGCGGAGGCCGCCCCAGTTCGGAGGCACCGGCACATCCTGGTTCTCGAACCTGTCGGTCACGTCGGCGAGGTGCCGTTCCAGGTCCTGACGCGATCCGATGGGGCTCGACTGCTGCGACGCCCACGCACCGAGCTGCGACCCCCGCGGCCGGGTGGACCAGTAGGCAGCCGTCTCGTCGGCGCTCACCCGCGTGACCGGTCCGCGCACCGTGAGCTGGCGCTGGATGCCGATCCACGGGAACGTCGCCGATGCGAAGGGCGTCGACTCGAGATGGCGGGCCTTCGCGGATCCGTAGTTCGTGTAGAAGACCACACCCGACTCCGACAACTCCTTGCACAGCACCGTGCGGGTCGCCGGTCGGCCGTCCGCGTCCACCGTCGCGAGTGTGATGGCATTCGGTTCCGGCAGACGCGCGTCGATCGCCTGCTGCAACCACACACGGGCGAGCGCGAGCCAGCCGTCGGCGAGGTCGCTCTCCTCGAGATCGTCGTCCCCGCCATACGCCACCCGCATATCCGCCAGGTCGATGTTCTCGCTCACCGCGCAGACGCTACTCCCGGAGTACGGTGCGGCCCGCGCTACCCACTAGGGTGCGGTGAGGTGCAGGTCCACGCATGAAAGCGGGGTCCGCGGACACAGGAGAACGAGGGATCTTCATGGCCCAGGAAACAGTGGTACCGGAGGGCTTCGTCGCCGGACTCGAGGGCGTCGTCGCCTTCACCACCGACATCGCCGAACCCGACAAGGACGGCGGCGCACTGCGCTACCGCGGCGTCGACATCGAGGACCTCGTCGGCAAGGGCGTCACCTTCGGCAACGTGTGGGCACTGCTCGTCGACGGACGCTTCGGCCCCGGACTGCCGCCCGCCGAACCCTTCCCCCTCCCCATCCACACCGGCGACGTCCGCGTCGACGTCCAAGCCGGACTCGCGATGCTCGCACCGATCTGGGGCTACGAACCGCTCCTCGACATCGACGACGACACCGCCCGCGAACACCTCGCCCGCGCCTCCGTCATGGCGCTGTCCTACGTCGCCCAGTCCGCGCGGGGCATCTACCAGCCGGCCGTGCCGCAGACGCGAATCGACCAGTGCTCCACCGTCACAGAACGATTCATGACTCGGTGGAAGGGCGACCCCGATCCCGCCCACACCGAGGCCATCGACGCCTACTGGGTCTCCGCCGCCGAGCACGGCATGAACGCCTCCACCTTCACCGCCCGCGTCATCGCCTCCACCGGAGCCGACGTCGCCGCCGCCCTCTCCGGAGCCATCGGCGCCATGTCCGGACCGCTCCATGGCGGCGCCCCCGCCCGCGTGCTCCCCATGATCGAGGAAGTCGAGAAGTCGGACGACGCACGGGCACTGGTCAAGGGCATCCTCGACCGGAAAGAGAAGCTCATGGGCTTCGGGCACCGCGTCTACCGCGCCGAGGACCCCCGCGCCCGCGTCCTCCGCGCCACCGCGCAGCGCCTGAACGCACCCCGCTTCGAGGTCGCCGCCGCCCTCGAACAGGCCGCACTCGCCGAACTGCGCGAACGCCGCCCCGACCGCGCCATCGAGACCAACGTCGAATTCTGGGCGGCCGTCATCCTCGACTTCGCCGAAGTACCCGCGCACATGATGCCCGCCATGTTCACCTGCGGCCGCACCGCCGGCTGGTGCGCCCACATCCTCGAACAGAAACGCCTCGGCAAGCTCGTGCGTCCCGCCGCCATCTACACCGGCCCCGCACCGCGCTCCCCCGAGAGCGTCGAGGGGTGGGGCACCATCGCGTGAGGTAGGCGGGGTGCCCAGTTGCTGGGTGCCCGGGTTTCCGCCGCGCGCACCGCACGGTGTTTCGCGCATTTCTCGTCCTGCGCGCGTAGCCGAGCGGTGCGCGCGGGGCAAGGGGCGGGCGCTCGAACCCGGGGATGACGGCCGACTGTGGACGGCCGCAGCGCGGGCGACCGACTCGTGCGCACACTGCGGCCGTGAACTTCTACGGGGAACACCTGCTCAGCCGTCGTGACGCACTGGCACGCGGCGCCACCGACGCCGAGATCAAGGCTGCACTGGCGCGTCGCGAGATCGCCGTCGTCCGGCGCGGCATCTACGTTCCGGCTGCGGTCCTCGAATCGCTCGACGCCACCGGCCGGCACCTGCTCGAGGTGCGCGCGACGCTGCTGGCGAGCGCCCCCGCGGCGGCCGCCGCACACGGTTCCGCAGCCTTGGTGCACGGGATGTCGTTGTGGCGAGTCCCGGAACGGGTGCATCTCGGCATCCCGCGATCGTCGGGTGGCCACGTCGGTCGGCATCGCCACGTGCATGCCGACGGTCTGACCGAGCGGGACGTCGACGCCATCGACGGCCTGCGCTGCACGTCCGCTGCGCGCACCGTCGCCGACCTCGCGCGGACCCTCCCGTTCGAGGATGCGGTCTGCGCCGGTGACTCCGCACTGCACCGACATCTCGTGACGCCGGAGTCGGTGCGCGAGTCGCTGAGCCGTACGCCGTCCCATCGCAGACGCACCGCCGCCGAGTCTGTACTCGGCTTCCTGGACGGGCGAAGCGAGAGCGTCGGGGAGTCGCGGAGCCGCGTGTATCTGCACCATCTCGGCGTTCCGTGCCCGGAACTGCAGGTCACGCTGATGCTCTCGGACCGCCGCACCACCTTCCGCCCCGATTTCTTGTGGGAGGACGAGGGTGTGATCGGCGAGTTCGACGGTGTCTCGAAGTACTCGGCTCTCGCACGCCCCGGCGAGTCACCCGCCGACGTCCTGGTGCGGGAGAAGCGTCGCGAAGACCTGCTCCGCGCACACGGATGGACTGTGGTGCGCTGGACGTGGTCCGATCTGACGTCGCCGCAACTCGGCCGCGAACTGCGTCGGGTGCTGGCCGCAGGGTGCGGGGGCGCACGGCCGCGCACCACTCGGGTGGGGTGACCGCGCCCGCCGGCCCACCAGCACCGGGCAACCAGCACCGAGACGCCCAGCGGGGTGCACGACCCCTGTCACGGCTGCACTACCCTGATCTCGCCGGTACCGCCCACACCGAAACTAAGGACGCGAACCCCGTATGGCCGAGAACCTGACCATTCCTTCCGACCTCAAGCCCGGCGACGGACGCTTCGGGTGCGGTCCGTCGAAGGTCCGGCCCGAGCAGCTCCAGTCCCTGGTGGACGTGGGCGCGTCGGTGTTCGGCACCAGCCACCGCCAGAAGCCGGTGAAGGACGTGGTGGGTCGGGTGCGCGACGGTCTGCGCGAGCTGTTCTCGATCCCCGAGGGCTACGAGGTCGTGCTGGGCAACGGCGGCACCACCGCATTCTGGGACGCCGCGGCGTTCGGCCTGATCAAGGAGAAGTCGCTGCACCTCACCAACGGTGAGTTCAGCTCGAAGTTCGCCTCGGTGGCCAAGGCCAACCCGTTCATCGGTGACCCGATCGTCGTCTCCGCGGAGCCGGGCAGTGCTCCTGAGCCCACGTCGGATCCGTCGGTCGACCTGATCGGGTGGGCTCACAACGAGACCTCGACCGGTGTGGCCATTCCCGTGTCGCGTCCCGCGGACTCGGAAAACGCCCTCATCGCGATCGACGCCACCTCGGGCGCCGGCGGTCTGCCCGTGAACGTGGCCGATTCGGACGTCTACTACTTCGCTCCCCAGAAGAACTTCGCTGCGGACGGTGGCCTCTGGGTCGCGCTGATGAGCCCCGCGGCACTGGCCCGCGTCGACGAGATCGCGGCGAGCAAGCGCTGGGTCCCCGACTTCCTGTCGCTGCCCATCGCCATCGACAACAGCACGAAGAACCAGACGTACAACACCCCCGCGGTGGCGACGCTGCTCCTGTTCGCCGACCAGATCGAGTGGTTGAACGGGAAGGGCGGCCTGGACTGGGCGACGTCACGGACCGCCGACTCCTCGTCGCGGCTGTACGACTGGGCCGAGCGCTCCGAGTACGCGACGCCGTTCGTCGTCGACCCGAAGCATCGCTCGCAGGTGGTCGGCACCATCGACTTCGACGAGAAGGTCGACGCTGCAGCCGTCGCGAAGACGTTGCGCGTCAACGGTATCGTCGACACGGAGCCCTACCGCAAGCTCGGCCGCAACCAGCTGCGCGTCGGCATGTTCCCGGCCGTCGAGCCCGACGACGTCACCGCCCTGACCGCCTGCATCGATCACGTGGTCGAACACCTGGCGTGAGAGCGTGCGTGTCCCCCCGACTGCTGCACTGTGGTGCATTACAGTCGGGGGTGGCACCGAATCCGGCCCCGTGCTCGGACAGCGAGCAGCCGAGGGGCAGGGGCCGTCGCGACGCAAAGGAGTGATCGTGCGAGAGATCCACGTGATCGGCCTGGCGTCGGACGGCAAGCACATCGTCTGTGCCGATTCCTCCGGTGAGAAGTTCCGTCTGCCGGCCGACGAGAAGTTGCGTGCCGCCGCCCGTGGTGACGCCGCGCGACTCGGACAGATCGAGATCGAGATGGATTCTCTGATGCGACCGCGCGAGATCCAGGCGCGCATCCGGTCCGGCGCCTCCATCGAGCAGGTGGCCAAGGAGTCGGGTATGCCGGCGAGCAAGGTGGAGCGCTACGCGCACCCGGTTCTACTGGAACGCTCCCGCGCCGCCGAACTCGCCCAGCTGGGCCACCCCCTGCGTGCCGACGGGCCCGCCGTGCTCACCCTCGTGGAGATCGTGGGACTCGCGTTCCGCGGCCGCGGGCATTCGATGGACCAGGCCGAGTGGGACGCGTGGCGCGACGAGGACAATCACTGGATCGCTCAGCTGACGTGGCCCGCGGGACGCACCACCAACACCGCGCACTGGCGTTTCCAGCCGGATGCCCACGGCGGCAGTGTCACGCCCCTCGACGACGCGGCGTCCGAGCTGATCGACCCCGATTTCGGCCGCCAGCTCCGAGGGCTGGCCCCCGTCGTCGCCGCCGAGGAGGACTCGCCGTCGCAGCAGACCCTCGACGACTACTACGGGGTCGACGCGGACTCGGACACGGAAACCACGGCGGAGCAGCCCGAACCCGCGGAGACACCCGCAGTGCAGGCCGAGCCCGAGCCCGAGCCGACGCAACCCAAGCCGGCGCCGGGCCATGCGAACGCGAAGGACAAACGGGGAAAGCCGGCCATGCCGTCGTGGGAGGATGTCTTGCTGGGAGTGCGCAGCAACGGCCGCTGAGCCGAGCAGTGTTCACGGCAGAGCGATCTTCACGGCCGAGAATGTGACCGTCTGAGACCGGACGACGACAAGGGGGCGCCCGGTGGGGCTGGGAACAGCAGCGTTGTGGTTCGTCGACGCACCTGATCCGATCGCGGTACTGCGGTCCGGAGTGCAGTCCGACACCGATGCGGCCGCGGCCGTCGCACGGAAGCTCCATCCCGGCCTCGAGCCCACCCTGGTCGGCATGGCTCCCCTGACGGCGTTCGCCGTGGCGTCGGAGCCGAACCGCGTGCTGGTCGGCTGCTACCCGGGCATCACCGTCGTCTGCGCGCCCGAGCCCGCCGCGGTGCGCCCGTCGACTCTCGAGGAGTCGTGGACGTCGTTGCTGCCGTCCACGCACACCTTTCTCGTCGCTTCCGAACGCGAGCACGCGTGGGGCGCCTTCGCGCAATGGGACTCCGGCACCCTGAAGCGCTCGTTCAGCGCCGGCCCCACCTACATCCACGAGGACGAGGGTCTTCCCTTCCCGTGGGAACGGCCCTTCTGGTCGGGCGACCATCCGCTGCAGTTCGACGGCGAGAAGTTTCCCGATCCCCAGGCGCTGCCGTTCCACCCCCAGGAGTTCGCCGACGCGGCGAGCGCCCAGTGGCTCGGCGTCCGCATGATCGGCGGTGCCCGCGACGGGGACACCGACCCCGGGTCGGTGCTGTTGTGCGACTTCGCGATGCGCGATCCGGCGGCGACCCCTCCGCCCGAACCGCCGCGACCGGAGACTCCGGAGCCGCAGCGCAAGCGCGGCCTGTTCCGGCGCCGCTAGACCGACGCGTCGACGGCGAACGCCAGCACACCCACGGCCGCGCCGGCGGCGATGCCCGGAACGACGAAGCGCCACACCGGATCTGCACGCCGGCGGGCGACCGACGGCGCAGCGCCGCCCACCATCACGGCCATCACCAGGACAGCGAAGAGGCTGCTGACCCGGAGCAGGGTGAGGCCCAGCGAGATCACCGCGGCGGCGGTGACGAGTGCCGCGGCGACGGCACACGCAATTCCCGGGCCCCACGGTGTCGGTTCGTCCGGATCCCTCATCCCGTGCGCACCCGCTCGTAGAACGCCATGGCGGCCGCGGTGGCGACGTTGAGCGAGTCGGTGCCCGGTGCCATCGGGATCCGCGCCCGGACGTCGGTGGCGCGCATCGCGTGTTCGGTGAGTCCGGGCCCCTCGGCGCCGAGCAGGAGCGCGACCTTCTCCCCCGTCATCGCCTCGGCCAGCGGAACGGCGGTGGGATTCGGAGTCAGCGAGACGAGCTGGAACCCGTTGTCGCGCAGCACGGACAGCCCGCGCGGCCAGTCGGGGACCGTGGCGAACGGCACGCGCAGCACGTGGCCCATCGAGACACGCACCGACCGTCGGTACAGCGGGTCGGCGCAGGCGCCGCCGAAGAGGACGGCGTCGGCACCGAGGCCGGCGGCATTGCGGAACATGGAGCCGAGGTTCTCGTGGTCGTTGACGCCTTCGAGAATCGCCACGGTCCGCGCGTCGGCGACGACGTCCGCGAGGTCCAGCGGTGCGGGGCGCCGGGCGGCCGCGAGCACACCGCGGTTGAGGTGGAACCCGACGGCCTCCGCCATGACGTCCGCCGTGGTGCGGTAGAACGGCACGTCGACGTCCACGAGATCGTCCGCGAGCTCACCGAGCCGCCGCTCGACGCCCAGCAGCGAGAGGGGCTCGAAACGTGACGCGACGAGGCGCTGGACCACCAGAACACCCTCCGCGATCACCAGCCCCTTGCCCTCGGGCAGGTCGGGGCGACGGTCCGAGGAGTTGAGGTCCCGGAAGTCGTCGAGGCGAGGATCGGCTGGGTCGGTGATGTCGACGACGTGTACCACGGACCCATCTTCTCAGGACGTGTTCCGGCGGTGCATCGGCGCGGCCGATAAGGTCGTCTGCGATGACTACCGACGACACGATCACCATCCGTACCGCCACCGAGGACGACTGGGACGCCATCGCGCTCCTCGACGCCCACGCTTTCGGTGAGCACCAGAACAGCGAGGACATGGAGGAGACCAAGATACTCACGGCCTCGTCCGAGATCTTCCTGGCGTGCGACGGTGACCTGCCGGTCGGTGTCACGATGCACTTCCCGATGGACGTCACCGTTCCCGGTGGCCGCACCCTGCCCGCGACGGGGGTGTCGTGGGTGTCGGTCGCTCCCACGCATCGCCGACGCGGCATCCTGCGCCGGATGTTCACCGCGCAGCACGAGCGCTTCGAGGAGGCGGGCAAGCCCCTGTCGGTGCTCACGGCGAGCGAGGCGACCATCTACGAGCGGTTCGGGTACGGCGCCGCCACGCAGGGTGTCAACTACACCATCGACCGGCGCTTCACCGCGTTCCGCAAGGATCTGCCGCCGCCCCGGGGCGCCCGTCTGGTGACGTCCGCGGAGGCTCGTGAACTGCTGCCGGAGATCTACGGACGGTGGCAGCGACAGACCGCCGGCGCCCAGCCGATGCCCCAGACCCGGTGGCATCGCTTCTTCGCCGATCGCAAGAACTCCCGCGGTGGTTTCTCCAAGCTCTTCTTCATCGTCCACCCCGACGGATACATCGCGTTCCGCCGCGGCTACCGCGTCGGGACAGCGGGGGCGCAGGAGGCGCGCATCGTCGACATCATCGCCGCGACGGACGAGGCACGCTCCGATCTCTGGCAGGTGATGTGCGGCATCGATCTCGTGGAGACGATCGAGGTGACGCTTCCCGTCGGGGATCCGCTGCTGACACTGCTGACCGATCGCCGTGTCCCGCAGGTCACCGGCGTCAAGGACGGCCTGTGGGTGCGGTTGATGGACGTCCCGGCCGCGCTGTCGGCGCGGACGTACGCCATCGACACCGATCTCGTGATCGGCGTGGAGGATCCGTTCCTGCATGCCGGCGGCGCCTATCGCTTCGTCACCCGCGACGGGCACGCCGAGGTCACCCGCAGTGACGACGACCCCGACGTGACGGTGTCCTCGTCCGTCCTCGGCAGCCTCTACCTCGGCGCGCACCGCGCTCGCCAGTTCGCGGCCGCCGGCCGAGTGGCGTCGACGTCGGAGAAGGCGTTGCACGAGTTCGATCTGGCTTTCGGCACCCCGAGCCAGCCCCAGATCGGCTGGTTCTTCTAGGCGGGTCGGGGTTCGTCGACCCCTACGTCGGGCATCGCGATGTCGGCGACATGGGTGCGGCGCACGACCAGCGCCGCGCCCAGGCCCGCGATCAGGGAGACGATCCCGCCGAGCACCAGCGGTGCGCGAGGATCGACGACGTCGGCCACCCAGCCGAGCAACGGGCTGCCCAGCGGGGTTCCGCCGAGGAAGCACAGCATGTAGATGCCCATGACCCGGCCGCGCATGTCTGACGGGACCGACGCCTGCAGGATGTTCATCGCGATGGTGCTGAACGTGAGCTGGACTGCGCCGGCCGGGATCAGCATGACTGCGACGGCCCAGAACGCGGGCATCACTCCGGCCAGAGTCTCGAAGATGCCGAACACCACCGCGGACAGCACGAAGAGACGGATCCCGGGGGTGCCGCGTCTCCGGGCGGCGAGAGTCGCGCCGATCAAGGTGCCCACCGCGAGCACCGTGGACAGGAATCCGTACGCGTCCGCACCCTTGTCGAAGGTGTTGCGCGCGATCACCGACAGGCTCAGCGGGAAGTTGATGCCGAACGTCGACACGACGAACACGGTCGCCAGGAGCACGCACAGATCCGGCCGCCCCGCGACGTAGCGGAATCCCTCCCGCACCTGCCCTTTCCGACGCGGTGCACGCTCGACGGTGAACAGTTCGGCGGGCCGCATGGCGGCGAGGGCGCCGAACACCGCGGCGAACGAGGCTGCGTTGACGAGGAAGACCCAGCCGGTGCCGACCAGCGTGATGCCCACGCCGGCGATCGCGGGGCCGACGATGCGGGCGAGGTTGAACGTCATCGAGTTGAGGCCGATGGCGTTGGGAAGCCGTGCGGGACCGACCATCTCGATGGTGAACGACTGCCGGACGGGCGCGTCGATCGCCGACGAACAGCCGAGGAGCAGCGCCAGGACGTAGACGTGCCACAGCGCCACGACACCGCCGACGTCGAGCAGCCCGAGCACGAGCCCGAACACGGCGGCAGCGGCCTGAGTGGCCATGAGGAGGCGTCTCTTGTCGTACCGATCCGCGAGCACCCCGCCCCACACGGACAGCACCAGCGTGGGACCGAACTGCAGTGCCATGACGATGCCGACGGCGAGCCCGTTGCCCCCGGACAGTTCGAGAACCAGCCAGTCCTGGGCGATGCGCTGCATCCAGGTGCCGATGAGCGAGACGATCTGACCCGACGCCCACAGTCTGTAGTTGCGCGAGTGCAACGCGTCGAACAGAGAGGGCCGGGCCGCGGACCCGTCCGTCCGCCGATGAAGTAGTTGCACGAAGTACCAATCTACTCCGGTGGCGGAGACCTCGGCCCGAGGTCAGGCGGGGAGCGTCACTCCGACTCGTTGACGATGGCCGACATGATGTCGACCGCGGTACGCATCGCCACGAGCTGGTCCGCGTCGAGCCCGCGCAACTGTTCGGTCAACCACGCCTCGCGGGCGTTGACCTCGTCCTCGATGACCTGACGGCCCGCGTCGGACAGCGACACGATGATCTGACGGCCGTCGGTGGGGTGGGGCATCCGGTCCACGTACCCGAGATCGCCCAGGGACGCGACGACGCGCGTCATGGACGGCGGCTGTACGCGCTCGCGCGCTGCCAGGGTGCCCGGAGTCATCGCGCCTTCGCGTGCGAGGGTCGCGAGAGCGGAGAGCTGCGTGAGCGTCACCTGGCTGGTGCGGCGGCCTCGCAGGTGCCGCGTCATACGGACGACAGCGAGGGAGAGGTCGCCGGCCAACGCACGCAGTTCCTGAGGCATCGCCACAGGATACGGCACGTGCGGGTGCTGAACGACCCGCGCGAGCAGCGGATCTGCGCCGACTACGTGAGCGCGTCCGTGATGGGCCCGAGGGCGAAGTACGCGACGAAGAGCAGGGCCACGATGCCGAGAAGTGGGTGGACGCTGCGGATCTTGCCGCGACCGACGGCGAGGACGACCCAGGTGATGAATCCGACGCCGATGCCGTTCGCGATGGAGTAGGTGAACGGCATGACCACGATGGTGAGGAACGCGGGCAGCGCCACATGGAATTTGGTGAAGTCGATGTCGGCGACCTGCCCGATCATCAACGCCCCCACCACGACGAGGGCCGGTGCGGCCGCCTCGATGGGGACCACCGAGTACAGCGGTGTCAGGAACATCGCGGCGAGGAACAGCACGCCCGTCACCACGTTGGCGAGGCCGGTGCGCGCACCCTCGGCGATTCCCGACGCCGACTCGACGAAGACCGTGTTCGACGACGCCGAACCCGCGCCGCCCGCGACCGCGCCGACACCCTCGACGACGAGCGCCTTGCCGACGCCCGGCAGCGTACCGTCCTTGCTCGCGAGCCCGGCCTCCTTGCCGAGCCCGGTCATGGTGCCCATGGCGTCGAAGAAGTTGGCCAGCACCAGCGTGAACACCAGCAGGCTGGCCGCCAGGACGCCGATGCGGGTGAAGGCGCCGAACAGATCGACGTTGCCCACGAGTGACAGGTCGGGGAGGTCGACGACGACGTCGGGCAGCGCCGGCACGCTGAGGTTCCAGCCCTTCGGGTTCACTCCCGCGGAGGCACCGGTGTCGGTGATCGCCTCGATGATCGCGGCCACCACGGTGGTGACGACGATGCCGATCAGCAACCCGCCCCGCACCTTTCGCGCCACGAGGATGCCCATGAGAAGCAGACCGAAGACGAAGGTCACCGTCGGCCACGACGCGATGGACCCGTCGATGCCCAGGCCGACCGGAACGGTGGTGCCGGCGATGTCCGGCACACGACGCACGAAGCCTGCGTCGACGAGACCGATGAGCGCGATGAAGGCGCCGATGCCCGCCGCGATGGCGGCCTTGAGTTCGCTGGGGATGGCCTCGAACACGGCGGTGCGGAATCCGGTGAGCGCCAACACCACGATGATGATGCCGTCGATGACGACCAGCCCCATGGCCTCGGCCCAGGTGACCTGCGGGGCGATGGTGACGGCGAGCAGCGTGTTGATGCCGAGTCCCGCCGCGATGGCGAACGGGTAGTTGGCGATGACACCGAAGAGGATGCTCATGACGCCGGCCACGAGCGCCGTGACGGCGGCGACCTGGGGCACCGGGAGGATGTCGCCCAGCACGTCGGTCTTGGCCGCCGCGTCGTCGGGCGAGAAGCTGCCGAGGATCAGCGGATTCAGCACCACGATGTAGGCCATGGCGACGAACGTGACGACGCCTCCCCGCACCTCGGCGGACATGGTCGATCCGCGATCGGTGATCTTGAAGTACGAGTCGAGGAGAGACGTCGCGCGAGACATGAAGTGGAGACTAGGCCATGACCCGGTGAGGGGCGCGGGTAGCGTCGGCGCCGTGCGCCCCACCCCCGCCACCCCGCCCGGACTGCCACCGCGCGTGACCGATCCCGCTCCGGTGCTCGCTGCCGGGACGCTGCTGTTCCTCGTCGCCGCCGTCCTGTGCTCGGTGGTCGACTCCTTCTCGGGCGCGGTCGCGGTCTGCTGGACGGGAACCGCTCTGGGCGCGTTGGGGTTCGGACTGTTCGCACTGCAACGCCGCGCTGCTCGCCGCGGCCGACGCACGGCCCAGAAGGGGCTCGTGCACCCGCCCGAGGTGTGACCCGGGCGACAGGTTCCGGGCGCGAAAACCCCCTCTGACGTGCTGGAACTCACCCTCCTCGAGGTTGAGTAACACGGACGTAACGTGGAGAATCGGTTATGTCAGTTCAGCTACTCGAGCAACGTCCGGAGAGATAGAAGTGAAGTACGTCGAAAGTTTCCTCAACCGCCGCCGCCACGTTCGGGCACTGCGTGATCTCTACGCACGCGCGAACAACGTGGGCAGCCCCGCGATGCGTGACGAGCTTCTCGTCATCGCCCAGCGCGACCGCTGAGTCGCGACACCACCGCGATACCCGCGACACCGACCAGGGCCCCCAGGAGCCAGCCGACGACGACGTCGCTGAGCCAGTGCGCCCCGAGGTAGACGCGGGAGAACCCGATGAGCAGCGTTGCCGCCGTGACCACGGCGGCCGCTGCTCTCGTTCGTTTCCGGGCACTGTCGAACGCGCCGAGCGCGACCAGCAGCGTGATCACCGCCGCCGCGAAGGTCGCCGACACCATGGCGTGACCGGACGGGAACGAGTAGGTCGAGATGTCGACGAGGCGCTCGGGCACCGGCGGCCGGGTCCGGCGGATCGCGTACTTGAGAGCGTTCATGACGAGCCATCCGGTGAACACCGTGGCCACGAGGCCCGGCCCGAGATGGCGGTGCCCACGGCGCACCAGGATCAGCGCGACCACCACCGTCACGAGTGCGACGCCCGCGGTGTTGCCCACCGTGGTGATCACGGTCATGGCGTCCGTCAGGGCCGCGCTCCGGTGATCCACCATCCAGTCGAGGACATCACGGTCCGCGCTCACGGCAGCACCGTCCATGACACGTGCGTCTCGCCGTCGTCGGTGACCCAGAAGGGCACCGCTCGCTCCACTCGCACGGTGCCGCGACACCGCACCACCAGGTCGTCGTGCAGGACGACGACGTCCGGGACCGGCCACGACGAGATCGCGCGTGCGGCCGCGAGGGCGGGATGGGTGTCCACCGTCGCCCGCTCCCCCACCGACACGATCTCGACGCTCAGCGCCGTCGACGCCGTCTCCACGTCGAGGAGATCCGCGAGGGTGTCGGCGGACGCCGTCGATCCGAGCACGACTCGGTCGGCGGGTAGCAGGGCGATCCACCGCGGGTGATCGAGGACGACCACCGCGGCGGGATCGGCCACGCTGCCGGCGAGAGTGCGTACCGCCACGGGCGGATCGATGTCGCGTAGATCCACCCGCCCGGCGTCCACCGCCTCGGCGAGGAGCATGTGGACCCGGATCGCCACCGCGGGAGACACCACACGATCGGGATCGGCCGCCGCGGCGAGCAGATCGGCCGCCGTGTCGGCGTCGTCGATCGCGGGACCCGCCAGCGCCGCGGCGAACTCGGCGGCGCGGGGATGGTCGACGGGGTCCAGCAGTCCACGCAGGGAGTCGTCGCCGGGCAGACGGAGCAACCCCAGCGGTGTCTCGTTCACCCGCGCGTGACGACGCAGCCACCAGGCGGTGTAGCCGGTCCGGTCCCGCACCGCCGCGGCCGTCACCGGATCGTCGACGATCTGGGTGAGCGCGTCCGCCCAGCGCGCCTCGTCCACCAGATCGAGATCACGCACGGCGACCAGGGTGCCGGGCTCACCGGAGAGACTGTCCCACCACGCCTCCTCGTCGTCGAGATCGTGATCGGGACCCGCGGGGGTCTCGTCCACCACGACGCCGAAGCCGTGACCCACGCCCACCACCCGCAGGGCGTCCGCGCCGTACCGGTCGACGACGGACCGATCCACCACGCCGAACGGGCTGTCCCGCTGCAACACTCGCCGTAACAGCGAGTCCGGCAACAGCAGTTCGTCCGCCGCCCGCATCTCGCCGTCCGACGAGAGCAACGGCAACGACCCGACGGAGCCGATCCTCGTCTCGCCGCCGACGGCTGCCGCGAGGGTCAGCACGTCGTGCACCAGTTCCTCCGGCACGTCGTCCGGATCCTCGAGCATCGCTGCCAACGCGGGGTCGGCGAGCAGGTCGGCCGGGCGAGCGGTCCGCGCTCCCGCGCGGCGGAGCAACGGATGGGCGGCGTCCGGGTGCACCACACGAGCCCACCCGACCGAGCCGAGACGGTCGCCGTCCACCAGCACCACCGTGCGGGGACCCGTGACGGTGCGGCCGTCCGTCAGCGGAACCGGCAGCGCCGCACACTCGTCGACGTCCGCCGAGTCGTGCACGATGTCGGTCAGTGCGTCGTACAGGCGGTGCCACCAGATCGGCGGTCGCGACACCCCCGACAGGCTCTCGACGATGCCCGCGAGCCCGAGCCGACGCACACCGACCGCCGCCAGAGTCGTCGCCGACGCGCGATCCGATGCCTCGGGTGCCACCAGACCCGGCACGACGTCCACGAGGAGTTCGGCCAATTCGGCTGAGATCGAGTCCACCACCGCGGCATTCGCGGGACGTACCGCCCGGCCCGCCGCCGTCGGGACCCACGCGGTCGACTCCAGGTCGCGGACGAGCGCCGCGCGGACCGCCTCGTCGACCTCGGACGCCGGCAGTCCCGGACGCGGTACCGCGGCGGCCCGATGAGACGCCGGCAGGTCGGCGACCAGTGCCGCGTATCCGGTCGCCACGACCGAGAGGTCAGCGCCCGGAAGGACCCGTCGACGGTCGGGCTGGAGGGGGACGTCCGCGATCAGGAGCAGCGGAATCGTCAGCACCTCATCGGATCTGGTGGGCGCACGCAGCACGTCCCGCGTCAGTGGCGCGGGTGAGTCCGGCGTGAGACCGTCGTCCTCGAGCGGCAGAAACCAGCGTGCGGTCGCCGCGTCGCCGCGCCACCATCGTCGGCCGCCGACCCGCACGTCCGTCCACGCTCCCGGGCCCGACGACACCTCACGTACGAGTTCGGTCCCGTCGACGGAGATCGACTGCAGCGCATCGAGTTCGAGCATCAGATCGATCGACTCACGGGCGGCCGCGGTCAGCACTTCGGCGACGTCCACGACGCCGTGCAGCACGACCTCGGTGTCCCAACCCGGGGTCGGCACGTCGTCCGACGCCCACGGCAATCGGAGGACGGGAACGCCCTGCTCAGGCTCACTGAACCCACGCGCGGCGATCGCTCGGCGCGTCCTCGATCCGTCGAACACGATCGAGCCCGACGTGGATCGGATCTCGATACGCTCGGACACCGCACGGACGGCGGTGAACCCGACTCCGTATCGCCCGACGGACGTGGCGTGCTCGGAAGTCTTGTCGGACGCTCGCAGCGCGGACAGCGCCTGCACCCCGGTGATCGACAGCGGCACACCGACATTCGCGACGTGCAGCGTGTCGCCGACGGACCACACCGCCAGGCGACCGGGAACGTCGGCGCGGGAGGCGGCGTCGGCGGCGTTCTGCGCCAGCTCCGTGATCACGCGATCGCGGTAGCCCCCCACCACCAGATCGGCCTCCGTGGCCGCATCCTCCCGCAGTCGGGTGGGCGACGACGACCAGGCCGCGAGAACGGACTCGCGCAGCGCCTCCGTCCCGAAGGGGTCGGTCAGAGGGTCGACGACGACTCCGTGATGTCGGTGACCGCCTCGGTGTCCCGGGGCTCGGTGTTCCGGGGCTCGGTGTTCTCGGTCGGCGTGGTCTCCAGGGCACCGTCGTCGTAGGCCGCGTACGCGGGCGATCCGGCGCCGGTCGGTCCCTCGGTGTCCGAGTGCGCACCGCAGCCGTACGCCGCGTGCACCACGTGTCCGTCCGCGGCCAACTCGTTTCCGCACACGCCGAACGCAGCGCTCAGCGAACCCTGCAGAGCGAGATAGAAACCACACGTGACGCACGTGCCCGGCGCCGCCTTGGCCATCGGGGAATCGGGACCGAAGTCGCTCTCGGCCCACCGCTCGGCGGCCTCGAGCCGACCCTCGCGGCTCATGACCTGCTTGCGACCGAGACCGAGTTCGAGGGCGACGTCGTCGACGGCGGGATCGCCGGTGGCCAGGTACCCCGGCACCAGTCGGACGTCCTCGTGGCGTGGCGGCAGCAGGTCACCCGGAGCCAGATCGCCGGGACGGATGCGCTCGTCCCACGGAACCCACGTCGGCGCCACCAGGGCGTCCGGACCGGGAAGCAGGGCGAGTTCGCTGACGGTGACGGTCTCGGAGCCGGGGGGCGCTGCGACGACGACCGCCCACTGCCAGCCGCCGTATCCGGGCAGGTCGGCCGCGAAGCGGTGGATCGCAGAGGCCTCGTCGACGGCCTCGACCCCGAGGTGGGCTCCGACCGGGCCTTCGCCCGACTCCACGACGGCGGCCTGCGCCACGGACACGGCGTCGGCGAGGAGCGGGGGGATCTCGGTCACGACAGGGGCACTCACACCCCCTATTTTGCAGCATCGGCTCGCGTCGTGCGCCCACCGGGCCTGACAGGATGGCCGTATGCGTTCGGGTCTCTTGCGTTCAGGTTCGGGAGTCGGCCGCGCGATCGGGTCCGGAACCGTCGCCGCCGCGGTGGTGCTCGGTGGATGCGCGCCGGACCCCGCACCGCCGGCCGCGGACGTGCCCCGCTTCGGCGTCGAGATCTTCGGCACGTCGCCGCACGACACCGACGCCTTCACCCAGGGTCTCGAGATCGACGGTGACCGATTGCTCGAGGGGACGGGCCGCGAGGGCCGCTCCCGCGTCACGGCGTCCGATCGGGAGACGGGCGACGTGCTCGCGGAGGTGGACCTTCCCGCACCGCTGTTCGGCGAGGGCCTCACCGTCGCCGGCGACACGGTGTGGCAGCTGACCTGGCAGGACGGGATCGCGGTGGCCCGAGATCGCGAGACTCTGCTGGAGCGGCGACGCGTCGACTACGACGGCGAGGGCTGGGGTCTGTGCCTCGACGAGTCGAGTGCGGGATCGAGCGGCCGCCTCGTGATGAGCGACGGCACCGACACCCTCACCTTCCGAGATCCGGTCACCTTCGAGCCCACCGGCAGCGTGCGCGTGACTCGGGGCGAGCGGCCGGTGACGTCGATCAACGAGCTGGAGTGCACCGCGGACGGGATCTACGCCAACATCTGGAAGACCGACGACATCGTGCGGATCGATCCGTCGACCGGCGCCGTGACGGCGATCATCGACGCCTCGCCGTTGCGTGCCGCACTCGAGGACACGTCCGGAATCGACGTCCTCAACGGCATCGCGGCCGTCCCCGGCACGTCCCGCTTCCTCGTGACCGGCAAATTGTGGCCCACTCTGTTCGAGGTCGAGTTCCGACCACGGTGACCGAGGGACGCCGCCCCCGCCGAGCGAGTCGCCCACACTCCCCGACCCGAGGTGGGGGACAATGACGGGGTGACAGGTCCCGACGATCCGCGCCCCGGTTCGCGACATCCGGGATGGGACAACTACTCGCCGTCCGAGCGACTCCCACCCCGTCGATCGCCGCTGCCTCCGCTGCATCCACCGACGGCCGGACCGGGCGAGACGATCCCGGGCGACCCGACCACGGCGCCCGACCCGACGACACGCATGCCGAACCAGGACACCGGTCCCCGCCGTCCCCGCGTACCGCGCAAACTGACGGTCACCCGCGTCGCGGCGATGCGTGGTCGTGAGATCACGGGCAAGGGCATCGCGACGTTCCGACGCGCCGCCACCGCCGACGGAGCCGACAAGTCCGGTCTCACGGCGCTCACCTACGCGACGATGGCCAACTTCGCCTCGGACGCGGCGATGGCGGTGGCGCTGGCCAACACGCTGTTCTTCTCCGCCGCGACGGGCGAGGACAAGACCAAGGTCGCCCTGTATCTGCTCATCACCATCGCCCCTTTCGCGATCATCGCGCCCCTGATCGGCCCCATGCTCGACCGCCTGCAGCAGGGTCGCCGCATCGCGCTGGCCACCTCGTTCGTCCTGCGTGCCGTCCTCGCCGTGGTGCTGGTCTTCAATTTCGACACCTGGCTCCTCTATCCCGCCGCGCTCGGGATGATGGTGCTGAGCAAGTCGTTCTCGGTGCTCAAGTCGGCCGTCACCCCTCGGGTGCTGCCACCGGACATCGACCTCGTCCGGGTGAACTCCCGCCTGACCGTGTTCGGGTTGCTGGGCGGCACCATCTCGGCGGGAGCGGTCGCGGGTGCCATCGCGTTCGCGCTGGGTTCCGCCGGGGCACTGTGGTTCACGTTCGCCGTGACGGTGTTCGGCGCGTATCTCTCCATGCGCATCCCGTCCTGGGTGGAGGTCACCGAGGGTGAGGTGCCCGCGACGCTCGGGTACCACGCCGAGGCGACCACCGGCGCGATCGGCATCGTCCCGGCGCCCAGCAAACGCCGGCAGCCCCTCGGCCGCGACGTCCTCACCGGACTGTGGGGCAACGGCACCATCCGCGTGCTCACCGGCTTCCTCACGCTGTACGTCGCGTTCGTGGCGAAGTCCCGCACCGAGCACGAGCCACTCCAGCAGGCACTCATGTTGGCGTTGGTGGGCGCGGCGGCCGGACTCGGCAACTTCGGCGGCAACGCCGCCGGCGCCCGGGTGAAGCTCGGTCGCCCGTCGGTGCTGGTGGTGCGCTGCACCGCGGCCGTCACTGCGGTCGCGATCGTCGCGGCTCTGACGAACAGCCTGCTGACTGCCGCGCTCGCGGCTCTCGTCGCCTCGGGCGCGAGCGCGCTGGCGAAGGTGTCGCTCGACGCGTCGTTGCAGAACGACCTGCCTCCCGAGTCGATCGCGTCCGGCTTCGGGCGCAGCGAGACGGTGCTGCAGCTGAGCTGGGTCATCGGCGGCACGTTCGGCGTGCTGCTCCCCACCGAGTACTGGCTGGGTTTCACCGTGGTGTCGGTGGTCCTTACGATCGGCCTGGTGCAGACATTCGTGACCCACCGGGGCGGCTCGCTGCTTCCCGGCTTCGGCGGCAAGAGACCGGTACGAGCGGACCAGGAGGTGGCGGGCAGCGAACTGCGCCACGCCACCGGCCGAATTCCCCGAGTGGATCAGGACGCGGGCCGCGCACCCGCGGGCGAGGACGCTCCCCGATGACGACACGCAAGATCCTGTACGGACTGTCCGCACTGGTCGCCGTCGTCGGCGTCGCCTTCGTGCTGGTGGTCGGCAAGGCGATCCTCGACGCCCCCGAGGAGTCCCCGCGGGTGTCCGCGTACGCCGACGGCCGGTACGAGGAAGTGGAACCGTTCCGGTACTGCCCGGTGCAGGAGCCGCTCTGCGACTACGAGGGCACGACCGCGACGATGCCCGTGCGCGAGGGCCATCCGCTGCAGTTGTCCCTGCCGGGCGCCATCTCGGAGAACCCGTGGGGCTTCGCCAGCGTCTACGGAGACCCGGACTCCGGCGACGTCGTGGAAGCAGACGAGTACTTCGCCCCCGGGACTCGGAACACGCTCACCGTGCCGCCGGTGAACGAGGACGGACTCGTGCTCATCGGCGTCGAGGTGCGCCTGCCGTCCGGTGTCATCGACGTCGACACCGACCAGGAGGAGATCGTCAGCCACGCCATCTGGTCGATCGCCACCACGACGGCCCTCTAGGACTCGGGGCTCGGGTGGTGGTGGAGGAAGCACTGACCGAGTTCGTCATGACCCCCCTGGACTCCCTGAAGCAACGGGACGTCTCCATGGTCGTCGTCGTGTCAACGGTGATATTCGTCGTCACCAACACGGCGTGGAACTGGACGTCGATGTGGTGGACTCCGGCTGTCCTCGCGTTCGCCGCGGTGTTCGTGTGGACGGGGCGGGACGCCCCGCACCGACGGACCGTCGTGTACCCGGACCGACTCGAGGTTCATCGGCGCAAGGGCGTCACGTCCGTGATTCCCCGGGACGCGATCGAGTCGTTCCGCGGGAAGCCCGACGACGAGGGAGGACCCGTCGTCGGCGTGGTCGATGTGTACGGACGACGGACGATGCTCGAGGGAACAGGGCATGCCGTGCAGAAGCGATGGCGAGACGGCGTCAGGAAGTACTTGTCCGACGCACATCGACGCGAGGTGGACGCTCTCGTCGCGCAGTTCGAGCACTGGCGCACGCACGGCCGCTGGGAGTGACCGCCCGGGTCAGCTGTCCAGTTCGCGGGCGACGGCCCGGACCACCTCGGAGATCTTCTGGGCGGTCTTGCGGTCGGGGTACTTGCCCTTGCGCAATTCGGGCTGCACGGTGGCCTCCAGAAGCGTGATCATGTCCTCGACCATGCCGTGCAACTCGTCGGGCGTGTGCTTGCGAGCGGTCGGCTGATCGCGGCGGGCGGCGGCACCCGCCTGACGCAGTGAGGGCGCCGGGTCGAGAACCTTCAGCGACAACGCCTGGGGTCCGCGGCGTCCGGCGGCCATGCCGAACTCGACGCGCTGGCCGGCCTTCAGGCCCTCGACTCCCTGCGGGAGCGCGGACGACCGGACGTACACGTCCTCACCCTCGTCCTGCGAGAGGAAGCCGAAACCCTTGTCGACGTCGTACCACTTCACCTTGCCGGTCGGCACCGATCTCACCCATTCGTCTCGTTGATCGCGTCACATGAATAATCGCGCCCGTTGCCGCCGCCCATGACGGGCCCTGGCGCTCGGGACGCGATGAGTCGATGGTACTCCGCTGCGCGAACGACGAGCACCTCGATATCGCGGGGCAGGCGGCGGGAAGGCCGGAGGCCGGTCGGGTCGTCAGGGCGGGTAGGCCGGAGGCCGGTCGGGGCATCAGGGCGGGTAGGCCGGAGGCCGGTCGGGGCATCAGGGCGGGAAGGCCGGAGGCCGGTCGGGGCATCAGGCCGGGAAGGCCGGAGGCCGGTCGGGGCATCAGGCCGGGAAGGCCGGAGAGATAGTGTGCTCTCTCGTGACCGACTCCCCCCGTACCGGAACCCCGGCGCTCCTGGTCGCCGCCCTCGTCTGTTTCGGGCTGGGCCTGCTGGCGATCGTCGTCATGTTCGTGACGCTGCTCGTCTGGGACGATCCGCCCGGACTGTGGATCTATCTCTCGGCGATGCTGTGCCCGCTGGGATTCCTGCTCGGTCTGATCCACGCGCTGCGGTCGGGCCGCCGAGCCCGGCGCTGACACGGCGGAACCGGGCATACTGGTCGCATGCGCCTGCTGCTGAACGTCATCTGGTTGATCTTCGGCGGCCTGTGGCTCGCTCTCGGCTACTTCGTGGCCGGCATCGTCTGCTGCATTCTCATCGTCACCATCCCGTTCGGTATCGCGGCGTTCCGCATCGGGGTGTACGCCCTGTGGCCCTTCGGCCGGACCGTGGTGGACAAGCCCACGGCGGGCGTCGCCTCGGTGATCGGCAACGTGATCTGGATCGTCGTGGCAGGAATCTGGCTGGCCATCGGGCACATCCTCACCGCGATCGCCATGGCGATCACCATCATCGGGATCCCGCTGGCGTTGGCGAACCTCAAGCTGATCCCGGTGTCGCTCATGCCGCTGGGCAAGGACATCGTCGACTCGGACGCACCGTTCGTGGCCACGCGCTACTGACGTCGGGGCGCGCACTCAACAGAACGAACGGTTCCTTCTCGGCGTGGCCCGAGGGGTGATGCACGTCGGATCGGTCTACCATCCTGTGCGTGATACTGAAGAAATCCGATGACCGCACCTTCGGATCACACAGAATCTTCGTCGCCCTCACCGTGATCGGTGCCGCCGTGGCGCTCGTCGCGCACGATCGGCTCATCCCGTTCGACGTCCCCAAGTTCGGGTTGTTCCGGTTCGGCATCGACGCTCTCGTGTACCGCGCCGGCGGAGCGACGGTGCTCGACTCGTCCCCGCTGTACGCCCACGATCTGGTCGGCGAACTCCCCTTCACGTACCCCCCGTTCGCCGCGCTGGTGTTCGCACCTCTCGGGGCGATGTCCACCGCGACGACCAACATCGTCTTCTGGCTCGGGAACATCGCGCTGCTCTATCTGGTCGTCCGGTCCTGCTGGATGGTCCTCGGCTTCCGCGACGACCGCAGTCTCCGCATCGTCAGCGCCGCACTGTCCATCGTCTTCACGTGGCTCGAACCGGTGCGCATGACCATCTGGCTCGGTCAGATCAATCTCGTGCTCCTGGCGCTGGTGCTGTGGGACCTGTCGCGGCCCGAGGGCAGCCGGCTCCGCGGCATCGGGGTCGGCATCGCCACCGGCATCAAGATGACTCCCGGACTGTTCCTCGTCCACCTCGCGCTGACACGGCAGTGGCGGGCACTGGTCGTCGGCGTCGTCACCGCCGCGGCGACCGTGGTGCTCGGCTTTGTCGTGCTCTTCTCCGACGCGGTCACCTACTGGTTCGGCGCCATCTCCGACTCGTCCCGCATCGGCGACATCTCGTCCGGCGCGAACCAGTCGCTGCGCGCGTCGATACCGAGGTGGTTCGGCATGACCGAGGCGCCGACGCTGCTCTGGATCGTCATCGCCGGAGCCGTCTGCGTGGCCGGCCTTCTCGTGGGCGCCGCGGCGCACCGCCGGGGGTTGCCGCTCCTCGGCTTGATCGTCATCGGCCTGACAGCGCCTCTGGTGTCCCCGTTCTCCTGGGGTCACCACTGGGTGTGGCTCCTGCCGCTGGTCATCGTCTGCATGGACGTCGCACTGCGTGCCTCGAACCCGCTCGCCTGGCTCCTGCCGCTCGTCGCGAGCCTGCCGCAGATCGCCTGGTTCTGGGTGGCGCCCGGTGACGTCTACGCGATCGGCACCTTCATGCTCCCGCCGTCGAACCGACTCGAGGGTGTGGCGCTGCAGACCGTCTACCCGACCACGGGTGTCCTGGTGCTCGTCGTCGTGGCTGTGATACTGCGCACATGTGACGTCGGACACATAACGAAGCGGTCACGAACGGGTGACGAGACGGTGGTCAGCACGCCTTCGCCGTCCTAGCTGCGACGACCCGTTCGAACACCTCACAACGGCGGCGCGACGCGCGCACCAGGGGAAGTTATCGAACAGTGACATGTGTGCCCGTTTCGTAATACTGTCCATCACGGCCGGAAGTTCGGCCGACGTCCGGCCCGCCGCGCCAAACCTCGTCCCGCGGGTACCGGACATCCCTCACAGACATGATCAGGGACGAGGGCGGGGGACCCACACGTCCTTCGTAGATATCCGGCCGGCTCTCGCGGCGCCCCACCGGGCACCGAGCAGTCGACCTAGGGGTGAAGCCTCTCCGCTCCAGCCAGGAGCGCACCGAGGCCGGGCTACCTCTCAGCCCGAATCCGACAGCTGACCTCGCAGGCGCGTGTGGAGAGGATTTCTACCCTTATGAGCGGACGTCATCGCAAGCCGAGCACCACGGGCAAGACCGTCGCCAAGGTCGCCGTCACCGGCGCACTGGTCGGCACCGCAGGTCTCGCATTCAGCGGCACGGCCAACGCAGCCCCCGATTCCGACTGGGACCGTCTCTCGCAGTGCGAGGCCGGCGGCAACTGGGGCATCAACACCGGCAACGGTTTCCAGGGCGGCCTGCAGTTCTCGCCGAGCACCTGGACCGGACACGGCGGCGGAGAGTTCGCGGCCACCGCGAACCAGGCCAGCCGTGAAGAGCAGATCGTCGTCGCCGAGCGCGTGCTCGAGTCGCAGGGCTGGGGCGCCTGGCCGTCCTGCTCCTCGCAGCTTGGACTGAGCAGCGGCCCGACGCAGCGCGACGCACCGGCGACCACGGCGCCCACCGCACCGGCACTCCCCGATCTGACGAGCATCCCGTCGACCGAGCAGGCCGTGCAGGGACTCACCCAGGTCGTCCAGAACTTCACCAACGATCCGGCGATCCTGGGCTTCGTCCAGGCCGCCACCGCGGATCCGCAGGTGGCGAGTTTCATCGCAGCGAACCAGGATCTCCTGCCCCGCTGACCCACTCCACGAGAAAGGCCCCCACCGACTGGTGGGGGCCTTTCTCGTGTCTCGCGCGTCAGCGGTTGATGACCGTGTGGGGATGCGCGTAGGGCAGCGAGTCCACCGGCAGCGGGAACTCCGTCTCCTCACCGAACGGGGACAGGTTTCCGGCGCGCGCCGACATCAGTTCGGTGACGGGATGATCGTCGTCGTCCGCACTGTGCGGCCAGCCCGGGTCGACATATCGCTTCTTCTCTGAGTTCGCCATGGTTCATTTCACCATTCGGAGTAGCGCCTCTGCCAGTCCAGGTCCCCGGACCGGTCTCTACGCTTGACCTCGATGACCGACAACGAGGGCACGCCGGCGGACACACTCACCGAGTGGTTGTCCGCGCGCAGCGACGACGAACTGGCCGAACTGCTGCGGCTCCGCCCCGACCTGACCATCCCGCCGCCGCCCACACTCGAGGTTCTGGCGGGCCGGTCCGAGCAACGTGCCTCGGTACTGCGCGCGGCCGAGGACCTGGACACCACGTGCCTGACCGTCGTGGAACTGCTCGCGCACGAGGGCGCCGACACCGCCCCGGTCGCCCGCGCCCGACTCGACGAGATCGTCGGCCGCCGAGCGACGAAGAAGGCGGTCGACGCGGCACTGTCGGTGCTGCGTGCGCGTGCGCTGGTGCGCGGCACGACGTCGCTCACCCTGGTCGCGGCCGCACGCGACGCCGTGCCGTGGCGGGTCGGACGGTTCTTCGACGTCGACGCCTCTCTCACCGCCGAGGTGGTCGGTGCGAAGCTCGCGGAGATCGACGACCGCAGCCGTGAGCTGCTCACCACGCTGACCCGCTCGTCGTCGATCGGCCGGACGCGCGACGCCGCACCCGGTACGCCCGCGGATCGGCCCGTCCAGCGCCTGCTCGCCGCCGGGCTGCTCACCTGGCTCGACGACAACACGGTCGAACTGCCGCCGCAGGTCTCGCAGGTACTCCGCGGCGAGCCCGTCACCGATCCGGTGTCGCTGGCCCCACCGGCGGCGTCGACCACCGCTGTCGGGGTGGCGGACGTCGACGCGGCCGCCGCCGGGGAGGCCCTCGAGCTGCTGCGGCACTGCGAGGACATCGTCGACTCGCTCTCCCGCACACCCGCGCCCGCACTCAAGGCGGGGGGACTCGGCGTCCGGGAGATCCGACGCATCGCAAAGGCAGCCGATCTCGACGAGGCGCGGGTCGGCCTGCTGGTCGAGGTCCTGGCGGGCGCCGGACTCATCGCGGTGGGGCTGCCCGATCCCGGACCTCTCACCGACATCGACGACATGTGGACGCCCACCCCCGCGGTCGACGCGTGGGTCACCGCATCGCCGGCACAGCGCTGGGCCACCCTGGCCGGAGCCTGGCTGGATCTGCCCAGGGTGCCGTGGTTGATCGGCATGCGCGACGCCAACGACAAGCCGATCGCCGCACTGTCCGACGAGGCCCGCTCGGCCGCCGCGCCCCGAGACCGGCGGATCGTGCTGGGCGTGATCGCCGATCTCGCCTCGGGAAAGGCCCTCGCCACCGAGGACGTCGTCCGCATCGCCACCTGGCGCAGGCCACGCCTCGCCGCTCGCCTGGGCGTCGGCCCGGTCTCCCGCTACCTGGCCGAGGCCGGCGCTCTCGGGGTCGTCGGCCGCGGAGCACTGTCCACCCCCGGACGCGCACTGATCGGTGATCCCTCCTCGGCCGCGGCGGCGATGCACCGCGTCCTGCCCGACCCCATCGACCACGTTCTGGTCCAGGCCGACCTGACCGTCGTCGCCCCCGGGCCGTTGACTCCCGAGCTCGCGCAGCGGATGGCGACGGTCGCGGACATCGAGTCGGCGGGCGCCGCGACGATGTACCGCATCGACGAGCGGACGCTGCGACGTGCTCTGGACGGCGGCACCACCGCCGTGGAGCTCCATGCACTCTTCGCCACCCACTCGCGGACGCCTGTCCCGCAGTCGCTGACCTACCTCATCGACGACGTCGCCCGCCGCCACGGACGCCTGCGTGCCGGGGTGGCGTCGTCCTTCGTCCGCTGCGAGGACCCCGCACTGCTCGCGGAGGTGCTCTCCTCTCCCGCCGCCGAGGCCCTCGCGTTGCGGGCACTGGCCCCGACCGTCGCGATCTCGCAGGCGCCGCTGGCCGACGTGCTGGCCGGGCTGCGCGCCGCCGGGTTCGCACCCGCGGGCGAGGACTCCTCCGGCACCATCGTCGACGTCCGCGATCGCGGTGCGCGCGTCGTCCCCCGTCGCGGTCGCTCGCCCTACCGCACGCCCGCCGTCCCCACGGACGAGCAACTGGGGCGCCTCGTCTCGGAGATGCGGGCCGGCACCCGAGCCGGAGAGGTGCGCCGGACCGAGCGTGAACGGGTGCGGTCCGACGGCACCCGTGCGTCCGGCGCCGCGACGATCGCGCTTCTCCAGCGCGCCGCGTTGTCCCGCTCACCGATCAGCATCGGTTACGTGGACGCTGCCGGTGTCTCGAGCAACCGTGTCGTCGAACCGGTGACCGTCGGCGGCGGCCAACTCGACGCGTGGGACCCCGACGCCGGTGTCATGCGTCACTTCACGTTGCACCGCATCACGTCGGTGGCCCTGCTCGCCTGAACCGCCGCGCCGGTGCAAGGCACAATGGACTGGTTGCGCCCCGGTTCGTCCATGCGGGGCGCGTGAAGGAGAGACCGTGACCGACGGACCGTTGATCGTCCAGTCCGACAAGACCCTGTTGCTCGAGGTCGACCACGAGCTCGCCGGGCAGGCCCGCGCGGCCATCGCTCCGTTCGCCGAGCTGGAACGCGCACCCGAGCACGTCCACACCTACCGCATCACACCGCTCGCGCTGTGGAACGCGCGCGCCGCGGGCCACGATGCCGAGCAGGTGGTCGACGCCCTCGTGACCTTCTCCCGCTACGCGGTTCCGCAGCCCCTGCTCGTCGACATCGTCGACACGATGGCCCGCTACGGCCGGCTCCAGCTGGTCAAGTCGCCCGTGCACGGGCTGTCCCTGGTGAGCCTCGACCGCGCCGTGCTCACCGAGATCATGCGGCACAAGAAGATCGCCCCGATGCTCGGCGCGCAGGTCGACGACGACACCGTGCTCGTCCACCCCAGTGAGCGCGGGCGCCTCAAGCAGATGCTCCTCAAGGTCGGCTGGCCGGCCGAGGATCTGGCCGGATACGTCGACGGCGAGGCGCATCCCATCGACCTGGACTTCTCCGGTGGCCACTGGGAGCTCCGCGACTACCAGCAGATGGCGACCGACTCGTTCTGGGCCGGTGGATCCGGTGTGGTCGTCCTCCCCTGTGGTGCCGGCAAGACGATGGTGGGCGCCGCGGCCATGGCCAAGGCCCGCGCGACCACATTGATCCTCGTCACCAACACCGTCGCCGGTCGGCAGTGGAAGCGCGAGCTCATCGCCCGAACCTCCCTGACCGAGGAGGAGATCGGCGAGTACTCCGGCGAGCGCAAGGAGATCCGCCCGGTCACCATCGCGACCTACCAGGTGATCACGCGCCGCACCAAGGGTGAGTACAAGCACCTCGAGCTCTTCGACTCCCGCGACTGGGGCCTGGTGATCTACGACGAGGTGCACCTCCTCCCCGCTCCCGTGTTCCGCATGACAGCCGACCTGCAGTCGCGACGCCGACTCGGACTCACCGCGACGCTGGTGCGCGAGGACGGCCGCGAGGGCGACGTGTTCTCGCTCATCGGCCCCAAGCGTTACGACGCACCGTGGAAGGACATCGAGGCACAGGGCTGGATCGCGCCGGCCGAGTGCATCGAGGTGCGCGTCACTCTGACCGACGCGGAACGCATGTCGTACGCCGTGGCGGAGCCGGAGGAGCGTTACAAGCTGTGCTCCACGGCGCACACGAAGATCGCCGTGGTGAAGTCGATCCTGGCACGGCACGAGGACTCACCGACGCTCGTCATCGGCGCGTACCTCGACCAGCTCGACGAGCTGGGTGCGGCCCTGGATGCTCCCGTGATCCAGGGCTCGACCAAGAACAAGGAGCGCGAACTGCTCTTCGACGCGTTCCGCCGCGGCGAGATCAAGACCCTCGTGGTGAGCAAGGTCGCCAACTTCTCCATCGACCTCCCCGAAGCCTCGGTGGCCGTGCAGGTCTCGGGCACCTTCGGATCCCGGCAGGAGGAGGCCCAGCGACTGGGCCGACTGCTGCGCCCCAAGCACGACGGTGGGCAGGCGCACTTCTACTCGGTCGTCTCGCGCGACACCCTCGACGCGGAGTACGCGGCTCACCGCCAGCGCTTCCTCGCCGAGCAGGGCTACGCGTACCGCATCACCGACGCCGACGACCTCCTGGGACCGGCGATCTGACGTGCGCACCTTCGACTTCCCCGTCGACCGCGCGCACGCCCGGTCGGTGAACGAGACCCTCGGCGACGTGCGGCGGTTGCGCATCTCGTCCGTCGTCTTCGCCGTGCTCCTCGCGGGCGGCGCGGCCTGGCTGTACGTCCTCGACCACGCGTGGTCCTACATCCTGTGTGCGGTGCTGGCCGTGGCCGCCCTGATGTCGCTGTGGGTGTCCGTGTGGGCGCCCCGCAAGGTCGGGTCCATCGACGAGCTGTACGCCTCGAGCGCGTTGGTGCCGGCCATGGTGTCGGAGACGCGACCGCGTGGAGCCACGATCCTCGCGCTGATCGACATCGCCAAACCGGAGACCACCGTCCCGCACTACGCACTCGTCGTCCGGAACGTGCGGGCGCTGCCGGGACACACGATGACCGAGGGCGAGCGCGTCCCCTCCGTGGCCGTGCTGTCCGACCGGAGCGCCAAATCCATCTCGGAGACGTGGCAGATGGTCAGCCCCATGCCCATCGCCTGGGGTACGCGGGACAGGACCGTGCTGCGGACGGCCATCGAGGCCATCGATCCGGTCGAGTGGAAGCTGCTGCGCAAGAACCTGTCCGTGTCGGAGACCGTGCGGCAGGCCGAGAACGATCAGCTCCTCATCGACCCCCACGACCTGCCCGAGGAACTGCTGCAGAAGCGCGCGGACTGACGCGTCGAGGGACTCGTGACTCGAACGCTAGGCTCCCCCTCATGGCTGTGACGTCGAACGACCGCGCATCGAGTCCGGCCGGCCTCCGGCCTTCCGACTCCGACCCGGCCGGCCTCCGGCCTTCCTCCCGCGAATCGAATCCGGCCGGCCTCCGGCCTTCCCGCACCGTCGCCCGGCTGCGCCCCTTCGCGTCCACCATCTTCGCGGAGATGACCGCGCTGGCGGCCACGCACGACGCCGTCAACCTCGGTCAGGGTTTCCCGGACACCGACGGCCCCGCGCGCATGCTCGAGGTGGCGCGCGAGGCCATCGCGTCCGGCCTCAACCAGTACCCGCCCGGGCCGGGCATGGCGGTGTTGCGCGACGCCGTCGCTCGGGACCGGGTCGGCCGCTACGGCACCGAGTACGACCCGGACTCGGAGATCCTGGTCACCGTCGGGGCCACCGAGGCGATCAGCGCTGCGATGCTCGGCCTCGTCGAGAGCGGTGACGAGGTGCTGCTCGTCGAGCCGTACTACGACTCCTACGCGGCCGCCGTCGCGCTCGCGGGTGCGCAGCGGCGCACCGTCCCCCTCGTCGTCGACGGCGATCGGTTCGCCCTCGACGTCGATGCCCTGCGCTCCGCCGTCGGCCCGCGTACCCGCATGATCGTCGTCAACTCCCCGCACAATCCCACCGGAACCGTGTTCACCGCATCGGAGCTGGCCGCGATCGCCGAGGTCGCGTGCGAGCACGACCTCCTGGTCCTCACCGACGAGGTCTACGAGCGACTGGTGTTCGACGACGCCGTCCACACCCCCATCGCCACGCTCCCCGGCATGGCCGGACGCACCATCACGGTGTCGAGCGCGGCGAAGACGTTCAACGCCACCGGGTGGAAGACGGGGTGGGCCTGCGGACCCGCCGACCTCATCGCCGCGGTGAAGGCGGCCAAGCAGTTCATGACCTTCGTCGGCGGCGCCCCCTTCCAGCCGGCGGTGGCCCACGCCCTCGACCACGAGAGCGCCTGGGTGGACGCCCTGCGATCGGGACTACAGGCCAAGCGGGACACGCTGTCCGCCGCGCTGTCGCATGCCGGGCTGGACGTCAAGCGCAGTGAGGGCACGTACTTCGTCTGCGCCGACATCGCTCCACTGGGCGAGTCCGACGCCGACAGTTTCTGCCGTGCGTTGCCCGAACGCATCGGCGTCGTCGGCGTACCGGTGGACGCGTTCGTCGATCACCGCGAGGGCTGGGACAACCTGGTGCGCTTCGCCTTCTGCAAACAGGATCACGTGCTCGCCGACGCGGCGTCGCGATTGGCCCGATTGTCCGCCACCCCATGACGATCGACACTGCGGCGCCGCCGACCATCTCGGTGGAGTTCGTCCGCACGGCGGTGACCCTCGCGCAGGAGACGGGTGTGGACCTGTCCGCCTGCCTGCGCGAGGCCGACATCGACCCGCACGTCCTCACTCGTCCCGGCGCCCGCCTCACCACCGACCAGGTCACGCGCCTCACTCGCGCGCTGTGGCAGATGACGGGCGACGAGCTGATGGGTCTCGGATCGGCTCCGGTGCGCCGCGGCACCTTTCGGGCACTCAGTCTGACGATGATCCACCGCCCCGATCTGGGGAGCGCGCTCGAGCGGATGGTGGACGTCGGTCGCGCCTTTCCCGGCGTCCCGCGCGGTGTGCTGATGCGCGGCGGGGGACGCGCCCGGCTCGAACTCGTCGACTCCCCGACGATGATCGCCGATCAGCTCTCCCCGGAGGCGGCCGAGGCGGCGCAGCGCATCCGCATCGAGTTCCTGCTCATCCTCTGGCACCGCTTCTCGGCATGGCTCATCGGGCGGCGCGTGAAACTGCTGTCCGTCCAGGTGCCCTTCCCCGAACCGCAGCATCCGTCGCCGCGGGTGTACGACGACATATTCGGGGTGCACGTGACGTTCGGATCCGACGTCGCGGCACTGGAATTCGACGACGCGATCATGGCGTCACCGCTCGTGCAGACGGAGGAGAGCCTCGAGGAGTACCTCCGCGAGTCGCCCAATCGCCTGTTCTCGGAGCGGGACTACGGCTCCAGCGCGGCGAGTGTGGTGCGGCGCGCCCTCGCACTGGGCGCGATGGGCCGCGCCTCGACCACCACCGACATCGCGACGATGTTGTCCATCAGCGTGCCGCACCTGCGCCGGTTGCTGCGCCAGGAGGGCACGTCACTGGGTCAGTTGCGCGACGAGGTGCTGCGCGACGCGGCGGTCGCCGGGCTCGAACGAGGCGAGACGGCCGAGGAGATCTCCTCGCGTCTCGGCTTCTCCGAACCCAGCGCCTTCCGCCGCGCCTTCAAACGGTGGACCGGGATGACGCCGGGGTCCTACCGCTCACACGCGTGAGGCGAGCACGAACTCCGACAGCTTCTCCCCGATGAGCACCGACGGGGCGTGAGTGTGGCCGCGGATGATCGTCGGCATCACGGACGCGTCGGCCACGCGCAGCCCCTCCACCCCGCGCACCCGCAGCTCCGGATCCACCACCGATGCCGCGTCCGAGCCCATCCGGGCGGTGCCCACCGGGTGATAGAGGGTGTGAGACATGGTCTCCAGCGACTCGCTCAGCGCTTCGTCGAGTGCCTCGCTGTTGCGCAGTACCGGGCGCACCATCTCCCCCAGTCGCGATTTCAGCGGCTCCGTCTGCGCGATGTCGGCGCAGTACCGCAGCCCGCTGAGCATCGCCGCGCGGTCCACACCGCCCGGGTCGGACAGGTATCGCGGATCCACGATCGCCTTGTCCAACGGTGCGGACGACCGCAACGAGATGCGTCCGCGGCTCTCCGGCTTGAGCAGGATCGAGGCCAGGATGGCCGCATGCGAGTCCGCCGGGATGAGACCCTCGTCGAAGAAGGGCGCCGGCGCGAAGAGCAGTTCGATGTCCGGGAGGTCGAGCGAGTCGCGGCTGCGGACGAAGCCGTACGCCTCCGCGACGTTGGAGGTCAGCATGCCGCGTCGACGTGCGAGGTAGTTGATCAGCTCCGGGATCTTCTCCGCGGTGAACAGCGTGTCGGACTGCACCCCGTATCCGAGGGCGGACACCAGGTGGTCCATGAGGTTCTCGCCCACCTCGGGGGCGGCGTGCACCAGGTCGATGCCGTGCTCGGCGAGATGTTCCGGCGCACCGATCCCCGACAGCATCAACAACTGCGGAGTGTTGATGGCACCGCCGGACAGGATGACCTCCTTCGAAGCCCGAACCGTGTGCAGCGCACCGTCCTTCGAGTACTCGACACCCACCGCGCGGGTTCCCTCGAAGAGCACGCGCGTGGCCTGCGCCTCCGTCACCACGGTGAGGTTGGGCCGTGACATGGCCGGCCGCAGATACGCGTCGGCGCAGCTCCACCGGGCGCCGCGCTTCTGGTTGACCATCGTCTCGGTCATGCCCTTGGGCGTGGGGAGATTGGCGCGCTCCGTCGACAAGCCTAGTGCCGCGGCCGAGTCGAGGT
Source organism: Rhodococcus sp. BP-241 (assembly GCF_019836145.1). Taxonomy (NCBI): domain Bacteria; kingdom Bacillati; phylum Actinomycetota; class Actinomycetes; order Mycobacteriales; family Nocardiaceae; genus Rhodococcus; species Rhodococcus sp. BP-241. Next base: position 251,612 of record NZ_JABUEI010000005.1, on the reverse strand, counting down.
ACGCGCCGGTGATCGACCGGGGACTGCGCTGCTTCGACACGTGCAGCGGTCCGCCGCTGCCCTCGTCGGACTCGGTGGCACCCTCGATGTTCTCGATACGGCGGAAGGTGTCCACCACGCTGTCGAACGACCACCCGGGTCCCGCTGCCTCCGCCCAGTCGTCGTAGTCGGCTGCGAATCCGCGCACCCACATCATGGCGTTCATCGACGAGGAGCCGCCGAGCATGCGCCCACGGGGCCAGAAGATCCGTCGGCCGGCGAGTTCGGCCTGCGGCTCGGTGTCGTAGTCCCAGTCCAGTTTCGAACGGAAGAGCTTCGAGAACCCGGCGGGAATGTGGACGAACTTGTCCTTGTCCTCCGGGCCCGCCTCGAGGACGACGACGTCGGTGTTCGATGCGGCACTGAGCCGATTCGCGACGACGCATCCTGCGGATCCTGCGCCGACGACGACGTAGTCGGTGGAAGTCTCAGTCATGTCAACCTCTCAGAGCGGACGCGAAGATGGCGGGCAGGGCTTTCCAGGACGGAGCCGCAGCGAACGCGGTGAACCGCTTCGCGGTGGTGGCCGCGGTGCGGTTGGTGACGAACCACGGCGGCTTCGGCGACAGGGTGAACTCGCCCTTCAGGATCGAGCGCGGCGCGGGCCGGAAGGGCCCGCGGACGATGGTGCGCTCGGGTCGGTCGATCAGCAGTGCGTTGTGCACGACGCCGATTCCGCTCTGGACGTCGTCGAGCGTGTGGCCCGGGAACGCACCCCAGGTCGCCGCCGCCGTGAGGAAGCCGACGCCGGTCCACGCGTTGAGCGCGATGGTGCCGTAGCGCAGGTCCTCGAGCATCTCGTCGACGGCGGTGCCGAGCGACGACAGCGTGTCGGGATGCGCGATCACGTTGACGCCGAGCGTGCCGACGAACTCCTCGTTCGACATGCGGACGGCCTCGTCCACGAAACGTTGCCCGGTGTAGGGGATCTCGATGACACCGAGTACCGGTGCGAAGTACTCGGTGGTGAGCAGAGCGCGATAGCTGTCCGGATCGAGGTCGCTCACGAGGGTGCGGCCGCCGGACGGGCCGAGCGACTCCGCGCCCGGGTAGTCCGCTCGGGCACCGGCGACGCGGGTGGCGCTGCCGGGGTAGTACGGCTCGCGGTCCGGTGCCTCGTGCAGTGCCGTGCGCAGTGCCGCCAGGAACGCGTCGCGCTGCGGCCACTCGGAGGAGATCACCACGACCTGCGCCGCGACGCAGTTGTAGCCGCCGTTGTGCAGCCGCTGGGTCACCACGTGTTCGGCCTGGAACCGGATGTCCGCGTCGGACCACTCGCCCGGGATCACGATGACCGGCGAGACGCCGCCGAGTTCGCTCGAGATGGGCACGTCGAGCAACGGGGTGTTGGCCTTCCTGCGCTCGGCACCCTCCTCGCCGGTGCCGAAGACGATGGCGTCGTGCGTGATCGAGCTGCCCGTCATGTGCACGTGCGCCACGGCGTCGTGGTGCACGAGGTACGAGCCGACGTCCGGGCCACCGGTGAGGATGCGCACCGCGCCCAGCTCGACCAAGGGAGCGAAGACGGCGCGGAGCACCGGCTCCATCGGATCCGTCACCGGGTTGAGCTTCAGCGCGACGACGCGGTTGTGAGCGACCAGTTCGTAGAGCGTGTCGAGCGGGGCGATGGACGTGATGTTGCCGGCGCCGAGCACCGCACCGATGCCGCCGGTCTCGGTCGGATTCCGTTGCGCGAGTCCGGCGTCACGGCGCGCGGTGTCCGCGTCGACACCCGGTTCGAGCCACACCTCGGCGGAGAACCCGTTGAGCAGCAACGTGTCGAAGATGTTCGACGGCAGCACCTGCACGGTGGTGCGCCCGCCCGGACCCGAGCCGATCCGGGCGTCCGCGAGCGGGCTCTTCCCCACGGCGAGCTGCCGCAGACTCTGCGCGAGCACGTGGCACGCGGTGACGACGGAGTACGGCCCGGAGAGCCATTCCTCACCGAGGAGTGCGGAGGCCGCGGGCAGCTTCTTGAATCGAGCGGCCGCATCGACCCACTCCTGCGCCTTCGACGCCGTGAGGGCCGCGACCCGGTCGAGAAGGTCCGCGCGGTCGCCGAGCGAGGCACGTGCCCATGCGGCCTCGCCCTGTTCGAGGTCGCGGAGAGCCGCGTCGACCTCGGGAAAGGCGGATGCGCCGGTGGTACTCGGGGTGAGTTCGCCTGTGGCCATACCGTTGATTGTGACCTGTACTACATCAGGTGGCCATAGGCGGACGTCGGCAGCTCACGCGCCCGGTTTGTGCCGAGGCACAGCCGCCCTGTGGTGTCCGTCACCGGACAGCCGTACGGTGGAGTGATGTCGACGCCCGTGGCCGTCCGCCGCTCCGCACCGGAACCGCTCACCTCGCAGGGTCTCGCCGCGCTGCTGGGAGAGCACGTCGGCGAGCTCAGCGAGCGACTCGTCCTCGACATCCTGGTCGCCGAACAGTCGTACCTCGAGGCCACGTCGCTCACGCGGGACGAGCTCGCCACGGTGTGCACCGGCAATCTTCGATCCATGCTCGACGCTCTGACCACGGGCGCGAGCGGCGACCTGGAACCCGCACGCGCGGCCGGCCGGATCAAGGCCGAGAACGCGGTGCCGCTGGCGGCGTTGCTGCACGCGTTCCGCCTCGGTGGTCGTCTGATCTGGGCCGAGCTCACCGCGGCGGCCGCGGGCCGGGCTCCGGAGGTGCTGCTCGCGATGGCCACCGAGGTGTGGGCACTGGTGGACACCTATTCCGACGCGGCCGCGGAGGCGTATCGCGACGCCGCGGACCGGCTCGCCCTCGACGACGCCGATGCGCGCCGCATGGTGCTCCGCGCTCTGTTCGACGAGACCGCCTCGGACCCCGCTGCCGTGCAGGACGCCCTGCGGGCCTTCCGCATCCCGGACGCGGGCCACTTCGCCGTCGTGTCCGCCGAGACCACCGTCGACCGGGGTGCCACTCCGGGCAGCGCGCGCGAGAGCATCCTGCCGCTCGGTGTCGAGTCGGTGTGGGACACCGATGCGGACGGTCACCTGGGACTGCTGGTCGCCTCGGCGCCGGCGGTGCTCGACGACGCGGTGGACACCCTGGGCCGGCTCTACGGCACCCGACTGGGTGTCGGCACGTACTACGAGCGGTCGCTGTCCACCCCGACGGCGGTGGCGCAGGCCCGGACGGCTCGTCGCTGCGCACCGCCGGGGAGCGCGCGCGTCAGTCGCTACGACGCGTGTCCGGTTCCGCTGCTGCTGGTCTCGACTCCCGACGCCGCCGCGCGGGCCGCCCGGCAGATCCTGGGTCCGCTCGCCGTGGCCGAGGGCCCGCACCGCCTCGCGGACCGGGACAGCCTGCTCGAGACGCTCGACGCGTGGTTCGCGGCCGCCGGTTCCACCACCGCGGCGGCCGACCGCTTGCACTACCACCGCAACACCGTGCTCTACCGGCTCCGCCGTATCCACGACCTCACGGGCCGTGATCACACGAACCCGGTGGACGCCGCCGAACTGTACGTCGGTCTGCGCGCAGCGGAGCTGGCCCGCGTTCGCTGACGACGGCCGCGTAGGAACATACGTTCGAACGACCGCGCTACGATGGCCCCGTGACCTACGCACTCCAGGCGTCCCTGTTCGACGACGGCGCGGACGGACCGTCGCTCGGCTCCCTCACGTCCGTCCGCCGGACGGTGTTGACCGACGGCGCGTGGATCGACGTGCTGCCGAACTGGGTGAGCGGCTCGGACTCCGTCTTCGACCGGCTGGTGGAGGAGGTTCCGTGGCGGTCGGAACGCCGACCGATGTACGACCGCGTCGTCGACGTCCCGCGCCTGGTCTCCTTCTTCCCCGATCCCGAGCGGCTGCCCGCCCCCGTCCTGGTCGATGCCGGTCGACAGCTGAGCGAGCACTACCGAGCCGAACTGGGCGAGGACTTCGCCACGGCCGGACTCTGCTTCTACCGCGACGGCAAGGACAGCGTCGCCTGGCACGGCGACGACCTCGGACGCGGAGCGCGCGAGGACACCATGGTCGCCATCGTGTCCCTCGGCGCCGCACGGCCGCTGTTGCTGCGACCGCGCGGCGGCGGTCCCTCGGTGAGACACACTCTGGGACACGGTGATCTGATCGTCATGGGCGGGTCCTGTCAGCGGACCTGGGAGCACTGCGTGCCCAAGAGCACGCGCGCCACGGGGCCCCGGATCAGCGTCCAGTTCCGACCGCACGGCGTGCGCTGACGGCGTCGGCCAGCGCACGCACGGCGCATTCGGTGTCCGCCCACCCGAGGCAGGCATCGGTGATCGACTGGCCGTAGGTGAGCGGCTCCCCCAACGTGCCGAGGTCCTGACGGCCCTCGACGAGGAAGCTCTCCACCATCACCCCCACGACGCCGCGGTCGCCGCCGGCGATCCGGTCGGCGAGGTCGCCCAGCACGTCGAGCTGGCGTCGGTGGTTCTTGGCACTGTTGCCGTGGCTGACGTCCACCACCACCCGCGGGTCCGCGCCCGAGCGCCGGAGCCGCTCCCCAGCGTCGGTCACCGAAGCCGCGTCGTAGTTCGGGCCGGAGGACCCACCCCGGAGGATGACGTGGGCGTCCTCGTTGCCCGTCGTGCGCACGGCGGCCAGTCGGCCGTCGTCGTCGACCCCGGCGTACACGTGCGGCGACCTCGCCGAGCGCACCCCGTCGACGGCCACCTGCACGTCGCCGTCCGTTCCGTTCTTGATGCCCACCGGCATCGGCAGACCGCTGACCATCTGGCGGTGAACCTGCGACGACGCGGTGCGGGCACCGATCGCCCCGTACGTCACCAGGTCCGAGAGATGGCCGGACAGAGCAGGATCGAGGAACTCCGTCGCCGTGGGCAGGCCGCCGTCGACGATGGCGGCCAGAATGCGCCGCGCCGCCCGGAGCCCGGCGTCGAGATCGTCCGAGCCGTCGAGGCCGGGGTCGCTGAGCAGACCCTTCCAGCCCACCGATGTCCGCGGCTTCTCGAAGTAGACCCGCATGATCACCTGGAGTCGATCCCCCACCTCGTCGGCCAGGACGGCCAGCCGGCGGGCGTAGTCCAGTGCCGCGATCGGGTCGTGCACGGAGCACGGGCCCACCACGACGGCCACGCGGTCGTCGGCTCCGGTCAGGATGGCGCGCAGGGCGTCACGGCTGTCGGCGACGCGGAGAGCCGCGTCGGCGGATGCGGGTTCCGCGTCCCGCAGCGCACGCGGCGAGACGAGCGGACCTGTCCGCGACAGGTCGGGAAGAGTGTCGAGTGCGAGAGTCACGATGAGTCCTCGGGGCGGTCGGGTGAGACGTCACGACCGGGACACGAATTCCACGCGAGCCGGTCCTGCCGGCTCGTCGGGTGGAGTGGGTCAGCGCATGGTTCCGCTGACCGGACCACCGAGGGCCGGCCTGCTGAACCAAAAATATGCTCGCTGCACACAGGCACTGTAGCGCACGGCCGTACCGACGCACCCGGGCGGCGGAAGCGGACATTCTTCTCCCTTGACGTGGGACCATGGACCGATGGCGATCGACACCTCTCGCGGGGACCGCATCCAGAACAGCACGGCCCTCGAGAGAGCCGCCCGCGCAGGGCATCTCGTGAGCGGAGTGCTGCACCTCCTGATCGGATACATCGCGGTGCGGCTCGCCTTCGGACAGGGCGGCAACGCCGACCAGTCCGGCGCGCTGGGCGAGCTGGCCTCCAAGCCCGGCGGTGCCGTCATGCTGTGGATCGCCGTCGTCGCCTTCCTGGCCCTCGCCGCGTGGCGCATTCTCGAGGCGGTGGTGGGTAAGAAGACCGAGGCCGATTCCGGCAGTGCGACCGATCGACTCAAGGCCGGTGCACTCGCCGTCGTGTACCTCGCATTCGCCTGGTCCGCGCTGAACTTCGCTCGCGGTGCCGGGCAGTCGACGGGTCAGCAGAACGCCGGGCTCACCGCCCGCCTCATGGAGTCGACGATCGGCAAGGTCGTTCTCGTCGTGGCCGCGGCCGTCATCATCGGCGTCGGCGCTTATCACGTGTACAAGGGCATCTCCACGAAGTTCGAGAAGGACCTCGAGGGTCACGTCGGGCGTCCGGTCCGGGTCATCGGCGTGGTCGGATACACCGCCAAGGGCCTCGCCCTCGTCGGTGTCGGTGTCCTGGTGGCCGCCGCCGTGCTGACCGCGGATCCCGGCAAGGCGACGGGTCTCGACGGAGCCGTCAAGACCCTGGGGGCGCAGCCGTTCGGACAGATCCTGCTCGTCCTCGCCGGAGTCGGCATCGCCCTCTACGGCGTCTACGCCGTCGTGATGGCCCGGCACGCCCGGATGTGACGTCCCGTGGGACACGCCACGAACCGCACGGGCTGTTCACAGCCTTTTCGCAGACGGGTGGTGCACAATACGGGGTATGAGTCTGGACCATTCCGCCGAAACCACCACTGCACCCGTTACCGACGGTCAGTACCCATCGGTGCCCATGACGCCGCTCCGACCCGCGCCCGCCGCCTCGCAGCCGCGTGACGACGCCTACCCCGGCGTTCTCCGCACTCTTGCGATGTTCCTGTTCGCACGCTGACGTCCGCCTCGATCGCTTGGACGGACAATTGTCTCGAGCAATAGGTTGTGCACAATTCAATTGTGCGCTACGTTCGGTCTTGTGAACGACGCGCTGACACTGGACAAGCAACTCTGCTTCGCCCTGTACTCGGCGTCGCGGGCCACCACCGCGGTCTACCGGCCCCTGCTGGACGACCTGGGCATCACCTACCCGCAGTACCTGGTGATGCTCGTGCTGTGGGAGCGGGACGGACTCAGCGTCTCGGAACTGGGCGATCGACTCGGCCTGGATTCCGGAACACTGTCCCCCCTGCTCAAGCGCATCGAGACACTGTCGCTCGTCACCCGCGAACGCTCAGCGGAGGACGAACGACGCGTCGAGATCCGGCTGACGGACACGGGCCGCGCCCTGCGTTCCGCGGCCGCGCACGTTCCCGAGTGCATCTTCACCGCGACCGGCCTCACCGAAGACGAGGCGACCACGCTGATCGCGCTCGTCCGCAAGACCACCGCGTCGCTTCGTTCCGCCTGACCCGTCCATCCCCACCACGAGAGGTTCACCCATGAAGACGCTGTACACCGCAGAGGCACTGGCCACCGGCGACGGACGCAACGGCCACGGCCGCACCACCGACGGCAAGGTCGACGTCGACCTCGCCGCCCCCACCGAGATGGGCGGCAGCGGCAACGGAACCAACCCGGAGCAGCTCTTCGCCGTCGGCTACGCCGCGTGCTACCACTCCGCTCTGCGCCTCGTCGCCGGCCAGCAGAAGGCCGACGTCACCGACTCCTCCGTCGGCGCGAAGGTCAGCATCGGCCCGAACGACGCCGGCGGCTTCGAGCTCGCCGTGGTCCTCGAGGTGACCCTCCCCAACCTCGATCACGACACGGCGCAGGCCCTCGCGGACAAGGCCCACGAGGTCTGCCCCTACAGCAACGCGACCCGCGGCAACATCGACGTGCAGATCACCGTCAGCGACGACTGACCGTTCAGATCGGGTAGGTGACGCCCGTGAGCTCGACCGACCTGGTCCAGAGCTCACGGGCTTTCGCCTCGTCACGCGAGGCCTTGTTCGATCCGACCTTTTTCGGGTGCCCGCTCAGCTCCTGGAACCCGTCCGGTCCGAAGTAGCCGCCGGACTGCAGCCCCGGTGCCGTCGCGGCGTAGAGCTCCGGCAGGCTTCCCATGTAGGCCGACTGGGCGAAGACCCGGCCGAGTGACATGAACGCGTCCTGCACACTCTCCGTCCGACCCATCAACTCGGTACTCGAGTAACCGGGATGCGCCGCCAGCGAGAGCACGGGTGACCCCGCCGCACGCAGTCGGCGATCCAGCTCGTACGCGAACAGCAGGTTCGACAGCTTCGACTGCCCGTAGGCACCCCACCGGCTGTAGCGACGCTTCTCGTAGTTGAGATCCGACAGCTTCAGTCCCGGTACCTGGTGCATGAAACTCGACATGGTGACCACGCGGTCGGTGATCCTGTCCAGCAGGAGGCCGGTCAGCGCGAAATGCCCGAGATGGTTCGTGCCGAACTGCATCTCGAATCCGTCGGCGGTCCGCTTCAGCGGCAGTGCCATGACGCCGGCGTTGTTGATCAGTACGTCCACGGTGGGCGTGTCGTCGGCGAACTCCCGCACCGAGCTCAGATCCGCGAGGTCGAGTCGACGCACCTCGGCGCGCTCACCGATCTCGTCCGCGATCGGCTTCGCCTTCTCCACGGTCCGGCAGGCCAGCACCACCGTCGCGCCCGCGCGACCGAGTGCCTTCGCGGCCTCGGCGCCGAGCCCGCTGTTGGCTCCCGTGACCACGAAGGTCCGGCCGGACTGATCCGGTACGTCGGTCTCGACCCACTTGTGTGCAGACTTCTGTGCCATGCGCTTCCCCCCTGAGACTTCTCTCGGCCGCTCGCCGCGGCCGACCGCGTTCGAGGGTACCGGCGCACTACGCTCGATCCGGTGCCCGCACCGCTGCCGATCCGAGACGGTCTCAATCCGACGCGGATCCGCATGCCGGACGCGCCGGCAGAGCACAGGACCATAGTCGAGTACCTCGTCGCACGCTTTCCGCGCGATGCGGAGGCCCTGCGCGCGAAGGTGACGGACGGCGAGGTCGTGGATGCCGCAGGACGGCCCGTGCTGGTCGACACTCCCCTGGTCCCCCGCGCCGACGTCTACCTGTACCGGGATCCGCCCGTGGAACCCGAGGTGCCGTTCACCGCCCCGATCCTGTACCGAGACGATGCGATCGTGGTGGTGGACAAGCCGCACTTCCTGGCGACGACACCACGGGGGCGCTTCGTCGTGCAGACCGCCCTGACCCGGCTGCGACGCGAACTGGGAAACGACGCACTGTCCCCGGCGCACCGCCTCGATCGCCTCACCGCGGGCGTGCTCGTCTTCACCGCACGACAGGACGTCCGCCGCGCATATCAGGAGATGTTCCGGGAGCGCAGCATGGTCAAGGTCTACGAAGCGGTGGCCCCCGACTCGCCGATCTCGTTCCCGCACACCGTGAGCAGCCGCATCGTCAAGTACCGTGGATCACTGCAGGCGACCGAGGTGCCGGGTGAGCCGAACAGCGAGACCGTGATCGAGAAGGTGCGCACGGTGGGCGACCTGGCGCTCTACCGCCTGCATCCACGCACGGGCAAGACCCATCAACTACGCGTGCACATGGCCTCTCTCGGCCTGCCCATAGTCGGCGACTCGCTGTATCCCGTGCCGCGCGAGGTCGCCGTCGACGACTACCGGGATCCACTGCGACTGCTGGCGCGGAGCATCGAGTTCACCGACCCGCTCACAGGCGCACCGCGGCACTTCGCGTCGCAGCGGACCCTCGCGCTGTCTCCACCGTGATCCGGTGCGAGATCGCGGCGAGCGTCAACAGTCCGATCGCGAGGTTGGTCAGGGCGGCGAAGCCCGTCTCGGCGAAGTCGACGAGCGCACCGAGCAACGCGTAGATCAGGGCCGCCGACCGGAGTCGGTGCAGAGGCCAGAGGGACGCGGTGCGCCGCCGTGCGATCAGCGACGGGAGCCCGAGGGCGACCGTGACGCACGCCGTCACCCACAGGATGCCGCCCGAGATGGTCATCCGGTCGAGGGTGACATCGAGGTCGTCGCGCTCGATGACCAGACCGCCCGTGGCCAGTTGCGCGATGCCCGCCACGACCGTCGCGGACGCGGTGACCACCATGAGCCAGGACAACGCGATCGCCCAGCGCGTACTGGTCACGAACGACGGGACGGCGCGCGAGAACCACGCCCGCCGACTCGTCGGCCGGGACGGTGCCGGAACGCACCGACTCAGCAGGGTGTCGATGCTCGCGACGAGCTCGGGATCGGCTCCCGTCGTCCGCGCTCGGTCGAGCAGTTCGCGGGCCAGCTCCCGGCGCGATCCCGGTACCCCACCGACGAGTCCTTCCGACGCGATGGCGGCAGCGTTCGCGAGGCATTCCCGTGGCGTCGGTTCACGGACGTCGCGGACGGTTCGTCCGAGCACCAGGACCAGAACCACCGTCACGTACATGATCTCGGCGGACGGGCCGTAGAAGTAGTCGTTGTCCTTCGTCACGAACTTCCCGACCTCGTCCAGGAACAGACCGAAGCCGACGCCGCCCAGCAGCACGGCCGACGAGCGCGCTCCGAAGCCGAGGAACAGCCATCCGACGACGAGCGCCGTCATCATCAGCGCACCGCCCCACAGTGCGTGGGCGATGTGCAGGCTCCCACCGCCCACCTGCGGATAGTCGGTGAGTTCGAGGTAGGCGCGGGTGAGCAGGATGGTCGCGACCGCGGCGATGACGAACGACTCCACGGACGACGTCCCGTCGGCACTGCGCACGATCGGCGTCCGCACCCGCCGCGCACGCGCACCCCGCTGCATGATGGCCATCGTCGATCATGGTCATTCACAGGCCTCTTTCGCGGTGGAATGCGACGGTACGCCCGGTAAAGTTCGTCCGATGAGACTCCTTCCCGCCACGCTCGCCGCCGCTGCCACCCTCGCCCTGGTCCTGGGTGGATGCAGCTCCGAGGATCAGCAGTCCGCACAGGACACCGCGAACAACGCCGCGGAATCGGTGGGCGACGCAGCTCAGGGCGCACTCAGCTCTGCACAGTCGGCCGCACCCGGCATCCAGTCGAGCGCCGGCAGCCTGGCCGACGATGCCGGCAACGTGTTCGACGACGCCAAGCGCGCGACCTTCGTCGCCGCCTACAAGGCGCAGTTCTCCGCGCTCTCCGAGGGAAAGTCCGACGAGGACATCGAATCGCTGCTCGGCAGCATCTGCCAGCAGATCACCGACGGCAAGGAGAAGGACGCCGTGGTCACCGACATCCGGTCGCAGGCCACCAACAACGGCAACGAGCCCGGTGTCGACGAGGCCGGTCGCATCTACGACCAGGCGAAGGTCGCCTGCCCCTGACCGCACGAGCTCCGCGAGGTGCGCGGGCTGTCGGTGATCGGGGTTAGCGTGGCGATCGTTCCCCTTCGGAAGGATCTCATCGTGGCCACCCCCGACCTCTCGCGCACCACGCCCTGCTGCCAGGGCGTCGTTCCTCCCTACCTTCTGCAGCGCCTCGCGTCGGCCCCCGCGGAACGCAGTGCCCGCCTGGACACCGCCCCGTCCGTCGCGAGCCGCACGCTGGAACTCGACGACGAGATGCGGCGCCGACGCGACTCGACGCGGTCCACCGTGTCGCCCACCGCTCCCCGCGGCGCCGTCGCGGATCGGCTGCAGCGCACCATCGCCGACGCGAAGAACACGCAGACTCTGCCCGGCGACGTCGTGCGTACCGAGGGCGGCGAACCTGTCGGCGATCCGGCGGCGGACGAGAGCTACGACGGCCTCGGCGTCACCCACGCCCTGTTCGCCGAGGTCTACGGATGGTCCAGCCTCGATGGGCAGGGGCTGCCGCTCGACGCCACGGTGCACTACGGCGAGCAGTACGACAACGCGTTCTGGGACGGCACCCGCATGGTGTTCGGCGACGGTGACGGCGAGGTGTTCACCCGCTTCACCGTGTCGCTGTCCGTCATCGCGCACGAGTTGGCTCACGGTTTCACGCAGTACACCTCACAGCTCGAGTACGCCGGACAGTCCGGCGCCCTCAACGAGTCGGTGTCCGACGTGTTCGGCGTCCTCGCAGAACAGCGCTCGCGTGGGCAGAACGCCGAGGACGCGTCCTGGCTCGTCGGCGAGGGGCTCTTCCTCCCCGACGTGCAGGGCAGCGCCCTCCGCTCGATGCTGGCACCCGGTACCGCGTACGACGACGACGTCCTCGGCAAGGACCCCCAGCCCGCGGACATGGCGGGATACGTCGAGACCACCGAGGACAACGGCGGGGTGCACATCAACTCCGGCATCCCCAACCGCGCGTTCGCCGAGGCCGCCGTCGCGCTCGGCGGGCCGGCCTGGGATCGTCTCGGACAGGTCTGGTTCGACGCTCTCACGTCCGGCAGCCTGACGCCGACCGCCGATTTCGCCGCCTTCTCCGCGGTGACGGTCGCGGCCGCATCGGCGCGGTACGGAACCGGGTCCGACGTTCACCGCGCCGTGGTCGGCGGGTGGACTACCGTGGGCCTCGAGCCGGCCGGGACGGGATCCGCGTCCGATGCGGCGGACGAGGCGAGCAAGAGGACGTGACATGGTCATCGTGGTGGTACGCAGCGGCGGCGTGGCCGGGATGACCCGCCGCGGCAGCGTCGACACCACGGCCCTCGGCGACACGGCACCCGAGTGGGAGCAGCTGGTCACTCGCGCGCTCCCCCTGTTGAACGGCCTGCCCGAGTCGTCGTCCCTCGCTCGCGACACCTTCCGGTGGCGACTCGAGATCGGCGAGCACTCGTGCGAGACCGGCGATTCGGCACTCACCGGCCCGCTTCGCGAGCTGGCAGAGCGCACTCTGCGAGAGGGTCGCTCGCCGCGATGACGGCGGCCTCACGGCGTGCGAGGTTCGCGTTCCACCACGGGTCGCTCCCGGGCTCGTCGACGATGCAGTCGCGCAGCGTGGGCGGCAGGGTCGACACGGCGGGCACCGCGTCCGCCGACAGCGTGCCGAGATAGTCGACGTCGATCAGTCCGGTCCGCTCGTAGCGCTCGACTGCACGGTCCGCGACCAGCGCATCGACGTTCACCACCGCCATCACCAGCACGCCCAGCGCCGCCGTGCCGACGATCACCGCGGGCAGTAGGCGCGCGGACCAGCGCGCACCGGCGACGATGACGGCGAGCACGACGACGCCCAACCACACCTCGACGGCCATGACCCCGACTCGCAGCCGAGTGAGACCGAACTGCTGCTCGTACAACGACATTCGGTACACCGCCGACCAGACGACCACCAGCGTCAGCACACACAGCGACCCGAAGGCGATGCGCGCGAGCACCCGGTCGCGCCGCACCTCGGCGTCGACCTTGCGTACCTGCACGGCGACCACGACGAGCACGCCGACTGTCACCGTGATCAGCTGCCAGAATCCCGATCGGGCGTGGTCCGCGAACGTCAGGTCGTCCGTCGTCATCACGTGGTCGTGTCCGCCGAACAACGTGGCTGCCTGCACCACGACGAACGCAGCGAACACGACGACGAGCGCGCAGACCGGCACCGCCCACTCCCACACCGGTCGTCGTCGACCAGCGCCGGGAGCGAGCGCATCGAGTGCCATCGCGTGACGCTTCGCGTGGGCGACACCCAGAATCCACAGCGCGACGCACAGAGCCACGACCGGCCCCAGCGGGTCGACGTCGACGGACACGGTCGGGATCACCGCGTCGACGAGCGAGGCGAAGCGATCGTCGGCACCCGCGAACAGCAGCGTGAACACGGTGACCAGCAGGGCCGTGCTCACCACGACGCGCAGCGTGCGTACCGCGGACCCCCGAGACGGGAGCGTCACCTGTGCGGCACCGGTTCCGAGCGAGCGGAGCACGGCTCCCTGCACCACGACGGGCACGATCGGCGCGAGCACCGTGGCGGTGAACGTCGTCGATCTCGTGGTCGACAGAGCCACACACCACACGGCCAATCCGACGGACGACGCTGCGAGCCAACCCGAATCGCGGACGAACGGGACCAGCAGCAGCGCGAACGCGGCGCCGATCCATGCCACGGACCAGCGCGACCGGTCCGGCAGTCGAGCGGCGAGGACGGCAGCGACGCCGACGGCGAGGTAGGCCACCGACGGCCGGTCGGTCAGTATGGCGCCGGCGACCACCCCGACCGCTGCGGCGGAGCCCACGGCCCAGCGACGCGGAGACTCGGTGACGGTGCGGACCGGCGACTGCGCCGCCGGATCGGGAAGAAGGTCGGTGGTCATCGTGAACCTCTTTCGGGCAGGGGTGATCGCGCGAGCACCGGATGCGGTGTCACGTGCCGAGTGCGGACGGTGGGGGGTCAGACGGGAAGGGTGAGCCGGAAGCAACACCCGGCGCCGACGTCGACCACATCGAGTGTGCCGCCGTGCAACTCGGCGGCCCATCGAGCGATGGCGAGCCCGATGCCGGTGCCGCCGTCGGTCGACCCGCCGCGGACGAACCGGTCGAACACCCGAGCGCGATCGGCCGGCGCGATCCCGTCGCCCTCGTCGACCACGTCGATGCGCACCGTGTCGTCACCCACCACGGCCGACACGGCCACTGCACCGTCGGGCGGACCGTGGCGCACGGCGTTCTCGACCAGATTGGCCACCACCTGCCGTACCCGTTCCTCGTCGGCGGTCACCGTCGCACCGGGAGGCTCGACCGACACCGAGAATCGGGTCGCCGTGCTCTGGGTGACCACGCTGGTCAGGAACTGACGGAGGTCGAACGTGCTGCGCGACAGACCGAGTGCGCCACCCTCGAGCTTGGAGAGGTCCAGGAGGTCGTCGACGAGCCGAGCCAGACGTTCGGTCTGCTCGAGGGCGACCCCCACCGTCCCCGGGGTCGCTTCCTGCACCCCGTCTGCGATGTTCTCGAGCACGGCCTGCAGCGACGCGATCGGTGTCCGGAGTTCGTGCGAGACGTTGCCGATCAGCTCCCGACGGTAGCGGTCGGCCTCTGCCAGGTCTGCCGACATCGTGTTGAACGCGACGGCCAGCTGGCCGATCTCGTCCCGCGACGTGGCCCGGACCCGATGCGTGTAGTCCCCGTTCGCCATCGCTCGCGAGGCTGCGGTCATCTCGCGCAGCGGCGAGGTCATCCCGTGCGCGACGATCTGCGTGACCACCAGCGCCACGACGAGTGCGAGCAGCAGCGCGTACCGGAACGGCTGCTGGGCCGCGAGCCAGAAGGTGCCCGACGCCGCGAACAGCGCGATCACCACCACCAGGCCGGTCTTGACCTTGAACGAGCGCAGCGAGTCGAGAGGGCGGATCATGCGCGTGCCCGGAACGCGTACCCGACGCCGTGGACGGTGCGCACGACGTCGGACCCCAGCTTGCGCCGCAACGCCTTGACGTGGCTGTCGACCGTGCGGGACGGCACCGACGTCATGGAGTCGTCGCGCGACCACCCCCACACGTCCGACAGCAGTCGATCTCGCCCGAAGGCCGCGCCCGGCCGCCGAGCGAGGAACAGCAGCAGATCGAATTCCGTGCGTGTCAGGTGGACCTCGTCGCCGTCACGGAAGACCCGCCGCGCGTGCTCGTCGACCCGGACGTCGTCGAACTCGTGCACGACGGTCGGCGTCGGCGCGGGATGGCGTTCCACCCGGCGCAGCAGTGCGTGCACGCGGGCCACCAGGGTGCGCATCGAGAACGGCTTGGACATGTAGTCGTCCGCACCCACCCCGAGGCCCACCAGCTGGTCCGTCTCGTCCGACCGCGCCGTGAGCATGAGGACGGCGACTGCTCCCTCGGGGCGGGACTGGATGCGTCGGCACACCTCGAGACCGTCGAACCCCGGCAGCATCACGTCGAGGACCACCAGGTCGGGGTTCGTGTGGGCCACCGTCTCCACGGCGGCCGGTCCGGTCGACGCGAGGTCGACGTCGAAGCCCTCGGACCGCAGCCGCGCCGCGATCGCGTCGGCCAGGGCCCGTTCGTCCTCGACCACCAGAATTCGTCGTCGATCCATGAAACAGACCGTAACGGCATCATGTGCGGGTCTCGGGGACACGTTGTGAAGATTCCGTGGAGATCGCTCCGGCCCACGAACCGGACGCCACGTCAGCCGAGCAGCCGCGCCACCTCGGCGGCCGCGCGACCACCCGACACCAGAGCACCCTGGATCGACGGGGTGTCGCGATGGTCGCCGGCGAGCAGCACGCGGTCACCGACCTGCAGCGATCGCCGGAGCGACGTCCCGGGTGCCTGGACCGGGAGCGCACGCCGTACGTCGTGACGCACGATCACCCGCCACGACGCGGTGGACCGACCCCACAGCCGATCGAGAACGGCGCGCACGACGGACTCCTCGGCGGGACCGGCGTCGTCCAGCAGCGTGGTCGCCTGCACCAGGGTCTTCCCGGTCGGCGCGTATCCCGGTGCGATGGAGCTCATCTCGGCGGTGTTGACCACCACGCCGCCCGTCCCCGAGATGCGGAGGAACTCGTCGGATTCCGCGGCGTCGGCCTCGAACCACCACGTCGACAACCCGCGCATGGGAGAGGTCCGGGTGTCCGTCAGCTCGTTCGCGCCTCGCGCGTCCGTCGCCACCACCACCGCGCGGGCCTGCAGCACCGACCCGTCGGCGATCCGCACGGCGGGTGCCGCGCCGTCGGTGACCTGCTCGACGCGCGAGGAGTACGCGATGTCGACCCCGGCATCGCGGGCGAGCTGCTCGGGGAACGCCTGCATTCCGCGGTTCGGCACACCGGGTGTCGCGAGAAGAAAGCTGCGGAGCACGAGCCGGACGTAGCGGTCCGACGTGTCTCCCACGCCGTCGGCGAGGACCCCGCTGAGAAACGGAGCCAGCAGTGCGGAGCGCAGCGGACCGCGGAGGCCGACGCGGTCCCAGTCGTCGGCGAGTGCAGCGTCGGGGGACGCGGCCAGGCGGCGCACCGGTCCGACAGCGGGCAACGCCCACCGCGCGGCGCCGACGACGGCGCCCGGGTGCAGCAGGCCGAGGCGAGCCGCGGACCGCACCGTCCCGAGCAGCAGGCCCGGGTGCCGTGTCGGGTCGGCGATCGTGTGCGCTCGCCCCGAGTCGTCGACGATCCGCACACCGCGACCGGCGACCCGCAGATCGAGCGCGGACACGTCGACATGACGCTTCACGGCCGGGTAGGAGGGGTTGAGGAGCTGGAAGCCTCGATCACAGCGGAAGCCGTCCACGACGTCGGTGCGGATCCGTCCCCCCGGGGCGTCGCCCGCCTCCACGACCCGCACCGTGAATCCACGCCGGCGCAGCGCTCCGGCGCACCGTAGACCGGCGATACCCGCCCCCACCACGATCACGTCAGCATCGATGTCAGTCATGCCCTATCGATACCACCCGGGCGTCGGCGACCTAGGACGACGGGTCCGGAAACGAGAAGAACCACCTGCGCCGGCAGGTGGTTCCAGTCTGTGTCCATTCTCGGTGGCCAGAGCCGGGATCGAACCGGCGACCTTCCGCTTTTCAGGCGGACGCTCGTACCGACTGAGCTACCTGGCCGTGGGCACCCTCGCGGGTACCGGTGATGCTGTACTACTCGGTGCTGACGATCATCGCATCACTGAGGTATTGCGACCTCTGAGGTGTTGCGACCCTGACGGGACTCGAACCCGCGACCTCCGCCGTGACAGGGCGGCGCGCTAACCAACTGCGCCACAGGGCCATGCTGTGAAGCATGTACTGCGTGGAAGACCCTACTGCATCTTCGTCCTACTTCTCACCACTCCCGCTCCAGCGTTGTCACTCGCTGAAACGTACCCCCTACGGGATTCGAACCCGCGCTACCGCCTTGAAAGGGCGGCGTCCTAGGCCGCTAAACGAAGGGGGCCCGTCGAATCGCTCCGACCGTACCCCAACGGCGTTCCGTTGGGAGCTTGGATAGCTTAGGACACCGCTTCGGAATTTCACAAATCCGCAGGTGAGGCTATGTTTCGACGCTCACAGCGTCGACTCGGGGCCACCCGTTGACGCGCCACTTGTCGAGCCATTCCCGCGACGCCATCGCCATCAGGAGAACCTCGAGGGACTCCTCGAACAGCACCACCAGGTCGGTGTCCTCGGCGGTCAGATCGGCCATGTACCGCTGGCCGGCGAGCGAGGTCACCAGCACGCGGGTGAACATGCGCGGATCGATGTCGGGGCGCAGCAGACCGGTCTCGTGCGCCTCGGCCGCGAGCTTGTGGGCGGTGCGACCCCACACGGCGCCCGCTCCCTCGCGGATGCTCGCGTGGAACTCGGGCTCGACCACGAGACGGAACTCCGCACGCACGACGACGTTCTCGTCGAAGGACCGGGCGAGCTGGAAGATGAGGTTGTGCAGCCACTCGAGGGCGTCGACGCCGTCCGGGCGCTCCACGTCCATGATCGCGACGTACTTCTCCATCGCGGTCTGCAGAACGGCGCGAGCCAGTTCTTCCTTGGAGCTGAAGTGGAAGTACATCGCACCCTTGGTGGCGCGTGATCCCTCGAGAATCGTGTTGACCGACGCCGCGGTGTACCCACGCTTGCTGAACTCGTACGCGGCTGCCTCGACGATCGCGGCCCGGGTGCGTCGAGCACGTTCCTGCTGTGCCATTGCGCTGCTGCCTCCGAAATTGAACACCCTGAAGGGCCCTGATACTGAGTGAAGGGTAGCCGACAAACCTGAGAATCCCCTCGGACGTGGCCGCAAACATCGAGCTCGAGCGGGTTCGTCCGGCGTGTTCGGACGGCCCCACCAGCGTGTCGTGCGTTCCGATGACCGGTTTGTCGGATATATGCCCGGCCCGCATCCGAATGTCGACCGGCGAGAATGGTGATGATTCATAGCGAATAGGTGAATGGTGAATGCGTCACTCCCGACGCGAGGCCAGGTCGTGAGCGTCCGCCCGGGGTCCATTACACTCGTCGAGCACTGCCCCTATAGCTCAGTTGGTAGAGCTACGGACTTTTAATCCGCAGGTCGTAGGTTCGAGCCCTACTGGGGGCACAACGTCTTTCCCCACACCCGTCGACGCTCAGGAATTCTGGCTCAGCCGGGCCCCGATGCTCTGATGGAGTGAGCGCAACGCGTTCTGACCCAGCGCCACGGTCTCCGACTCGATGTGGCGGAGCAGATGAGCGTCGCTCACCACCTTCTCGGACGACTGGATCAGGACCGTTCCCGCACCGGTGAAGTCGAACTGCCGCTCCTCCCCCGTCTGTGCTCCGAGGAGCATCCCCTGCGCCGCCCCCAGGAAGCTCTGCATCCACTGCGCGTCGAAGTGGTGGGACGGAGCGGGGCAGTCGGCCCAGCCGACGAGTGCCTGCGGATCCACTCGAACGGGCGGTTCGGCGAACACGACCGCACCGTTGGACGAGGCGAGGAACTTCCCGGTGCCGAGCAGCGTGAGAAAACCGGGCACGATGGACTGCTTCAGCTCGAGGCCGGGTTCGAAGGCCAGCAGGTTCGACGCCCGGATGGTCAGGTTGCCGTCGTCGAGATCGAACGAGTTGATGTCGAAGCCGCGATCGCCGAGCAGCACCTTGCCGTGTCCGCTCGCGAGCACCCAGTCGTTCGCGTACAGCGGCGACGAGAAGCGTGAGGCCACGACGGCCGCCATCGACGTCCGCCCGAGAGGCTCGAACTGCACCGACCCGTAGTAGGCGATCATCGCGCCCTTCGCCGTGAACCACGGCTGTCCCGCGAGTTCGATGCAGAAGGCGTAGTCGTTTCCCGGCACGTTGTCGTTCACCGGCAGGGTGTGGGGGTTGTGCACGACGTCGGTCATGTCCGATTCCCTCTCGTCAGAACTTCTGCTCGGACGCCTGGACCCACACGGTCCCTGCGCCGCCGATCGCGAGTTGCACGGCTTCACCCGAACCGCGGCCGACGGCGTCACGCCACCCGACGTTCGTCGAGATGTCGACGGTGAGAGTGCCGCGGTGGCACACGTACGCCTGCGGATCGACCACCACCTGCGGCCGGTGCGGACCCACCTCGATCTCGACCGTCCCACCGTGGGACAGCACGGCCACCTGCCCACGTCCGGCGACCTGTGTCGTGAACATGCCCTGCCCGGTCATCGCCCCGCGCACCGCGCCGCGGACTCCTCCCTGCTGCGTCAGGGGTACGACCGATGTCGAGAGTGCGCCACTGTGTGCGAGCAACCGTGACGCCTCGACCGACAGGAGACCGGTCCCGTCGAGATCGATGACGGACACGTGCAGCCCGGCGTGGCCGTAGTGCACGGTGCCGGACCCCTCGGCGGCCATCATGGCGACGTGCTCGCCCGACATCATCCGGCCGGCCATTCCCGCGACGGCACCCATCCGCGGCATGCCGCCCGCGCCGCCGATCGTGTGCGGGACGAAGCGGACGTCGCCCTGGTGGAACAACATGGATCCACGGCGCGCGAGCGTGGGCGAGCCCGGGGCGACGGTCGACTTCACGACCTTGCTGTTGACGAGTTCCAACATGTCAGCGCTCCTGCGGCTGGATGTAGACGACACCGGTGCCGTCGAAGCGGAGGGAGAAGGCCTCGCCGCTCCCGCCGCCGACGGCCGACCGCCACGTGACGTCGGTGACGAAGCTCTGTGTCACCTGACCTCGGTGCGCGACGAAGGCGTCCGGATCGACCACCAACGGGTACTGCGGCGACACCTCGAGCGCGATGAGCGGTCCGCCCGCGGACAGCAGCCCCACCTCGCCCTGTCCACTGACGACCGTCGTGAACAGGCCCTGCCCGGACGAGGCGCCGCGGAGCCCGGCGAAGGCCACATCGGACCGCAGCCCGCCGGACAGAGCGAGCAACTGCGACGATTCGACGTGGAGTGCGTCACCCGCCAACGGCACGACGACGACGTGCTGCGCGTCGACCGCGAGCCGCACCGTTCCCTGCCCCGCCATCTCCATCAGGGACAGCGACTCGCCGGTGACCTTCTGCTTGAGAGCGGCGCGCAGTCCACCGCCACCGCCCATCCCGGCGTTCCGGAAGGTCACCTGGCCCTCGTACGCGATCATCGATCCGGTGACCGCCCGCACGCTGTCCCCGTGCAGGTCGACGACCAGAACGCGGTGTCCCTCGGTTCTCAGTTGCGCCACGGCAGACAGAATGGCAGACAACGGTCGTCGCCACAGTGGCTCCGGTGATCTGTCCCCTGCCAGCGACTCCGAGTGACGCACAGTACATCGAGTTCGTTTCTCGCAGAAGTCACAACACCTGTACCCCGTACCCCGCGGCATATACTGGACGAGGTCGACGGCGGGCGGGCGTAACGAACTGTCGCCCCGCTCGATGAACGTCTACCGGACGGTACGCACCCCTCGCGGCGGCTCGTCGAAGCAATTCACATCGAAGTTACGGTGCCGTAGGCTGCCCTCACAGTACGAGGCAGCGCGGTCATCGCGCGGAAGCAGTGAGCCGAACACCATTCTGGAGGACACGCATGGCACGGGATCTGACCCAACTGGAGCTGCTCGGAGAGCTGCAGCCGGTTGCGGAAGAGAATCTGAACCGGCATCTCTCCATGGCGAAGGAGTGGCACCCCCACGACTACGTCCCCTGGGACGAGGGGCGTAACTTCGCCGCGCTCGGTGGCGAGGACTGGTCGCCCGAGCAGTCTCGGCTCGACGAGGTGGCCAAGGCCGCCATGATCACCAACCTCCTCACCGAGGACAACCTGCCGTCGTACCACCGCGAGATCGCGGAGAACTTCTCGCAGGACGGCGCCTGGGGCACCTGGGTGGGCCGGTGGACCGCCGAGGAGAACCGCCACGGCATCGTCATGCGCGACTACCTGGTGGTCACGCGCGGAGTGGATCCCGTCGCCCTCGAGCAGGCCCGCATCGAGCACATGACCAACGGCTTCTCCTCGGCCGCTGCCGGTGGCCACGATCAGATGGGCTTCCTGCACTCCGTCTCGTACGTGACGTTCCAGGAGCTGGCCACGCGAGTCAGCCACCGCAACACGGGCAAGGTCTGCAACGACCCCATCGCCGACCGCATGCTCCAGCGCATCGCGGCCGACGAGAACCTGCACATGATCTTCTACCGCAACCTGTGCGGTGCGGCGCTCGACATCTCGCCCGACCAGGCGCTGCGTGCCATCGCCGACATCGTGCAGAACTTCCAGATGCCCGGCGCCGGCATGCCCAACTTCCGCCGCAACGGCGTGCTGATGGCCAAGCACGGGATCTACGATCTGCGTCAGCACCTCGAGGACGTCGTCATGCCGGTGCTGCGCAAGTGGAACATCTTCGATCGCACCGACTTCACCGCCGAGGGCGAGCAGACGCGTGAGGAGCTCGCCGCCTTCCTCGAGAAGCTGGAGAAGGACGTTCTCAAGTTCGAGGAGCAGCGCGACCGCATGCTGTCCCGCGAGGCTGCCAAGCGGCAGGCCGCGCAGGCATCCTGACCCGCACCGCACCACGGAGTGGCCGAGTGCCAGTTCCGACGGATACCCTCGATGTGCCCGGCACCCGTTCCGCGGATGCCGGGCACATCGCTGTTTCCCGTCGACCATGTCTGGTGTGTGATCAACCATGACTCTGCAGATCGGTTCCCTCGCCCTGCGTAGTCCCGTCGTCCTCGCGCCGATGGCCGGTGTCACCAACGTGGCGTTCCGCACGCTGTGTCGGGAGCTCGAGGAGACGCTGACGGGCAGCACCTCCGGGCTCTACGTCTGCGAGATGGTCACCGCGCGTGCCCTCGTCGAGCGGCAGCCCGCCACGTTGCACATGACCACGTTCGGCCCGACCGAGAC
Source organism: Rhodococcus sp. BP-241 (assembly GCF_019836145.1). Taxonomy (NCBI): domain Bacteria; kingdom Bacillati; phylum Actinomycetota; class Actinomycetes; order Mycobacteriales; family Nocardiaceae; genus Rhodococcus; species Rhodococcus sp. BP-241. Next base: position 229,266 of record NZ_JABUEI010000005.1, on the reverse strand, counting down.
GCCTCGCTCGTTGCAGCTCTACACCGTGGACCCGGACACGACGTACGACGCCGCGAAGATGATCGTCGACGAGAACATGGCCGACCACATCGACATGAACTTCGGCTGCCCCGTGCCCAAGGTGACGCGCAAGGGCGGCGGCGCCGCCCTGCCGTACAAGCGATCGCTCTTCGGACGCATCGTCGCCGCGGCGGTGAAGGCCACCGAGGGGACGGACATCCCGGTGACCGTCAAGTTTCGGATCGGCATCGACGACGAGCATCACACGCACCTCGACGCAGGACGGATCGCCGCCGGCGAGGGTGCTGCGGCCGTCGCGCTCCATGCGCGCACCGCGGCGCAGCGTTACTCCGGTACGGCCGACTGGTCCGAGATCGGGCGCCTCAAGGATCACGTCCGCGACGTCCCCGTCCTGGGCAACGGCGACATCTTCGACGCGTCCGACGCCGCCCGCATGATGGCCGAGACCGGCTGCGACGGCGTGGTCGTCGGCCGCGGCTGCCTGGGACGCCCCTGGCTGTTCGCCGAACTGTCCGCCGCTCTGCGCGGCACCACTGCGCCGACGCCGCCCACGCTGGGCGAGGTCGCCGTCATCATGCGTCGGCACGCGGAACTGCTGTCCGACCACCACGGCGAGGGCCGCGGGCTCCGGGAGATGCGCAAGCACGTCGCCTGGTACATGCGCGGCTTCCCGGCAGGCTCGGACCTGCGGGTACGCATGGCCACCGTCTCGACACTCGCGGAGCTCGACGAGCTGCTGGCTCGCCTGGATCCGACCGTTCCCTTCCCGGCCGACGCCGAGGGCCCCCGCGGTCGCCAGGGTTCCCCCGGCGCCGTGTCGCTGCCCGACGGCTGGCTCGACGATCCCGACGACTGTGCGGTGCCGGCGGGCGCCGATCTGATGCACTCGGGCGGATGATCAGTACTATGGCGTCGATCCGTCGACCACTGTTCGACGCCAGAGAGAAAGACGGAACGACCAGTGGGTGACGAGAACGAACCGGGGTCGCCCACACCCGGACGACGCGCCCCCTGGGAGCGTCCCATCTCGCGAGTGCCGCGCTCCGATCGCGACCCCGAGACACCGTCTCCCCCGTCCGAGCAGCCCGCGCCGGAACAGCGCCCGCCAGCGGATCGACCCGAGCCCGAGCAGACCCCGCCGTCCTCGTCCGACGACCAGGATCGACGGCTCTCGGTGGCCGAGGTCGTGGATCGGATCTCCCGCATCGGTTCCAACCGGGGACGCGCAGCGGGTCGCGACGACTCGCCGACCTCCGGCGCGGACGATCGAGCGGTCGCGTCGAGCCCTCCACCGTCCCCGCCGGTTCCACCTCGCGAGGATCCCGAGCCGCCCACCGAGGTGATCGCCCCCGTCGTGGACGAGCGACGCACCGCAGAGCGTCCGGCGCCCGAGGCGGTCGGCCCCGTCGCACCCCCGACGCTCACGCGGCTCGCCCTCAGCAGGGCACGCAAGCGCAAGCGGATGCGGGTCGCCGGCCGTGTCGGCGTCTCGATGGTCTCGATCCTGGCCCTGGTCATCACCGGTGTCGTGTGGGGATATCTCCGGGCGACCGACCGCGGGTTCGAGCAGGTCGCGGCCCTGGACACCGAGTCCACCGACGTGGTCGACGCGCCCGGCCAGTACGGCGACGAGACCTACCTCATCGTCGGGACGGACACCCGAGCCGGAGCCAGTGGTGAGATCGGCGCCGGCACGGTAGCCGATGCCGAGGGTGCACGGTCCGACACCGTCATGCTCATCAACATCCCGGCCGACCGCAGTCGCGTGGTCGCCGTGTCGTTCCCCCGCGACCTCGACGTCGAACGCCCCGAGTGCGAGGGCTGGGACAGCACCACCGGTGACTACACGGGCGAGATGTATCCCGCCGCGGACGGCGACAAGCTCAACGCGACCTACGCGCTCGGTGGACCCAAGTGCCTGGTCAAGATCATTCAGAAGATCTCCGGACTGCGGATCGGCCACTTCGTGGGTATCGACTTCGCCGGCTTCGAGTCGATGGTCGACGAGGTCGGCGGGGTGGACGTGTGTTCCCCGGTTCCGCTGGTCGACGAGGAGCTGGGAACGGTCCTGGCCACCGCGGGCGAACAGCGCATCGACGGACGCACCGCGCTCAACTACGTGCGCGCCCGCAAGGTGGACGCCGAGGGCACCGGTGACTACGGACGCATCAAACGTCAGCAACTCTTCCTGTCCTCGCTCCTGCGCTCCGTGCTGAGCAACCGCGTGCTGTTCGACCCGGGCGCCCTCAACGGTTTCGTCACGGCGTTCACCCGCGACACGTTCGTCGAGAACGTGAAGACGTCGGATCTGCTGACGCTCGGCAAGTCGCTGCGCGGCGTCGAGGCGGGCGCGGTCACGTTCCTCACCGTCCCCACCGCGGGTACCACCGACTACGGCAACGAGATCCCGCGCACCGACGACATCAAGGCGATCTTCCAGGCGATCATCGACGACCAGCCGCTCCCCGGTGAGGAACGCGCACCCGAGACCACCCCCGAGGTCGCGCCGCCGGTCACCACCGAAACGCAGGTCGCGGTCGACCCCTCGCTGGTGTCGGTCCAGATCTCCAACGCCTCGGAGACCAGCGGACTGGCCGCCACCACCGCGGACGAACTGGCGGCCTACGGCTTCCAGGTCGTCGGGACCGGCAACGCCGAGACCACCGGTGCCGCGGCGACCGTCGTGCGGTACGGCGCCGGGTCGATCGCGGACGCGTCGACGGTGGCCAGCACCATTCCGGGAGCGGTTCTCGAGGAGACGCCGACTCTGGGCGGCATCGTCGAGGTCGTCCTGGGGACGGATTTCCAGGGCTTCCTGACGCCGCCGACCGTCGTCGGAGACCTGCTACCGACCTTCGCGACGGGGGTCTCCGGAGCGTCCACGGAGGTCGCGCTCCCCAGCGATCTGACGGTCACGAACGGGGCGGACGAGTCCTGTGTGTGAATCGCTGCTCCGCATTCACCGCCCGTTCACCGCCTGCATGCCCTGTACCCACGTACGGCCGAGTAAAATCGGGCCATGCGCGTGGCTTACAACGAACAGATGACAGAACTCGCCGACCTGCTCGGCGAGATGGCCGCCCTGGCCGGTAGTGCGATGGAGCGCGCCACGCAGTCCCTGCTGCAGGCGGATCTCCGGATCGCCGAGCAGGTGATCGGCGAGCACGACAAGATCACCGACCTCAGTGCCCAGGCAGAGGAGCGCGCCTTCGCGTTGCTGGCTCTCCAGGCACCCGTCGCCGGCGACCTCCGCTCGGTGGTCTCCGGTATCCAGATCGTCGCCGACATCGACCGGATGGGCGCTCTCGCCCTGCACGTCGCCAAGATCGCGCGTCGTCGCCACCCCCAGCACGCACTGCCGGAGGAGGTCAACGGTTACTTCGCCGAGATGGGACGCATCGCCGTCGCTCTCGGCTCCTCCGCACGTGAGGTGCTCGAGACCCGCGACCCCGAGCGCGCCGCGAAGCTCCGTGAGGAGGACGAGGCGATGGACGACCTGCACCGCCACCTGTTCAGCGTCCTCATGGACAAGGAGTGGAAGCACGGCGTCGCCGCAGCCGTCGACGTGACCCTGCTGGGTCGCTTCTACGAGCGCTTCGCCGACCACGCCGTCGAGGTGGGCCGCCGAGTCATCTTCCTGGTCACCGGCAGCCTGCCCAGCGACCTGCCGACGCCTCCCGCGCAGCACGTGTCCTAGTTCTTCCACTCGGTACCCGGACGCACGAAAGGGCGCCCTCCCCGCGGGGAGGGCGCCCTTTCCGTGTGTGGACGCGCGAGCTGCGGTCTAGCCGAAGCGACCGGAGATGTAGTCCTCGGTGGCCTTCTGCGACGGGTTGGAGAAGATCTTCTCGGTGTCGTCGATCTCGATCAGGTTGCCGGGCTTGCCGGTGGCCTCGAGGTTGAAGAAGCCGGTCTGGTCGCTCACACGTGCAGCCTGCTGCATGTTGTGCGTGACGATGACGATGGTGAAGTCCTTCTTCAGCTCACCGATCAGGTCCTCGATCGCCAGCGTCGAGATCGGGTCGAGAGCCGAGCAGGGCTCGTCCATGAGCAGGACGTCGGGCTGCACCGCGATCGCACGGGCGATGCACAGACGCTGCTGCTGACCACCGGACAGACCGCCGCCCGGCTTGTCGAGGCGGTCCTTGACCTCGTTCCACAGGTTCGCGCCCTTGAGCGACTCCTCCGCGACCTCGTCCAGCTGCTTCTTGCTGCGGCCACCCTGCAGCTTCAGGCCGGCCACGACGTTGTCACGGATGGACATGGTGGGGAACGGGTTCGGACGCTGGAAGACCATGCCGATGGTGCGGCGAACGCCGACCGGGTCGACGCCGGAACCGTAGATGTCCTCGCCGTCGAGCAGCACCGAGCCCTCGACGCGGGCACCCGGGGTGACCTCGTGCATGCGGTTCAGCGAGCGGAGCACCGTGGACTTGCCGCAGCCGGACGGTCCGATGAAGGCCGTGACGCTACGAGGAGGAACGGAGAGCGTCACGTTCGACACGGCGTGGAACTTGCCGTAGAAGATGTTGACGTCCTTGAGATCGAGTCGTTTTGCCATGTCGAGATCCTTCTGTCAGAAGTTCTTGGGAGCGAAGAAGCGGGAGACCAGCTTCGCGCCGATGTTCAGCACCGCAACGATGAGGATGAGGGTGAGGGCGGCACCCCACATCCGCTCGCTGGTGAGGGCAGCGGTTCCGGCCTTCTGGAGGTCGACCATCATGAGCGGCAGCGACGTCTGCGGACCGGCGAACAGGTTGAAGTTGATGGCCGTCGCGGACCCGACCAGGATCAGCACCGGCGCCGTCTCACCCATGACGCGGGCGAGAGCGAGCATGATGCCCGTGACGATGCCCGAGAGCGCCGTCGGGACGACGATCTTGGCGATGGTCTTCCACTTCGGCACACCCAGCGCGTACGACGCCTCGCGCAGGTCCTGGGGAACGATGCGCAGCATCTCCTCCGCCGAGCGCACGATCACGGGGATCATGAGCAGGACCAGGGCGAGCGAGACAGCCAGACCCGACCGGTCGAAGCCGAACGTCGCGATCCACAGCGAGTAGATGAACAGCGCCGCGACGATGGACGGGACACCGGTGAGGATGTCGACCATGAACGTCGTGGCCTTCGCGAGCCGCGTACCCACGCCGTACTCGACGAGGTAGATGGCGACGAAAATGCCGATCGGGATGGAGATGACCGCGCAGAAGAGTCCCTGGAGCAGCGTTCCGACGATCGCGTGGTACGCGCCGCCGCCTTCCTTGAAGGGGGTGACACCCGCCTGCGAGTACTGCCACCAGTCGGCCGACGCGACGGCGCCGATACCGCGGGAGACGACGGTGTAGAGAACCCAGATCAGTGGGACGAGCGCAATGAGCACCGCGAGGGACACGAGGACCGTCGCGATCGAGTCGGAGGCCTTGCGACGGGCACTGACACCCTGGAAGGTCGGCTCCTTGACGGGGCGATCCATGGTGGCGGTTCCACCGGACGTGGTGTCGGCCATGGGTCAGTCCTTCTTTCCAGCGATGGCGGCGCGGGCGCCGGCGTTGACGACGAAGGTGAGGACGAACAGCACCAGGCCCGCGGCGATGTAAGCACCGGCCTGCAGCTGGTTGTTGAACTCACCCGCGGCCAGTGCGATCTTCGTCGCGAAGGTGTTGCCGCCGTCGAACAGCGTCCAGCCGAACGTCTCCTGGGTGCTGCGGATGATGATGTAGAGCGCGATGGTCTCGCCGAGCGCGCGGCCCAGGCCCAGCATCGAGCCGCTGACGAAGCCGGACTTGCCGAACGGGATGACCGTGGTGCGCACGACCTCCCACCGAGTGGCCCCGAGGGCGAGAGCAGCCTCGATCTGGCCACGGGGCGTCTGGACGAACACCTCGCGGGTGACCGCGGCGATGATCGGCAGGATCATGACGGCGAGCACGATCGCACCGGTGAAGATGGTGCCGCCGCCGGCGATGGAGACGGAACCGGTGGCGAAGAGCGGGAACCACGCGAGGTTCGTGTTGAGCCACTCGGCGACGGGCGAGATGACCGGCGCGAGAACGTACAGGCCCCAGAGTCCGAAGACGATGGACGGCACGGCGGCCAGCAGGTCGATGACGTAGCCCAGCGGGCCCGCCAGACGCTTCGGGGCGTAGTTCGTCAGGTAGATCGCGATGCCCAGTGCCACCGGCATGGCGATCAGCAGAGCCACCACCGACACCGTGGCCGTGACCAGGAACAGGTCACGGACACCGAAGAGCATGGCGGACGTGTCCGACGTGCTCCACTGCCCGTTGTACGTGAAGAAGTTCACGGTGTTGTTCTGCAGCGCGGGGATCGCCCGCCACAGGAGGAACCCACCGATCGCCGCGATCAGGACGATGACGAAGACACCGGAACCGGTGGCGAGCGTCGAGAAGATGCGGTCACCCGGGCGGGTGACCGTACCTGAGGCTTTCTTGTCGGGCACTGGTGTCGGCGCTTCCGTCTTGCGAGCGGCGCTCACGGCCGATGTGGTGGCCGGCGTGACGTCGCTGATCGAATGGGTGTCGCTCATACCGCTCACTGTCTCGTGTGGGGTGGTACGGCATCGCCTGCATCACCCGGTGAATGGTCTTCGGGGGTGATGCAGGCGAGAACCAGTGTGTCAGGAAATGGCGTTGATCGCCGTCACCAGACGCTCCTTGAAGCTGTCCGGGAGCGGCACGTAACCGGCAGCCTCGAGGCCTTCCTGGCCCTCGTTGGCAGCGCTGAGCAGGAACGACTTGACGCCCGCGGCGGTCTCCGCGTCGTAGCCCTTGGAGCAGACGATCTCGTAGGTCGACAGCACCAGCGGGTAGGAATCGGCTTCCTTGCTGGCGAACAGTGCGTCGGTGTCGAGCGCGAGGTCGTTTCCGTCACCGGAGAAGGTGACCGTGTCGATCGCCTTGGCGGCGGTCTCGGTGGTGAGCTCGACGGCACCGGCGCCGAAGTCGATCTGCGCCGCGGTCAGGTTCTCCTGATCGGCGAAGCCCTTCTCGACGTACGTGATGGCGCCCGGGGTGGCGGCAGCGGCCTGAGCGACGCCCGACGAACCGTTGGCGCCCTCGCCCACTCCACCGGCCCAGTCGGAGCTGTGGTCCAGCGTCCAGGACTGCGGTGCGGCGTCGGACAGGAAGCGCTGGAAGTTGTCGCTGGTGCCCGAGGAATCCGAGCGGTAGATCGGCGTGATGGCGGTGGTCGGGAGCGACGCGCCCTCGTTCAGCGCGGCGATGGCCGGATCGTTCCAGGTGGTGATCTTGCCGGTGAAGATCTGGGCGATGACGTCGGGCGTCAGGACCAGGTCGTCGACACCGTCGAGCGTGTAGGCCACGGCGACCGGACCGAACACGAGGGGAAGGTTCCACGCCGGGTTGCCGGCGCAGCGCGTGGCGGCCGCGTCGGCCTGCTCTTCCTTGATGGACGAGTCCGAGCCCGCGAAGTCCACGAGACCGGCGACGAACTGGGTCCGGCCGTTGCCGGAACCGCTCACGGTGTACTCCACGGCCTTGCCGGAGCACACACCCGAGTAGACGGACGTGAAGTTGGACATCGCGTTCTGCTGCGCCGACGATCCTTCGCCGGTGATGGGGCTCTTGCCCTCGCACGTCGCGGCGGAGTCACCACTGCCGGTGGCCTCGACGTTCGCGTCGGAACCACATGCAGCCAGCGTCAATCCGCCGACAGCCAGTACACCCATGAGGGCAATGCTGCGCTCGAGCTTCACCTGTCTCCTCCAGAAACAGCCCGTCGGCGACCGATCGGTCGGCGGGCGAGAAAAGATGCGGTGACGTCGTACCGCAACGGGCAGCGTGCGCTACCCGTGGGAGAACGTAAGCGCCGGTGGTGGACGGTTCACCGCGCCTTTGTGAACGGAGGGTGAACAGACAGACCGAAAACCCGGATCGGGATGCGATGCGCGTCTCAGGGACCGCACCGGTCCCGCGTCAGACGCGCGCGAACGCCGCGTCGACGTGGAAGGTGGCGAAGCCGAGCCGGTCGTACGTGTGCACGGCGGCCGTGTTGTCCGACTCGACGTACAGCAGCACGCCGGCGAGGCCGCGATCGGCCAGATACCGCAGGCCGGCGAGCGTGAGGGTCCGGCCGAGCCCCCTGCCCTGGGCCGCCGGATCGATGCCGACGACGTAGACCTCACCCAGTTCGGGATCGTCTCCGGTCGGCGGGTGCACCTTGGTCCAGTGGAACCCCAGCACCGTGTCCGGGTCGTCCGTCGACGTCGCCACGAACAGCCCCGCGGGGTCGAACCAGGACTCCGCGCGGCGCTCGTCGATCTCCGCCTGCGTCCAGCCACCCTGCTCGGGGTGCCAGGAGAACGCGGCGTTGTTCACCCGCAGGATCTCGGCGTCGTCGGACTCCCGGTAGGTCCGCACGGTGATGCCGTCCGGGACGGTGAGTTCGGGCAGGGGCGCCGCGTCGGGGCCACCGAGCGGGCGGCGCATCTGCAGCAGTTCGCGGACCACCTCGAGACCGACTTTCTCGGCGACGCGATCGGCGGCGGGCAGCCGCCCGTGGGCCCACACGCGCGCCCCCGGTGCTGCGAGAGCGCGGTCGACCAGCGCGGTGCCGACGCCGCGGCCCCGGTGATCGGGGTGCACGACGGCCTCCACCATGACCGGCGCGTCACCGCGCGCGGACGAGAGCGTCGCGTACCCCACGAGGTGTTCGCCGTCCAGTGCCAGCAGATGCTCGTCGTCCCGCGGAGAGTCCACGGCGCGCTCGGCCTGCTCCGACAGCGGCGGTGTCCCGTCGGCGGTCGTGGCGGCCTCGATCGCGTCGCGGACGCGTCGGGCCTCGTCGCCGACCGGTCGCCGTGCCTCGAGTCGAATCGCGTCGCTCACGTCAGAAGGCCGTCCGATCAGCTGGGGCGAACGAGGGTGTCGCCGTGTCGTTCTCGATGTCCAGGTCGCCGTCCGACGGCAGGTCGACCGCGTCGTCGCTGCCCGCCGCGCCCTTACCTGCCCGGCTCGGTCTCACGGCCTTGTATCCCACGTTGCGCACGGTGCCGATGAGCGACTCGTACTCCGTTCCGAGCTTCGCGCGCAGACGCCGGACGTGCACGTCCACAGTGCGGGTACCGCCGAAGAAGTCGTACCCCCACACCTCCTGCAGCAGCTGCGCTCGGGTGAAGACGCGGCCCGCGTGCTGGGCGAGGTACTTGAGGAGTTCGAACTCCTTGTAGGTGAGGTCGAGCGGTCGCCCGCGCAGACGGGCGGTGTAGGTGCCCTCGTCGATGACGAGCTCGCCGAGAGTGATCTTCCCCGAGGCCTCGGGACTGCTGACGCCTCCGTGGCGGCCCACGAGCAGACGCAACCGGGCATCGAGCTCCGCGGGTCCGGTGGTGGGCAACAGGATGTCGTCGAGGCCCCACTCCGCGTTGACGGCGACCAGACCGCCCTCGGTGAGCACCGCCACCACGGGTACCGACGAGCCGGCGCTGCCGAGCAGTCGACACAGTCCGCGCGCGGCGGCCAGATCGGTGCGGGCGTCGACGAGCGCGATGTCCGCGCTCCCGGCCTCGAGCAACGACGAGACCTCGGTCGGTGCGGGACGCACCGTGTGCGCCAGGAGCGCGAGGGACGGGAGCACGGACTCCGGATCCGGATCGGAGGTCAGCAGCAGCAACTCCACAGGGCCTCCTCGTCCACTCTTCTCCGGTCGGACGAGCCCACCAGCGGGTCCCCGACCGGCACTTCCGGTTGTTCTTCGGTCACAGACTAACCTGTCGGAAGGCAGGACAGTCGGCTGCGAGCCGCCACCGCCCGCCTCGGGACCCGCCCGCAGGACACCGAACCGCCCGAGAGGAACTCCGTGCGAAAACTGATCGTCGGGCTCGTCTTCGTCCTGGCGCTCGCTCTGGCCGCCGATTTCGGCACCGCCGCCTACTCCGAGTACCGCGTCTCGCGGGCACTGCGGGACGGCGGAGATCTGGTGTCCGATCCGCAGGTGACCATCCACGGCTTCCCGTTCCTGACCCAGGCGGTCGACGGCAGGTACGGCCGCGTGGAGATCCGAGCGCAGGACGTCCCCACCGACTACGTCGAGAAGACGACCATCGAGGCGACGTTGCGCGGCGTGCGCATTCCGGCCTCCGACCTGCTCGACGGATCGGTGCGCACGGTGCCCATGGATCAACTCGACGCGCGCGTCCGTATCGACGCCACCGACCTCGGCCGGTTCCTCGAGATCCCCGACCTCCAGGTCTCCACTCCCCCCGCCGACCGCTCCGACGGCACCGGCGGTTCGGGCGGTTCCGGCGAGACCACCGCCGGGGCCGTGGTCCTCACGGGCACCGTGCCCGTCGGCCCCCTGGACACCGCGGTCAGCGTCACCGCCGAGCTCCGGCTCGACGGTGGAACCGTGTCCATCGTCGCGTCGGACCTCTACTTCGGGCCCGAGGGCCAGGCCGACTTCACCATCCCCGACTTCCTGAAGCCCGCGGTCCTGGGCCTGTTCACCCGCACGATCGACGAGCAGCAGCTGCCGTTCGGCATCCTCCCCACGTCGGTCTACGCGGAGGGCGGCCAGATCGTCATCGAGGGCAGTGCCGAGGACGTCACCATCGAACTCGACGAGATCCGCACGCCGTGAGCGCCGTCGTCGTCCTTCTCGTCGCCCTGGCGCTCGCCGCCGTGGTGGGCCTGTGGGTCCGCCGCCGAGAGGGCGCCGTCCGCACGTCGGATCGCGGCGGCGCGTCGGGATCGCGAGCTCACGCTCTGCGCGCCGCCGGCGCCACCGACGGCGCGGTGACCGTGCTCCACTTCTCCGCCACCTGGTGCGGCCCGTGTGCGGCGGTGCGACGCGTCGTGTCCGCCGTGGTGACCGACCTCGAGTCGGCGGGGCACCGCGTGTCCGATGTCGAGGTGGACATGGACGAGAACCCGCAGCTCGCCCGCGACTTCGGCGTGATGTCTCTCCCGACCACCTTCGTGCTCGATGGGGCGATGCGGGAACGATCGCGCGCGTCGGGTGTGCCGTCGCCGAAGGACCTGCGGGCCGCCGTGCTCTCGGCGTCCGATTCACCCTCGTCGGAGTGACGAGCGACACCCGGAACTTCTGGATCGGGACCGGCGTGGGTACCATGGCCGACGTGACCGCCAGCCACGAGCTTCTGCTCACCCGACGCCGCACAGTGGACCTGTGCCGCCTCGGTGGCTGTTGCTGCCGTTGCCGCTGACGACGGTCCTCCCCTCGTCGACCCGTCCGCTCGGGTACAGCCGTGCTGTACCGACCTCGGACCGCTCGACGAGCGCCGGAGACCACGCGCATCCGCTCGGTCCCCTTTCCTCCACTCCAGGAGCATCTCGATGTCATCCATTCCCCCGCAGGTCGACGTTCGTGGTCCCCGCTTCGTCGCCTGGGTGACCACCGGCGTCCTCGTCGTGACGCTGCTCGTGTCGACGGTGTCGCTCACCGCTGCAGCGGTGCTCCTGGGCCTGCAGACGCTGGTCTTCGCGTACGGCGCTGCAGCCGGGCCGGCAGCGCATCCCTACGGACGCGTGTTCCGCGCCGTCGTCGCACCGCGCCTGGGCCCGGTGTCGGAGACCGAACCGACGACCCCCCTGCGGTTCGCGCAGGGACTGGGATTCGCCTTCTCGATCGTGGGAACCCTCGGGTTCGCGCTGTCCTCGACGACCGTCGGCACCGTCGCCACGGGTCTGGCCCTGTTCGCCGCCGTGCTGAACGCGGCGTTCGGAATCTGCCTGGGCTGCAAGATCTACCCACTCGCGAGTCGGCTCCTGCCGGCTCGACATGCCACCACCTGAACCACCCACCACCTGTCAGAGAAGAATCGAAAGGAACCACATGGCTCGCTCCGACGTCCTGGTCACTGCCGACTGGGCCGAGCAGAACCTGCATGCTCCCAAGACCGTGTTCGTCGAGGTCGACGAGGACACCAGCGCCTACGACACCGGCCACATAGAGGGTGCCGTCAAGCTCGACTGGAAGTCCGACCTCCAGGATCCGGTCCTTCGTGACTTCCTGAACCAGGAGCAGTTCTCGGACCTGCTGTCGACGCGCGGCATCGCCAACGACGACACCGTGATCCTCTACGGCGGCAACAACAACTGGTTCGCGGCCTACGCCTACTGGTACTTCAAGCTGTACGGCCACAAGGACGTCCGTCTGCTCGACGGCGGCCGCAAGAAGTGGGAACTGGACGGTCGTCCGCTGAGCACCGACGCCGTCTCCCGCGAGGGAACGTCCTACAGGGCCGAGGCTCCCGACCTGTCGATCCGCGCGTTCCGTGACGAGGTCATCGCCGCCATCGGCACCAAGAACCTCCTCGACATCCGCTCCCCCGACGAGTACTCGGGCAAGATCCTGGCGCCGGCGCACCTCCCGCAGGAGCAGAGCCAGCGTCCCGGCCACATCCCCGGCGCCGTCAACGTGCCGTGGAGCAAGGCAGCGAACGAGGACGGCACCTTTAAGTCCGACGAGGAACTGAAGGAGCTCTACGACGGTGTCGGCATCGATCCGAGCAAGGGCACGATCGCGTACTGCCGCATCGGCGAGCGCTCGTCGCACAGCTGGTTCGCACTGACGCAGCTGCTGGGCTACGAGAACGTCAAGAACTACGACGGCAGCTGGACCGAGTACGGCTCCCTCGTGGGAGCACCTATCGAGTTGGGAGCGTAATCATGTGTGGAGCACCTGCTCAGGGACAGACCCTTCCCGCCGGCGTCGACGTGGAGAAGGAGACGGTCATCACAGGCCGTGTCCTGGCCGCGTCGGACGGTCAGCCCGTCGGCGGTGCGTACGTGCGCCTGCTCGACAGCACGGGTGAGTTCACCGCCGAGGTCGTCGCGTCCGGAACCGGCGACTTCCGCTTCTTCGCGGCCCCCGGCACCTGGACGCTGCGCGCGCTGTCCGCGTCCGGCAACGGCGACGTGACCATCTCGCCCGAGTCCGCCGGCCTCCACGAGGCCGAGATCTCGATCGGCGCCTGACCGAACACCTCTCGTTTCAGCCGAACACCCTCCCCAGCGTGCTGGGGAGGGTGTTCGCGTCGTGGAGGGTGTGCGATCCGACCGCGGGAACTACTTGCCGGGCTCCGGCGGGAGGCCGAGGGACTTCAGCACTTCCTCCCACGTCGACGGCACCGTCTCCACGGGCTGCGCCGGCGGCGCGAGATAGCCGGGATTCACCGGGGGAATAACGCGGGGCTCGGCGGGCGCCGTCGTGTCTCCCGCAGGAGGAGCGGCCGGCTCGTCGACCGGAGGGGCCTCGCTCTGCTCGCGAGCGAGGTCGGTGATCCAGCGGATCATCTTCTCGCTCTCCCAGTCGCGGCCGTTGTCCGGGAAGTTGTCCCAGTAGTAGAGGTGCTGCAGGAACCCCAGTTCGACGTAGGGCTTCTCGAACAGCTGCGGGATGTCGGCGTTGTCCTCGCCGAACCCCACGGCCTCCGCCTGCAGCTTGGCCTCGACGACGGGGCGGCCGGGACCGAGCGCCCACGTCACGGCGTCGAACATCTCGCGCGGCGTCGGCGACCGCTCGTCCGGCAGTGGCTGGGTGCGGTCCGACACCCGGAGCATCACGTCGAGCAGGGACTCGTCCGACGTGGCGAAGTCAGGGTCGCTGAAGACGTGCGCGATGGTGCGAGCCGCGACGTCGGACGAGACCGCGACGAACTCGGTGACGGTGCGGCCCGGATCGAGCAGGGTGAAGTGCATCCGCCCGAAGACGTTGAGCGCCAACGGCAGGACGCCGAGGTTCTCCGGTGCGTCACAGGCGATGTCCATCGGACGGCACGCCCACCGGATCTTGTTCGTGAGGGTCCCGTAGTCCTTCGGCTCGGACGACATGAAGCCACCACCCGGCGGACCGGGCTTGTCCAGAGACGCAGTGCCGGCAGGGCGGTACGGATCTCCGACGAGGGCGACCCCGGCGATGTCGTCGGACGTCACGTGCGCCGTGGACGGTCGGGACCCGATGTCGACGGCGAGGCGCTCGACCACCTCGGCACCCACGCTGTAGCCGAGCAGCACGTACTTCGTCGACGTGCCGCACGCGGTCTTGTTGGCGTCGATCATCCGGCCCATGGTCGCGAGGCCCTCGGCGACGGATTCCTGATATGTGGGCACCGGCTCGGCCACGGCCACGCCGTACTCCGACGCGTACGGCACGTACACCCAACCGACTCGTCCGGGCGTGGACGCCGAGGCCTCCCCCGCGGGCACGGTCACGTTGCCGACCCAGTTGGACCACGGCAGCCGGTCCACCTCGTCGACGGGGTTCCGGTCCGACTCCGAGTCCGTCGCGCCCGTGATGGCGACGATGAGCACGTCGGGGCAGTCGTACGCGTAGTTGTTCGGATCCTGATCGACCTTCGTGCCCAGCCCGAACGTGTCGAGCACCGACTCGACGGGGTCGTCGCCCAGACCGAGCGGATCGGAGGGGGTGATCGGTGCCGCCCCCGCCAGTCCTCCAGGGATCGCGCACAACAGCAGTGTCGCGAGGGCAGCGGTCGCCGCGCGCAGCACGATCCTCGTCGGCCCGGTCCGCCGACGGTCGGTCGGGTCGAGCCCGGTCACACGAAGCATGGATGGATCACCCTCGTCTCTCGGTTCCAGAACCTCACGACCTTAAACAATGAATCGCGTCACCGGACCCGGCACAGGTTGTCATCCGTCACACAGTCTGCGGACCGCCTGCGTCGACCGATCGCGACGGCGGCCCGTGGCAGATCCACGACACCGCCGGTCTACAATCGGTGCGTGGTCCTATTCTTCGAAGCACTCCTCATCCTGGCGTCGATCCTCATCGCCTGGTTCTCGCTGTACGTCGTCTATCGCCTGGTCACCGACGAGTCGTGACCGACGAGTTCGGCACCCCGGCGCCCCGCCTGAGCGGTGACGCCGCGGTCGCGCGTGCGGAGGAACGGGCCAAGGAGACGGCCGGGCGCAACATCCCGCTGCTCCCCGATCTGCCCGGTGACGGTGACACCGCCAATCTGCGGCAGGGTCCCGACATCTCGCACTCCATGCTGGCACTGCTGCCGCTGGTCGGCGTGTGGCGCGGCACCGGTGAGGGACACGACGCCGAGGGCGACTACACACTGGGACAGCAGATCGTCGTGAGCCACGACGGCGGTCCCTACCTGTCGTGGGAGTCCCGCACCTGGCGCGTCGACGAGAACGGCGCCTACGCCGGCCGCGACCTGCGCGAGTCCGGCTTCTGGCGGGTGAGCGGAACCGGTGAGCCCGGTGACGACGGCGAGGAGACTCTCGAGCTCCTACTGACCCACGCGAGCGGGCTCATCGAGCTGTACTACGGCCGCGCACTGACGCAGTCGTCCTGGGAGCTGGCCACCGACGTGGTCATCAGAAGCACGTCGGCGGCGCTGGTCGGGGGCGCGAAGCGTCTCTACGGCATCGTCGAGGGTGGCGATCTCGCGTACGTCGAGGAGCGGGTCGGACCGGACGGCGATCTCGAGCCCCGGCTGTCCGCCCGCCTCGAACGCTACGTGGGCTGACGCTCGCCCTTCTCGCTCTCCGCATCCTTCCCGGAACCGGTGTCGGCCTTCTCGGTGTCGGATTTCTCGGTGTCGGATTTTTCGGAGGCACCGTCCTCGTCGAAGTCCGCGAACGCGGTACCGGACACGGTGCCGCCGGTGCCGGGCAGCGTCACCGTCTCGCGCGCACCGGTCTCGTACCGCGCATTGAGGCCGTCCATCTTCTCGCCGGCGCGATCGAGGTCCTCCTGCGTCAGCTCGGGGCCCACGGTCTCCTCGTTCGCCGAACCGGTGTCGGAGGACGTGTCGTCGGTGTTCGTCGTGTCGGGCTGCTCGTCACTCGTCATGTCCCCCACAGTGACACAGGCGAGGGGGTCTGCTCGGCAGAACGGGAAAGACCAGGCGCGCGGGCCTGGTCCGGACATGGGACGACCCCCGAGCCCTACCGGTACACCGTTGCAGGAGTACGGGTCTCGGTCTGGACGGACCGAGGGCTCGGGGGTCGGGTAGCTGCCTGGTATTCGCCCGCCGCTCGCGCGGTGAGAGAAGAACCGTCAGCGGTTGCGGCTAGCGGGCAGCCACCTCACGCGTCCAAGAGTCATACAATTCCAGACCACCTCCTCTCTCGTGTACAGACGACGCTACGCGTGGATCAGCCCGGTCGGCAACGTCTTTTTCCGTGAGCGAACACACCTGACGTTCACCGCTCACGGTCACCACTCGAACGCCCGTCGGCACCGGTCGATGTGTCACGACCAGAACGGTCGTCGCCCGATCGAACAGTCCACCGTCGGGATCGAGCATCGCGGCGAGCAACGCGGCGGAGGACACGTCGTCCACGTGTTCGGTGGGCTCGTCGACGATGATCACCGCCGCCCGCGAGAGCGTCGCGCGGGCCAGCAGCAGTCGGCGACGCTGGCCGCCGGACAGCACCTCCGCGCCGCCGTCGAGGTCCGTGTGCCTACCGTCGGGCAGACCGCGCACCCAGTCGCCGAGCCCGACCCGGTCGAGTGCCGCCGTCGCCTCCGTCTCGGTCACGTCACCGCGCACCACACGGAGGTTCTCCAGAACGGTGGTCCGGAAGACATGGGCGTCCTCGGCGACGTAGGACACCGTCCGGCACATCGCGTCCTCGGACAGTTCGTCGACGGACCTGCCGTCGACGAGCACGGTGCCCGCGGCGGGGGCGACGAGCCCCGCGATCGTCATGGCGAGCGTGGACTTGCCGACGCCGCTGGGTCCGCTGATCGCCAGGCGCGCACCGGGTTCCACCACCAGAGATACCGGCGCGGTCCGCGATCCGCGGCGGCCTGCGACGACGTCGCACACCTCGAGGCGCACCGATGGCGACGGCGGCGGGTCGTCCTTCGGCGTCACCGCCGGCCCGGAGCGGGCCTCGTCCACGAGAGCCATGATCCGCCGAGCCGCCGCGGCTCCGCGCACCCACGCCACCGCGGCGGCGGGTATCGCACCCGTCGCCTCGAACGCGGCGAGCGGAACCAGCACCACGACGGCGAGCCCGGTGGGGTCGGTGCCGCCCGCGAACCCCGATGCGGTGCCGTACGCCGAGATGCCGACGGCGAGGGCGCCCAGCACCGCGACTCCCATCGACAGCGGGGTCGCCGCGGCGGACAGGGCGGACCACCCGGCGGCGCGGTCCTGCGCGGCACCGACGGCGCGGTCGGCCTCGTCAGCGCGGCGTCGCACGTCTGCCAGTCGCCCGGACACCCGGAGTTCGGCGGCGTGGTCGATCGCGGTGACGGCGTGGGCGGCGAAGTCGGCTCGCGCAGCGACGAGATCCTCGGCGGCGGCCCGCTCGGCCCTGGCGCTCGACCAGGGCGCCACGACCCCGGAGACGAGCAGCGCGACCGCCAGGACGATTGCCGCGGCAGGGGACCACACGGCGACGAGTCCGACCGCGAGGGCCGAGACCACCGCCGCGACGGCGACGGGAACGAGGGCGCGCACCACCACGTCGCCGACGGCGTCCACGTCGGCGCCGGTCCGCACGAGGAGATCCCCTCGCCGCGTCGTCACCGCCGTGGCCGAATCACCCTGCGACAGTTCGCGGTACAGGGTGGACCGCGCACGGACGGTCCCGCGCAGTGCGACGTCGTGCGTGGCCAGTCGTTCCAGGTACCGACACACGCCGCGCGTGATGCCGAGCGCGCGCACCGCGACCACGGCCACCGAGAGGTGCAACACCGGCGGCATCTGCCATGCCCGCGTGATGAGCCAGGCCGAGAGCGCGGACAGCGCGAGTGCACTGCCCAGCGTCGCGACTCCGGCCGCCACGGCCCGCGCGACGCGCCCCGGCGGCAGGTCGAGCAGCCGCAGTGCCCGCGTCAGATTGCTCATGCCGACACCGCCGCTCGGTCCACGTGCACGACAGTGTCCGCGGCGGCGAGCACCTCGGGCGTGTGCCCCACGATGACGACGGTGCGGCCGCCGTCGGCCGCGGCCCGCAGGGACCCGAGCACCCGACGCGCCGATTCCGGGTCGAGGTGGGCGGTCGGTTCGTCCAGGAGCACGACGGATCCCGTCGCGGCGAGAGTGCGCGTCAGGGCCAACCGCTGGGCTTCTCCGACGGACAGTCCCACTCCCCCGGCGCCGAGCATCGTCGCGGCTCCGCGGGGCAGGGACGCCAGGACGGACGAGAACCCCGTGGCACGAGCAGCTTCGGCCACGTCACCACGCGCCCCGAGGTCGAGGTTGTCGGCGACGGATCCGGCGACGACGGCCGGACGCTGCGGCAGCCAGGTCACACGGCGCCACCACTGGTCGAGGTCGACGGTCGACAGGTCGACCCGCACCCCGTCGGAGCCCACGAGGGAGACGGACCCCTCGTCGGGATCGACGAGCCCGAGAACGGACGCCAGGACCGTCGACTTCCCGGTCCCGTTGGCGCCGGTCAGCACCGTCACCCGTCCCGCCCGGAACGTCGCGTCGAGGTGGCGGGGTGCCCACCCGTCCCGCCCGCGGACCGACAGGTTCGTCAGGACGACGGTGACCGGACCGGTGGGCGGCGCGGCCGTCCGCTGGTCACGCGGCGCCTGCGACTCGGCGCTCTCGAGCAGAGCGAAGGTACGTCCCGCGGCCTCCGCACCGTCCTCGGACGCGTGGAAGGCGGCACCGAGTGCGCGCAGCGGCAGGTAGACCTCGGGCGCCAGAATGAGCGCGACGATGCCGGGTGCCAGCTCCATGTCGCCGTACACGAGGCGTAGACCGATCGACACCGCGACGAGTGCGACGCCGAGCGTGGCCAGCAGTTCGAGCACCATGGACGAGAGGAAGGCGACGCGCAGTGCGGCCATCGTCCGGCGGCGGTGCTCGTCCCCGAGTTCGCCGACCCGCGCGGCCGGCCCGTCCTGCCGGCCGAGTGCGCGCAGTGTCGGGATTCCGGCGAGCAGGTCCATCAGCTGAGAGGACAGTCGCGTCATCGCGTCGAGGGTTCGTCGGGACCGCCCGCGGGTCATCAGACCGATCAGCACCATGAACACCGGGATCGTCGGGAGTGTGACCGCCACGATCACCGCGGAGAGCGGATCGACGAACGCGATCATAAGGGTCGCGATCGGCGTGACGGTCGCCGCCAGGACGAGGGCCGGGACGTAGTCGGTGAGGTAGGGCGCCAGTCCGTCGAGACCACGCGTGACCACCGTCGACCACTCGCCCCGATCCTCCCCGCCGCGCGAGCGCGTCGTCGTGGCCGCGTCCAGCATGTCCGCGCGCAACCCGCGCACGACTCGGACCGCCGAGCGGTGCGCGTACCTCGACCGCGCCCACGACGCGAGGACGCGGACCAGTACGGCGGCAGCCAGGACCGTCAGCTCGGTGGTCCAGGCTCCGACCGTCCGACGGGTCGGGTCGGTGACCGCGCCGCCCAGCACGGTCCCGACGACGACGGCGATGACGACGACGCACGCGGTCGTCACCAGGGAGAGCGCCACCGACCCCACGAGGTGACGACGGACGGGCACCGACCGGTGCCACAACCGGGGGTCGATCGGTCCTCGGGGCCGCCTCGTCGCGGTCATCGAGTGCTCGCCAGGCCGATGGACGCCGGGATCTGCGTCGTCGAGATGCGCCGACGGAAGACCCAGTAGGTCCAGCCCTGGTAGGCCAGGACCACCGGTGCCGCGATCGCCGACAGCCACGCCATGATGCGCAACGTGTACGCGGAGGACGACGCGTTGTCGACGGTCAGCGAGAACGCGGCGTCGATGGTCGAGGGCATCACGTCCGGGAACAGTGAGCAGAAGAGCAACAGCACGGCTCCGCCGATGGTCACGGTGGTGCCGACGAAGGCCCATCCGTCTCGCCCGCGCAGCACGGCCACCGCTGCCGTCACCAGCCCTGCCACGGCAGCGGCGACGATCCACCAGGTCCAGCCCTTCCCGTGCGCGAGCTGAGTCCACAGCGCGAACACCCCGGCGCCCACCACGGTCGGAACGATCAGTGCCGCAGCGAGTCTCGATGCGTCCGCTCGAACCTCGCCGGCCGTCTTGAGGGCGATGAACACGGCACCGTGGAACGCGAAGAGCATCGCTGTGGTCGCACCACCCAGCAGCGCATAGGGAGTGAGAAGGTCGAGCAGTCCCGAGGTGACCTTCTTGTCCGCGTCGATGGCGACACCGCGCACGATGTTCGCGAAGGCGACGCCCCACAGCACCGCGGGCACCCAGGAACCGATCCCGATACCGAGGTCGCACCGACGCCGCCACACGGGGTCGTCGATCTTGCCGCGGTACTCGATGGCACAGATACGCAGGATGAGCGCCACGAGGATCAGCAGCAGCGGCAGATAGAAGCCGGAGAAGAGCGTCGCGTACCACTCGGGGAAGGCCGCGAAGAGCACTCCTCCCGCCGTGATGAGCCACACCTCGTTGCCGTCCCACACCGGACCGATCGTGTTGAGCACGACGCGACGTCGGGTCTCGGCGTCGTCCCGGCCGGATCGACCGAGAACGGGCATGAGCATGCCGACCCCGAAGTCGAATCCCTCGAGAACGAAGTATCCGACGAACAATGCGGTGACGACGGCGAACCAGAATTCGGGCGTTCCCATGATCATGTCTCCGGCGGGTCAGTAGGCGAACGAGAGCGGGCGGGCGTCGGCGTCGGTGTCGTCACCGTCGTCGTCGTGGGGGTGCCTGTCGTGCTCGAGCGGACCTGCCTGCACGTAGCGACGCATGAGCGTGAACCCGACGGCACCGAGCCCGGCGTAGAGGACGGTGAACGTCGCGAGGGACGCCGCCACCAGAGCGACGGGGTGGTCGGACACGCCCTGGTCGACCGTCAGGCGGATCATGTCGACTCCGCTGGGGTTGGGCGCGACGATCCAGGGTTGGCGGCCCATCTCGGTGAAGATCCAGCCCGCACTGTTCGCCAGGAAGGGTGTCGGGATCGCGAGCAGTGAGAGCCGGGAGAACCAGCGCTGGTCCGGAACTCGGCCACCTCGAGTGACCCACAGGCCGGCGATTGCGAGCACGGCTGACCCGGCGGCGAGGCCGATCATCATCCGGAAGGCCCAGTAGGTCACGAAGAGGTTGGGCCGATAGTTACCCGGTCCGTACTGCTCCTCGTACTGCTGCTGCAGCTCGGTGACCCCCTGGACGGTCGCGTCGACGTCGCTCTTCGCGAGGAACGACGTCAGGCCGGGGATCGCGACGATGTGCTGGACGCTGTCGCAGTTGTTGTGGGTGCCGATGGTGAGGATCGAGAACGAGGCGCCGGTCTCGGTGTGACACAGCGACTCTGCCGATGCCATCTTCATGGGCTGCTGCTCGAACATCAGCTTGCCCTGCACGTCTCCGGTGATCGAGAGTGCAGCGCCGGAGGCGATCATGACGACGAATGCCAGCCGGGCCGCGGGGCGGAACATGGAGCGGGCCTCCGACGAGGGACCGACGTCGCCGCGACGTGCGCTGCGCACCATCCACCACCCGGCGATGCCGGCGACGAATGTCGCTGCGGTGAGGAAGGATCCGGCCACCGCGTGCGGGAACGCCGCGAGCGCCGTGTTGTTGGTGAGCATGGCCCAGAAGTCGACGAGCTCGGCACGCCCCGTGTCCGGGTCGTAGACGGCCCCCACCGGGTGCTGCATCCACGAGTTCGCGGCGATGATGAAGTAGGCGGAGGCGTTGACCCCGATGGCCACCAGCCAAATCGTCGCCAGGTGAACGACTTTCGGCAGCCGTTGCCACCCGAAGATCCACAGCCCGAGGAACGTGGACTCGAGGAAGAACGCGACGAGGCCCTCGAGCGCGAGCGGCGCACCGAAGACGTCGCCCACGAACCGCGAGTACTCGGACCAGTTCATGCCGAACTGGAACTCCTGGACGATGCCGGTGGCGACGCCGAGTGCGAAGTTGACGAGGAAGAGCTTGCCGAAGAACTTGGTGAGCCGGTACCAGGAGTCCTTGCCGGTGATCACCCACATGGTCTGCATCGCGGCGACGATCGGAGCGAGTCCGATGGTCAGCGGGACGAGCAGGAAGTGATAGACGGTGGTGATTCCGAACTGCCATCGTGAGACATCGAGTGCGTCCATGACCAGCTTCTTGTCGTCGGCTGCGAGGCGGGGATCCTGCCTACGGGGCCGACGCTACTACTACGCGTAGTAGTAGGCGATGGACTGTGTCCACCGTTACCTGTGGCGCGCGTCAACGCGCGACGGCGGTGTCCACCAGTTCGCGCACGACGCGGTCCGACGGCATCTCCTTGAGGTGCGTGGTGTCGAGCGTGTGCACGCGCGCGGCCAGCGTGACGGAGGAGATCAGCCAGACACTGTCGGCCAGGATCAGATCGGCCACCCGCAACGGCTCGTGCGCACAGTCGAAGCCGGCGTCGCCCGCGACCTCGAAGAGAGCGTCCACCGTGGTGCCGCGCAGCACCCCGTGCTCCACCGGAGGCGTGACCATGCGGCGATCCACCACGGCCAGCACGCTCGACCGTGGACCCTCGAGCACCTGCCCCTCGATACTGCGGAACACGACCTCGTCGAAGCCCTCTCGTGCCGCGTGGCGCAGGGCCGCCATGTTGGTGGCGTAGGACAGAGTCTTCGCACCGAGCAGGGCCCAGGGCGACTGCTGTGTCGCGTCGATGGAGAAACCCCGGTTCAGGGTCAGGGCCGACACGCCCTCCGCGCGCGCCTGGGTGACGCGATCGGCGACGGCGGAGACCATGACGAGCGCCGTCTCGGCACCGTCCGCGCCCTCGCGCCCCCGGCTCAGCAGCAGCCGCATCGCACCCTCGCCGCCACCGGTCTTCTCCCACTGCGCGAGTGCCACGTCCACCGCGCGCCGCCATGCGTCGACGTCCGGTTCCGCGAGGTCGAGCATGGCCGCCGACCGGGTGAGGCGGGCGAGGTGAGCGTCGAGTCGGCACGCCCGACCCTCGCGGATCAGCACGGTCTCGAAGATGCCGTCCCCGCGCACCGCCGCCAGGTCGTCGGCATGCAGAACAGGCTCGGTCGGATCGAGCACGGCACCGTCCAGGGTCACCACCACGCGTGAAGTCATGGCCCCGAGGGTAGTGCCGTGGCCGGACCGGGCAGTCCGCTCCTAGACTGGTGGGGTGTCCGAGACCCCTGGCCTGTACTCCTCCCCCGTTCTGGCCCGCCCCGGCGCGGTGGCCGCACCCCAGGACGGTCCCGATCGTGGAACCGCCTGGCACTACGGGGATCCGTTGGGTGAGCAGCGCGCCGCCGTCACGACCGCCGCGGTCGTCGATCGGTCGAACCGGTTCGTCATCGCGATCACCGGCGAGGAGCGACTGACCTGGTTGCACACCATCTCCAGCCAGCACGTCGCGACGCTTGCCGACGGAGCCTCCGCGGAGAACCTGAGCCTGGACGTCAACGGGCGTGTCGAACACCACATGGTCATGACCGACCTGGGCGGCACCACCTGGATCGACACCGAGGCGGACCGCGGACCGGACCTTCTCGCCTTCCTGTCGAAGATGGTGTTCTGGTCGAAGGCCGCGCCGCGTCGCGGCAGCGAACGGGTCGTCGTGTCGTTGCTCGGCCCGAAGGCCGGCTCCATCCTGCGAGCGGTGGGCGCCGAGGTGCCCGCGATGCCGTACGACGCCCTTCCGCTCGACGCCGCGAACCCCGACCTCGGTCTGGTCCGCCGGATGCCGTGGCCGACCCGCACCGATTCTTTCGACGTCCTGGTCCCCGCCGACCGTCTCGACGAGTGGTGGGCGAAGTTCGTCGTCGCGGGTGCGCGTGAGGCGGGCAGCTGGGCGTTCGAGGCGCTGCGCGTCGAGTCCGGTCGACCACGCCTCGGTCTCGACACCGACGACCGCACGATTCCCCACGAGGTCGGCTGGATCGGCGGGGTCAGCGAGTTCGGGGCCGTCCACCTCGAGAAGGGGTGCTACCGCGGACAGGAGACGGTGGCGCGCGTCCACAATCTGGGCAAGCCGCCGCGCCGACTGGTCCTGCTGCACCTCGACGGCTCCGCGGACGGTCGACCGGAGACGGGCGACGACGTCACCGTCGGCGGCCGATCCGTGGGCCGCATCGGCACCGTCGTCGATCACTTCGAGCTCGGACCGATCGCGCTCGCACAGATCAAGCGCGCGGTGCCGGTGGAGACCACGCTCGACGCCGGGCCGTGCGCCGCCTCGATCGATCCCGACTCCTACGTCCTGGACACCGCAGTCCAGGCGGGCCGCGCCGCGGTGGATCGGCTGCGCGGCCGGTGACGCAGCCGGCCCCGTCGGGACGCGTGCTGTCGGTGTGCGTCGTGCACACCATCCACCCCATATCTCGGCCGGCGGTGGTCGACTCCGCCATCGACAAGCGAGCGGTGTCCGGACCCGTCGACGTCACCGAGCTCGGCCTGCACGGTGATCGCTCCTGCGACGTCACCTTCCACGGCGGCGCGGACCAGGCGGTCTACGCGTACGACGAGGCCGAGGCCTACAGGTGGGCCGAGGAACTCGGCCGGGAGGTTCCCGCGGGGTGGTTCGGTGAGAACCTGCGCGTGAGCGGACTGCCCGTCACCGATGCGGTCGTCGGAACGCGCT
Organism: Rhodococcus sp. BP-241; assembly: GCF_019836145.1. Classification (NCBI taxonomy): domain Bacteria; kingdom Bacillati; phylum Actinomycetota; class Actinomycetes; order Mycobacteriales; family Nocardiaceae; genus Rhodococcus; species Rhodococcus sp. BP-241. The sequence goes on along the minus strand of NZ_JABUEI010000005.1, from coordinate 204,725 downwards.
GGTCGGTGGGCACCGCCGAGCTCGAGGTGACCATTCCGCGGCGCCCGTGTGCCGCCTTCGCGCGGTGGACGGGCGAGAAGACCTGGGTCAAGCGTTTCACCGCGCGGGGCGATGTCGGGGCGTACCTGCGCGTCGTGCGAGTCGGCGCGCTCTCGGCGGGCGACGACATCGAGATCGTGTCCGTTCCCGACCACGGAGTCACCGTGCGGGACCTCTTCACCGGGGTGTCGGCGGAGGCGATGCAGATCCTTCTGAACACCCCCGATCTGGCGCCCAAGGTCTACCGCGAGGCCCGCGACATGGCGGCCCGGGCGGCGCGGCGCGCACCGTCGGTGTGACACCGGCGCCGGTGGAAGCGCAGACCCGATTCGCACGCTAGAGTGTGGGCAGGAAGAACACACAATCAGACGGGGCCGCCAAAAAATCCCAGGCCGCCCCGCTACTCGCGAGGGGGTTAGCCATGGGCCGCGGCCGGGCTAAGGCAAAGCAGACCAAAGTTGCACGTGAGCTCAAGTACAGCTCACCGTCCACGGACTTCGAGAGTCTCCAACGAGAGCTCACAGGTTCCCCCGACTCGCACCGCAACGGCATCGCCGATCGGGAGCCGTCCCGACACGACGAGGACGACTACGACGACTGGCGGCGCTGACCGCATCCCCTGACACGGGGGGAATCCTCACCTCGCACACACGACCGTGCGGGGCGTTCCGACTTCGGGACGCCCCGCACGGTCGTGTGTGCGAGGTTCTTCACGCGCAGGTCAGATCGCATACTGTCGCGGCGTGTGCTGGACGCTGATCCAGTGGTCGGTGGTGAACTCGTCGATGGCCCACTCGCCGCCGAAACGACCGATGCCGGAGTTCTTCTCGCCGCCGAACGCGGTGTTGGGCTCGTCGTTGATCGTGGTGTCGTTCACGTGTGTCATTCCGGCGTCGAGTCTCGTCGCCACCCGGACCGCACGCTCGACGTCTCGCGAGAACACCGCGCTGGAGAGCCCGTACTCGGTGTCGTTCGCGATCCGGACGGCGTCGTCCTCCCCGTCTGCCCGGATCACCGTGGCGACGGGTCCGAACACCTCCTCGGCGGCGGTCGCGACGCCGTTCGTTCCCAGCACGAGATGTGGGCCCAGCACCCGACCGGCCGGTCCCGAACGCTCTCCGCGCACGCGGATCTCCGCGCCGTCCGACTCCGCGCGAGAGATCCGGTCGAGAATCGACTCCACCTGTGCGTCGTTGATGATCGGGCCGATCTGTGTGTCGGGATCGGCGGGGTCGCCGGTGCGCAGTGACCGGACCCGCTCGGTGAGCCGGCCCACCACCTCGTCGTGCACCGCATCGACCGCGATCACCCGATTGGTCGCCATACACACCTGACCCTGGTGGAAGAACGACCCGAAGACCGCCGCGTTCACGGCTGCCTCGACGTCCGCGTCCTCGAGCACGACCAGAGGCCCGTTGCCCCCGAGTTCGAGGGACATCCTGGTGAGCGGCGCCGACGCTGCGATGCCCGACCCCACGGGCGTCGAACCCGTGAACGACACGAGCCGTGTGAGGGGATGCGAGGTCACGGCGTCACCGATCTCGCTGCTCTTGCCGACGACGACGGACAGCAGGCCGGCGGGTAATCCGGCATCCTCGAGGATTCTGGCCAGCAGGAGTCCGCCGGTGACGGGGGTGTCGCTCGCGGGCTTCAGCACCACTGCGTTGCCGAGCGCCAGCGCGGGCGCCACCGAGCGGGCGGACAGTTGCATCGGGAAGTTCCACGGACTGATCACCGTGACCACGCCGAGGGGCCGCCGGTACACGCGGTTCTCCTTGCCGTCGATCAGGGCGGCAGGGAGGATGCGCCCGGCCGATCGAGTGGGGTAGCTCGCCGATTCGAGCATCACCGCGCGGACGGCCAGCCATTCCCACTCGGCGCGGGGGCGGATGGCGCCGACCTCCGCGACGAGCCAGTCCACGATCTCGTCCTTGCGCTCCTCCATGATGCGCGCTGCGCGGTGGAACACGTCCGCACGCTCGGTCGGGAGCGTGGACTCCCAGTCCCGCTGCGCGATGCTCGCCGCCGTGAACGCTGCGTCGACGTCGGCCGCATCGGCCAGCGGGAGGGTGGTCAGGACGTCGCCCGAGTACGGGTTCACGTCGTCGGCGGTGCGGCCGTCTCGGCCCACTCGCCACTGACCGGCGATCGGGAGGGTGTCGAATCCGTCGTACGTCGTCATGCCGGTCGGGTGCCCGACCAGTCCTGCGACAAACGAGAACCTAGAAACGCGGGTGATTACCCGTCAGCACGGCGCGCTCGTCGGTTCCGCTGTCGGCGGACTTCTTGACCGTCCCCAGCGTCCAGCAGTCGATGTGGCGAGCAGTGAGCACGGCGAGGGCGCGGTCGACGTCCTCGGGTGCCACGATCGCGACCATGCCGACGCCCATGTTGAACGTGCGGTCCATCTCCTCGCGCTCCACGCGTCCGCGCTGCGCGATCATCGCGAAGATCGGAGCCGGGCTCCACGTTCCGCGATCGAGCTCGGCGACGAGGCCCTTCGGCATGACGCGAGCGAGGTTGGCAGCCAGGCCACCACCGGTGACGTGGCAGAACGTCCGCACGTCCGTCTCCGCCGCGAGGGCGAGGCAGTCCTTGGCGTAGATGCGGGTGGGTTCGAGCATCTCCTCGCCGAGCGTGCGGCCGAACTCCTCGACATGACCGGTGAGCGACATGCGGCTGATGTCGAGCAGAACCTTGCGAGCGAGGGAGTAGCCGTTGGAGTGCAGTCCCGAGGACCCCATCGCGAGGACCACGTCGCCGGGACGCACCCGGTCCGGGCCCAGTACCTGGTCGGCCTCGACGACGCCGACACCCGTCGCGGACAGGTCGTACTCGCCGTCCGCCATCATGCCGGGGTGCTCGGCGGTCTCGCCGCCCAGCAGTGCGCACCCGGCCAGGATGCAGCCGTCGGCGATGCCCTTCACCAGCTGCGCGACGTGCTCCGGCACGACGCGGCCGACGGCGATGTAGTCCTGCAGGAACAACGGTTCCGCTCCGCAGACGACGAGGTCGTCCACGACCATCGCGACCAGGTCGAGTCCCACCGTGTCGTGCTTGTCCAGAGCCTGCGCGACCGCGATCTTGGTGCCCACACCGTCGGTGGACGCGGCGAGCAGCGGCTCGCGGTATCCGCCCTTCAGCGCGAACAGGCCGGCGAACCCACCGAGACCGCCCATGACCTCCGGTCGCGACGCCCGCTTGGCGAGGGGCGCGAACAGCTCGACGGCACGATCACCGGCTTCGATGTCCACTCCTGCCGCTGCGTACGAGGCTCCTGCGCCGGGCTGGTGGGTGTCATCGGTCATGGGTGTACTGCTCCAGCCTGATCTGTGTGTGAGTACCCGGGAGGGTCGGATGCGGCCCTAACGGTACCGGAGGCCTATCGGTCCTTCCGGTCTCGTGTCACCTCGGGCCTGGGAATGGCCGCGATCAGGCGCTTGGTGTACTCCTCCGCCGGATCCCGGAGGATCCGTCCGGGCGTCCCGAGCTCGACGACGGCGCCGCCCCGCAGCACAGCCACTCGATGCGCGAGGCGGTCGACCACGGCGAGATCGTGACTGATGAACAGGCACGCGAAGTGCAGTTCGGTCTGCAGTTCCTCGAAGAGGTCGAGAACCGCGGCCTGCACCGAGACGTCCAGCGCGCTGGTCGGTTCGTCGGCGACCAGCAGATCCGGCTTCAGGACGAGCGCCCGCGCCAGCGATGCCCGCTGACGCTGACCACCCGACAGCTCGTGCGGGTACCGCTTCTCCGTGCCCTTCGGGAGCTGGACCGCATCGAGCCACTCGACGACCGTGCGTGCGATGTCCGCCTTCGACCCGGCCTTGTGCACGATCATCGGCTCGGCGATGCACTGGCCGACGGTCAGTCGGGGGTTGAGCGACGTGGACGGATCCTGGAACACGAATCCGAAACGCTTGCGCAGACTCTTCAGCGCGGACCCCCGCAGCCTGCCCACGTCCTGACCGAGGACGTCCACCGAGCCGGACGTCGGCTTCTGCAGTGCTGCCACGCAACGGCCGATGGTGGACTTGCCCGAACCGGACTCCCCCACCAGACCGAGGGTCTCGCCGCGGTGCAGATCGAAGGTCACCGAGTCGACGGCCCGGAAGACGGGCTGACCGATGCCGCCGGGGAACTGCACGACGAGATCGCGCACCGACAGCACCACCTCGTCCGAGACGGTGCGATCGGTGACCACGGGATCGAGCGTCGGGACCGCCGCCAGCAACGTCTTCGTGTAGTCGGCCTTCGGCGCAGCGAAGAGATCGTGGACGAGTGCCTCCTCGACCACCTCGCCGTCCTTCATGACGACGACCCGATCGGCGATGTCCGCCACCACGCCCATGCTGTGCGTGATCAGCACGATCGCGCAACCCAGACGGTCCTTGAGGTCGCGCAGCAGGTCGAGGATCTCGGCCTGCACGGTCACGTCGAGTGCCGTCGTCGGCTCGTCCGCGATGATCACCTTCGCCTCGCACGAGATGGCGATCGCGATCATCACACGCTGCTTCTGGCCACCGGACAACTCGTGCGGGAAGTAGCCGAATCGCCGCTCCGGGTCGGGCAGACCCACCATGGTGAGCAACTCGATCGCCCGGACGCGGGCGGACTTCTTGTCCAGCACCTTCCCGTCCGGTCCGGCGTGAGCTCGCAGGGCCTCGACGATCTGGAAACCGACGGTGAACAGCGGGTCGAGGGCGCTGCCGGGTTCCTGGAACACCATCGCCACGGCGTTGCCGCGGAGATCGGCCCACTGCTTGTCCGACAGCGACGTCACCTCGCGGGACCCCACGGTGACGGTTCCGCGTACGCGGGCGGTGTCCGGGAGCAGCCCGATGGCGGAGCGGACGCTGACCGACTTCCCGGAGCCCGATTCGCCGACGACGGCCAGGACCTCGCCCGGGAAGACCTCGAAACTCACTCCCTTGACGGCGTCGACGGGCCCGGCGTCGGTGGCGAAGCTGACCGACAGTGCCTCGAGGGTCAGAGCCGCCTGCGGGGTGGACGCTGAGGCCGTCATGAGGGATCTTTCTGCTTGCGTCTGGTTCTCAGAACCGGATTGAGTGTCTCGCTGACGGATTCGCCCACCATGGTCATACCGAGCACGACCAGGACGATGGCCGTGCCGGGGAAGATCGACGTCCACCAGATGCCGTTGGAGATGTCCGGCAGCGCCTTGTTGAGGTCGTATCCCCACTCGGACGCGGACGTCGGCTCGATGCCGAACCCGAGGAAGCCGAGACCCGCCAGAGTCAGGATGGCCTCGGCGCCGTTGAGCGTGAGGATCACCGGCAGTGTCTGCGTGACGTTGGCGAGGATGTGGCGGAACATGATCCGCACCGGGCCGGCGCCGGTGACCCGCGCCGCGTCCACGTAGGGCTCGGTCTTCACCGAGACCGTCGCGTTGCGCACCACGCGGAAGTACTGCGGCACGAAGACGGCGGTGATGGCGATCGCGGCCGAGAGGACACCACCGAAACTGCTGGACTGGCCTCCGGCCACGACGATCGAGACCACCACGGCGAGAAGCAGACTCGGGAACGCGTACATCGCGTCCATGAAGAGGACCAACACCCGGTCCACCCACCGGCCGACGTAGCCGGAGAGCAGTCCGAGGGGAACGCCCACCACGATCGACAGCACCAGCGACGTGACGATGACGAGCAGGGCGGTCCGTGCGCCGTAGACGACGCGGGAGAACACGTCCTCTCCGCGCACCGACGTCCCGAAGATGTGGTCCGCACTCGGCGCCGCCTGGCGCGCGAACTCCATGCCGTCGGCGGACGTCTGGGAGAAGGTGTACGGCGCGATGAGCGGAGCGAAGACCGCCATGATCACGAACAGCACCACCAGCACGAGCCCGATGACGATGGTGGCCTTCTGCAGTCCGGCACTCGAGCGGATGATCGACAGGCCGGGCACACCCCGACGTCGCTTCGGCGCCTCGATCGAGCCGACGCTCACCTCGATACTCATCAGAACCTCACTCGTGGATCGACGATCGCCACGATGGCGTCGGTGAGGAAGCTGACGACCGCGACGACGATGGCCAGGAACGTGACGATGCCCTGGACGGCGATGAAGTCGCGCGCCTGCAGGTAGCGAGCGAGCTGATAGCCCAGTCCCTGCCACTCGAACGTCGTCTCGGTGAGCACCGCGCCGCCCAGCAGCATGGCGATCTGCAGCCCCATCACGGTGACGACCGGGATGAGCGCGTTGCGGAAGGCGTGCCGCCGGGCGACGACGCGCGCCGAGAGTCCCCGTGCGCGCGCAGCTTCCACGTAGCCGGACTGCAGGGTCTGCAGAAGGTTCACCCGCACCAGGCGCAGGAACACGCCGGCGGTGAGAAGTCCGAGCGCGACCGCGGGGAGCACGGCGTGCTTCAGCACGTCGACGGTGTAGCTCGGCTCCCCGTAGAGAATCGAGTCGATCAGCAGGATGTTGGTCTTCGGTGACACGTTCTGCAGTGCCAGTTCGACGTTGGTGCTCGCCCGGCCCGCCACCGGCAGCCACCCGAGCTTCACGGCGAAGACCAGCTTGAGCAGCATGCCGACGAAGAACACCGGCGCCGCGTAGAACAGGATCGCCAGGATGCGCAGGGTGCCGTCGGAGATCGAGTCGCGGCGGGTCGCGGCGTAGAAGCCGAGGGGGATGCCGACGGCGAACGCGACGAGCAACGCCCAGAACGCGAGTTCCAGCGTCGCCGCGCCGTTGGTGATCAGCACACCGCCGATCTCCTGGTTGCTGGTCGCGGAGCGACCGAAGTCTCCCCGCAGCAGACCGGACAGGTACTCCCAGTACTGCACCAGGATCGGCCGGTCGTAGCCGGCTGCGGCGCGTCGTTCGGCGATCTGGTCGGCGGGCAGTCGTCCACCGAGGGCAGCACTGATGGGATCGCCGAGAACGCGCATGAGGAAGAAGACGACCGTGACCAGGATCCATGCCGTGGGAATGATCAGCAGGAACCGGATCACGAGATAACGGGCGAGCGCGCCGTAGCGTGACGACGCGCTCGCCCGTGACTGCTTCCCCACCGACGCCTCGTCGGGCGTGGTGGTGACCATGGATCAGCCCTTCGTGAGCGGGGTGAAGCGGAACTTGAACGAGGCGTCGAGAGTCTCGTCGACACCCTGGACCTCGTCCGTCGAGATCGCGATCTGCTTGCCCTCCAGGAGCGGCAGCGTGGACACGAAGTCCTGCGCCATCCGCGTCTGGATCTCACCGATGATCTCGGAGCGGCGAGCCGGGTCGGTCTCGGTCCGCTCGGAGTCGATCAGCGCCGTGATCTCGGGGTTCTCGAAGTGGTTCTGCAGGAAGTTGTCCGGTGCGAAGAACGGCGTCAGGTAGTTGTCCGCATCCGGGAAGTCCGGGAACCAGCCGAGCTGGTAGACGGGGTACGTGTCCGCGACGCGTTCCTTGTTGTAGGTGTTCCACTCGGTGGACTGCAGGTTCACCGTGAACAGGCCCGAGCTCTCGAGCTGCGCCTTGACCGCCGCGTACTCCTCCGACGACGAGGAACCGTAGTGATCGGGGTTGTACTGCAGATTGACCGCGACCGGGGTCTGCACACCGGCGTCGGACAGGAACTTCGCTGCCTCGTCCTTGTTCGGGGCCTCGCCGTAGACGTCCTTGAACGCGGTGTTCGCGCCCTCGAGGCCACTGGGCACCACGGACCACGCCGGCGTGAACGTGCCCTTGTAGACGTTCTCCGACAGTGCGTCACGGTCCACGGAGGCGGCCATGGCCTTGCGGATCGCGAGCTTCTGCTCGGGTGTGCCGCCGGGCATCGTGTTCTGGTTGAAGACGATGTAGCGGAGCTCGCCGCCGGGGCCCTCGTGGACGGTGAGGCCGTCCACCTGGTCGAGCGACTCGATGTCGGTCGGGGTCAGCGAACGCCACGCGACATCGATGGACTTGTTCTGCATGTCGAGCTTGAGGTTGTCCGCGCTGGTGTAGGTGCGCAGGGTGACCGATCCGGTCTTGGGCTCGCCCAGCACGCCCTTGTAGTCCGCCGCGGCGGAGAAGCTGACGAGGGAGTTCTTCTCGTAGCTGTCGATCGAGTAGGGGCCGGCGAAGGGCTTGGCCGCCACGACCGCGTTGTCGTCCATGATCGAGTCGGCCGGGAAGACCTCGGAATCGATGATGGGCCCGGTGTTGGTGGCGAGAACCTGGGGGAAGGTCTGGTCGTTCGCGGCCTTCAGCGTGAACTCGACGGTCTTGTCGTCCGGCGCGGCCACCGAGTCCAGGTTGGCCAGCAGCGAGGACGGGCCGTTGGGATCGTTGATGGACACGATGCGATCGAACGAGAACTTGACGTCCTCGCTGGTCAGCGCGTGGCCGTTGGCGAAGGTCAGGTCGTCCTTCAGCGTGCAGGTGTAGACCGTCGGCTGACTGAACTCGCAGCTCTCGGCGGCGTCGGGCTGCAGTTCGTCGCTGCCGGGGGCGTAGTTCATCAGGAACGGATAGACCTGGTTCATGATCGTGAACGAGCCGTTGTCGTACGAGGCGGCAGGATCGAGCGAGTAGACCTGGTCGGTGGTGCCGACGACGAGCGCCTCGCCGCCGCCCTCACCGCCTGCGCCGCCGCCGTCGTCGGTGCGGCCGGAGCCGCACGCTGCCGCGGTGAGAGCCGCGACGGACAGGATGGACACGGCTGCGGTGCGCCGCGCCGTGCGTCCTCGGGAGGGCACGCTCATGGTGTGGATGTCCTTCGTGAGTCTGGGCCCGCGGTGTCGGAAGCGCGCGTCGCGTCCCGTCCGGCCGGGTCGTTCCGGTGGTTCGGTGAACGGCACGTTACCGAGTGCGCATGTCGTTCATGTGTCGAACCACACGAAATTTTTAACATGACCGGTACTTACCTGTCCGACCGCCTGATGTCCAACAGCTTTTCGCCTCGCGGAGACAGCCGATATCCCACCTTCAGACTCTCGGTCAGACCCAGAGCCTTCAGCCGACGCACCCTCGGCTTGAACACGTCGCGTTCGAGTCCCAGCACGGCGCCGAGGTCCGCCGCCAGCACCGCCGGGCGCTCCCGGATCAGCTCGAGGGTGCGCCAGGCCCACGGCGCGTCGGCACGCTCGTCCATGCGATCGAGCTTCGTGGTCACCATGGCGACGTCGTCGTCGGACAGATCGTCGTCCGCACGCAGCCCCACTCGCGGGTCCTCGCCCCGATCCGGCCGGCCTCCGGCCTCCCCGCCACCGAACGACACCTCGACCCGCCAGACGGGATCACCGTCGGCGCCCCGAAACCCCTTGCGCAAGGCCGAGATCGAGGGCTCCCCCGCCGCGCGGGCATCGTCGTCCGTGAGCGACTCGGAGTCGCACTCGGAGATCGAGTCCACGACGACGACACCGGCCGGCGTGTGGATCCACGTACCCGCCTTGACGCGCCGCTTCGCCCAGCGCCGGTACTGCACCCGGATCGTTCCCGCCGCGATCGCCTCGGCGATCGCGAGCCGGATCAGCATCTGGGTGTCAGGGGCGCGAGAGAGCGCTCACGTTGTCGACGGCCGCGGGCATCGCGATGCCCGCTGCGGTCGCCAACATGCCCTCGAGGACGTTCTTGCCCATGGCGGTCTCCTTGGGGAGCTCGATGGGGTACTTGCCGTCGAAGCAGGCGGAGCACAGCCGCGTCGCGGGCTGCTCCGAGGCGGCGATCATGCCCTCGATCGAGATGTAGCCCAGCGAATCGGCGCCGATGGCCTGCCGCACACCCTCGAGCATGCCGTCCTCGGAGTCCATGCCGTTGGCGATCAGTTCCGCGGGCGAGGCGAAGTCGATGCCGTAGAAGCAGGGCCAGCGGACCGGCGGCGACGCGATGCGCACGTGGATCTCGAGCGCGCCCGCCTCGCGCAGCATGCGTACCAGGGCCCGCTGGGTGTTGCCGCGGACGATCGAGTCGTCCACCACGATGAGGCGCTTGCCCCGGATGACCTCGCGGAGAGGGTTGAGCTTCAGCCGGATGCCGAGCTGACGGATGGTCTGCGACGGCTGGATGAACGTGCGTCCGACGTAGGCGTTCTTCATCAGGCCCTGGCCGTACGGGATGCCGGAACCCTGCGCGTAGCCGACGGCGGCGGGCGTTCCCGACTCCGGGACCGGGATCACCAGATCGCCCTCGGCGGGGTGCTCCTCGGCCAGGCGGCGGCCGATCTCGACGCGGGTCGAGTGGACCGACCGGCCACCGATGACGCTGTCGGGGCGTGCGAGGTAGACGTACTCGAAGATGCAGCCCTTGGGCTCGGGCGCGGCGAAGCGGGAGGATCGCACGCCGTCCGCGTCGATGGCGAGCAGCTCGCCCGGCTCGATGTCGCGGACGAACGAGGCGCCGACGATGTCGAGGGCGGCGGTCTCCGAGGCCACGACCCAGCCGCGGTCGAGACGGCCCAGGGACAACGGACGCACACCGTGGGGGTCACGTGCCGCGTAGAGGGTGTGCTCGTCCATGAAGGTCAGGCAGAAGGCACCCTTCAGCGTCGGCAGCAGTTCCATGGCCGCCTGCTCGATGGTGCTGTCCGCGGCGCCGTGCGCCAGCAGTGCGCCCACGATGTCCGAGTCGGAGGTGGCACCGGTCCCGCGCGGGCGGCCCATGATGCCGGCGTCGCGCGCCCGCTCCGACAACTCGGCCGTGTTCACGAGGTTGCCGTTGTGGCCCAGGGCGATGCCGCTGCCGGCCGCGGTGGTGCGGAAGATGGGCTGCGCGTTCTCCCACGTCGTCGATCCGGTGGTGGAGTACCGGCAGTGCCCGATGGCGATGTGCCCGCTCATCGCGCCCAACGTCTGCTCGTCGAACACCTGGCTCACCAGACCGAGATCCTTGAACACCAGCACCTGCGAGCCGTCGGCGACGGCGATGCCGGCGGCCTCCTGACCGCGGTGCTGCAGCGCGTAGAGGCCGTAGTACGTCATCTTCGCGACGTCCTCGCCAGGGGCCCACACACCGAAGACGCCGCATTCCTCCCGCGGCTCGTTCTCGTTGATGTCCAGTTCCGGACCGGATGTGTCATCGAGCAGATTCGGGCTGTGGACCGAGGGGTCACGAGTCACGACGCGCTCTCCTAGAAGCCGGGAGGGGTGGGGTGCAGGCCACGCTGCACGCACACTCGGGGAGTCTACGGGCAACTCCGCGATCAACAAGCCGTCGGCAGGCACCGATACCGCGGTGAGCTGTGATCCACGACTCGCGGCGCGGTGCCATGATGGAGACATGGCCAGCAGACTTCCGTACGGCGTCACCCCCGAACAGCCCGGCGAGGGGCAGGAATCGGTGTGGGACTACCCGCGTCCGCCGGCCCTCGAGGCGTCCACGAAGCATCTCGTGGTGCGCTTCGGCGACGTGATCGTCGCCGACAGTCACGCGGCCCACCGCGTCCTGGAGACCAGCCATCCGCCCACCTGGTACATCCCGCGGGCCGACGTCGACGAGAGCCGACTGCGGCGCTCGAGTGCACGATCGACGATGTGCGAATGGAAGGGATCCGCCACCTACTGGGACATCGTGGGCGACGACGGCGCCGTGCTCGAGGCCGGCGGCTGGAGCTACGAGAACCCCACCCCGTCCTTCGCACCGATCGCCGGCGCGCTCTCCTTCTCTCCCGTGTCCCTGACGTGCGAGCTCGACGGCGAGGTGGCACGCCCGCAGGAGGGCGGCTTCTACGCGGGGTGGATCACCCGCGACGTGGTCGGACCGTTCAAGGGCATCGCCGGGAGTTGGGGCTGGTAGTGGCCGAGAAGAACTTCTACAGCCACTCCGACGCGGCCGAGAAGTCCCGGCGCGACAAGGCCGTCGCTCTCGCGCGGTATCTGTGGGACCGCGACATCTCTGCAGACGATCTCGCGGCGATGGCTGCGGACGTCCGACGCAAGGTGGCCCGGGCCGCGGACATCAACCCGCCCAGCTCCGACGAGACATGGACAGTGGTCTCGACGCTGTTGCGCGAGAAGGCCGAGTGGGCGCGCGATCACCCCGATCACGACGCGGCCGGCCGAGCGCACTCGGACGAGAAGATCCTGTGGGTGAAGCCGCCGGTGCAGCCCTGGCGGTGAGAGTCAGATTCGCACGAGCGGAAGCCAGTGCGCCACCTCGCCGGCGCGGCCGCCCGAGGCCGTGACGCCCGCTCCGCGCACGGCGTCGTGGAACGCCACGCGCCCCGTCACCAACAACAGCCATGTCCGCGGGTCGCATTCGACGACGTTGGGGGGCGTACCCCGGGTGTGACGGGGCCCGACGATGCACTGCACCGCGACGAACGGCGGCACGCGCACCTCGACACTCGAGCCCGGCGCCGTCTGCTCGATGGTGCGCGCACTGAGCCGCACCGCGGCGGCGAGATCGGCGCGCGGCGGCTCCGGGAGGTCGGGATCGTCGAGCCACGCCGATACTGCCTGGAGGGACGCGCGGAGTTCGGCCGGGTCGACGGGTTTCGAGGGTGCCACGCCGTTCAGTGTCCCACCGAGCGCGGTGGGTCTCGAGCCGTGCCTCACGGTCCACACGTCGCCCGGATCGACGGGATTCCGTCGATTCTCACGAGTTGTGGACGCTGAGGCACGGTCAGGGCGCAGCGATGTCGCGGAGCGTCAGCGCCATGGCGACGTCCATGGCATGGTCCGGTCTCGCCAGGTCCAGCCCCGTGAGCGTCTGGACGCGACGGAGGCGCTGGCCGACGGTGTTGGGATGCACGTGCAGGGCCGCCGCGGTGTCCCCGACGTGCTGCCGATGGCCGAGATACGCACGGAGCGTTCCGATCAGATCGGTGCCGCGCGACTCATCGTGCTCGCGCACCGGACCCAGCGTGCGGTCCGCGTAGCGCGCCACCTGGTCGGGGTCGTTCAACTGCAGCAGCAACCCCGGAACGCCGAGCTGGTCGAGTGACACGGTGGCGCCGGTACGGTCCCACAGGATCATCAGCCGCACGGCTCCTCGCACCGCGCGGTGGGCCGCCCGGTAGTCGGCGACCTCCGTGCACGGTGACCCCACGACCGCGGTGACCGGGCCCTCGGCGACCGTGCCGGCGCGCACGCGTTCGATCTCGGCGACCACCGAGTCCATCGGCGTCCCCGCACTCACCGGCCACAGCACGACAGCACGATGCTGATGCGCGGCCACCAGCGGACCGGTTCCCGCGCGGGCCGCGATCGACCGCACCGCGCGCGAGAGCGACGCGTCGACGTCACCGGTCGACGGCAGGTCGATCACGGCGACGACGTGCGGCGTCGTCAGGTCGTGGCCCAACCGGTCCGCGCGCTCGACCGCGGACGCAGCGGCCACCGCGTCGTCACCGAGCAGGTCGCCGACCACCTCGCCCTGCAGTCGCCACTGCACGTCCTCGGCCGTGCGCGCGCGAAGCAGCTCCAGCGCGGCGACGACGGCGGTGTGCTCGACGGCGCGGCGATCGAGCGTCGACAGCGTGGCCGGATCCCCCTCCACGACGAGGCATGCCACCCGCTCCCCGGACAACAGAACGTCCTCCCGATGCGCGGACGTCGACGTCGGCCCGCGCGAGGACTGTGCGAGCACCCCGCCGTGCACGTCCTCGATGGTGACCGACCGGCCGACCAGCAGCGAGAGTGCCGTCGCGATGCCGTCGACCCCACCACCTCGTGACGCGATGGTGGTCAGGCGCCGGTGGATCTCCTCGGACTTCTCGAGCAGGGTCCGCCGACGCTGCAGTTCAGCGTTGAGCGTCCTCAGGTCGGAGGTGCGCTGCGCCTCCTCGGCGCGCAGGCGCGTGATCGTGACGGAGATGGATGCCTGGGTCGCGAGCATGCTGAGGAGCTGAATCTCGTTGTCGTCGAACACGTGTACGCCGCGCCGGTAGCAGTTCAGGGTTCCGATCGCCGCTCCCGTCGATCCGAGGAGCGGGACCGACACCATCGAGCGGTATCCCTGCTCCCGCGCCACGCCGCCCCACGGCCCGAAGTTCGGTGCGGCGACGATGTCGTCGATCGCGACGGGCTCACCCGTCCGGAACGCCCTGCTCGACGGCGCCTCGACGGAGGGGTCCAGATCGAGTCGCACCGGACGGTCCGCGTTGATCCGGGCGATGTACTCGGCAGACAACCCGTGCGATCCCTCGATGGTCAACATGCTGCCGACGTCGTCGGACAGGAAGACGCCGCAGAAGTCGTAGTCCATCAGGGCGACCGCGATCCCGGCGATGGTGTCCAGCACGACGGACGGTGGGTCGTCGGACGCGACGGCCGCGGTGACGTCGTGGATGCCGGCCATCCACCGTCGAAGCTCCGACAGCTCGGTCATGCGGCCCTCCATGTCCCGCGCCACAGTGCGCGGCGCCCTTTGTGTCTTCACGAACATATCGCGAACGTGACGCAGATCGCAGACTTCTTCCATCGAGGCACTGCATCACGACGAGAAGCGAGAAGACATGACAGAGCATCTGATGTTCATCGACGGCAAGTCGATGCCGTCCGAGTCCGGCGACACTCTCGCCGTGGTCGATCCGGCCACCGGCGCGTCCTTCGCCGAGGTTCCCGACGGCGACGCGGTCGACGTGGATCGCGCGGTCGCCGCGGCGCGCACCGCGTTCGAGAACGGTCCCTGGCGGCGGACCACCCGCACGGAGCGCGCTCGCATCCTGCTGCGCGCCGCGGATGCCATCGAGGCCGCGTCCGAAGAGCTGTTCACGCTCGAGACCCGCAACAACGGCCGGCCCATCACCGAGACGCGCGCCCAGCTGTCCCGCGTGCCGGAGTGGTTCCGCTACAACGCGGGCCTGCTCGCCGCCCAGCGCGACGGAGTGCTGCCGAGCGACGGCCCCTATCTCACCTATCAGCGACGCACTCCGCTCGGCGTGTGCGGCATCATCACTCCCTTCAACCACCCGGCGCTCATCCTCGCGCGTAGCCTCTCGGCGGCTCTCGCCACCGGCAACACCGTCGTGATCAAGCCGTCGGAACTCACTCCGCTCACCACGCTCGCCATCGCGCGGATCGTCTCCGAGGCCGGCGTGCCGGACGGCGTCGTCAACGTCGTCACCGGCGGACGCGAGGCCGGCATCCGGCTCACCCAGCATCCCGACGTCGCGAAGATCACCCTGACCGGTGGCACGGAGGCCGGCCGGTCCGCGGCCGTCGCGACAGCGGGCCGATTCGCCCGCATCACAGCGGAACTGGGTGGCAAGACCCCCGTCGTCGTGTTCGACGACCAGGACCCCGTCGTCGCCGCGGAGGGCGCAGCGTTCGCCGCCTTCGTCGCATCCGGTCAGTCGTGCGTCGCCGGCGCCCGGTTCCTCGTCCAGCGAGGAGTGTACGACCGGTTCGTCGAGGCACTCGCGGCTCGCGCCGACGCGATCCGGCTGGGCGATCCGGCTGACACCAGCACCCAGATGGGTCCCCTGATCAGCGCCGTGCAGCGTCAGAAGGTGTTGTCCTACATCGACATCGGACACCAGGACGGCGCCCGACTGGTCGCGGGAGGCGGCGTGCCGGAGCTGCCGGACGCACTGCAGGGCGGGTTTTTCCTTCGCCCCACCGTCTTCGCCGACGCGACCAACTCCATGCGGGTCTCGCAGGAGGAGATCTTCGGGCCGGTGGCGGTGGTGGTGCCCTTCGACACCGAGGCGCAGGCCGTGGAGATGGCGAACGACAACAGGTTCGGGCTCGGAGCAGCCGTCTGGACCCGCGACCTCGCCCGCGCGCACCGCGTCGCGGACGCACTCGAGTCGGGCATGGTCTGGATCAACGACCACCACCGCCTCGAGCCGTCCCTCCCCTGGGGCGGCACCAAGGAGTCGGGCACCGGCAAGGACGCCGGCACCGAGTCCTTCGACGACTTCACCTGGATCAAGACCGTCGTGGTCCGCATCGCCGAGTCCGACGTCGACTGGTACGGCTCCGACACCCCCGGACGGCTCAATTGAGCACCCGGCCTGTCGACCACAACCCCACGCACAGAGGAGAACACACCGTGCACGACACCACTTCCACGGAGCCGGGCTGGAGAACGCAGATCACGCGCGTCCAGTGGCTCGTACTGCTGGGCACCACGATGGGATGGGCGCTGGACGGCTTCGCCGGCAGCCTCTACGCGTTGGTGCTCGGACCGGCGATGACCGAACTGCTCCCGAACTCGGGACTGACGGTCGATGCCGATCACATCGGACTCTACGGCGGTCTGACCGTCGCGCTGTTCCTGGCGGGATGGGCCACGGGCGGCATCCTGTTCGGCGTCCTGGCCGACTACTTCGGCCGAGTGCGGGTGCTGTCCATCGGCATCGTCACCTACGCCGTCTTCACCGCCCTGGCCGCCTTCGCCGACACGTGGTGGCAACTCGGCGTCCTGCGCTTCATCGCCGGTCTCGGATCGGGCGTCGAGGCTCCTGTGGGCGCCGCGCTGGTCGCCGAGGTGTGGCGTAACAAGTACCGGGCTCGGGCCTGCGGCGTGATGATGTCCGGCTACGCCGGCGGATTCTTCATCGCCGCACTGGCATACGGACTTCTCGGCACCCACGGCTGGCGGTTCATGCTCGTCCTGGCCGTCGTCCCCGCTTTCCTCGTGTGGTTCCTGCGTCGCTACGTCCCGGAGCCCGAGGAGATCACCACCGTCATCGCCACCCGCAAGGAGCGCAAGCGGCAGTCGTCCACCCGCCCGGAGGACCAGTTCGTGCTGAAACGGCTCCTCTCCCCGCCGCACCTGCGCGCCACGCTCATCTGCACCGCGCTGGCCACCGGGTCGCTGCTCGCCTTCTGGAGCGTCTCGACGTGGTACCCGCAGATCATCCGCACGATGGCCACCGCCGAGTCGCTGTCGGCCGACGTCGCCAACCACCGGGTCGCCATCACCTCCATGCTGTTCAACGCCGGCGGCATCTTCGGCTACGCGACATGGGGGTTCCTGGCGGACGCCATCGGCCGCCGCAAGGCATTCATGGTGAGCTTCGTGTGCTCCGCCGTGAGCATCGCCTACCTCTTCCCGTTCGAGCACAGCTACACGACTTACCTGCTCGTCATCCCCCTCGTCGGATTCGGACTGTTCGGAGCCCTCTCCGGCAACTTCGTCTACGGACCCGAGATGTTCTCGCCCAGCATGCGTGCATCGGGAATCGCGTTGGCCAACAGCATCGGTCGCTACATCACCGCGGCCGGCCCACTCGTGGCCGGCGTCATTGCCACCTCCTGGTTCGGCGGAGACCTCGGAACAGCAACGGCCGTCCTCGCCGCGACGGGTGTCATCGCCCTCGTCGGCCTGTGGTTCGCACCCGAGACCCGTGGCGCCGCACTCCCCACCGACACACCGACCGAGTCCGCCCCCGAGGCGACCTCCGCACCGATCATGAAGGGAACGTCCGCATGAACCACTACCAGGGAGCCCGCGCCGTCGTCATCGGCGGCTCCATCGGGGGCCTCACCTCCGCACTCCTGTTGCGTGACCTCGGCTTCGAGGTCGACGTCTTCGAACGCACCCCCTCGGACCTCGACGGGCGCGGCGGTGGCATCGTCCTCCAGCCCGACACCCTGCGATGGTTCCGCGAGCGCAGCACCCAGCGCCCCGAGGACGTCAGCACCACAACTCGCTGGGTCCAGTACCTCGGATCCGACGACGAGATCGTGCACCGGGACGAGCGAACGTGGTCCCACACCTCGTGGGGCACGTTCTACCGCGCACTGCTCTCGGACTTCGGCCGCGAGCACTACCATCTCGGTGAATTCGCCTGTGGCTTCGACCAGACCGACGATCATGTCGACGTGCGGTTCGTCAGCGGCCGGCGCGAACGAGCCGACCTCGTCGTCATCGCCGACGGAGTCACCTCGGCGAACCGTCTGCGGATCGACCCCGACGTGACGATGGAGTACTCGGGGTACATCGGGTGGCGCGGCACCGTCGACGAGCGGGTGCTGTCCAGCCGCACCGCGGACCTGCTCCACGACGCGATCACGTACGACGTGATTCCCCACTCGCAGATCACGATGTATCCGATCCCGAGCGCGCGGGGCTCTCAGGTGGGCGACCGCCTCATGAACTATGTCTGGTACCGCAACGTGGCGGAGGGCCCGGATCTCACCGAGATGCTCACCGACAAACGCGGATTCGTCGGCAAGGTGTCCGTACATCCCGGCCAGGTGCAGGATCGCTACGTCGACGAGATGCGGGAGACCGCGCGGCGCAGTCTGTCACCGGCCGCCGCCGAGGTCGTCACCGCGACCGAGGAGCCGTTCATCCAGGTGGTGTGGGACTCGCGGGTGAACCGGATGGCGTCCGGACGCGTCGCCCTGATCGGCGACGCGGCCTGTGCCGCACGCCCTCACGCCGCCGCCGGAACCGCCAAGGCCGCTGCCGATTCGTGGGCGCTCGCCGATGCACTCACCTCCGCTGCCGGGAACATCGCGGAGGCACTCGAGAAGTGGGAACCGGGGCAGCTCGAACTGAGCAGTGCTCTGCTCGCCCGAGTACAGGCGATGGGCGAGCGGTCCCAGTTCAGCAACACCTGGACGCCCGGGGATCCGGACCTCCGCTTCGGCCTGTACGGCCCCGGCCGCTAGTCCCCTCCTCCACAATACGAAAGGCACGGTCATGTCCGACACGTTCCTCCAGGACCTTCCTCTCGCCGGCACCGTCGTCGGCACCGACTTCGACGGCTGGTCTCCGGAACTCCGCGCGGAGTTCGAGTCTCACGCCTTCGACGGCGCCGTGGGGTCGCGCCTGCTGAGCAGCACCGACCGGGTGCGGGTCTGGGAGATCAGGCTCGCACCGGGCGAGCGGTGGCACGCGCACCGCCACGTCCTCGACTACTTCTGGACGGCGGTGAACGCGGGCACCTCTCGCCAACACACGTTCGACGGGACCACTCGGGACGTCTCCTACGACGCCGGCGAGACGCGCCACTTCACCTTCGGACCGGGCGAGTACCTGTTGCACGACATCGAGAACGTCGGCGACACACCGCTCGTCTTCACCACCGTCGAGCACCTCGACTCCGCCAACGACGCTCTGCCGGTGCTGACCTCGTGACCGGCGTCGACCTCGTGGACGTCCACGCGCACTGGCTGCCCGCCTCGCACTTCGGCCTACCGCCCGGATCGCCGTTCGCACCGATGCAGGATCGGGACGGGCGTCTGCATCTCGGAGATTTCCCGCTGTCGATCGCCACCGAGGCCATGAGCGACGTCGATGCCGTGTACGCCGACATGGATGCTCAGGGCATCGGAGTCCGGGCGTTGTCGCCCCCGCCGTTCGCCTTTCCGACGACGTCCGACGCCCGCGCCGACGAGTACATCGGCAGCTACAACGCCGAACTCGCGGGTCTGGTCGCAAACTCCGGTGGTCGACTCGCCGGCCTGGGCCTCGTGCGTCTCGACGATGCGGATGCGGCAACGAGGGAGATGACACGCCTCGCCTCCGAGGGCGTGGTGTCCGGCGTCGCGATCCCGCCGCTGGTGGGCAGCACCTCGCTCGACACCGGTGTCCTGCGCGACATCCTGCGCTCCGCCGCGCGGCTCGACCTGGCGGTTCTGGTGCACCCGATGCAGCTGCCCCGCCCCGAGTGGAGCTCGCTCTACCTGGCCAACCTCATCGGCAACCCCGTCGAGACGGCGACCGCCGTCGCCGGCGCCGTGCTGGGTGGTGTTCTGGACGAACTGCCCTCGTTGCGAGTGTGTTTCGTGCACGGCGGCGGGTGCGCGCCGGCGCTCCTGGGTCGCTGGACCCACGCATGGGGAGCGCGGCCGGACGTCCACCACACCGACACGCACCCTCGGGACGCGTTCCGGCAGTGCTGGTTCGACACCGTGACTCACGACGTGGCCGCCTTGACGCTGCTGCGAGAACACGCGTCGAGCGATCACGTCCTGTGCGGTACCGACTACCCGTTCGACATGGCGGAGTCGGCGCCCTCGGCCTTCCTCGAGTCGGCCGGCGTGGACCGACGCACGCTGCACGACAACGGACTCGCGTTCCTGGGCGGACCGCGGCGCGGCACCGAGCAGTCGGCTGCAGCGTCGGTGGCGGTGTCGTCGTGAGCGCATTGTTCGAGCCGCTGACCCTGCGCGGGAGAACGATGCGCAACCGGATCTGGATGTCGCCGATGATGCAGTTCGCCGCCGAACCGTCCGGTCCCGCCGTCGGCGCGGCCACCGATTGGCACTTCCAGCACCTCGCCGCTCGCATCGTCGGTGGCGTGGGACTGGCCATGATGGAGGCCACCGCCGTCTCTCCCGACGGGCGGAGCAGCGAGTTCGATCTGGGCCTGTGGACGTCGGCGCAGGAGCACGCGCTCGAGCGCATCGTGCGGTTCGCCCGTGGCAACGGCGCCGCACTGGGTGTCCAGCTGGTGCACGCCGGACGCAAGGCCGCCACCGGCAGGCCCTGGTCGGGGCCGTCGTGGGACGGCACCCACCACGTCGAGACTCTGTGGGATCGAGTCGGACCCAGTCCGGAATCGTTCGGAACCCTCCCTCTGCCCTCGTCGCTGAGCACGACGGAGATCGCCGAGGTGGTCGCGGACTTCGCGGCCGCCGCCGCACGCGCCGCACGGGCCGGCGTGGACGTCCTCGAACTGCACGGTGCACACGGCTATCTGATCCACCAGTTCCTGTCCCCGCACGCCAACACGCGGACCGACGAGTACGGCGGGGACTTCGACGCGCGAGCTCGCTTCGCCCTCGAGGTGGTGGATGCGGTGCGCGCCGCGTGGCCGGGGGACCGGCCGCTGTTCTTCCGGCTCTCGGCGACGGACTGGCTCGCCGGCGACACGGACGACCCCCGACCCGGCTGGACGCTCGAGGACAGCGTGCGGCTCGCCCCGCTGCTCCGAGATCGGGGCGTGGACCTGATCGACGTGTCGACCGGCGGCATCGCCGCCGACGCACCGATCCCCGTGGGCCCCGGCTACCAGGTGCCGTTCTCGGAGCGACTGCGCGAGACCGGCATCCCGACGGCGACGGTCGGGCTCGTGACCGATCCCGCCGACGCCGATCTCCTGGTGTCGTCGGGTCGCGCCGACGCGGTGTTCCTCGCACGGGAGTTGCTACGCAATCCGGTGTGGGCGCAGCGCGCGGCGGCCGAACTCGGTGATCCGGTGCCCTACCCGCCCCAGTACACCCGGGCATTCACCGGGCGGTCGGCAGTGCGTCGCTGATCCGGCGCGGAGGAACAACGAGGACCGCCGCTGTCCGCGATGGACGCTTCACTGTCTCCATGACACCGAACCTCTATCAAGGATCGACCATCGACCACCTCAACGTGACGGTCACGGACGTCGACCGCTCACTCGAGATCTACGTGCCGGCTCTCGGCGTGCTCGGGATCGAGAAGCTGCTCGACTTCACCGGCGGGCCGGACGACTACGTCCGCATGGTCGGATTCGGCAGTGGCCGCAAGCCGTTCTTCTGGCTCGTCCAGGGAACCACCGTCGATCCCGAACTACACGTGGCGTTCTCGGCACCGACCCGTGACACCGTCCGGGAGTTCCACGCCTCGGCCCTTGCGGCGGGCGCACGGGACAAGCTGTCTCCGCGCGTCTGCCCCGAGTACCACGAGAACTACTTCGGCGGCTTCGTGTACGACCCCGACGGCCTCAACCTCGAGGCGGTCTGTCACCTCGAGTAGAGCGCCACCACGTCGATGCGATCGCACCGACCGAGTTGGCGGCCCAGTGCAGTGCCATGGGCGTCAGAATGGTGCCGGTTCGCCGCTTCGACTCGACGAACAGTGCGCCGGCCGCCCCGGTGAACAGGACGACGGGCACCGACCTGCCCGAGTCGTACCAGTGCCAGACCCCGAATGCCGTGGAGCCGACCACCAGTGCGGCACGGGGACCCACCACGGCGGTGGCCACGGTGTCGACGACGCCGCGGAACAGGAATTCCTCGGGTAGCACTGTCCCGATGGGGATGTCGAACAGCACCCATCGGGCCAGTCCGGTCACTTCTCGGGACCGTCGGCGTCGGCGTACTCGTTCATGACGACGCGGATGCGTTCGGTGTCGGCCTGCGTCCACCCGTCGGGGGCGGCCACAGCGGCGAAGCCGTCGAGCACCGTCGTCCCGTAGTTGTGGCCGTGCCCGTCCGGCACGCCGGCCGCGTTCGTGAGGTCGGCACTCACCTGCCAGAAGGTGACGAACGGGAACCACCGCATGCTGGGCAGTCGGTCGTACCCGGGCGGCTCGGCGAGCCAATCCGGACGCTGGAAGATCAGATCCGGCGTCCACCACACGATGGGGTCGGACGGGTGCTGGATGTACAGCACGCGCGGGTAGGGCCAGTCCCCGCTCAGTGCCTCGACGTCACGGGTGCTGTCGGCGAACCGCATCAGCAGTCCGCCGGCGTAGACGGGTTCCACCTCGGTGGTTCCCGGATCGCGTCGGCTGACGTAGGTGTCCCAGATGCGATTGGAGTTCGGCGGGCCCACCCACAGCACTCCGTCGACGGTGTCCCGGATGTCGGCGATGTCCGCGAACGCGCCTTCGCCGGCCTGGGTTCCGAGACTCTCGCCGTAGACGTAGAACTTGGGCCTGGTCGCCTCGGGCTCCTGCTCCCATCGCTGGTGCACGGTGTCGATGAGCAACTTCCCCGCGGCCGCCGCCTTCTCGCGATCGGCGAGGAAAGAGATCCAACTCGGAAGGTACGAGTACTGGGACGCCACGAGCGCGACGTCCCCG
The DNA here is from genome assembly GCF_019836145.1 of Rhodococcus sp. BP-241. Taxonomy (NCBI): domain Bacteria; kingdom Bacillati; phylum Actinomycetota; class Actinomycetes; order Mycobacteriales; family Nocardiaceae; genus Rhodococcus; species Rhodococcus sp. BP-241. Next base: position 182,065 of record NZ_JABUEI010000005.1, on the reverse strand, counting down.
TCGTACATCAGTTCCACGGCCCGAGCTGCGGTGGGATTGACCCACCCGGTTCCCGTGGTCGGGATGACGACGATGGCCTTGCGGGAGAACGCATCGGTTCGATCGAGTTCGCGTACCAGGAGATTCATGCGCTCCTCGTCCGTCTCCGCGCTCTCGAGTCCCACGTACGCGCGGATCGCCTCCATGCCCGTGCGGCCGGTCGCTCGGGTCATCTCGTCGGCCGACAACCCACCCGAGACGAAGTTCCGGCCCTCGAATCCCAGTGTGTCCCAGTCCACGAGCGAACCGGTACCACCGGAACGCTCGGGCACCGTCGGCTGTTCGGCACCCTCACGCGTGTTGCTGTTCTGAGTGCTGAAGACCGAGTTGGCGACGGTCATGGTGCCGCGCAACAGCACACCCTGCACCAGTGTGACGAGCACCGTCACGACGAGGAGGAACCCCACGAGGTTGGCAACCCACTGCGGGAGTCGGATCAGACGCAGGATCGAGCGCACGACGAAGCGGCGGATGTCCCGGATGACCCGCCACAGTCCGATGAGCGCGGCGCACACCGCGAAACTGATGATGCCGGTGCGGATGAACCCCGTGGACGTGAGCCCCTCGGCGCCCATGAGCGCGGCGAGCTGACGCTGCCAGTCCGCAGAGGCGTAGAGCATGACCGCTCCGGCGACGGTCGCGATCACCGGGACAGCGACCAGGAGTGCGCGCTCCACGCGGATCGGCAGCGGCCACCACGGCTGCTGACGAAGCACCGTGCGCAGGAGAATCCAGCCGACAGCGACGCCCACCCCGTACCCGATGGCCGCGGTGATGCCGCTGACGATGCCCTGGAACAGCCAGCCGCGTGGCAGCAGTGACGGCGTCAGCGACCAGCAGAAGAACAGGGCGCCGAACGCGATGCCGGTGACGTCGAGCCGCAGCAGACCCCAAGCCCAGATCCACGCGGGGTGCTTGCGCACCGTGCGGGTCGCCGAGCTCAGGACGTACGCCGGCAGTTCCTCGAAACTGTGGGGGCGCTGCAGTTCGTCCGACGACCGAGTATCGGTGTCGGTCATCGGACGGTGCCGGTGCCGGGAAGGTCGGTCAGCCGAAGAGCGCCGGAAGCGTCCCCTCGTACGCCTCGCGGAGTTCGGTCAACGGGACACTGAACAGTCCCTGGAACTCCACCTCGTCCGACCCTTCGTCGGCCACCCCGATACGCGTCCATGGCATCCCCCTCGCGCTGCACATCCCCGTGAACCTGGTCTCCTCGGTCCGAGGGACAGCAACGAGTACCCGCCCGGACGATTCCGAGAACAAGGTGACGAAAGGATCTGTTCCTTCGGGCGGCAGAATGCGGCACCCGGTCTCGCCGGCGAGCGCGACCTCGACGACGGTCTGCGCGAGCCCGCCCTCGGAGAGGTCGTGCGCTGCGGTGACCAGACCGTCGCGGCTCGACGCCGTGAGGATGTCGGCCAGCAACTGCTCGCGAGCCAGATCCACCTGCGGCGGAACACCACCGAGATGGTCGTGGACGACCTGGGCCCAGATCGAGCCGTCCAGTTCGTCGTGCGTGTCACCCAACAGGATCAGGGTCTCGCCCGGCTCCAGGCCGATGCCCGTGGGGATGCGGCGGTGGACGTCGTCGAGGACACCCAGCACACCCACCACCGGGGTCGGCAGGATCGGCGTCGACCCGGTCTGGTTGTAGAAACTGACGTTTCCGCCGGTGACCGGAATGCCCAGTTGCACACAGCCGTCCGCCAGGCCGCGTACCGCCTGCTGGAACTGCCACATGACACCCGGATCCTCGGGCGACCCGAAGTTCAGGCAGTTGGTGACGGCTTTCGGCGTGGCGCCCGTCGTCGCGACGTTGCGGAACGCCTCGGCCAGCGCCAGCTGCGCACCACGGTACGGATCCAGCGCGGTGTACCGGCCGGACGCATCGGTCGCGAGAGCGATTCCGCGGCCGGTCTTCTCGTCGATGCGCACCACACCGGCATCGGCGTGCTCGGCGAGCACGGTGTTGCCGCGGACGTACCGGTCGTACTGCTCGGTGATGAGCCGCCGACTGCAGAGCTGGGGGGAGGAGATCATCTGCAGCAGGGTCTCGCGCAGTTCCACACCTGTGGCCGGACGGGGCAGACCCTCGGTGGTGTTCGCCACCAGGGCATCCTGGCTCGCGGGCCGCTGCACGGGACGCTCGTAGACGGGACCGTCGTGGGCCACCGTCTTGGGCGGCACGTCGACGACGACGTCGCCGTGCCAGGTGATCTCGAGATGCTCACCGTCGGTGACCTCGCCGATATCGGTCGCCAGCACGTCCCACTTGGCGCACACCGCCATGAAGGCGTCGACGTTCTCCGGTGCCACCACGGCGCACATGCGTTCCTGCGACTCGCTGGACAGCACCTCCGCCGGCGTCATCCCGGTCGCACGCAGCGGAACCCGATCCAGGGCGATGTGCATACCGCCGTCACCCGCCGAAGCGAGCTCGGAGGTGGCACAGGACAATCCGGCACCGCCGAGATCCTGGATACCGACCACGAGCTTCTGCTGGTAGAGCTCGAGGCAGCACTCGATGAGCACCTTCTCGGTGAACGGGTCGCCCACCTGCACCGCGGGGAGCTTGCGTCGGCCCTGCTTCTCGTCGAACGTCTCGGACGCCAGCACCGACACGCCGCCGATCCCGTCGAGGCCCGTGCGCGCACCGAACAGGATGATCTTGTTGCCCGAGCCCGACGCGAACGCCAGGTGCAGATCCTCGGTACGCATCACTCCGGCGCACAGCGCGTTGAGCAACGGGTTGCCGGCGTAGGACGCGTCGAACACCGTCTCGCCGCCCACGTTCGGGAGCCCGAGTGAGTTTCCGTAACCGCCGACGCCGCGCACGATGCCCTCGAGCACCCGGCGCGTGTCCGGAGCATCAGCCGCACCGAAACGCAACTGATCCATCACCGCGATCGGACGAGCACCCATGGCCATGATGTCGCGCACGATGCCGCCGACGCCGGTGGCCGCACCCTGGTACGGCTCGATGTACGACGGATGATTGTGGCTCTCCACCTTGAAGGTGACAGCCCACCCGTCGCCGACGTCGACCACGCCCGCGTTCTCACCGATTCCGGCGAGCATTCCCGACCGCATCTCGTCCGTCGTCGTCTCGCCGAAGTACTTGAGGTGCACCTTCGACGACTTGTACGAGCAGTGCTCGCTCCACATCACCGAGTACATCGCCAACTCGGCATCCGTCGGGCGGCGGCCGAGGATCTCCCGGATGCGGGCGTACTCGTCCTCCTTCAGACCCAACTCCGCCCACGGCTGAGCGACATCGGGCGACCCGGCCGCAGCGGAGACGGTGTCGACCGGAGGGGTGGGGAGGGCGTCGACCTGAGGAGTGGACTCGACAGACACGGTGGATGGGGTCCTTCCCTCGGCAGAATGTCGAGGTCATTCTATGTGCAGGACCCGACACCGTCCGACCGGCCTCCGGCCTGCCCGTTCGTCGGCCCCGGCCGGCCTCCGGCCTGCCCGCTCGTCAGCCCCGACCGGCCTCCGGCCTGCCCGTTCGTCGGCCCCGACCGGCCTCCGGCCTGCCCGCTAGTCCCCCTTGACGGCGTAGTCGACGACCACGTTGCCCCTGCTCGTGACGAGGGAGTTCGTCAGGACGAGACGAGTGAGCGGATCCCCCGGCTCGAACAGGTGCTGACCCTTGCCCACGACGACGGGGTGCGTCATCAGGGTCAGGGTGTCGAGCACACCGGCCAGGAAGAGCTGGCGGACCAGAGAGACGCCGCCCACCAGCGCGATGTCGCCACCGTCGGCCTGCTTGAGTCGACGCACGAACTCCACCGGATCGCCGTCGATGAGCGTCGAGTTCTGCCACGCGAGATCTCCGGTGAGCGTGCGTGAGGCGACGAACTTCTCCACCGGATTGATGAAGCCGGCGAAGGGGTCGTCCGCCCCCGCGTTGCCGAAGTGATCCGACCACGACTCGTAGGCGACCCGACCCATGACGGCGGTGGTCGTCCTGCTCATGAACCCGCCCATGGACTGGCCGAGTTCGTCGTCGAAACTGTCGAACTGCCACTGGTCGGGAGCCTCGACCACACCGTCCACCGAGTGGAAGAGCCCTGCCGTCACCGCACGCATCGTGTACCGCCCTCGTGAAGAACCGGCGCCGATCGCCGATCACTGCGGGACAGACCATGCCAGACGCCGGAACTCATCACCCGTCGTTCGCCGCGGACTCGATCCAGTCCGTCGCCGCGTCCGTCAGCTCGGACGACCCGTCGACGGACTCACCGGCCCACCACGACGGGTCGGTGAGATCGCCGTTCACGCGCAGCACGTCGTCCCTCACGACGGACGGGAGCGGCTCACCGTTGTGCTCGACCAGCCAGTCCCGAGTCTCCGCCGTCACGGCCGGCCACCACTGCGCGATCTCCATCCCGCCAGTCTCCCCCGCCGGGCCTTGCACGGCATCAGGATTCGTCGGCCGCGTCGACGGGGTTCCCGTACCACCACGCGGCCCGCGCGCACCGCCCGGTGCAGCGCGCATCCCGTAGCGTGCGCTGACCATCGCGCGCACCGCCCGGCGGCGGCATCGGATCGACAGGCGGCCCAACGGCCAGGATGCAACCGGCACTCAGCGCAGCCCGACCCAGCGCTACGCCCCCAGGAACGCAGCCAAGGCGTCGGCGTACATGTCGACGTCGTGTGCGCCCATCACCTCGCGCGCGGAGTGCATGGCGAGCTGCGCGGCACCCACGTCGACGGTGGACAGGCCGGTGCGCGAGGCGGTGATGGGGCCGATCGTGGAGCCGCACGGCAGATCGGCTCGGTGGACGTAGCGCTGCAGCGGGACGTCGGCTCGCTCGCACGCCAAGGCGAAGGCCGCGGCACCGGCGGCGTCGGTGGCGTAGCGCAGATTCTGGTTGACCTTGAGCACCGGGCCACCGTTGACCTCGATGCGGTGCGCGGGCTCGTGCCGGGAGACGTAGTTGGGATGGGTCGCGTGCGCCATGTCGCCCGAGGCGTGGATCGACCCGGCCATCGCGCGCAGGAATTCCTCGCGGCCGCCGCCACGCGCGAGCACGATGCGCTCGAGGACGGTGTTCATCAGATCCGAGAACGCGCCACGGTCCGACATGCTGCCCACCTCCTCGTGATCGAAGAGTGCGAGCACGGGGATGCAGTCGTCGGCTTGCGCGGCCGCGACGACCAGCGCCTCGGTTCCGGCGTAGCAGGTGCCCTGGTTGTCCAGTCGCGGCGAACTGACGAGGTCGTCCGAGAGTCCCACCACTGCAGCAGGAGTGAGGTCGTGGGTCATCAGTTCCCACCCGAGCACGTCGCCGGGATCCACCCCGACCTCGTCGGCGAGGAACCCGATGAACGAGTGGGGTGATCGCCCGACGCCCCAGATCGCGTTCACGTTGTTCTGCGGATCGAGATGCACTCCCTTGCGATCCTCCGACAGGTGGATCGCCAGCTGGGGCACCCGCAGGATGGGACGGTCGACGCGCACGAGGACGTCTCGCACCGAGCCGCCGTCACGCACACCGAGACGGCCGGAGATGCCGAGATCGCGGTCGAGCCAGGAGTTGAGCCACGCGCCGCCGTACGGCTCCAGGGCGACCATCTGCCACCCGGCGACGTCGAGATCGGGGTTCTGCTTGACGCGGAGGTTCGGACTGTCGGTGTGCCCGCCCACGATGCGGAACGCCGCGTCGGGCGCGCGTTCGGTGGACCAAGCGATGATCGAACCACCGCGGACGACGAGGTACCGGCCGGGCTCGGAGGGCCACGCGTCCGTCTCGGCCACGGCGGTGAACCCGTGCGCCGCCAGTTCCGAGGCCACCGTCTCGACGACGTGGAACGGCGACGGGGACGCGTCGACGAAGGAACAGAGGCCGGCCGCGGTCGCGGAGGTGAGGGACGCCATGGTCACCGATCGTAGAGAGACGGGGTGCGGAGACAGCGATGCCGGGCCCACCACGAGGGTGGACCCGGCATCACGAGTCGAGAAGGGTTCAGCTGAAGAAGCTCAGGCCGTCGAGGAAGCTTCCGGCGCCACCGAAGATGTCGGACAGTGCACCGAGAAGGTCGACGAAGCTGGCGAGGTCGGTCATGAGGAGCTCCCTTTGTGAGGTTGGTGGGCTTGTTGCCCGCTTGCTAAGTAATCCACACAAAAGAATGGCTCGCAACCCGAAAATTGTCGCGATTCGGTGACGAGAATCGACTCACGGGTCGATCTGTGCACCACCTGCAACGCCGTGCGACGGGCGAGCCATTGTCACCAGCACTGTCGCCTCGCGTGGACTCCGACCCGATCCGACGCCGACTCCTGCCATTCCACGCCGGGCACACCTGTGGGGCGGACTCGGCCGAGTTCGCCCCACAGGGATGATCGGGTCAGCTGAAGAAGGACAGTCCGTCGAAGATCGATCCGAGCGCGTCGGCGATCCCGGACAGGTTCTGGAAGAGTTCGAGCAGATCGGTGAGGTCGGAGGACATGGTGACTCCCTTGGCACGGTGGTGACGAACGGTCGTCCGCCGACGTCAGTTACTCATAGTGACAGTCACTACACAACCGGAATCGAATTGTGCGATCGGACAAGCAGACCGTCGCTCGGCGAACCCTCGCCGAGACCGGGAAAAAGGGGGAAATGCGATGCAGGACTGGGTCGATCACGTCATCTGGTGGCAGGTGTACCCCCTCGGGTTCGTCGGCGCCGAGGCCGAGGCAGTGGACCGCACCGAACACCGACTCGACCGGATCGAGGGCTGGTTCGACTACCTCCTCGAGCTCGGGTGCAACGGCCTCGCACTCGGCCCGGTGTTCGCGTCGGAGACCCACGGCTACGACACCGTCGACCATCTCCGCATCGATTCCCGTCTGGGAACCGACAGCGACATGGACGCACTCATCGGTGCGGCACGCGCCAAGGGCATCCGAGTTCTGCTCGACGGCGTCTTCAACCACGTCGGCAGGAGCCACCCGCAATTCGTTCGTGCGGAGCAGGACGGGCCCGACTCGGACGCGGGACGGTGGTTCCGCTGGAAGGACGGTCGGCCGCGCACGTTCGAGGGCCACGATCTTCTGGTCGAGTTGAACCACGACGAGCCGGCGGTGCAGGAGCACGTCGCACAGGTCATGACGCACTGGCTCGACCGCGGTGTCGACGGATGGCGGCTCGACGCGGCGTACGCGGTCTCACCGGCCTTCTGGGCGGCGGTGCTCCCCCGTGTGCGAGAGGCACATCCCGACGCGTGGATCGTCGGCGAGATGATCCACGGGGACTACGCGTCGTACGTGCGGGAGTCCGGACTCGACTCGATCACGCAGTACGAGCTGTGGAAGGCGACGTGGAGCGCCCTGAAGGACGCGAACTTCTTCGAGTTCGCCCACGCGCTGGGGCGCCACGACGAGTTGCTGCCCACGTTCGTTCCGGCGACGTTCGTCGGCAACCACGACGTCACCCGGATCGCGTCCACCCTCGACGACGACGATGCCGACATCGCCGCCGCACTGCTGTTCTTCGTGGCGGGAACGCCGACGGTGTACTACGGCGACGAGCAGGGATTCCGCGGGATCAAGGAGGAGCGGGTGGGTGGCGACGACGCCATCCGACCCGAGTTCCCGGCGACACCCGACGATCTGGCGCCGTACGGATGGCCGCACTACCGGCGCCACCAGGCCCTGATCGCGATGCGGCGACGATTCCCGTGGCTGCACCGTGCGCACGCCGAGGTGTCCGGACTGGAGAACACCGCGGTCACCCTCACCGCGACGGACGGCACGACGACGCTGGTGCTGTCGGCGAACATCGGCGACGCACCCGTGCCTCGACCGGCCGGAGACATCGTGGCAGCAGCCGACGGAGTGGAGAACGACCTGCGGCCGCACTCCTGGGCGGTGACCGTCAGGCCGTGACGATCGCGTCCAGCGCAGAGTAGAAGATGCCGAGGCCGTCGTCGCTGGGGCCCGTGAGGGCCTCGGTGGCGTGCTCGGGGTGCGGCATGAGTCCCACGATGCGTCCGTCGGCGGACGAGATGCCCGCGATGGACCGCTGCGAACCGTTCGGGTTGTCACCCGAGTAGCGGAACACGACGCGTCCCTCGCCCTCGAGCTCGTCCAGGACCGCCTCGGACGCCTGGAAGCGACCCTCACCGGACTTGAGCGGAACGAGGATCTCGGCGCCCGCCTCGTACCGCGAGGACCATGCCGAGGACGTGCTCTCCACCGTGAGCCACTGATCGCGACACGTGAAGTGCAGGTTGGCGTTCCGGGTGAGGGCGCCGGGCAGGAGTCCGGCCTCGCACAGCACCTGGAAGCCGTTGCAGATACCGAGGACGGGCATGCCGCCCTTCGCTGCGTCGATGACCGCATCCATGACGGGGGCGAAGCGCGCGATGGCGCCGGCGCGCAGGTAGTCGCCGTAGGAGAAACCGCCGGGGACGACGACGGCGTCGACGTTCTTCAGATCTGCGTCGCCGTGCCAGAGGCTGACGGCCTCACCACCTGCGAGCGTGACCGCGCGCGAGGCGTCGATGTCGTCCAGCGTGCCGGGGAAGGTGATCACACCGATCCGGGCGGGAAGGCCGGAGGCCGGTCGATCTTCGAGGCGAGTCACAGCCGGGTCACTTTCCATTCCTCGATGACGGTGTTGGCCAGGAAGGTCTCGGCGATCTGGTCGAGAGTCGCATCGTCGACGTCGTCGCCGACCTCGAGCTCGAATCGCTTGCCCTGACGGACGTCGGAGACACCGGCGAAACCGAGTCGCGGCAGCGCCCCGACGATGGCCTGTCCCTGGGGGTCGAGAATTTCCGCTTTGGGCATGACGTCGACAACCACACGGGCCACGTGAGAGCTCCTGAGCTAAGAGGGCAGATCCAGCAGGCACTTTACCCAGTCCCGAACCACTCCACGAATCCGGCGCATACTGGGGAACCATGGAGCTGACTCACTTCGGACATTCGTGCATTCAGGTGTCGATGGCGGGATCGACGGTGCTGTTCGACCCCGGCGCCTTCTCTCACGGGTTCGAGGGCATCACCGGCCTCGACGCCATCCTGATCACGCACCAGCATGCGGACCACGTCGACACCGATCGGTTGCCGGCGCTCCTCGAAGCCAACCCCGACGCGGCGCTGTACGCGGACCCGCAGACGGCCGACCAGCTCGGGGATCAGTGGACCGCCGTGAACGCGGGAGACGTCTTCTCCATCGGGGGCGTGCAGGTGACGGGTGCGGGCGGCACGCACGCGACGATCCACCCGGACATCCCGCTGATCGACAACATCGCGTATCTCCTCGGCACGCCGGAACAGCCCGGGCAGCTGATGCATCCCGGCGACTCGCTGTTCGTTCCCGACGTGGAGATCGACGTGCTGGCACTTCCCGCAGCGGCCCCGTGGATGAAGATCGGCGAGGGCATCGACTTCCTCCGCGCCGTCTCTCCGCGACTGGCCGTTCCCATCCACCAGGCCATCGTCGCGCCGGACGCGCGCGGCATCTACTACGGCATGCTGTCGGGCCTCGCGGGCGAAGGGACGGAGTTCCGCGCCCTGGAGGAGGAGACGGGCACGTCGCTCTAGACATTCCCGGACCGTCGTGGACACTGACCCGATGACGTGGACCAGGAGTACCTCGAAGGTCATCGGATCTGCCGCCCTGCTGGCCGTCGTGGCGGCGACCGCGGCATGCGGGACCGGGGAGTCCGGTGCGTCGGCCACCGACACACCGCCGGGGATCTCCGTGTCCGGGGTCGGCGAGATCCAGGGCACCCCGGACACTCTCACCGCTCAGATCGGTGTCGAGACGACGGCGGACGACGTGACGACGGCGATCGACGAGGCGAACACCGCGGTGACTGCGGTGACCGAAGCGATCGCCGCTGCCGGAGTGGACCGCGCGGACATCCAGACCCGCCAGGTGTCCATCGACCCGCAGTATGCCGACGGGTTCGGGGGCGGAACCTCCACGATCTCCGGCTACCGGGCGTCGAACATCCTCGGTGTGACCGTGCGCGACCTGTCGCGAGCGTCGGCGGTGCTGGGCGACGCCACCCGCGCAGGTGGGAACGCGACACGAGTGTCCGGCGTGACCTTCCGCATCGACGACGATTCCGACCTCATCGCCGACGCTCGGTCACGGGCATTCGCGGATGCTCGCGACCGAGCCGAGCAGTACGCGTCCCTGGCCGGAAGCGATCTCGGCAAGGTCCTGTCGATCACCGAGAACATCACCGGCCAGGAGTCGGCGCCGAGCTTCGACAGAAGTTCCGCCTCGTCCGCGGTGCCGATCGAGCCGGGGCAGCAGACCGTCAGCGTCTCGGTGAACGTGCAGTGGGCGCTGGGATGACTCCCCGGCTGCAGTACACCTAGCGCCGCAGGGCGCGTCCCGCGGCACGTCCGGAGAAGATGCACCCCCCGAGGAATGTGCCTTCGAGCGAGCGGTACCCGTGCACACCGCCGCCACCGAAGCCGGCGACCTCGCCGGCCGCGTAGAGCCCCGGGAACGGCGTGCCGTCGGCTCGGAGCACCCGGGAGTTCAGGTCGGTCTGCAACCCGCCCAGCGACTTTCGCGTCAGAAGGTGCAACTTGACGGCGATCAGCGGACCCGCTGCGGCACGCCCGGTCTCGTCGAGCAGCTTGTGCGGTGTGGCGATGCGCGCCAGGCGATCGCCTCGGTAGTTGCGCGCCGCGTGGATCGCCGAGACCGAGAGGTCCTTGCTGAAGTCGTTGTCCATCTCACGATCTCGCGCGACGACCAACTTCTCCACGTCCGCGGCGTCGAGCGTGACGTCACCGATCTTGTTCATACCGGCGACCAGTTCGGCCACCGTGTCGGCGACGACGAAGTCGACGCCCTTCTGCTTGAAGGCCTCGACGGGGCCGGGTGCGCCGGGACGGACTCGCTCGAGAAGCTTGCGCAGATCGCGGCCGGTGAGATCCGGATTCTGCTCCTGACCGGAGAGTCCGAACTCCTTCTCGATGATCTTCTGATCGAGGAAGAACCACGTGTAGTCGTGTCCCGTCGACACGATGTGTTCGAGAGTGCCGAGCGTGTCGAAGCCGGGGAACAGCGGCGCCGGTAGCTGCTGACCCGACGCGTCGAGCCACAGCGACGACGGACCCGGCAGGATGCGGATGCCGTGGTTCGGCCACACGGAGTCCCAGTTGGTGATGCCCTCCGTGTAGTGCCACATGCGGTCCTCGTTGATGATGTTCCCGCCCGCGGCACGCGAGATCTCCAGCATCCGACCGTCGACGTGCGCCGGTACGCCCGAGAGCATGTGAGAAGGGGTGCGGCCCATGCGCTTCGGCCAGTTCTTCTGCACCAGATCCCAGTTGCCGCCGATGCCGCCGGAGGTCACCAGCACCGCGCCGGCCTGGATCTCGAAGTCCCCCACCACGGTGCGGGACGACGTCACGCCGCGGGCGACGTCGGTCGGCTCCAGGACGGCGCCGCGTACACCGGTCGCGACACCGTCGGTCACCACCACCTCGTCGACCCGGTGCCGGAAGGCGGGGATCACGCTGCCGCGGTCGATACCGTCTCGCACGATGCGTTCGAAGATCTCCACCAGTCCCGGCCCGGTACCCCAGGTGAGATGGAACCGCGGCACGGAGTTGCCGTGGCCGGTGGGGCCGTAGCCGCCGCGTTCGGCCCACCCGACGACCGGGAAGATCTTCCAGCCGCGCTCGCGCAACCAGGAGCGCTTCTCCCCCGCCGCGAACGCGACGTAGGCCTCGGCCCACTGCCGTGGCCACGCGTCCTCGGGCCGGTCGAATCCGGCGGACCCCAGCCAGTCCTGCAGGGCGAGTTCGTACGAGTCCTTGACGCCGAGCCGACGCTGCTCGGGACTGTCCACCAGGAAGAGGCCACCGAACGACCAGAACGCCTGCCCGCCCAGATTCGCCTCGTTCTCCTGGTCGAGCAGGATCACGCGCTTGCCGGCCGCCACCAGTTCCGCGGTCGCGACCAGACCCGCGAGACCTGCACCGACCACGACGACATCGCACTCTCGTATCCCCATGAGCTCACCGTATACGGCGATCCGCGTTTTCGATACCGCCGGTATCGAGCGGTACTCTTCCCGAGTGAGCACCCCCGACCCGAACATCACCGAGCCGACCACGCGCCCCCCTCGCAGCGAGGTTCGCGAGCGGATCATCGCGTCCGCGATGACGGAGTTCGGCCGACGCGGGTACGCCGACGCCACGCTCGACGCCATCGCCGAGCAGGCCGGGTTCACCAAGGGCGCGGTCTACTCGAATTTCGGTTCCAAGGAGGGGCTGTTCTACGAGCTGATGGACCGGCAGGTGCTCGGTCGGGCGCGGATGTCGGTCGACCTGCTCGCCGAGCTCCCCTCCAACCTGCGCGAAGCCCAGCGGGTGCTGAGTACCCGTCTCACGGAGGCGATCTCGAACAATCGCGACTGGCATCTGCTGTTCATGGACTACTGGTCGAGGGCCCTTCGCGATCCCGAGGTGGGTGCCCGCTTCGCCGAGCACAGGGCGCAGCTCCGGGCGGCGGTCACCGACGCCGTCGTCAGCGTCACCGAGAGCTCCGGAGCGACGTTGCACGTTCCCGCGGAGTGGGTCACGTTCGTCATCCTGGCGCTCAGCAACGGTCTGGCCGTCGAGGAACTCGCCCAGCCGGGCATCGTGCCCCCGCAACTGATGGGCGAGGTCGTCGGGCGCCTCCTGCACATCCCGTGACCACGAAGGTCCTCAGCGCCCCGAATACGTCGCCTTCACGTGCATCCGTTCGCCCTGCGGTCCGAAGATTCCCAGGTACTCGACGGGCCGGCGGTCGGCGCTGCCGAACCAGTGCGGAAGGTGGGTGTCGAATTCGGCCACCTCACCCGGACCCAGCACCAGGTCCTTGTCGCCCAGGATGAGTCGTAGCTTCCCGTTCAGCACGTAGATCCAGTGATAACCCTCGTGAGACCCCAACCGCGGGTTCTCCTCGTAGCGATCTCCGGGGACGATCTGCTTGAACGCCTGCAACCCGCCCGCCCGGCGCGTCAGCGGGACGACGGTGACGCCGTTCGTCGTGACTGGCGTGAACTGCACCCGCGGATCTCCGGTCTCGGGGGCGTCGACGATGTCGTCCAGGGGAACGTCGTACACCTTGGCCAACGGCAGCAACAGCTCGAGGCTGGGCTTGCGTTGCCCCGATTCGAGCCGGGAGAGCGTGCTCACCGGGATGCCCGTGCGTTCGGACACCGCGGCCAGGGTCACGTCCGCCGCGACGCGGAGAGCGCGCAGGCGCGGACCGATCGCACTGATCACACCGTCGAAGTCGTCCATACCTCGTATTGCAGTTTCGGCAAATATGTTTGTCAAATCCGCAGACTCGGGCGCACAGTGTCCGCATGACCTCACACCACCACGTCGACGCCGACGTCATCGTCCTCGGCGGCGGGTCCGCCGGACTGTCCGCCGCACTCATGCTCGGCCGTGCCCGTAGGCGAGTCCTGGTTCTGGACAACGGAACTCCTCGCAACGCACCCGCGTCACACATGCACGGCGTGCTGGGTCGGGACCACACCTCGCCGCTCGACTACCTGAAGAACGGCCGAGCCGACCTCGAGCGATACGACGTCACGATCGTCGACGCCACGGTCACCGCACTCGGCGGTCACGTCGGGCACTTCTCCGCGACCACGGACGACGGACGCGCCTTCTCGGCGCGGCGCATCGTGGTGACGACCGGACTCACCGATCTGCTCCCGCCCGTCGACGGTCTGGCGGAACGCTGGGGTCGGGACGTCGTGCAGTGCCCCTACTGCGACGGGTGGGAGATCCAGGATCACCGCATCGGCGTCCTGAGCACCGGGCCGTTCAGCATCCATCACGCCTCGATGTGGCGGCAGTGGACAGAGAACCTGACCTTCTTCACCGACGGCGGACCTCTGGCGGACGAGGATCGCGAGAAATTCACCGCGCGCGGCATCGAGATCGTCGAGCAGAAGGTCACCTCGGTGCTCACCGGGGAGGATCGCCTCCGTGCGGTCGGGTTGGCCGACGGGACCGAGGTCGCGGTCGACGCTCTCGCCGTGGGACTGCGCTTCACCGCTCGCAGTGAACTTCTCGGGTCGCTCGGCCTCACCACAGTGCCGCACGCGACCGGACTCGGCGACGTCGTCGAGGTCGATTCCTTCGGTGCCACCACCGTGGCGGGAGTGTGGGCGGCGGGCAACGTCACCGACCCTTCGGCCACGGTCATCGCCTCCACCGCACAGGGAGCCCTCGCCGGCGCTCACGTCAACGCGAACCTCATCGCCGAGGAGTTCGACCAGGCGGTCCAGGCAGGGCGCCCCCGTCCGGCGTTGGACGGGCACTTCTGGGACGAGTTGTACCGGGAGTCGGACAAGCGGTGGAGCGGCAATCCCAACCCGACACTGGTCCAGTACGCGGAGCACCTCTCCCCCGGGCGCGCCGTCGACGTCGGATCGGGTGAGGGCGCCGACGCCGTGTGGCTGGCGGAACGCGGCTGGACCGTCACCGGCGTCGACATCTCCGAGGTGGCCGTCGAGCGGGCACGCGGACTGCACGACGGTGTGACGTGGCTGGCCAGGGACCTGCTGACCGACCCGCTGCCGCCGCACTCCACGGATCTGCTGACGCTGCACTACTTCGGCATCCTGCAGGACGACTCGACCGCCGGACTCGCGCGACTGGTCGACACCGTCGCGCCCGGCGGCACGCTGCTCATGGTCGGCCACACCCCCTCGCCGGGCCATCGATGGGCCGGATTCGACCCGTCGGACTTCCACAGCCCCCGCTCCGTCGCCGAGTCCCTCGACCCCGCCGAGTGGACCGTCACGGTCGACGAGACACGTCCACGACTGGTGGAGGCAGCACCCGGAACCCCCCACGTCTCCGACGACATCCTGGTGGCCGTCCGGGTGCCGGAACGGGTCGGACAGCGATAGCGTCGTCGCATGATCCCGGCGTCCGATCTCCGCGCTCGTTTCGCAGTCGCCCTCTCGGCGATGTACGGCCGTGAGGTCCCGGCGTACACGACGCTGGTGGAGGTGGCGACCGCGGTGAACGCGGACGTGGTGGCCCGCGAGGGTGCCGAGGCCGAGCGCCTCGGCACCCTCACCTCGGACGGCGCCGTGGACACCGATGCCGAGGGAACGAACTGGTCGGCGGAGTCCCTGTCCGAGGCCCTCGGGATGCCGATCGCGGATCCCTACGACCTGTACGACGCGCAGGTTGCGGCCGGGTCAGGCGACAGCGGTGCGTGAGCGCGGAACCCACTCGTAGCGGGCCGACGTCGCACCGTGGAAGCGCGCCAGGTCCACCGCGTCGAGCATGGCGGCACGGGGGCCCGGACGGCCGAGCTGCTTGGCGCTCACCGACAGTCGCACCACGCCGCCGCGGCGAGCCGTACGGCCGGCACCCATGACGAGCGCGCGGCACCACCACGGTTCCGTGGACCCGGGCTCCCAGACGTAGCCACCGGATCCGGTGCCGAAGCCCTCACCGATACCGTGGACCCGACCGCGCACCGTGGTTCCCCGCTCGAGGTCCTGGATGCCGGCGAGCCCGGCGAAGACGCGGAACCCGACCGTGGGAAGGGCGGACACCGCACCCGGTGAGGCGACCCAGCGGGGCGGTGCGAACACGCGGGTGCGCATGCCGATCTCCTCCATGACCCGGTCCGCGGCGCGCAACCGCAGCTGCGCCTCGTGAGCCGGGAGGGTCGCGAACTCGGCACGACGCCGCTTGGTGGCCGCCTGGTCGTATCCGTGCAGGACCAGTGCGTCTCCGTGATCGCGGCGCATGCGCAGCCAGTCCTGCGTCTCGGTGTCGCGCGTGAGGCGGTACTTGTCCTTCAACCGCGGGGCCACGAGAAGCGACAATTCGATGTCGCGGCGATCCATCTCCGCGGCGAACTCGGCGGCGGCGTCGCGGGTCTCGTCGCGGATACCGGACACGGACACGATCAGACGTGCACTCATGAAGAAACCGTCGCACACCGAGGTGTACGACGGTCTCGTCCCGCGTGAACGCCGGGCGACGTCAGAGAGTCGGAACGGGCAGCACCTTGTCGATCGCCGCGAGAACCTCGGGGGCGTCCGGTTCGGTGCGGGGGCGGAATCGGCCCACGACCTCGCCGTCCGGCGAGACGAGGAACTTCTCGAAGTTCCACTGCACGTCTCCCGCGTTCCCCTCGGAGTCCGCGGTCTGCGTCAGGATCTCGTAGAGCGGGTGCCTGTTCTCGCCGTTGACGTCGACCTTCTCCATCAGCGGGAAGGTGACGTCGTACGTCGTGGAGCAGAACGTCTCGATCTCCTCGGCCGAGCCGGGCTCCTGGCCACCGAACTGGTTGCAGGGAACGCCCACGACCGAGAGTCCGCGGTCCGCGTACTCGCGGGCCAGCTTCTCGAGCGTCGTGTACTGCGGGGTCAGGCCACACTTCGAGGCGACGTTGACCACGAGCACCGCGCGGCCGCTGTACTCCTCGAGCGAGGTGGGAGCGCCGCCGAGAGTGCTGATGCCGACGTTCTGCAGTTCTGTCATGGGCTCACAGTACCGGCCGGTAACCCGTGAGCACGAGAGCGGGCGCACCCTCCCTGTGTGGAGGATGCGCCCGCTCTCGGTCGGTGCGCGCGGTGCTAGTTCTTCACGAGGTCGGGCTTGGCCTCCGGATCGCGGGCCTCTCCGTGTCCGTCGTCCACCATCGTGGTCTCGTCGAACGGGAGCTTGCCACCGAGGACGTCCTTGACGCGCTCGTTGTCGATGGTCTTCGTCCAGGTGCCGACCAGCATCGTGGCGACGGCGTTGCCCGAGAAGTTGGTGACGGCGCGAGCCTCGGACATGAACCGGTCGATGCCGACGATGAGGCCGATGCCGTCGAGCAGCTCGGGGCGGTGGCTCTGCAGACCACCGGCGAGCGTGGCGAGTCCGGCGCCGGAGACGCCGGCCGCGCCCTTGCTGGCGATGATCATGAAGACGAGCAGCGAGATCTGCTCGCCGAGTCCGAGCGGGTTGCCCATGGCGTCGGCGATGAAGATCGAGGCCATCGTCAGGTAGATCGCGGTGCCGTCGAGGTTGAAGGAGTAGCCGGTGGGGACGACGACGCCGACCGTGGTGCGCTGCACTCCGACGTGCTCCATCTTGGCGATGAGGCGCGGCAGGGCCGACTCGGAGGACGAGGTGGCGACGATGAGCAGGTACTCACGGGCCAGGTACTTGACCAGCTTGAAGATCGAGACGCCGGAGACGAAGCGCAGGATCGTGCCGAGGATGCCGAAGACGAAGATGGTGCAGGTCAGGTAGAAGGCCAGCATGAGGGTGGCCAGCTGGACCACGGCCTCGAAGCCGGTGTCACCGACGACCTTGGCGATGGCGCCGAAGGCACCGATCGGGGCGAGCCACAGGATGCCGGCCAGGATGCGGAAGACGAGCTTCTGGATCGAGCCGATGCCGCGGAGGATGCCCTCACCCTGCTTGCCCATGGCCTGCAGGCCGAAGCCGACGAGCAGCGCGACGAAGAGGGTCTGCAGCACGCTGCCCTCGGTGAGCGACGACAGCAGCGACGTCGGGATGATTCCCTGGATGAAGTCGAGCGTGCCGCCGGCACCTTCCGCGGTCTCGACGAGCTTGCCGACAGCGCCGGAGTTCGGCTCGATGTTCAGGCCGGTTCCCGGCTGGATCAGGTTGCCGACCACCATGCCGATGGCGAGGGCGAAGGTGGACATCGTGATGAAGTAACCGAGGGCGAGGCCGCCGACCTTGCCGACGCTGGCCGCGGCCTTGACCGACCCGATGCCGAGCACGATGGTGCAGAAGATGACCGGGCTGATCATCATCTTGATCAGATCGACGAACATGGTGCCCAGCACGCCGAGGCTCGACCCGACCTCGGGTGCGACGAGACCGACGATGACACCGCCGATCACGGCGATGATCACGGCGATGTAGAGCCAGTGGGTCTTGTCCCGCTTCTTCTTGGGCGGCGGGGTCGCGTCGTACGGTTCGGCGTCGATGCTGGCGGTCATGGTTGTCCTTACGATCGTGGCGTGAGGTGGATCACGCTTGTCTGAATGGAATGGTGGTCCATGAGCGTGACCCGAGTCACCAATGAGTTCATTTCGTTCATGTGTACAGCGGTCACGCGCACGTCGTGAGCAGAACAGTCGAACCCGGAGGAACCCCGTGAGCAGCACGAACACCCGGCGTCGCCGCAGTGTGGCGCGGCAGCTCCTCGTCGGCCAGCTCGCGGTCGTGGTGCTCCTCGTGACGCTCGGCGGCGCTCTCGCCCTCGTCGACGCCCGCCGGGACAGCGACGAGAGCATCCGCCGGGAGGTCGTCGACATCGCCGTCTCGATCGCGACTGCCCCGTCCACGGTGACCGCACTCGCGAGTGCGGATCCCACAGCCGCGCTGCAACCGGTGACCGAGCGCGTGCGCATCGCGACGGGGATGGACTTCATCGTCGTCATGTCGCCCGACCGCACGCGTTTCACCCACACCACCACCGAGCTGATCGGCGGGCAGTTCACGGGCACGATCGACCGGGCGCTCGTCGGCGAGACGTTCACCGAGACGTACCGCGGATCTCTGGGACCGTCGATCCGCGCCGTCACGCCCGTGCTCGACGACGGCCGCGTCGTGGGGCTCGTCTCCGCCGGGGTCACCCGCCAGAAGATCTCCAGTCAGTTCGTCGCCGGGCTCCCGGCAGTCCTCGGCATCATCGCGGCGGCACTCGGCGTGGCCCTCGCGGCGTCGTATCTCCTGAATCGGCGGCTCAGTCGTCAGACCCTCGGGCTCGCGCCCGACGAGCTGCGCAGCATGTACGAGCACCACGACGCCGTCCTGCACTCCATCGGCGAGGGGCTGGTGGTGTGGGGCGACGACTCGGAGGCGGAGCTGGTCAACGACGAGGCGCGGCGGCTGCTGGACCTGCCCGAGGGTCCCGTGACGCGCGAGCGCCTTCCGGAATCGCTGCGCGGACTGGGCGACACCGCCGTTCGCGACGAGATGCACCTGACGACGACGCGTGTCCTCGTGGTGACCCAGGACCCCGTCCTGCACGGGTCCCGCCGGCTCGGCACGGTGACCGTGCTGCGCGATCACACCGAATTGCAGCGTGTCATGGGCGAACTCGACTCGATGACGTCCTTCGCCGAGTCGCTGCGCTCGCAAGCGCACGAGTCGGCGAACCGTCTCCACACCGTCATCACGATGGTCGAACTCGGCCGCACCGAGCAGGCGGTCGAGTTCGCCACCCAGGAACTCGAGCTGTCGCAGAACCTCATCGACCGGCTCATGAGCACGGTGCAGGAACCCGCGGTCGCAGCACTGTTGCTGGGCAAGGTGAGCCAGGCCGCCGAGCAGGGCGTCGAGCTCACGGTCACCGAGGACACCGCCCTCACCGACACCGAGTCCTTCGACCGACGCGAATTGGTCACTCTCGCCGGAAATTTGATAGACAATGCGATCGATGCAGCGAAGCAGTCGGACGAGCCGTGGGTGGAGGTGACCGTGCGCGAGAGCGAGACGGACCTCGTGATCCAGGTGGCGGACAGTGGACCGGGAATGGACGCGGACGCCCTGGCGAGAGCACGGACCCGCGGTTACTCCACCAAGTCCGGCTCGCGGGGCCTCGGTCTCGCGCTGGTCACCCAGGTGGTCGAACGCCATCACGGGACCCTGACGTCGGAGACGACCTACGGATCGGTCGTCACCGCGAGCATCCCGCATGAGTGAGGCACCCGGTCCCGACGACACCACCATCCGCGTGCTGATCGTCGAGGACGAACCCCTGATCGCGGAGGCCCATTCGAGCTACGTCGGTCGTGTCCCCGGCTTCACCGTGGGTGCGATGGTGCACACCGCGTCGGGCGCCATGCGCGCGGCGTCCAAGGCCATCGCCGACGGGTCGCCGTTCGATCTGGTCCTGCTCGACATCGGGCTGCCGGACGCCAACGGCATCGACGTCGCCGCCGCACTCGGTGGACTGCGCCCCGGACCCGACGTCATCGCCATCACCTCCGAGCGCGACCTCGCCGTCGTGCGCAACGCCGTCGCGCACGGGGTGGTGCTGTACCTGCTCAAGCCCTTCACCTTCGCGGCGTTCCGGGACAAGCTGGAACGGTACGGCGAGTTTCGCAGCGCCCTGCGCGACGGCGAGTCGGCGGTGAGTCAACGCGACATCGACCGCGCCATGGCCTCTCTGCGCACCGCGGACGAGCGCGCCGCCTCCCCCAAGGGCATCGCTCCGGCGACACTCACCGAGATCTCGAACAGCGTGCGGGCACAGCCCGAGGGACTCGGGGCCTCCGAGGCAGCCAAGGCCGTCGGCGTCTCCCGGGTGACGGCGTGGCGCTATCTCGAACGGCTCGCCGACGACGGGCTCGTCGAGCGGCACACCGAGTACGGCAGGGCCGGACGACCCCAGGTGCGGTACCGCTGGCGGTGAGTCAGCCCAGCGGGACCGTGCGCTCCAGGAACGCGATCTGATCGGCCACCACGTGCTCGAACGGGTCGCCGACATAGATTTCGAAGTGGCCGTACGGGTACACCTCGATCTGACCGCGAGGCGCCTTCGCCGCATGGCGCAGGGTCGCCTTCGTCGGTGCGACGGTGTCCGGATCGCACACGCAGAACAGCACCGGCGCGGTGATCTTCTTCGCCGCCCGGCCAGGGAAGTACCGGGTGATGGCGAGTGCGAAGCGAGCCGCCACCTCGTTGGAGAAGGCGGAACCGGGCGGCTGCAGACCGAGGTATCCGTCGAGCGCATCGGTGCTGGCCATCAGTGCGACACCACGGTGTTCCGCGGCGAGCGGCACCATCACGGGAGACTTGCCCCGGAGCGATCCGACGATGTCCCGGACGGCGAGCGGGGTGATCCTGAGCGTCGTGCTCAGCGGCGTGGCCAGGGCCGACGCGAGCCCGTCGGTGAACGGGCACTGGGAGATCACCGCGGCGACCCGACCGTCCCGAGCTGCGGCCTCGAGGACGTGGCCACCACCGAACGAGGAACCCCACAGCACCACTCGGGTCGGATCGATCCCGTCGATCGTGCGGGCGTGCGCGATTGCCGACGCCCAGTCCTCTAGTTGGAGCCTGATGTCGAGGAGCTGCCGTGGCTCGCCGCCACTGGCGCCGAAGTGGCGGTAGTCGAACACCAGGCACGCGTATCCGGCAGCAGTGAAGCGCTCGGCGTACGCGTCGAGCCGCATCTCGCGGACACCGCCCAGACCGTGGGCCAGGACGACGATCGGCTGCCGCTCGCTCGGTGTGTCCGGACGGTACAGCCACGCCGCACAGGTGGCGTCCCCGGACACGAACTCGACATCACGACGTTCACTCACTGCGGCCCCCGACCGTCATTCGCTGCAGTCCACCCCCCGGCGAACGCCGTCAGCTTGCCGTATCGCGGCCACCCGTGGCAATCGCACCCGTGCGTTCGATCACCCACGCGTACTCGAAGGCGATCTCCTTCCACTTCTCGTATCGCCCGCTGACCCCGCCGTGCCCGGCACTCATCTCGGTCTTCAGCAGAATCGGCTCGCTGCCGGTGTTCTTCACCCGCAGAGCGGCGATCCACTTCGCGGGTTCGACGTAGAGCACGCGCGTGTCGTTGATCGAGGTGATGGCCAGGACGGCCGGATAGTCCTTCTCCGCCACGTTCTCGTACGGGCTGTACGACTTCATGTAGTCGTAGACGTCCTTGTCCTCCAGCGGATTTCCCCACTCGTCCCACTCGATCACCGTGAGCGGCAGCGACGGGTCGAGAATGGACGTGAGCGGATCCACGAAGGGCACGTTGGCGAGGATGCCCGCGAACAGTTCGGGTGCGAGGTTGGCCACCGCTCCCATGAGGAGCCCGCCCGCGCTGCCACCGTCGGCCACCAGACGATCGGGAGACGTCACCCCGGTGTCGATCAGATGCCGTGCGCACGAGACGAAGTCGGTGAACGTGTTCTTCTTGTGCAGCATCTTGCCGTCCTCGTACCAGAGGCGGCCCATCTCCCCGCCGCCGCGCACGTGCGCGATGACGAACACGATGCCCCGATCGAGCAGGGACAGTCTCGACACCGAGAAGCCCGGGTCCATGCTCGCCTCGTACGAGCCGTACCCGTACAGCAACGTCGGCGCGCCGCCCTCGGACACCTCGACGTCGACGCGCTTGATTACCGAGAGCGGCACTCGCGTGCCGTCCTCCGCCGTCGCCCACTCCCTGGTCTGGGTGTACCGCGTCGGGTCGAAATCGCCGAGCACCGGCTGCGACTTGCGCAGGATGCGCTCGCCAGAGGCCAGGTCGTAGTCGTAGACGCGCGAGGGCGTGATGAACGAGGTGTAGCCGAAACGCAGCAGCGGTGCGTCCCACTCCGGATTCGAGCCGAGACCCACCGAGAACAGTTCCTCGTCGAACTCGAGCTCGTGACGCTCGCCGTAGCCGTTGTCGAGCAGTGGCCACAAGGCCATGCGCGGCACGGCTTCCCGGCGGTACGACAGCACCAGGTGGTGCGCGAACGCGTCGACGTCCTCGAGCCGCACGTCGTCGGCGTGCTCCAGGAGAATCGTCATGTCCGACGGGTCCTCCACCGGCGCGTCGGCCAGGACGAAGTTCTCCGCCTTCACTCCGTCGACGACGTCGTTGTGCAGGATCAGGAACCGGTCGCGGCCGGCGACCACGGCGTGCTCCGCGCTGTACTCGACGCCGTCCCTGCGCGGCAGGATCACGTGGAACTCGCCCGTCGGATCCTGCGCGTCGAGGTACCAGCCCTCGGTGGTGACCTTCGACCCCACCCAGATCACGAGGTACTTCTCGCTGCGCGTGGATCCGAAACTGACCCAGTAGGACTCGTCCGGCTCGTGGAAGACCACCACGTCCTCGGACGTGGGCGACCCGATCCGGTGTCGCCACACCTTGTCCGGACGCCACGAGTCGTCCACGGTCTGATAGAAGAGGTACTGCTGATCGGCGGACCAGGTCGCTCCGGGAGCGGTCTGCTCGATCTCGTCCGGGAACAGCTCTCCGGTACGAAGATCCTTGATGCGCAACGTGTACCGCTCGTCGCCGGCGGTGTCGACGGAGTACGCGAGCAGGTGTCCGTCGTCGCTCAGGGAGAATGCGCCGAGCGAGAAGAAATCGTGTCCTTCTGCCAGCACGTTGGCGTCGAGGACGATCTCCTCGCCGGGGACCTCGACACCCGGTTCGAGCGCGGGCGGCGTCCAGTCGTCCACCGAGGCGACCGGGCAGCGGCACTGCATGCCGTAACTCTTGCCCTCCAGCGTGCGCCCGTAGTACCACCAGAGTCCGCGGCGCGTGGGCACCGACAGATCGGTCTCCTGTGTGCGCGACTTGATCTCGTCGAAGATCGCCGTGCGCAGCGGCTCCAGGTGGGCCGTCTGTGCCTCGGTGTAGGCGTTCTCCGCCTCGAGGTACGCGACGACCTCGGGATCCGACTTCTCCCGCAACCACTCGTACGGGTCGACGACGACGTCACCGTGGTGGGTGCGCGTGTGCGGAACGGTCTTGGCGATCGGTGGTGTCGTCTGCTGTGCATCGTGCGTCTGCATGTCGGTCACGGTCGTACCCAATCGTCGAAGGAGAGACCCGAGAGTCGTTCGTACGCCTCGACGTAACGCGACCGGGTGCGGTCGGCGATGTCGTCGGGCAGCGGCGGGGGCGGTGCGTCGCCGTGGCGGTCCCATCCGGACTCACCGGTCAGCCAGTCCCGGACGAACTGCTTGTCGAAACTCGGCTGCGCCTGCCCCTCGGTGTAGCCGTCGAGCGGCCAGTACCGGGACGAGTCGGGAGTCAGCACCTCGTCGGCGAGGACCACCTCGCCGTCTTCGTCGACACCGAACTCGAACTTGGTGTCGGCGAGGATGATTCCGCGTCCGGCGGCGAACTCCGCGGCGCGCGCGTAGATGTCGAGCGTCGCCGAGCGCAGCTTGTCCGCCGTGTCGGCTCCGACCAGGGCGACCACGGAATCGAAGTCGATGTTCTCGTCGTGATCGCCGATCGCCGCCTTGCTGGCGGGGGTGAAGATCGGCTCCGGGAGCTTGCTCGCCTCGGTGAGACCGTCCGGGAGCGGAACGCCGCACACCGCACCCGTCTCCCGATAGTCGAGCAGCCCGGACCCGGTGAGGTAGCCACGGGCGACACACTCGACCGGTGCCATGCGCAGCGCGCGCACCACCAGCGCGCGGCCGAGCACCTCCTGCGGGATCCGCGGATCCTCCGCGTCTCCGGCGAGGTGATCTCGCACGCCGAGAGTGTCGAAGAAGAACACGCTCATCGCGGTGAGCACGCGACCCTTGTCAGGAATGGGCGTCGACAGCACGTGGTCGTACGCGGAGATGCGGTCGCTCGCCACCAGGAGCAGATGGTCGTCGTCGATGCGATACAGGTCGCGGACCTTGCCGGCCGCCAGATGGGGATACTGCGAGAGAGAGGGGCGCACGACGTTCGAGCGTAGTCGTGCCGCGCATCGCGGTGGTGGCGGTGTCTGGCAGTGTTCGGAGGGACCCTCGGTACCGAGGCGAACGAAGGAGCGTGGCGGGTGACGACGACGGACAGGGTGCAGGTCGGATTCCGGTCCGAACGAGGCCCGATCCTGGCGGCGCTGATGCTCTGCAACTCGCTCGTCGCCCTCGACTCGACGATCATCGCCACGTCCGTCCTCACCATCGTCGACGATTTGGGCGGCTTCTCCCAGTTCCCGTGGCTCTTCTCGATCTACCTGCTCGCACAGGCCGTCACCGTGCCGGTCTACGGCAAGCTGGCGGATCTCTTCGGCCGCAAGCGTCTCGTCCTGTTCGGCATCGCCGTCTTCGCGATCGGCTCGGTGCTGTGCGGGATTGCCTGGAGCATGCCCGCCCTCATCGTCGCCCGGGCGATCCAGGGCATCGGCGCGGGCGCGATCCAACCGATGGTGCAGACGATCGCCGGCGACATCTACACCGTGCGCGAGCGCGCGAAGGCGCAGGGCTACCTGGCCAGCGTGTGGGCGATGTCGTCCATCGTGGGTCCCAGTCTCGGCGGCATCTTCTCCGAGTTCCTGTCGTGGCGCTGGATCTTCTTCGTCAACATCCCGCTGTGCCTGGTCGCGGCGGTGATGCTGATCCGCAAGTTCGACGAGACGGCGAGGCCGTCGACGCGGCAGAGCATCGACTACGTCGGCGCCGCGCTGCTCACCGTCGGCGCGGGCGCCCTCATCCTCGGGCTGCTCGAGGGTGGTCAGTCGTGGGCGTGGACGTCGGGAGCGAGTGTCGCGGTCTTCGCCGTCGGAGTGGCCGGGCTCGCCGCCTTCGTGCTCGTCGAGAGACGCGTCGCGTCCCCCGTGCTGCCACTGTGGGTGCTGACGCGTCGCGTCCTGGTCGCCACGAGCGCCGTGGGCGCCGTCATCGGCGCCGTCGTGCTCACGCTCACCACGTACGTCCCGACGTTCGTCCAGGGCGTACTGGGGCTGAGCGCACTGGCGGGCGGCTTCACCCTCGCACCGCTCCTGCTGTCGTGGCCGCTGATGTCGTCACAGTCGGGTCGGGTGTATCTGCGCATCGGGTTCCGGCGCACCGCGGTCATCGGTGGGTCGATCGTCACGGCCGGTTCGCTGCTCACACTGGGATGGACCACGACGTCGTCGGTGTGGGAGATCTGCGTCGGATGCCTCGTGATCGGAGCCGGGATGGGGCTGATCGCGGGCCCTGCGCTCATCGCGGCGCAGTCGAGTGTCGACTGGTCCGAGCGCGGAGTGGTCACCTCCACCAACACGTTCGCCCGCAACCTCGGCAGCGCCGTCGGCATCGCGGTGTGCGGGGCCATCGTCAATGCCACTGTCGGGGACGACGCATCGCCGGCCGAACTCGGCGACGGTCTGCACATCGTGTTCTACACGGTGATCGGCGGAGCGGTCCTGCTGCTGATCGCCGCGCTCGCGATGCCCGGTGGCCGTATCGCCGATCCCGAGAAGAGCTAGAGGCCGACGCGCTCGAGGAGTGCCTCGAACTCGTCCTGCGCCTGCGCTTCCGACTTGCCCTCGCGCAGAGCGCGCTTGTAGCCCGCGAGTGCCATCGCCTCGTACCGCTTGTAGGAGGCCAGCCACTCCTCGGCGCGCTCGCGCCAGTATCCGATGACCGAGCACTCACGGGTGCTCATGCCCCACTGCTTGCGCACGTGGGAGCGCACCGCGCGGGACGCGCCCGCCTCACCGGCGAACCACACGTATCCGGAGCCCGCGGGACGCTCGTACGACGCGACCGCATCGGGGAGAACACTCGGCATCACACCGTTGCCGGTACCCACGCGCCAGTCGACGGTGACGTCCGCCGCCGTGTCGAACGACTGGATGTCGGCGGGGTCGAGGACCTCGAGCACGACGTGGGTCCGCAGCCCGGCAGGTGCCTGCTCGAGTGCTCGGGCGATGGCCGGCAGACCCGTCTGGTCCGCCACGAGCAGTTGCCACGCGGCGTCCTCGGGACACCGGTACCAGGAGCGGGGGCGCGAGAGGACGACGCTGTGGCCAGGGCGCGCCAGCCGCGCCCAGTTCGACGCGACGCCGCTCTCGTGCAGGACGAAGTCGATGGTCAGCGTGTCGTCGTCGCGCATGCGGACGGTGTAGTTGCGGCACTCCGGCCGCGTCGCCGCGTCGTGGTAGCCCCACACGCCCTTACAGCAGGTCATCGGCGGCAGGACGTCGTCGACGGCGGACGGGAAGTACACGGTCACGCACTCGTCCGGTGCCTCGACGCCGACGTACCGTTCCACCCACGGGCCGCCGAGAACGATGCGCACCATGCTGGGTGAGATCGCCGTCGTGGACAGCACCGACGCCGGATAGAAGCCGGGTTCCGCATCGAGCGTCGCGGCGTCGAGCTCGAACGCTGTCGACATCGGACCTCCTCGCCTGCGGCACGCTCGGGGGATCGAGCGACTGTAAGGCGAGCCTAACCATGCCTGGCGTGGAGTGCAATGGGGCCGGTCACAGACAGCTGTGACCAGCGCGTCACGATCTCACGAGAGCCGCGTCAGGATCCCGAGCAGTCCGGCACGTCGACGGTGGCGGTGCCGAGGAGCGTCGCAGGCTGGAGCGGCACCCGCGCAGCACCCGGCGCCGTCGGCTCCACGAGGTCGAGGACGAGGGTCTTGGTCTGCCCCGGCTCGACGACGAGGGGCGTGTAGAACACCGGGTGATTCCGCTCCTGAGCCGTCAGCAAGAACACTTGCTGTCCG
The DNA here is from genome assembly GCF_019836145.1 of Rhodococcus sp. BP-241. Lineage (NCBI taxonomy): Bacteria > Bacillati > Actinomycetota > Actinomycetes > Mycobacteriales > Nocardiaceae > Rhodococcus > Rhodococcus sp. BP-241. The sequence continues at coordinate 154,863 of NZ_JABUEI010000005.1, read as the reverse complement.
TCGATACTCGCTTTCGACAAGACGGAACCTGTCGTGGTGAAAACAGACAGCACTGATCGATTGGTTCCCGGCGGGCCTTCGTACGCGGTCGTCTCGTTCTGTCGGCCCGCGATGTATCTCGGGTAATCCTGCGGTGGTGCAGTGTTGGTGACACTCACAGAGATCGTCGATGCCCTTGTCTCGCCTTGGCATGACGACGCGGAATAGGTGATGTCGCGCTCCAGGTAATAATCCAATTTGCCGCCCGCCCCGTTGTTCACCACCGCCGATGCGAACGGAGCCGGATCGTCCGGCACTTCGTGGGCGATCTTCGTACCGGACAGAACGGACTGTATGGCGGGATCCGCGCTCCACACGGCAGTGTGACCCTCGCTGACTCCTCGTCCGATGGCGTCGAGGAGCTTCGCGGGATTACTTATCTTGCCCTCCACCTTCGAGAAGACGCGGGCTGCGATCTGCTGCAGGTACTCCTTGCGTGCGGCGTTGTCGTCTGCGAAACGGAAATACGCCTCCGACTGGGTCAGGTCCACCACGTTGTCTGCGGTGACCTGTTCGCCGTCGGCGAGCGTCACGGGGCCGACGACACCAAGAATGTAGCTCAGCGCCACTGGGTCCGTCGCCAGTACGCCGTCGACGGACTGACCGGACTCCTGTTGCCAGATCGACCGAAGAATCTCACCCGTGTACGGGAAATGAGGACTGACGTTGGCATTCTGCCAGTTAGACGTCGCGTCGTATTGGTTCCCATAGTTCTTGGCGAAATCTGGGCCCAGGTCGATGGGATCGTAATTGCGCCGCAATTCATTGTTCTTCGCGAGTTCGTCCAGCTCAATCTTTCCCCGGTCGGCATCGATGATGGCGAATCCACCCATCAGCCCACCGGTACCACGCGATTCCGCGTTCGTCTGAAAGGCCAAGAAGTAACTCTTGGGCGCATTCTCGCCGAGCATGTCCGGGAGGATCTTCGATGCGAGACTGGTATTGGTCAGGAGTCCTGACAGGTCGTCCAGCTGTGCTTTCAACGAGTCGCCGGCCTCGGTGACCTGGGGCAGGTAGCTCTCGGTGTCGATGGACTCGGCACGATCGTTCAACTCGCCGGCCGACACCGACACCTGCTCCAGCGTCGGCGATGCATCGCGGAGGGCACCCAGGTCGATCGTGCCGTCGTCCGCGCGCAGTTCACTCGGGTTCAGGACGGCACCGACTTCGACGGCGGGCTGCAGGACCTCGGTCGTGAGGTCGTGGACGAGCCCGGTGAGGGGCCCCACGACCTCGAGTGGGGAGCCGACGCCAGGGATAGCGGCGACGGCTTTCCAGATGGGCGACTCGGTGGCGTCCAGCGCATCCGACGACGCCGCGGTGGCGTCCGCGACGTGCTCGCGGCCTTCGTCCGCGTTGCCGGCCAGGATCGCCGACCGCGCCGCGAGCGCGTCGTCGCGCGCCGAGCTCAGTCCCTTGTACGCAGTGAAGACGGTCCATCCGAACCATGCGACGAGCCCCAGTAGCACGATGACGACAACCCATACCCAGATCGGTACACGTCGCCGTCGTCGCACTGCCGTGGTTCCCTCGAGCTCAGTCGACACGAAATTCCTCTGCTCGTTCATGGATCGGGATTCGGGCAGAAGTGTATCAATCGTTTTACGGGCACGCGTGGCGTCGCGCATTCACCGGGTCACGGCCTGCCGAGTCCCCGATACAGCCATCCCGCGGACCGCCACACATTCACGTCGAGGCAATTGCGTCCGTCGATGATTCTGCGTTCTCGCACCACGCCCTCCAGATCGGCGGGAACCAGCTCGCGGAATTCACGCCATTCGGTGAGCACGAGTACCACGTCGGCCTTCGCGCACGCCTCCAGCGCAGAGCTCGCGTACCCCAGCGTGGGGAACAGCGCGCGTGAGTTGTCGTTGGCCTTCGGGTCGTACACGGTCACACCGGCACCCTGAAGTTGCAGTTGGCCAGCGACATTGAGTGCCGGTGAATCGCGGACGTCGTCGGAGTCGGGCTTGAAGGCTGCACCCAGCACCGCGACCTGAGCTCCCAGCAGAGTTCCCACGGTGTCGCGCACGACCTCGACCATGCCGGTGCGGCGACGCATGTTGATGTTGTCGACCTCGCGCAGGAACGTCAGCGCCTGATCGGCTCCCAGCTCACCGGCACGAGCCATGAATGCGCGGATGTCCTTCGGTAGGCAACCTCCGCCGAAACCGATCCCGGCGTTCAGAAACTTGCGCCCGATTCGATCGTCGTGACCGATTGCGTCGGCCAGAACGGTGATATCGGCGCCTGCCGCGTCACAGACCTCGGAAATAGCATTGATGAACGAGATCTTCGTTGCGAGAAATGCGTTGGCCGAGGTCTTGACCAATTCGGCGGTGGCCAGATCGGTCACGATGAAAGGGATTCCCTCGGCGAGCAGGGGCGCGTAGACCTCGCGCGCGACCTCCTCCGCGCGCCGAGGACGGTTCCGGTCGACCCCGAGCACCAGCCGGTCCGGGTGCAGCGTGTCCTCCACGGCGTGACCCTCGCGCAGGAACTCCGGGTTCCAGGCCACCTCGAGGTCCTCGCCTGCCGGCGAGAGCGCATGGGCCATCGTGCCGAGTCGCTCCGCCGTGCCCACGGGGACCGTGGACTTGCCGAAGAGGACAGCGGGTCCGGTGATCAGCGGTGCGAGGTTCTCCACCACGGAGTTCACGTACGTCACGTCAGCGGCGTACTCGCCCTTCTTCTGCGGCGTGCCCACCGCGAGGAAGAAGATGTCACCGAACGCTGCAGCGTCCGCGTACGACGCGGTGAAGCGCAGGCGGCCCGCTGCGATGTTGCGCTGCAACACTTCCTCGAGGCCGGGCTCCCAGAAGGGCACCTCCCCCGCCTCGAGCTTGGCCAGCTTGCTCGGGTCGACATCGACCCCGAGGACGTCGTGTCCGATCTCGGCCATGCACGCAGCGTGCGTGGCGCCCAGGTAACCCGTTCCGATGACGACAACTTTGCTCACATGACGAACCGTAGGGTCTGACGGCCGTCACTTCCACCGGGAGACCGCCCCGTCGTCACGGTTCACATCACAGAATGGGAGCCGGTGTGTACCGAGCCGCCTCCGGGTTCGCGTCGACCAGTGTCTGCACCGCGGCGACGACCGCAGCGACCTGCGCGTGCGCGGCGCCGATGAACGCCGACCGATCCGCCAGCGCCGTGTCGAGTGCCGCGCGGTCGAGCGGCAACCGCTCGTCGGCCGCGAGTCGGTCGAGGAGGTCCGGTTCCCTCCCCTGCTCCCGCATCGCGAGAGCGACGGCCACGGCATGCTCCTTGATGGCCTCGTGGGCTGTTTCCCGACCGACTCCCGCACGTACGGCGGCCATGAGCACCTTGGTCGTCGCCAGGAAGGGCAGATAGCGATCGAGCTCGCGGGCGATCACCGCGGGATAGGCACCGAACTCTGCGAGCACGGTCAGGAAGGTCTCCATCATCCCGTCGATGGCGAAGAATGCGTCCGGCAGCGCGACACGACGCACGACGGAACAGAAGACGTCGCCCTCGTTCCACTGTGCGCCGGCCAGCTCCGCGGCCATGGACCCGTAGCCGCGCAGAATCACCTGCAGGCCGTTGACGCGTTCGCAGGACCGGGTGTTCATCTTGTGCGGCATGGCCGACGAGCCCACCTGACCCGGCTGGAAACCCTCGGTCACCAGCTCGTGTCCGGCCATCAGGCGCACCGTGTGGGCGAAGGAGGACTGCGCCGCACCCACCTGCACCAGCGCCGACACCACGTCGTGGTCGAGGGAACGAGGGTAGACCTGGCCGACACTCGTGAAGACGTGGGCGAAACCGAGATGCTGCGCCACTGCGCGTTCGAGGGTCTCGAGCTTGTCGGCGTCGCCGCCGAGCAGATCGAGCATGTCCTGGGCCGTCCCCATCGGACCCTTGATGCCGCGCAGCGGGTACCGGTCGATCAGCTCCCGGAGCCGGGTCGACGCCACCATCAACTCGTCGGCAGCCGACGCGAACCGCTTGCCCAGCGTCGTGGCCTGCGCCGCGACGTTGTGGCTGCGGCCGGCCATGACCACCTCGGTGTTCTCGGCCGCGCGCTCGGCCAGACGCGCCGCGACAGCCACGCCGTGCCCGTACACGTGTTCCATCGACCGCAGGATCTGCAGCTGCTCGACGTTCTCCGTCAGATCGCGGCTGGTCAGACCCTTGTGCACGTGCTCGTGGCCGGCAAGGGCGTTGAACTCCTCGATCCGCGCCTTCACGTCGTGACGAGTGACCCGCTCTCGATCCGCGATCGACTCGAGATCGACCCGGTCGGCCACGCGCTCGTAGTCCGCGATGGCCTCCGCCGGGACGTCGACACCGAGATCGGCCTGCGCTCGCAGCACGGCGATCCACAGCTGACGCTCGAGCACGATCTTGTGCTCGGGTGACCACAGACGGGTCATGTCGGGACTGGCGTAACGGTGGGCGAGGACATTCGGGATACGGCTCACGAGCGGCCAGTTTACGGTCCCTCCACTGCGCGACCGTCCTCCGGACTGCGCCTCTACTGCGCGACCGTCCTCCGGACTTCCCGCGACAACGGCGCGTGACGGTCCACCGCATCCAGCAGGACGTCCCGCACGCGTGACCGCAGGTCCGCCCCATTCTCACCCAACGCGCCCATCACGACACCGTCGACGAGGGCCAGGAGCGGGCGGACGTGGTCACGGTCGGTGGGCCGACCCGCGGCGGACAGCACGTCGGACAGCATGTCCTCCAGCTCACCACGCAGCCGGCAGTGCAGTTCCTGCAGCTGCGGATGCCGCGCCGCAGCCAGCACCCGCTCGTAGCGCGCCACCATCAGGTCCCGCCGGACCTCGTCGCCGTCGTCCGGACCCACGAGCAGGTCGACCACCAGGTCCACCGTGTCCGCGGTGTCCAACGCAGCCGGCGCGAATGCGGTCATCCGGTCGCGGATCATCGCGATCTCGCGGACCCCGTTCAGTTCCGCGGCGTGCGTGACGAGGTCGTCCAGGGAGTCGAAGTAGTAGGTCGTCGACGCCAGCGGAAGCCTGGCCCTCGCCGCGACGCTCCGGTGCCGCACGGCGTCGTACCCTCCGGCCAGCAGAAGGTCCGCTGCGGCCGAGATGAGGGCCTCGCGCCGACGCCGACCCTTGGGCGTCGAGCGGGGAGCGGAGCCGGTCGACATGCGTACACATGCTGCCACCGGCGCTTCTCCCCCGTGCGCCTTTTGCGTATCCCTGGATGCGCAGAAGGCGCACGGGGGCGCAGCCCACTACCGCAGTCGCGGGGTGAGCCGACGCAGCGCCTCGGTGATGTCCTCGGTCGCACCGGCGAAGGAGAAGCGCACCGTGTGGTGACCGTGCACCGTGTCGAAGTCCGCACCCGGGACGACGGCCACGCCGGTCTCGTTCAGGGTGTCGGCGCACCATCGGAACGAATCGTCCGTCAGGTGCCCGATGTCGGCGTACGCGTAGAAGGCGCCGTCCGCGGGAGCGAGCCGGGTGACGCCGGCATCACGGAGACCGCCGAGCAGTTCCTCGCGGTTGCGGGCGTACCGCCGCACGTGACCGTCCAACTCGGCGAGGGACTCGTCCGTGAAGGCGGCGACCGCGGCGAGCTGCGAGACGGTCGGCGGACACACCGTCATGTTCGAGGCCAGCCGCTGGACCGCTCGGGTGAGCGAACGCGGGAGCACCATCCAGCCGAGACGCCAGCCGGTCATGGAGAAGTACTTCGAGACCGACCCGATCGAGACGGCGCCGTCCGAGAACTCCCGAGCGCTCCGGCACTCGACGTCGCCGTAGGAGATGCCGTGGTAGATCTCGTCGGAGATCAGCAGCGTGCCGTGCTCGTCGCACCATCGCGCGAGCGCGGCCAACTCGTCGGGATCGATGATCGTGCCGGTCGGATTGGCCGGACTGGCGATGATCAGTCCCTTCGGAGGTTCGGGGAGCGCATCGAGCATCGCGACCGTCGGCTGGAAGCGCACGTCCTCGCCGCAGTCCAGCTCGACCACGCGACACCCCAACGCGGACAACGTGTTGCGATACGCGGGATAACCGGGTCGCGCCATCACCACGGTGTCGCCGGCGTCGAACGCCGCGAGGAACAGCAACGTGAACGCACCCGACGACCCGGTGGTCACCACGACGTCCTCGGCCTCGATGACGACCTGCGATCGCCTCGACAGGTAGGCGGCGATCGTCGCCCTCAGCCGCGCGGTACCCAACGTCTCGGAGTAGCCGATCACGTCGTCGTCGAGCGCCGTGCGCATGGCAGCGAGGACCGGCCCGGGCGCACGCGTGGACGGCTGTCCGGCCGCGAGGGACACGACGTCGCCGTGAGTCTCCTGGCGGCGCGCCGCAGCGGCGAACACGTCCATGACGCGGAACGGCTCGATACGCGAGCGCGCGGATTCCTCGACCATCGTCAGGAGGGGATCGAGATCCGGCCCTCGACGGCCGAGAGTCCGATGTCGGTGCGGAAGTGGCCGCCGGTCAACGACACTCGCGCCATGATGTCGTACGCCTCGGTGCGGGCGGCGGCGAGATCCGCCCCGGTGCCGACGACGCTGAGCACCCGGCCCCCGGCCGACACGAGGCCCCCGTTCCTGCCGTGCGCCGTCCCCGCGTGCAGCACGCCGGGGTTCTCGGCGCCGGTGATGGCGTCTCCGGTGCGCGGTCGGCCGGGATAGTTCTCGGCGGCGAGCACGACGGTGACCGCCGAACCCTGCTTCCACTGCAGCGGCGGCAGGTCCGCCAATGTTCCGGTGGATGCCGCGTACAGCGCCGCACCGAGCGGTGAGTCGAGCAGTGCGAGCACGGCCTGGGTCTCGGGATCACCGAAGCGACAGTTGAATTCGATGACCGCGGGGCCCTCACCGTCCACCGCGAGGCCCGCGTAGAGCAGGCCGGTGAACGGGCAACCCCGTGCCACCATCTCCGCTGCCACGGGCGCTACCACCTCGTCGACGATGCGCTGGACCATCGAGTCGGGCAACCACGGCAACGGTGTGTAGGCGCCCATCCCGCCGGTGTTGGGCCCGGTGTCGCCGTCTCCGACGCGCTTGTGGTCCTGAGCGGGCAGGAGCGGCACCACGGTCTCGCCGTCGACGAGACAGAACAGCGACACCTCCGGGCCGGACAGGAACGATTCGAGCAACACGGGATGGCCGAGTTCGAGGAGCTCGGCGGCGTGAGCGCGCGCGGTGAGGCGGTCCTGCGTGACGACGACTCCCTTGCCCGCGGCCAGTCCGTCGTCCTTCACCACCCACGTCGGCCCGAAGCGGTTGAGGGCGGCATCGAGCAGTGCAGGCGTGTCCACCACCTCGCTGGTCGCGGTGCGGACCCCGGCCGACGCCATGACGTCCTTCGCGAACGCCTTGGAACCCTCGATCCGGGCGGCGGCGGCGGACGGACCGAAGCAGGCGATCCCGGCCTCGCGCACCGCGTCGGCGACGCCGAGCACCAGCGGTACCTCGGGGCCGATGACGACCAGATCGGCGCCGCGCTCGCGAGCGAGCGATACGACGGCCTCCCCGGAGGCCACGTCGACGGGGTACGTCTGGGCGACGGTCTCGATGCCGGCGTTGCCGGGGGCGCACATCACCGCGCTCACCTCGGGGTCCGCCGCCAGGGCGATCAGCAGGGCATGTTCACGGGCTCCGGAACCGATGACGAGTACTCGCACGAGAGCAGCGTACTGGCCACGACCTCTGGACCAGCGCACCCGTTCGCGCTACGGTAATTCCGGAATTACGGAATAACCGAACGATGCGATTCGAGGAGAACCGATGATGCGCACACTCACCGCCGTGACCGCGACGTCGATTCTGCTGGCCGGGTGCTCGTCCGCACCGCCGAGCACGGCCGAGCCGACGTCCACCACGACGTGCGCACCGGCCCCCGTTGCGGACATGACCACACCCGACGGCTGGATCGGCTTCGCCGCCGAGCACCCCGAATCGGTGTCCTTCGCGGTGGACGACGGGCTCGGACACACCGCCGAGCACGACGCGGACACGCCGCACCCCCTCGCCTCCGCCGTGAAGGTCGTACACCTCGGTGCCTACGCCCGCGCCGTGGCCGACGGCACGCTGAACCCGGACGAACGCATCCCTGTCGCCGACTGGCAGCGGTGGTACGCACCCGGCACGGACGGCGGTGCCCACATCGCGGCTCTGAATCGCCTCGGCATCGCGAACGACGGAACATCGCCGACGGATCCGGCCGCAACGGTGCGGCTCGACGACATGGTCACCGCGATGGTGCGTGAGAGCGACAACGGAGTGCCCGATTACCTCCGGTACCGCCTGGGCGACGACGCGTTGCGGGACGCCGCCGCAGCGGGCGGGTGGAGCGACTTCACACCACCCACCCTCGTCGGCGTCACGCTCGGCGCCCTCGACGCGACCGTCGACACGGACGATCTGTGGTCGCTCGCACAGCGGTTCGCCTTCGACGCCGACTTCCGCGCGACGTACGGAACAACTGCGCGACCGCGCGACGAGACAAAACTCCTCACGTACTTCGATCGGTTCGGCCCGACCGGGACGGCCGCCGAGCTCGCGCGATTCCACACCGCCGTCGCCGACGGTTCCTACGGCTCGGGGGTCGGCACCGTCAGGCGCCACCTCGAATGGCAGGACCCGCCTGCGGACGCCGGGTTCGTGGCCATGGGGTTCAAGGGCGGAAATCTGCCCGGAGTTCTCACGCACGGCTTCGAGTTCCGCCGCGCGGACGGCGCCCCCGCCGTGGTGGTGTGGCTGAACCATGGTCTGACCGCAGCCGAGTACGAGTCCGCGACGACGAACCTGACCCAGCATCAGACGCTGCTCCTCGAGGCCGCGGCGGATCCGGCGACAGTGGGGCGGCTAGCCTGCATCTCGTGAGCGAGCTGGAGGCACGCGTCGCAGCCCTGGAGGCTCGGGTCGCGGCGCTCGAGGGGGACCCCCGACAGACGGCGGCGTCCACCGGGGGCCTCGTGTCCTACTCGGGTGACGTCCATCTGGCCGGCGACGTCACCTGGTCCATCGAGTACGTGCCCGACGCCGTGCTCGATCTTCCCCCCGACCGGGCGGTCGAGGTGCTGGCGGCGCTCGGCCACCCTGTGAGGCTCGCCGTGGTCCGCGCACTGTTGCGCGGTCCCGCGGTCGCCGCCGATCTGCAGGCGGCGGTGGGACTGTCGTCCGTCGGTCAGCTCTATCACCATCTGAAGACCCTCACGTCGGCGCGGATCGTCGAGCAGCACGGCCGGGGCGACTACCGGCTCGCCGCACGCACCGTCGTCCCCGCGCTGGTGCTGATGCTCGCCTCGGCCGACATCGCCGGAGAACTTCGCTGATGTGAGATCCGGTGCAGTGGACCGTGGTCAGCACGGTTCACTGCACCGGATCCGGGTCAGGCGGTGAGGTCGTACAGTGTCACGCCGTCCACGGTCTGGGCGGTGAAGGTCGCGGTGACCCACTCGCTGATCTCCGCCGAGGTACCGGACGCACCGCCTCCCATACCGCCGCCCGCGATGAACCAGTGGATCTCACCGTCAGCGACGTACTGCTGGAACTCGGCCAGCGTCGGGGAGGGATCGCTGCCGTTGAAACCACCGATCGGCATCACCGGGTCCTCGGTCGCCAACTGGTAGCCCGACGCGGCATTGGACCCGATCGCCGCGGCGACCCAGGTGTACGAGTCCGAGTTCTCCTCGAGCAGGGCGACCATCTCGGCGCTCGGAGTACTGCCATCGAGCAACCCGCCCATGCCGCCGCCACCGTCCGCGCCACCCGGCATCTGCGCGGCGCCACCCGGGAGCTGACCGGGCGCACCCGTCGGCGCCTGTCCCCCGGCGGGCATCCGGCCGGCACCGCCGTCGCGCATGCCGCGCCCGCCGTCCATGCCGCCACGCCCGAAGCCGCCACCGGTATTCGGCCCGGCCGTGACGATGGAGCCCTGATGCGGTGTCGCGATGGTGTTCGCGGCGTAGGCGGTCGGTCCTGTGAGTCCCGCGATCACCGCCGCCAGAACCGTGACCGCGGCGAGCCTGCCGCGAGTCAGCCGCGGAACGAGCAGCCCCACGACCGCGAGCACACCGACCAGCACGACGACGACCTTCAGCCACGGAACGAAAGATGCGCTGCGGGACAACAGGATCCAGGACGTCACCACGGTCGCGACCACCGTCGCGGCGAGAACGATGCGTGCGACGAGGCGCTCGCGGGCCCGCCAGAGCGCCACGCTGCCCATGCCCACCAGCGCCGCGACCGCCGGCGCCAGCGCCACGGTGTAGTACGAGTGGAAGATGCCGGCCATGAAGCTGAACGTCAGCCCGGTGACCAGGAGCCACAGTCCCCAGACGATCAGCGCAGCGCGCCGCTGGTCGGTACGAGGAGCCCTGCCGCGCAGCACGATCGCCGCGATTCCCAGAATCAGCGCAGCGGGAACGAGCCAGGCGATCTGACCGCCCTGCGAGGCGTCGAACATCCGCAGGATGCCCGTCTCCCCCCACATTCCGCCGCCACCACCGCCGCCGCCGGGCGTGACCGAACCGGTCTCCTCACCGTTGAGCCGACCGAGACCGTTGTATCCCAGCGTCAGTTCGAGGATCGAGTTGTTCTGCGACCCACCGATCCACGGCCGCGACGACGCCGGCCAGAGTTCCACGACGGCGATCCACCATCCGGCCGACACGATCATCGCGCCCAGCGCGGCACACAACTGCAGGATGCGCCGTCGCAGCGACACAGGCCCGGCCAGGAGGTACGTCAGCGCCAGAGGGGGAACCACCAGCATGACCTGCAGCTGCTTGGTCAGGAAGCCGAGTCCGACCATCGTGCCGACGACCACGAGCCACCGGGTGCGACCGCTCTCGACAGCCCGCATCATCGCCCACACCGCCGCGATCATGAGCAGCACCAGCAGCGCATCGGGGTTGTTGAAACGGAACATCAGTGCCGCCACGGGAGTCAGCGCGAGAACCAGTCCTGCGAGCAGTCCGGCGGCCGGTCCCCACTGTCGCCGTACGGTGCGCCACAGCAGCGTCACGGAGGCGACACCCAGCAGGACCTGAGGCACGAGGATCGCCCACGAGTTCAGCCCGAACACCCGGACGGACAGTTCCATGAGCCACAGCGACATCGGCGGCTTGTCGACGGTGATGGAGTTCGCGGCATCGGAGGAGCCGAAGAAGAACGCCTCCCAGGACTGCGAACCCGCCTGCACCGCAGCGGAGTAGAAGGAGTTGGCCCATCCGTTGCTGCTCAGGTTCACGAGGTAGGCGACAGCAGTTCCCAGGATCAGGGCCGCAGCGGCCCATGGTTCCCAACGAGTACGGACCGGGCGCGGAGCCCCGTCGTGCATGCGATCTTCCGGGGCGGTGAGGAGGGTGGTCACGAGGTGGACTCCATCTGACGAGTGCGGGCGGAGGATGCGGCCCGGAAGACCCAGCGCAGCGCGACGAAGCGCGTCACGGTGGCGACCAGGTTGGCGAGAACGAGAACGAGGAGCTCGACGTGCTTGGACGCACCCGGAGCCCACTCGTGCAGGGCGACGAGAGAACCGGCGGTGACGAGCCACCCGAAGGCGAACACCGCGAGACCCTGAAGATGATGCGCCGCAGCCCCGTCGGAGCCTCGGACCCCGAATGTGAAGGCTCTGTTGGCGGCGGTGTTCAGCACTGCGGTGACGAGGAGCGCGACGAAGTTGGCGCCCTGCGCGCCGAGGATCGTGTGCAGGATCAGGTACAGCACCGCGTAGGCGACAGTGCTGGCGACGCCGACGAGCGCGAACCGCACCAGTTGACCGATCATGCCGACGGGCACTCCCCTCAGTTCGGAGACCTCGGTGGTGGAGGCGGTGGACGACAGGGGTCCACGACCCAGGCTGAGACGCAGGTCCGCGATCGGGAGGGCGCCGGTCGCGAGCGCACGCCCGACGCGCCAGCAGCCCTTCAGATCGGCCAGTGCGGTGTCGACGATGTCAACGCTCGAGTCGGGATCGTCGACCCAATCGACGGGCACCTCGTGAATGCGGAGACCGACCCGCTCCGCGAGGACGAGCAGTTCGGTGTCGAAGAACCACCCGGTGTCCTCGATCAGCGGAAGCAGTTCCCGGACGACCTCGGTGCGCGCGGCCTTGAACCCGCACTGAGCGTCGGAGAATCTGGTCCGCAGACCCGTGCGGAGGAGGACGTTGTAGGTGCGGGAGATGAACTCTCGCTTCGCCCCTCGCACCACCCGCGAGGACGAGGCGAGCCGGGACCCGATCGCGAGATCGGAATGGCCCGATGCCAGCGGAGCCAGGAGGGGCACGAGTGCACCGAGATCCGTCGACAGGTCGACGTCCATGTACGCGACGATGTCGGCCTCCGACTCCGTCCACGCCGCCTTGAGCGCGCGACCGCGACCCTTGTCGTCCAGATGTCGCACCGAGACACCGTCGAGCTCCCGGGCGAGGCGCTCGGCGATCGACCGTGTCGCGTCCGTGCTCGCATTGTCGGCGACGGTGATCACCGTCGACCAGGGAACGTCGGCCCGCAGGAAGGCGTGCAGCCTGCGGACACAGGCTTCGAGCGCGGCCTCCTCGTTGTACACGGGCACCACGAGCTCGACGGTCACCGTCCGCGCCGCACCCCCACTCGGCCCCGGCTCCGGCCCGCGCCCGCGCCCGGGCCCGGGCCCGGGCCCACGGCCTTCCCGCCCGTCACCGGCCGGCCTCCGGCCTTCCCGCCCGTCACCGGCCGGCCTCCGGCCTTCCCGCTCCACCACTGAGTTGGTTGTCATGCACCGAACACTCGTGCGCCGCCCCGGGACCGACCCGGGGCGGACCCGGGAAGTACCCGGGAGCCGGTGCGGAGCCGACGAATAGAGTCGGCCCATGGCATCCGTGTTCAGCGCAATCATCGCCGGCGACATCCCGGGCCGCTTCGTGTGGGAGGACGACGACGTCGTCGGGTTCCTCACCATCGCCCCGGTCACGCAGGGTCACACCCTGATCGTCCCGCGAGCCGAGATCGATCAGTGGCAGGACGTCGATCCGACGACCTTCGGATCGCTCACGTCGGTCGCTCAGACCGTCGGCAAGGCCGTCCGGTCGGCGTTCGACGCCCCTCGGGCGGGTCTGCTGATCGCCGGTCTCGAGGTGCCGCACCTGCATCTGCACGTGTTCCCGGCCTTCGACATGGCGGACTTCGACATCTCCGGCGCCGACACCTCCCCGTCGCCCGAGTCGTTGGACGAGGCGCAGGAGAAGATCACCGCAGCGCTCACGGCACTCGGCCACGGGCAGCACGTCCCCCGTCGCTGATCGGTCGTCCGAGAACCGCCCGCGCGGCTCCGACGATCGCCGCGGCCACGGTGTCGAGCGCCGGCGACGACAGCGTCCATTGCTGCCAGTGAAGCGCCACGTCGATCACGGTGTCGTCGAGTTCGACGACGTCGAGTCCGCCGCGCTGCTGGTCCGGCAGCATGCCCCAGCCGAAGCCCAGATGCACGGCACGCGCGTACTCGGTGGACGACGGCACCAGGTGTCGCGGCGGCACCGACGCGGACACGCCGTGTCGCGAGAGGTAGCGATCCTGCAGCGCGTCCTTCTCGTCGAACACCACGACGTGGGCTCGGGCCAGGGCGTCCGGAGTGACGCCGTCGTCCAGGAATCGAGTCACGAACGACGGAGACGCGCAGGGGCGGTACCGCATCGAGCCGAGCCTGGTCGAGGTACAGCCGCGGACAGGTGTGTCCACGGACGTGATCGCCGCCGTCACCGTTCCACCGCGGAGGAGTTCGGCGGTGTGGTCCTGATCCTCTCGATGGATGTCGAGGATCACGGAGCCCGCCAGTGGCGCGAGCGCCGGCAACACCCACGTGGCCAGGGAATCCGAGTTGACGGCCAGCGACACCCGAGCGACGTCGTCCGCGGTGCGCAACTCCCGCACGGCGCCGTCGGTCAGAGTCTGGATCTGCCGGGCGAGCCGGAGCAGCACGACGCCGGACTCGGTCGGCATCACGGGCTTCGTGCGCGAGACGAGAACGGCACCGACCCGCAGTTCCAGCGCTTTGATGCGCTGACTCACCGCCGACGGTGTGATGTGCAGCGACCGCGCAGCCGCTTCGAACGTGCCGTCGTCGACGACGGCACGCAGAGCCTCGAGCTGGTCCGACTGCATGATGTGAAGCTACGCTCATCAGTCCTGAAAAACATGAGCTGGACTACATCGTCTGGTTCGACCTAGCGTTCCGGTCATGTCCTCCCTGTTCGTCGGCTTCGGTGTCGGCCTCTCCCTCATCGTCGCGATCGGCGCACAGAACGCCTTCGTTCTCCGTCAGGGCATCGCGCGACAGCACGTGCTCGCCGTCGTCCTGGTGTGCGCTCTGTCCGACGCGGTCCTCATCCTCGCGGGAGTCTCGGGCATCGGCGTGGTCGTCGAGACCTACCCCACGGCTGTCACCGTCGTCACGGTCGCCGGCGCCGTCTTCCTCACCGTGTACGGACTCATGGCCTTCCGACGGGCACTGCGCCCGACGAGTCTGACCGTCGGCGGGAACGGAGCGAGTGTGTCGCTGCGGTCCGCGGTCCTCACCTGCCTGGCACTGACGTGGCTCAACCCGCACGTCTATCTGGACACCGTCGTCTTCCTCGGCTCCGTCGCCAATCGCGAGACCGGGTCAGCGCGCTGGTGGTTCGCCCTCGGCGCGACGCTGGGCAGCATCGTCTGGTTCACGGCCCTCGGATTCGGCGCGCGATTCATGACGCCGATCTTCGCCAGACCCGTCGCGTGGCGTGTGCTCGACGTCCTGATCGGTGTGGTCATGCTCCTCATCGCCGTCGTCCTGGTCGAGGGGCTCGTCTCCGGCTGACTCCACCCGTCCACCCGGACGCCGGCCCGCCAGGGGCAGCTCCACGCGGAACGTCGCACCCCGGCCGGGCGCGCTCGCCACCGAGACCCGACCGCTGTGGGCCGCGACCAGCGCGGACACGATCGACAGACCCAGACCACTCCCGCCACTCTCTCTCGTGCGCGAACGATCCGCCCGATAGAACCGCTCGAAGACGCGCTCGGCATCGTCCTCGGTAAGTCCCGGCCCAGTGTCACGAACCTCCAGAACAGCTGTCTCACCGACGGTTCCGACCGCCACGGTGATCGACGCCGTCGGCGGGGTGTGCCGGAGCGCGTTGCCCACCAGGTTGCCGAGCACCTGGCGCAGACGCGCGTCGTCCCCCAGCACCTCCGGCACGCCGCTGCCCTCGAGCACCTGCAGACTCACGGCTCGTTCCGGAGCCGTGGCGGCCGCATCGTGCACCGCGTCCGCTGCGATCACGAGGAGGTCCACGGGGCTCCGATCGAGCGGACGCTGGGCGTCCAGCCGCGCCAACATCAGCAGATCTTCGACGAGCAGACCCATCCGCGCCGACTCTCCCCCGATACGGGTCATCAGCAACTCGGTGTCGGTCATGGCCCCCTGCCGGTAGAGCTCGGCGAAGCCGCGGATCGTCGTCAGCGGGGTCCGGAGCTCGTGGGAGGCGTCGGCCACGAAACGGCGCATCCGGTCCTCCGACGCACGTGCCGCGTTCTCGGACTCGCGCGCGGCGTTCTCGGACGCCTCCGTCGCAGCGAAGGCGTGCTGGATCTGGGCGAGCATTCCGTTGAGTGCCGCGGACAGTCGCCCCACCTCGGTGCGTTCGTTCCACTCGGGAACGCGTCGATGCAGATCCCCGGACGCGATGGCCGCGGCCGTCACCTCCACTTCCTGCAGCGGCCGCAGGCTCCGGCGCACCAGGAAGTACGCGGCGACACCCAGCACCACCAGCACTGCGAGACCGATGGACAGTTGCAGAGTCACGAGCCTGGAGACGATGGCCTCGTTGCCCGCCAGCGGAATCGCGACCGTCGTCTGGCCGTCCTCGTTCGAGACGGTCACCGTGCGCCACGACTCGTCGGGATCGCCGACCGATCCGACAGTGGTCGGCGTGGCGGTCAGGACGCCGGTCAGATCGGGCTGATCGTCCCCGACATCGTTCACGGGAGTACGCACGGTGCCGTCCGCCGCCACCGAGCGGACGTAGAACGCCGTGGGCGGACGCTGCGGGTTCGCCTCCTCCGGGGGCGGTCCGAGGAACCGCTCCCCACGAGGCCTGGCCCAGCCGGACGCCGCCTCCATGAGCTGTTCGTCGACACGTTGGGTCAGCGTGTTCTGCAGTGCCGAGGTCACGGCCACACCCGAACCGACGAGACCGAGGGCGACGAGAAGCAGCAGCACCGACACCAGGGTGACGCGGAGCGGGACGGCACGTAGGTGCCGCTTCACCTTCGCGGTTCCCGCAGGACGTAGCCGACGCCTCGCAGTGTGTGGATCAGCCGGGGTTCCGTCGTGTCGACCTTCCTGCGCAGGTACGACACGTAGGACTCCACGACACCGACCTCACCCCCGAAGTCGTAGTGCCACACGTGGTCCAGGATCCGGGGCTTGGACAGCACCGTCCCGGAATTGACCATGAGGTAGCGCAGGAGCGTGAACTCCGTCGGGGACAACGAGACGGGTTCGCCCGCCTTCCACACCTCGTGGGTGTCGTCGTCGAGCTCGATGTCGGCGAACGTCAGGCGTGACGGCTGCGCCTCCGGACCGCGCACCGACCGGCGCAGGATCACGCGCAGGCGCGCCACCACCTCCTCGAGGCTGAACGGCTTGGTGACGTAGTCGTCCGCACCCATGGTCAGACCGGTCACCTTGTCCTCCACCGAGTCCCGTGCCGTGAGGAACAGTGCGGGCGCGTCGATACCGTCGGCGCGCAGTCGGCGGAGCAGCCCGAAGCCGTCCATGTCGGGCATCATCACGTCCAGGATCAACGCGTCCGGCCGGAAGGTCCGGGCGACGTCCAGAGCCGCGGGCCCACCCAGCGCCGTGCGGACCTCGAAACCCTGGAACTTCAGACTGACCGACAGCAGTTCGACGATGGTCGGCTCGTCGTCGACCACCAGTACCTTCGCCTCGGCGGTGGTCTGCGGTCGGGGAGTCGTCATGACGGAATTCTCGCTCACGAGTGCCATGGTGTCCGGCGTTGCTGGTTCCTGCCCGGGGTGTCGCTGTGAGGTTCCTGTGAGCCCCGATCCGGCGTCGTGTCCGCTTTGCTACCGTGGAGGACAGACTGCGACACAGACCCGGACGAGCGCACCGTACCCGGCCAGCGACAAGACGGTGCCAGGAGAGTCGACTACTCATGGCATGGATCATTCTGGTGTTGTCGGGCGTGTTCGAGGCCGTCTGGGCCACCGCACTCGGCAAGTCCGAGGGCTTCACGAAGCCCGTCGCCACCATCGTCTTCGGTACGGCGCTCGTCGTCAGCATGGGCGGTCTCGCCTTCGCCATGCGGACCATCCCGACCGGCACCGCCTACGCGGTGTGGGTGGGCATCGGCGCCTCGCTCACCGTCGTCTACGCGATGGTGTCCGGCACCGAGTCCGCGACGCCGATCCGCATCGCCCTCATCGCAGGGCTCGTCGGGTGCGTCATCGGACTCAAGCTCGCCCACTGACCGCGCCCCCGGCCGTCCCGCCGTCCCGTCCCGACCGGCCTCCGGCCTTCCCGCCGCGGGTTAGAGTGACCCCATGAACTGGGTGTCCGCGGTCACACTGCCGGTGCGTGTCGGATTGGCTGTCGCCGAGTCGGCGGTCGGGGTGGCCGAGTCGGCCGTCGCGACCACCCGGATGGCGCTGGCCGCAGGCGCTTCCGGGTCACTCGACGCCATCACCCTGGCCAATCCTCGGAGCGGCCCGCTGCAGCTTCTCGGACAGTTGGCCGAGCTCACTTCCGACGACCGCGCACTGGGTCACGCGCTGCGGCCCGGTGGCCCGCTGGACCGACTGCTCGAGCCCGGTGGCGCCGTCGACAGGTTGACGAGCAAGGGCGGCACCCTCGATCGACTGCTCGAGCCCGGCGGTCCTCTCGAACGCATCCTGGCGGACGACGGCCCCCTCACCCGAGTCCTCGCGGAGGACGGTGCGCTGGATCGCCTCCTCGCCGAGGGCGGTCTGCTCGATCGACTCACGGCCGTCGACGGACCCATCGAGCGCCTCACCGCGAAGGACGGCCCTGTCGAACTCCTGACCAAGGAGGGCGGCGTGATCGAGGCGCTGACCCGTGAGAACGGGGTCATCGACAACGCCCTCGCCAAGGGCGGGCTCGTCGAGACGCTGCTCGGTGAGGAAGGCGCGATCCAGCGGCTGACGGCACGCAACGGTCCGCTGGATCAGCTCGTGACCGTCGCCGAGTCGCTGAGTTCGCTGGCGCCCAACCTCGAGCGCATGAGCGTCAGCGTGGAGATTCTGCAGGACACCGTGGACGTCCTCGCCGCTGCGGTGAACCCGCTCGGCGAGCTGGTGGGCAAGCTGCCGAGCCGCTGGGTCAAGAGTCGCGGCGCGGTCGAGCCCAAGACGGGCGAGGTGCGCGGGGCGCTGCAGGGTCCGGCCGTCGGCCGCTGAGCCTCGTGGGCGTCAGCGCGACCGGACGTGCTCGCCGAAGAAGGTGAAGACCCGAGCGAAGGCGTCCTCGGCCTGCTCGTGCTGATAGCCGAATCCGGTGACGCGCATGACCAGTGCACCCGGACCCGATCCGAAGTCGTTCGCGAAACTGTGGCCGGCACCGGGATAGGTCACGACGTCGTGGGCAACGCCCTTGTCCTGCAACACCTTCTCGAGCTTCGGGCCCGCGCCCGGCAGCATCGGATCGCGCTTACCGAAACTCGCGACCATCGGGCACGTGCCGTCGAGGGCCGACTCGATGTGCCGGGGCAGGATGCCGTAGAACGGCGCGCTCGCCTCGAACCCCCGGGGCGCCAGCGCCAGAGCGAAGCCTCCACCCATGCAGAACCCGACGATGCCCACCGCGCCGGTGGTGTCGGCGCGCGCGGTGAGGATGTCGCGGCACGCCAGCAGGTCGTCCACCGCCCGGCCCGAGCGCGCGAGAAGCGACCGGAACACTCCTGTCACACACTTGGCGCGACCACCGCGGGCGTAGAGATCCGGCACCAACGCGACGTAGCCCTGGTCGGCGAAGCGCCGGGCGATGGACCTGATGTCGTCGGTCATGCCGAACACGTCGTGCACGATCACGACGGCGGGCCAGGGCCCCTCCCCTGAGGGGATCTCGAGTGTCGCCTCGATGCGATCTGTTCCGGTGTCGACCTCGATGACAGTCATACCGGCCGACTCTAGCGACCCAGCGCCGTTCTCACGGTGTCCGACAGCAGGTTGCCGGCGTGCACGCTGAGACCGTCTGCGAGCCCGGGAACGGTGGCGCACGCCTGCTCCCAGCCCTGGTCGGCGAGAGCGAGAACGAACGGGAGCGTCGCGTTGGTCAGCGCCTGCGTCGACGTGCGGGGAACCGAGCCCGGCATGTTGGCCACGCAGTAGAAGATCGAATCGTGCACCGGGAAGGTGGGATCGTCGTGCGTGGTGGGACGCGAGTCCTCGAAACACCCGCCCTGATCGATGGCGATGTCGACGAGCACGGACCCCGCCTTCATCCGTGCGACCAGTGCATTGGACACCACCGTCGGGGCCTTGGCACCCGGGACGAGGACCGCCCCGATGACGAGGTCGGCGGCCACGACGGCCTGCTCGAGCTCCCACCTGTTCGACACCACGGTCTTGACCTGGCCGCGGTACTGCGCGTCGATGGTTCGCAGCTTGGCGATGTCGAGGTCGAACACCGTCACGTCCGCACCGAGCCCGTGTGCCATCGCCACGGCGTTGGATCCCGACACCCCACCGCCGATCACCACCACCTTGGCCGGACTCACTCCCGGAACGCCGCCCATCAGCACGCCGCGGCCGCCCGTCTGCGCCATCAGGTGATACGCCCCGGCCTGGGTCGCGAGCCGGCCGGCGACCTCGCTCATCGGTGCGAGCAACGGCAGACTGCCGCCCGCGCCGGTCACCGTCTCGTAGGCGATCGCCGTGGTGCCGGACGCGACGAGGGCATCGGTGCATGCGGCCGACGCGGCGAGATGGAGATAGGCGAACAGGACCTGGCCCGACCGCAGCCGGTGGTATTCGGCCTCGATCGGCTCCTTCACCTTGAGCAGCAACTCGGCCCGCGCCCACACCTCGTCGGCCGAGTTCGAGATCTCCGCGCCGGCAGCCTTGAAGTCGTTGTCCGAGAACGACGATCCCGCGCCCGCCTCGGTCTCGACGACGACGCGATGACCGTGCACGACCATGTCGTGCACTCCCGCCGGGCTCGCCGCCACCCGGTACTCGTGGTTCTTCAGTTCCCGAGGTATGCCGATTCTCATGGTGCGCCCTTCGCCTCTACCGGATGACTCGTCATGTCCGATAATCGTGAACTTCGTTCGACCGAGCCGCAATCGAAGTGACGATAATTTCGTAGACTGGCCTCATGGACATCGAATCGTCGAATACGGGTCTGTCCGCCCCGGTGCGACCGAACAATCTTCGGGCGGCATCTCTGGACCGCATCGATCGCGTCATCCTGCGCGAACTGGCGAACGACGCCCGCATCCCCAACAACACCCTGGCCGTCCGCGCCGGGATCGCCCCGTCGACGTGTCTGGGACGTGTCCGATCACTGGTCGAGCGCGGGGTCGTCCGCGGCTTCCACGCCGACATCGATCCGGCGGCACTGGGGCAGGGCCTGCAGGCCATGATCGCGGTGCGGCTGCTGGCGGGTGCCCGGCGCCACCTGGGCGAGTTCGCGGAGTCCTTCACGACGTTCCCCGAGGTGCTCGACGTCTACTTCATCGCCGGTGCCGACGACTACCTGATCCACGTCGCGATGACGGACTCTGCGCACCTGAGGGACTTCGTCGTCCAGAACCTCAGTGCTCATCCGTCGGTGGCCGCGACCGAGACCACACTGATCTTCGAGCACCTGCGGCCGCGACTGGTCGACGAGGGCGGACCGAGCTGACGCCCTCCGCCCATCCGGTGCGGCGAGCGCACCGAATACCCGGTGTATCAGCCAGGAGAGCACGGCCGTGGATGTGACGGGGGTACTTTTCGCCCACTCTTACTGACCCACCGACCACACGCATGGAGGCAGCCCGAGATGAGCGATCACGGTTCGCCCGAACGACCCGTGCAGCTGCCGGATCGGGACCTTCTCGAGCTCGCGTACCTGTGTGCCCTCGACGCCATGGCAGCCTCGGAGCAGTACGAGACCATGACTCGCCTCGACGACACGGACGCCCACACCAGGCGGAGGTTCGACGCGATCGTGCGTGACGTCCGCGAGACGATGGCAGTGACGTCGGACGCGACACGCACTCCCGCCCCCGCCGATCTCCGGGTCCGCATCCTGGGGGCCGTGGAGGACACGGCGCAGGTCGACCCCGACGGCGCGACAGTCCTCCCCCTGCGTCCCAGCCGCCGACGCGGATGGCGCATCGCCGCGATGGCGGCCGCCGCTGCGGTGGTCGTCGGTGTGGGCGGGGCGGTGGCCGTTCAGCAGAGCGCGACTCCGTCGGCTCCCACCGCGACCGTCGCGGCACCGCTCGAATCCCCGGTGGCCGGAGGCGGCACCATGAGCGTGCAGTACACCCCCGGTGACGAGCGCGCCGTGCTCCGCATGACGGGTGTCGCAGCACCTCCCGCCGGGTCGGTCTACCAGGTCTGGCTCATCGAGGGCTCGCCCGTGTCCGTCGGGACGATGGATGCCGACGACCTCTCCCAGCCGGCATCCGTGCCCGTCGACGGCGCCACCGCACTGTCGGTGACCGTGGAACCCGCGGGCGGATCACCGTTCCCCACCTCGGGCGCCGTGGCCCGCGTCGCGCTCGTCTGATTCCGTCCCGGATCGGATCCACTCGAAGTCGAACATGTGTTCGACACCCGTGTAGGGTGGGTGTCACTGCACCACCCGACGTCAGACCTTCCCTCGTGACGTGTGATTCCCGAGGAGACGTCCGTGATGAACCGTCGGCGCCGACTGCACCTGATGAACGGGGTCTGGCACGAGGAGGCACCGGCCACCTGCGGTAACGGTCATGTGCTGCAAGCGCGTTCGGTTCTCGTGGGAGCCAGGTCGTGCTCGTGCGGCATCGGTCACCATCGCACGCACCACTGCCGCACCTGCGGTGACACCGTCTTCACTCCCGCCCTCGGCGAGGGGTGCCGGGACGGGAGTTTCGACGGACGCGCGAATCGCGCGCGCGGCGAGGGGTCAGGAGCGGGTCAGCAGTGACCGGAGGAAGAACGTCAGGTTCGCCGGACGCTCCGCCAACCGCCGCATGAAGTATCCGTACCATTGCGTACCGAAGGGCACGTACACGCGGACGCGGTACCCCTCCGACACCAGGCGTGTCTGCTCACCGTCGCGGATGCCGTAGAGCATCTGGTACTCCATGTCGTCCGGTCCACGTCCCAGTTCGGCCGCGTCTCGTCGCGCCGCCTCGATAATGCGGGGATCGTGGGACGCCACCATGGGGTAGCCCTCCCCCTCCATGAGCACCCGCAGGCACCGCTCGTACGAGGCGTCCACGTCCGCCTTCTTCTGGAAGGCCACACTGGCCGGTTCGCGATATGCGCCCTTGCACAACCGGATTCGCGATCCGGGACCGGAGAGCTCGCGGCAGTCCTGTTCGGTGCGGTGCAGGTACGCCTGCAGGACGGTGCCGAGAGTCGGGAAGTCCTTGCGGAGCTCCCGCACGATCGCGAGAGTCGAGTCGGTGGTGGTGTGGTCCTCGGCGTCGACGGTGACCCACACTCCCGCGGCGTCCGCGGCGGCGCACACCTTGTGGGCGTTGGCGAGGGCCACGGCGTGGCCGTCGTCGGGGAGCGACTGTCCTAGCGCCGAGAGCTTCAGCGAGATCTCCAGCGGGAAGGCCGGAGGCCGGACGGAGGTGGGCGGGCAGGCCGGAGGCCGGCCGGAAGTGGACGGGGAAGCTGGAGGCTGTGGGGTGTGGAGGCGTGAGTATGCCTGCAGTAGGGACAGATACGCGTCGACGGTCGCGGTGGCCTGCGCCGCGTCGGTGGTGTCCTCACCCAGGTGATCGACGCTGACGACGCGGCCGGACCCGAGCAGGTCGGCGACGGCACCGACCACCTCCGGTTCGGTGCTCCCGGCGATGAAGCGTTCGACGAGCGACCTGGTCAGGACGGACCGCGCGACGACGCGTTCGAGGCGGCGCGATCGCCCGGCGGCGAGCAGGACGGGGCGGAGCGGGTTGGTGGCCATCGGTCAGACTCCCTGGTGAGGGTAGGTGTGGTCCACGGCCGGCACGAAAGTCTCCTTGATGGTGCGCGCGGAGGCCCACCGGAGCAGGTTCTGCGGTGATCCGGCCTTGTCGTTGGTGCCCGACGCGCGAGCACCGCCGAACGGCTGCTGTCCGACGACGGCGCCGGTCGGCTTGTCGTTGACGTAGAAGTTGCCGGCGGCGAAGCGCAGGGCCTCGGTGGCCTGCGTGACGGCGGCGCGATCGTCGGCGATGATCGATCCGGTCAGGGCGTACTTCGACCCGCTGTCGACCATGGCGAGCGTGTTCTCGAACGCACCGGGCTTCGAGTCGTCGTAGACGTGCACGGCGAGGATCGGGCCGAAGTACTCGGTGTGGAACGCCTCGTCGCCCGCGTCGTCACCGAGCAGGATCGTCGGGTCCACGAAGTAGCCGACGGAATCGTCGCAGGTGCCGCCGGCGGCGATGGTGATGCCCGGGGTGGACTTCGCGCGCTCGAGTGCAGCCGCGTTGCGGTCGAAGGCCTTCCGGTCGATGACCGCCCCACCGAAGTTCGACAGATCGGTGACGTCGCCGTAACGCAGCGACGACGCGGTGTCGACGAGCTTGTCCCCCATCCTCTTCCACACCGACGACGGCACGAAGGCCCTCGACGCCGCGGAGCACTTCTGACCCTGGAAGTCGAAGGCACCGCGGATCAGCGCCGTGGTGAGCACGTCCGGGTCGGCGGAACTGTGGGCGACGACGAA
Source organism: Rhodococcus sp. BP-241 (assembly GCF_019836145.1). NCBI lineage: Bacteria > Bacillati > Actinomycetota > Actinomycetes > Mycobacteriales > Nocardiaceae > Rhodococcus > Rhodococcus sp. BP-241. The sequence continues at coordinate 130,937 of NZ_JABUEI010000005.1, read as the reverse complement.
GTCCTTGCCACCGGTCTCACCGACCAGTCGCGGGTAGGTGTCGTAGCCGGCGATGTTCTCGCCCACCTCGCGCCACAGCCGCTGGAACGTCGGTGTGGAGCCGGTGAAGTGGATGCCGGCGAGACGACGATCGGCGAGTGCGACCTCGGAGACGAGGGGGCCGTCACCGAGCACGAGGTTGATGACGCCGGGGGGCAGTCCGGCGGCCTCGAGAAGCTGCATCGTCAGGTACGCGGCGACGGCCTGGGTGGGCGACGGCTTCCACAGCACGGTGTTGCCCATGAGCGCCGGCGCCGTGGGGAGGTTTCCCGCGATGGCGGTGAAGTTGAACGGGGTGATGGCGTAGACGAAGCCCTCGAGGGGGCGGTATTCGACGCGGTTCCAGACGCCGGGCGCGGAGATCGGTTGTTCGGCCATGATCTGTCGGGCGAACGAGACGTTGAAGCGCCAGAAGTCGATCAGCTCGCAGGGTGCGTCGATCTCGGCCTGGTACGCGCTCTTCGACTGCCCCAGCATGGTGGCAGCCGCGATGGTCTCGCGCCACGGCCCGGCGAGGAGATCGGCGGCGCGGAGGAAGACTGCGGCGCGCTCGTCGAAGGGCAGCGATCGCCACGCAGGTGCGGCGGCGGTCGCCGCGTCGATGGCGTCGCGCACGTCCTGGTGGGTGGCATTCGCGAACGATCCGATGACGGACGCGTGCCGGTGCGGTTGCACGACGTTCTCGCGTGAGCCCGTCGCGTCGCGGTGGTTTCCGCCGATGACCTGGGTGATCTCGGTGGGCGTGGCGGCGAGTCGGTCCAGATGGTGCGTGAGCCGCGCTCGCTCGGCGCTGCCGGGTGCGTACGTGTGCACCGGCTCGTTCAGGGGGGTGGGTACTGCGGTGACGGCGTCCATGTCGGTCCTCGGTGTCGGGTCTTCGTGCCGGGTCGGTGGGTTCAGCCAAGCGGACGCGGCATCCTCGATATTCGGCCCAGCGTCCAAAGAAACACACCGACCCCTGTCCGATCGGACGAAGGACATTTAGAGTGCACGGCATGACCCGCACCTCGTCGACCCTCGACTCGATCGTGCGTGCGCTGCACTCCGCCTTCGTCGAGGTGCTCGTGGCACCGGCAGGGTCGGACGTGCCGATCGGGTCGGTGACGCTCGTCGACGCCGACGATCTGGCCGCCGAGCTCTACACGACCGCCGCCGCGGCGGACCTCTATCTGCTGGCGGGTGTGCGGGAAGCGGACGCCGTTGCGTGGTTCGACGACCTGGCGACGCGGAGCAGCGACCTTCGACCCACCGCGGTGATGTCGAAGATCGCCGCCGCGTCCTCGCTGATGCAGCACGCGGCTCGCACGGCCGGCGTCGCTCTCGTCGCGGTGCACACGCAGACCCGCTGGGACCGCCTCCTGTCGATGGTGCGCGGCGTGCTCGACCATTCCTCGCCGTCGATCACCACACCTCAACCGTCGTCCGCGGAACCGTCCGAACTGGCGGGACTGGTGGGCGCGGACACCGATCTCTTCGGGCTGGCGCACACCGTCGCGGTGCTCACGCGCGGGATGGTGAGCATCGAGGACCAGCGGTCGCACGTGTTGGCGTACTCGGCGTCGGACGATCAGGCGGACGAGCTGCGGACCCTGTCCATTCTCGGACGAGAAGGCCCCGCGGAGTATCTCCGGCGACTCGAGCAGTGGGGTGTCTACGACGCGGTCCGCCGTTCCGACGAGGTCGTCGAGGTGCCGGCGCACTCCGATCTGGGTATCCGACGGCGACTGGTCGCCGGCATCAGAACGACTGCCACCCAGGATGGTTCGGGCACACCACGACTGGTCGGCACGCTGTGGATCCAGGAAGGTCGTCGCCGGCTCACCGACGATGCTCCGAGCGTGCTGCAGGGCGCGGCCGCGGTGGCGGCACGGTTGATCACGCGCATCCTCGAGGCACCCACTAACGAGGCGGTGCAGATCCAGCGACTGCTCGGCGCTCGTGGCGGTGGGGTCGACGTGCCCTCACTCGCCGCGGCGCTGTCCATCCCGACGGACGGGCCGGCGGCGGTGATCGGTCTCGCCGCGGTGGACGGCGCCGCGCCCGATGCCCCCTCGTCGGCCACGATGGCCGATCTGTCCGGCGCGATCCGACTGCACGCCAGTTCCTTTCACCGACTGTCCCTGGTCACCACTCTCGGCGACCGCATCTACGTCCTCGTTCCACGGACCCGCGCGGAGGCCTCGGTGCCGTCGTGGACTCGCCGGTTGCTCGAGGGCATCGAGGGACGCACGGGGATCCGGTTGCGGGCCGCGGTGGCTTCGCCGGTGGCCGCCCTGTCCGAGGTCGCCGCCGCTCGCCGCGAGGTCGATCGCGTCCTGGACGGGACCGCCGGAGCAGACGACAGGGTGACCACACTCGCCGATTCGCGGACGTCCGTGCTGCTCGGTGAGATCGTCGATCTGCTCCTCGCGCACCCCTCGCTGCACGATCCGCGCATGGCGGCGCTCGTCGAGTACGACGCACGCACGTCCTCGTCGCTACGCGAGAGCATCGCGACGTATCTGCGGCACCCGTCCGACGTGCGCCGGGCCGCGGCCGACCTGCACGTGCACCCGAACACGTTGCGCTATCGGGTCCGACGGGCCGAGGAGATCACCGAGACGGACCTGTCGGATCCCGCCGCGCGACTGCTGATGGAACTCCAGTTGGCCGTGCTGGCACGTCAGGCCAGTACCTGACGGCACCATTCGAGAAGTGGTGTGAGATCACGCCAGGCGCCACGGATGTGATCGGCGCACTCTGCTGTGTCGAGCCACGGCGGGCAGCCGAAGGACCGTCCTGCCGTCAGGGACTTGTGGCGCAGCAGATCGATGCGGGGATGATCCGCGTCGTAGCCGCGCGGCGAGGTCTTCAGCCGGTCACCGCCGCGGTCGTAGCCGCGGCTCTCGAGATCGGCCACGATTCGCGCGAGCTCCGACCCGCGGACCTCGTCGTCGACGACGGCGCGGAACTGGGCGATGGAGTCGGACGTGGACGCGTAGAACCCGCCGGCGACCATGAGGCCGGAGGCGTCGACCTGCACGTACCACCCCGTGGACGGGGCCACCTGCACGTAGGCACCCTGGTGCGTCTTGTACGGCACCTTGTCCTTGGAGAAGCGGACGTCGCGGTGCGGCCGGAAGAGCTTGGCCGTCCCGAACTCCTCGGCCAGTAACTCCGTGAGCGCGGTCATGGGCGCGCGGACCGATTCGTCGTAGACGTGCTTGTGTTCGGCCCACCAGGTCTTGCTGTTGTCGACCTCGAGATCCTCGTAGAAATCGAGGGCGGCCTCCGGGATTCCGGTGAACGAGCTCATAGCGGGAGGCTATCGCCCCGTGCGCCCTGTGCGTACCGCTGGATGCGCATAGTGCGCACGGGGGGTCAGGCCAGCGACCGGCTGATCACCAGACGCTGGATCTGGTTGGTGCCCTCGAAGATCTGCGTGATCTTGGCGTCGCGCATGTACCGCTCGACCCGGAAGTCTCGGGTGTACCCGTAGCCTCCGAACACCTGCACGCCGTCGGTCGTCACCTTCATCGCCGCGTCCGTCGCCACGAGCTTGGCCACGGAGGCCTGACGTGAGAACGGCAGTCCGGCATCCTTGCGGCGTGCCGCGTCGATGTACGTCGCCCGGGCCGAGTCCACCGCCGCTGCCATGTCGGCCAGCACGAACCCGAGCCCTTGATGATCGATGATCTTGCGGCCGAACGTCGTTCGCTCCTGCGCATAGGCCACGGCATCGTCGAGCGCGGCCTGGGCGATGCCGACGGCGACGGCGGCGATGCCCAGCCTCCCGGCGTCGAGGGCACTGAACGCGATGCCGAGCCCCTGCCCCTCCTCGCCGATGCGGCGATCGGCCGACAGCACCGCGCCGTCGTAGTGGGCGGCCGTCGTGGGTATCGCGTGCAGCCCCATCTTCTCCTCCGGAGCTCCGAAGGAGAGCCCCTCGAGGTCGGCGGGCACGAGGAAGCAGGAGATGCCCCGCGAGCCCTCGCCGGTGCGCGCGAATAGCGTGTAGAAGTCCGCCTTGCCGCCGTGCGTGATCCAGGCCTTCGACCCGGTGACGGTGTACCCCTCCGGACCGGCCACGGCCTTGCAGGAGAGGGCGGCCGCGTCGCTGCCGGCCTGTGGCTCCGAGAGGCTGTAGGCGCCGATCGTGCGCCCACCGAGCATGTCCGGCAGCCACCGCGACTTCTGGTCCTCCGACCCGAAGGACATCAGCGGGTGGCACGAGAGCCCGTGCACGCTCACGGCGACGGCCACCGCGGCCCAGCGCGACGCCAGTTCCTCGAGCACCTGCAGATAGACCTCGTAGGACTGACCGCCGCCGCCCCACTCCTCCGGATACGGCAGGCTGAGCAGCCCCGCCTCGCCGAGCGTGGCGAAGACGCCGTCGGGATAGGTCTCGGCCTTCTCGTGTTCGTCGACGATGGGGTCGAGGACCTTGTCCGCGATGTCGCGGGTCAACTGGAGAAGGTCACGTGCGTCGTCGTTCGGCAGCAGTCGTTCGACAGCCATGGGTCCTCGTCTCGGTCGCGGATCGGATGAGGCGGCACCAGTACTGCAGCGGGCCCCTCAGTACTACGACAGTACTGCATGGCGTTCTGCAGTACTGTCGCTCACCATGACAGCAGCTCACGCGACGGCGCGGCGCGCGCAGCTCTTCGATTCCGTGGTGGCCCTGTTCCTGGCCGAAGGCTTCGCGCACCTCACTCTCAACGACATCGCCGGCCGCCTTCGGTGCTCGAAGAGCACGCTGTACACCCTCGCCGCGAGCAAGGACGACCTCGTCCGCTCCGCCGCGGTGCACTTCTTCACCTCGGCAGCGGTCCGCGTGGACGCGGCCTCCGACGCCGCGACGGGCACCCGCGAGCGCCTCGCGGCGTATCTGGGCGCGGTCGGTGAAGCACTCGCGCCGGCGTCGGAACGGTTCATGACCGACCTCGCCGACTTCGAGCCGTCGAGGCTCGTCTACGAACGCAACACCGCCATCGCGGCCGAGCGAGTCCGCGGCATCATCGACGACGGGGTCCGCGCCGGCGACGTGCGGGACGTCCACGCCGCGTTCGTCGCCGACGTCGCCGCGTCGGTGATGGTCTCGATCCAGAGCCGTGCCCTCGCCCGTCGCACGGGTCTGGACGACGCCGCCGCCTACCGGGAGCTGGCCACACTGCTGACTGCCGGCATCGCGCGATGACTTTCGCCGTCGGCCGGAGTCGACACGGCTGACGGGTCGAGTTCGCTCCGCCATCCGAAGACGAAGGACCTCACGATGCAGAAGATCACCCCCACACTGTGGTTCGACGACCGGGCCGAGGAGGCCGCGGAGTTCTACCTCGCGACGTTCGGCACGGGAGCGATACTGAACGTCAGCCGCTACGGGGACGGTGGACCCGGCGCCCCGGGCCGCGCGATGATGGTCGACTTCGAGCTCTTCGGTCAGCGATTCAACGCCCTGAACGGGGGGCCACAGTTCCCGTTCACCGAAGCGATCTCCATGGCTGTCAGCTGCGACGGGCAGGAAGAGGTCGACCGCTACTGGAACGCGCTCACGTCCGACGGTGGATCCGAGGGCCGGTGCGCCTGGTGCAAGGACAAGTTCGGGGTCTCCTGGCAGATCGTCCCGGTCCAGCTGATGCAGCTGATGAGCACCCCGGATCCGGCGGCGTCCCAGCGCGTCGTGCAGGCCATGCTGTCGATGTCGAAGATCGTGGTCGCCGACCTGCAGAAGGCCCACGACGGAGCCTGAGCGGCGACGTTTCCTCACGTCACACACCGGGCAATCCCCGAGCGTGAACGAGACGTCGATGCCCGTGCGCGCGCTCGCCCTGCCGTTCGGGCTGGGGTCGGCGCTGCGCCACGCCAAGCTGTTCCATCCCCACGGGAAGGTTCTGACGGGCACACTGCGCCGTACCGCCGAGGGCGACGCCGGACTGCCTGTGGGCACGTGCGAGGTGACGGTGCGCCTGTCCACCGCGCTCGGGCTGCCCCGACGGGTTCCCGACGTCGCGGGTCTCGCGTTGCGTCTCCCGCCGACCGACCGGGCCGACGGTGCCTGGGACATCCTCCTTGCCAGCGCCGGGCGGGAGGTCGTGACGCGGTGCGTTCCGCTCCCGGTGCTCGCGTTCGAGACGGCCTCCTTCTCGACGCTGATGCCGCTGCAGTTCGAGGGTGGTCAGTGGTGGGTCCGCGCGCGGGCCGTCGCCGCGCCGCCGCTGCCCACCCTGGACTCCATCGTCGACGCTGTACGTGCGAGGCCGCTGGTCTTCGAGTTCGAGCAGGCCGAGGGCACCGGGGCGTACGTCCCGTTGGCCGAACTGACGCTCGGCTCGGTCGACCAGTCCGGTGGCGACCTGTCGTTCGACCCGATCCGGCGCACTCCCGACAGTGTCCGGCCCGGTCCGGAATGGTTGCGGTCCCTCAGGGCGAGGGCCTACCTCGACAGTCGGCGCGGCCGGTCCGACACCTGACCTGAATGCGACCGACTCAGGTTCCCTGACCGATCTCGCGCCCACACCTCACGAGAACCGTGCACGCCGGCGGCGACCACGCACCCGCGCACCCGCGCACCCGCGCACCCGCGCACCCGCGCACCCGACCGACGGGGTTCGACTGCCGCATTTGTGGATATTCACACGCGAAGTAGGATTTGTTCACATACGCGTGTGCCGATGGGGGTGGGCGCGTCCCAGGGGAAGGCTCCACGTGACCAGCAATTCGGTGACCGACGACTCCGTGACAAGTGCTCACGAGACTCGCCCGCTCGTTCCGCACGAGCCCGATCACCGGTTCGAACGCAGCTCCCGCCTGGTCGGACACGCCTACGTCATCCCCGACTACTACGAGGTCGGCCGCGAGAAGATCCGCGAACTCTCCCGCGCCATCCAGAACGAACATCCGGCGCACCACAAGGAGGCCGCTGCGGCCGAGTTGGGATACGAGGGACTCGTCGCGCCCGCGACCTTCGTGAGCGTCGTCGGATCCATCGCCATCGACTATCTCTTCGCGCACATCCTCGTGGAGTACGAGATCACGGCAGTCATGCAGACCGATCAGAGCTTCGTTCTGCATCGCCCGGTCATGCAGGGAGATCAGCTGGTGTCCACTCTCCAGGTGCTGTCGATCCGCCAGTTCGCGGGCAACGACATCCTGGTGGTCCAGAACCATCTGACGTCGCACGGCGAGGACGTGTGCACCAGCACCACGACGTTCATCGCCCGGACCGATGCCGACGTGGACCCGCGAGCGGCGGCTCTCGTCGACGCCGTGCTCCCCGCCAGCGTGCCGCGGATGGGCCCCACCGCCCGCCCGACCGCCTGACCGCCTGCATTCCGACCGGCCTCCGGCCTTCCCGCCACACCCCGACCGGCCTCCGGCCTTCCCGCTAGAGTCCCCCGTGTGGAGGACGAATTCGCCGACCGGTCGTTCGAGGACGAGAACTACAACGAGATCGACGCACACGGCCAGCGGTGGGACAGGCGTTCGTACACGTCCTGCAGCTTCATCGACGCGGACCTCGGCGGTCTGACCACCCACGGTGTCGTCTTCACCGACTGCGACTTCTCCGGCGTGGATCTGACGGACTCGACGCACGTCGGGTCGGCCTTTCGCAACTGCGAGTTCCGGCGGAGCCGGTTGTGGCACAGCACCTTCCGCAGTACATCGTTTCTCGGTTCCGCCATCGCGGACTCGCGCATCACGCCCGCGGTCTTCGACGAGGTCGATCTCATGCTCACCTCGCTCGGCGGTCTCGACCTCCGCGGACTCGACCTCACCGGGGCGCGCCTGCGTGACGCCAACCTCGTCGGGACCGATCTCCGCAAGGCCACGCTGCGCGGTGTCGACTTCGGCGGTGCCCGCACCTCCGGGCTCCGGTTGAACGATGCGGATCTGCGGGGCAGCATCGCCGATGCCACGTTCTGGACGTCGGCCGTGCTCGACGGAGCTCGCATCGACACGGTCCAGGCACTCGCCTACGTGCACGCGCACGGTCTCACCGTCTCGGACTGAGTAGATCCGACCTCCGCCCGACTCCGAATAGAAGACGGAAACGGCCTCCCCGCCCGCGTGGTCCGTGCGGGAAGGCCGTTCCATCGGCAGGCTGTGGTCTCAACCTCACCGGGCGTCCACGCCGACGCACGCGCCGCCGCTGCCGCCGCACGTCTTCTACCCGAGCCACCCACTTCCGAAACGGACACAGGTGCTCGACCGCGTCGAACCGCGATGATCGGAACCCTGGACCGGACGACACCCGAGGACGCACGATGACGGGGAACTGTCACCGAGTGAAGGGCACACCATGAGCGACAACGTCTACCGCGTCACCGAGATCGTCGGAACCTCGACGGAGGGTGTCGACGACGCCATCCGCAAGGCCATCTCCCGCGCGAGCAGCACACTGCGGGAGCTCGACTGGTTCGAGGTCACCGAGACCCGCGGACACATCGAGAACGGCGCGGTCGCGCACTTCCAGGTGACGCTGAAGGTCGGCTTCAAACTCGACGACTGAGTGATCGGCGGGCACCGAATCGAGATTCACCCACCTGTTCGGTGTTTCCCCGCACGCGGGCCGGGTAGATCGCACCGCGTGAAAGCCATGACTTATCGAGGCCCGTACAAGGTCCGAGTGCAGAACAAGGACATGCCGACCATCGAGCATCCGAACGACGCCGTCGTCCGGGTCGAGATGGCGGCCATCTGTGGATCCGATCTCCACCTGTATCACGGCATGATGCCGGACACCAGGGTCGGGACGACGTTCGGTCACGAGTTCATCGGCGTGGTCGAGGAGGTCGGGCCGTCGGTCCGGAACCTGACACCGGGCGATCGGGTCATGGTGCCGTTCAACGTGTACTGCGGGTCGTGTTTCTTCTGCGCACGCGGCCTGTACTCCAACTGCCACAACGTCAATCCGAATGCGACGGCCGTCGGCGGCATCTACGGGTACTCCCACACGTGCGGCGGGTACGACGGAGGTCAGGCACAGTACGTCCGGGTACCGTTCGCCGACGTCGGGCCCTCGATCATTCCGGACTGGATGGACGACGAGGACGCGCTTCTGTGCACCGATGCCCTCGCCACCGGATACTTCGGCGCGCAGCTCGCGGACATCGTCGAGGGTGACACCGTGGCGGTGTTCGGAGCCGGTCCCGTCGGGCTGTTCGCCGCCACGTCTGCGTGGCTGATGGGCGCCGGCAGGGTGATCGTCGTCGACCACCTCGAGAACCGTCTCGCCAAGGCCCGCACCTTCGCCCACGCCGAGACGATCAACTTCGCGGAGCACGACGACCTCGTGGTGACCATGAAGAGGGCCACCGACCATCTCGGTGCGGACCGCGTGATCGACGCGGTGGGCGCCGAAGCCGACGGGAACTTCCTCCAGCACGTCACCGCCGCGAAGTTCACACTCCAGGGCGGGTCCCCCATCGCCCTCAATTGGGCCATCGACAGTGTCCGCAAGGGCGGGACGGTCTCGGTCGTGGGCGCGTACGGGCCCATGTTCAGTGCGGTCAAGTTCGGCGACGCGATGAACAAGGGGCTGACCCTGCGCATGAACCAGTGCCCCGTCAAGCGCCAATGGCCACGCTTGTTCTCGCACATTCGTAACGGCTACATCAAGCCCAGCGAGATCATCACCCATCGAATTCCGTTGGAGCACATCGCCGACGGTTACCACATCTTCTCGTCCAAGCTCGACGGCTGCATCAAGCCGATCGTGCTGCCGAACGCGAGCTGAGAGGACCACCCATGGTCTACCGTGCCGATCACCCACCCGTACCCGACCACGACGAGTTGCGCGCACGAATTCCCGGATGGGGTGTCGACCTCGATCCCGCAGACCGTCCGTCCGTGCCGCGAGAACGATTCGACCCCGGCGCGACCGGTGCGCACTGGGACTTCCCGGAGCGTCAACCCGAGCTGCGTCCCCGCGAACGATCCATCGAACACGGAACTCTTCCGCCGGTCTTCGGCACGACGGCACCTCTGCGCGGGGTGTCCGGCGCCGTGCGCCGGTTCGCTTATCGCTACAGCGAGGGCCGGGCGGCGCACTGGCTGCTACTCCTGGCGGGCGACCGCGTGGACGCCGTCGAATCCCACCTGCGTTCGCTGACCACCGTGCACCCCGACAACCCGATCACGCAGACCGGGATCCGCACCGAGATCACCCACCACGGGATGCGGTCGAGGCGGGGAACCACCCGCGTCGACATGCACCACGCGTGGATCGATCCGATCATCGTCGGCGGTCCGTGGGTTCTGGCGGGCGTGGCGGCCACCACGATCGTGCGCTCCCTCCGGAGGCGCTGACAGGGTTCCTCGTCACACCGCCGTCATGGCGGAACCGATCCGGTCGAAGCGCTTCTCCCGGGCGATCCTGCGCATGTCCGGATCTTCTGCCAGCAGATCGGCCAGCTCCCGGTGCAGCACCGAACCCACGCGATCGCAGAACGGCTGGACCTCGTCGGCGGCGTCGGGGTACTCCGGCACGATCAGATCCACGATGCCGGCGCCACGGAGGTCGAGCGACCGGACACCCTGGCGCACAGCCATGTCGGGGGCATGAGCGGTGTCGCGATGCACGATGGCGCTCGCACCTTCGGGTGGCAACGGAGAGAGCCACGCGTGCTGTGCAGCCAGGACGCGGTCCGCCGGAACCAGCGCGAGGGCGCCACCACCGGTGCCCTGGCCGAGCAGTACCGAGATGGTCGGCGTGTCCAGATCGACCATGTCCGCGATGGAGCGCGCGATCTCCGCGCCGAGCCCACCTTCCTCGGCCTCCTTCGACAGCGCGGCGCCCGCGGTGTCGATCACGGTCACCAACGGCAGTCGTAGTTCCGCAGCCAGGCGCATTCCCCGCCTCGCCTCACGCAGTGCTGCCGGACCCAGCGGGGTCAACGGCGTCTGGCCCCGGCGATCCTGCCCCAGCAGCACACAGGGCATGTCGCCGAAACGCACCAGCGCGAGAATCAGTCCGGGGTCCGTCTCACCCTGCCCGGTCCCGTTGAGCGGCAGCACGTCCGAGGCCGCGTTGTAGAGCAGCTCGCGGACACCCGGGCGGTCGGCCCGCCGGGACGCCACGATGGAGTCCCAGGCCGGGACGTCGTCGATCGACCACTCCGGCGCCGGCGCCGGCCGCGGGCGTGTCCCCGCCGGAAGCGTCATGATGCGCAGAGCGCGATCCACCACCTCGCCGAGTTGATCCGGTCGCTTCACCGCGTCCACGAGTCCGTGCGCCTGCAGGTTCTCCGATGTCTGCACCCCCGTCGGGAACGGCGTGTCGTAGAGGGCCTCGTACACCCGCGGGCCGAGGAACCCCACCAGCGCACCGGGTTCGGCGATGGTGACGTGACCGAGCGATCCCCAGGACGCGAACACTCCGCCCGTGGTGGGGTGCCGGAGATAGACGATGTACGGAAGATGTGCCGCTTTGTGGGCAGTGACCGCAGCCGTGATCTTGACCATCTGCAGGAACGCCACCGTGCCCTCCTGCATTCGCGTGCCGCCCGACGTCGGGAGCGCCAACAGCGGAAGGCGCTCGGCGGTCGCCCGGCGTACTGCCGTCGTCAGACGTTCCCCGGCCGCGACCCCGATGGAACCGCCGAGGAAACGGAACTCGCACAACAGGATCGCCACCCGCCGACCGGAGATGGTGGCGACACCGGTGATCACCGACTCGTCGAGTCCGGTCTTCTCCCGCGCCGCCGCGAGTTCCGCGGTGTACGCCTCGTCGACCGGATGATCGTGCGGGGTGGAGTCCCACGACTCGAAACTTCCCGCGTCGACCACGATGTCGAGCAGAGCGAGGGCACCGATGCCGGCCATCAGACGCTCTCCGCCAACCATGCGCGGACCAGATTCTCGTCGGCGCCCAGAACGGGCGGAGCGAGATGCCGGGTCTCGGTGGTCTCCGCTCCGTCGGCGTCGAAGAAGCGCAACGGCGGTCCGGGGAGTGTCACCTTCCCGAGCGTCTCGTGCTCGACGTCGACGAGAAGACCCTGCGACCGGGTCTGCTCCCATTCGTAGACTTCCTGGACGTTGCGCACCTTGCCGGCCGGGACGCCGATCTCGTCGAGAAGAGCGAGCAGCGGCTCGGTCTCGTACGTGCGGAAGATCTTCGACACCAGCTCGACGACGTCGTCCCGGCTACCGACGCGCTGCGGGTTGGTGGCCATGCCCTCGAGGTCCGGATCGATGCCGAAGCCGTCGCAGAAGCGATGCCACAGACCCTCGCTGCCCACCGAGATCTGCACCGCGCCGTCGGAGGTCGGGAACAGCCCGTACGGGCAGATGGAGGGGTGGTGATTGCCCTGCGCCTGTCCGATCTCCCCCGCGACGGTCCACTTCGTGCCCTGGAAGGCGTGCACTCCCACGACGCTCGCGAGAAGCGAGGTGCGCACCACCTTTCCGCGCCCCGTGCGATCTCGTTCCCGAAGTGCGGCGAGCACTCCGAAAGCTCCGTACATGCCCGCCAGGAGGTCGGCGATGGGAACGCCCACGCGTTGGACGTCGTCCGGCCCGGAGCCCGTGAAGGACATGAGGCCGGCCTCCCCCTGTGCGATCTGGTCGTAGCCGGAGCGGCCGCCCTCCGGACCGTCGTGGCCGAAACCGCTGATGGACAACACGACCAGGCCGGGATTGAGCTCGGCCAGTCGCTCGGTCGTGAATCCCAACCGGTCGAGAACACCGGTGCGGAAGTTCTCGAGCAGAACGTCGGCCTTGGCGATCATCGCCTCGAGGGCGTCGCGACCGTCGTCCGTCTTGAGGTCGAGGGCGATCGACCGCTTGTTCCGATTGGCGGAGAGGAAGTAGGTCGATTCGCGGTCGGCGTGACCGTCACCCGGCTCCGGTGTGACGAAGGGCGGGCCCCACACGCGGGTGTCGTCACCACCCTTGGGCGATTCGATCTTGATGACGTCCGCACCGAGATCGCCGAGCATCATCGCGGCGTGCGGTCCTGCGAGGGCGCGGGTGAGATCGACGACGACGGTGCCGTCGAGGGGGCCGGTCCTGCCCGTGGTGTTGAGAGGCATGGCGTTTCTCGATCCTGTCGGAGAGCGTGGCTTTGGTTCGGTGACCTAGTGGCCTAGCCAATTAAGGAGACCACGACGCCCACGTGATGTCAACGGAGCGTCGGCGGAGCGGTTACATCCAGCCGGGGACGACGAGCACGGCCCAGGCCACCAGTGGTCCGATGGCCACGACCAGCGCGCTGTACTTCAGAATCTGCCGGTAGAAGACGTCGCGATCGACGCCCTGCGCGTTGGCGAGCACCAACGCGCCGTTCGTCGAGAACGGGCTGACGTCGACGATGGTGGACGAGATGGCGAGCGCGACGATCACGCCGACGGCACCCACCTCACCTGCCAGCAGGAACGGCACTGCCAGCGGAATGGTGACGCCCAGGATCGCGGTGGAGGATGCGAAGGCGGACACGATCGCACCGATGTAGCAGAGCAGGACGGCGACGAGCAGCGGGATGCCGATGCCGGCGACGGCGTTACCGACGTACTCGACCGTGCCCGCTTCCTGCAGCACCCCGACGAAGGTCAGAATTCCTCCGATCAGAAGGACGGTGGACCAACTGATCTGGTTGATCGCACCCTTCTGCGCCTTCGGCGACGCCAGTGCCAGCACCACCGCGACCGTCATGGACACGAAGCCCACGTCGAGATCGAGGATCAGCGACAGGACTGCCAGCGACACGAGTCCCACGAGGGTGAGAATCTGATCGGGCGTGATCGCCTTGACCGCCGTGGCCAGCGGAGGCGCGTTCTCCACGGTGACAGTCTGGGACGGACGCTTGGTCGTCGTCGCACCGAAACCGCGCATCACGGTCGTCCGCGTGGTGCCGCCGCCCACGGAACCCGGATCGCCGTCCGGCCTGAGACCGTCGTCGTCGTGGACGCTGCGCCCGATGAGCGACCGTCCGCCCAGGAACGTGAAGAGCAGTGCTCCGATGGCCGCGTTGAACAGCAGACTTCCGAGGAACAGAGTCAGCGGACTGTTGGTGAGCCCGGCGTCGGCCGCGATGCGGTTGACGGTGACTCCGTAGATGCTGATCGGCGAGAACCCGCCCGCCTGGGCACCGTGGATGACCATCATGCCCATGAGCAGCGCATTGATCTTGTAGCGCGCCGCGAAGCCGAGGGCGATGGGTGCCACGATCGCCACGGCTGCGGGGCCCAGTGCCCCGATCGCCGTGAGAACGCCGGTGATACCGAACATCACCCACGGAATGAGCGCGACCCTCCCCCCGACGAGTCGTACGGCGCCACGGACCAGGAGGTCGACGGTGCCGTTGTTCTGGGCGATCGCGAAGAGATACGTGATGCCGACGAGGGTGAGGAAGAGACTGCTCGGGAATCCCCCGATGATCTGGTCCGTGTCCATGCCGACGGCGAGCGTGCCGACGAGGAACGCTGCGACGAAGCCCAGGGCGCCCATGTTCACCGGCAGCACCGTGGCTGCGAGGAACATGACGACCAGCGCGAGAATGGGTATCAACTCGGTCGACATCGATGGTCTCCGGTCCGTGTGAGTGTCTCGCGGGCGTCTGCCCGAGAGCGTCAGTGGCGAAGTGGACTAGCCACTGAGACACCGATGACTCTGGCAGTGAACTGAGTCACTGTCAACCCTCACTGTGGGCGGAGTAACGACGCCGTGGTGGCGCTACTCTGTGGGTGAGTGGAGCAGAGCACGAGTGACGCAGAGAACGGGTGACCCAGTGGCCGACCAGATCCGTCCGGTGAACCGCCCGCGGTTGTACGAGGTGATCGTCGAGCAGTTGTGCGACCACATCGCGGCGCGCGACATGCAGGTCGGCGAACGATTGCCGGCCGAGCGCGAACTCGCCGGCCAGCTCGGCGTCAGTCGCGCGTCCCTCAGCCAGGCCCTGGTGGCTCTCGAGGTGCAGGGCATCCTGTCCGTGCGGCACGGCGACGGAGCAGTACTGGTTCGTAGACCGGTGGGCGACATGGCCATTCGGGCGCTCCGCGAGCACGCCGATCGCCTTCCCGAGGTCATCGAGGCGCGTGAGGCACTCGAGGTCAAACTGGCCGAACTGGCCGCGGCCCGGCGCAGTGACGACGAGATGCGCGCCATCGACCACGCCCTGGACGTCATGGAGGCGGAGATCTCCGGCGGTGAGCGAGGAGTGTCGGGGGACGAACTGTTCCACCGGGCCGTGACGGCCGCGGCGCATTCCCCGCTCCTCGCCCGGTTGATGGGCGAGATCGCCGAACTGATTCGCGAGACCCGCATCGAGTCGCTGTCGCAATCGGATCGCCCACGATCGTCTCTCGAAGGTCATCGGCGTATCGCCGAGGCCATCCGGCGCGAGGACACCGTGGAAGCCGGACGTGCGATGGCCGATCACATCCGCCTGGTCTCCGACGTGGAACTACTTCGGGCCGAACGCTAGCGAGCGCGGTCTCGCGCGAGAGAGGCCGCGACGCAAGGGCTGGAGTCGCCGCCGCGCCGTTTCCGAACGACCGACACGGGTAGCCGACCAGGATGCCCGTCGTCAGAGTCGCGTCCGATCCCGGCTTCGCCGCCGCCGTCGCCGACTCCGTCGCGGCCGATCTCGACGGATCGGCCACGCGCGACGGCGACGTGCTCACCGTCGACCAGGTCGCGATCCCGTTGCCACCGGTACAGAGCGGCAGCCCCGACCTGGACACCTGGGCGTCCCTGCTCGGCCATACCGGGGGCAGCGAGGACATCCTCACCGTGTGCGTGTCCGAGATACCGCGGCGCGTGCGGTCCCGCCCCGTACTCGCCGAGATCGTCGGGCCGTCGATGGTGGTCGTCTACGTTCCGTCGTTCGGGACCCACCGAGTCGCGCCGCGGGCGCGCGCCGTCACGCTGGCCGCGCTGGAAGCGCTACGCGACGCCACCGGTGTCGACAGGCCCGATCCCGCCACGGGTCTCGCGCACTGGTCCACCGTCTCCGGCCACGACGCCCTGGTGGCGCCCGCCCTGGCGGGACGAGCGCGAGTGGTCGCGGGCATGATCCGCACCAACCGCCCGTGGCGGTTGATGCCGACGTTGTCCGGCGCACTCGCCGCGGCGACCGCGACGTCCGCGTTCGGCCTCTTCTACTCGAGCATCTGGCAGATGGCGGCCTCGATGTCGATCGTGCGTCTGTCAGCGGTGTCCGCCACCGCCCTCGTGGCCGTGACGACATGGCTCATCGTGCCGAACGGACTGTGGGAGAGGCGCGCTCGACGCGAGCGTGGGTTCGATCGCACGATGTACAACCTCGCCACCCTCGGTACGGTCGTGTCCGGGGTGGCCGTCATGTACGCGGTCCTGTTCGCGGTGGTCGGCGCGGCGGCCGCGGTGGTGATCTCTCCGTCGTTCCTGTCCGAACAGATCGGGCGTGCGGCGAACCTCTCCGATTACGTTCGCCTGGCCTGGCTCTCGGCATCACTCGGCACCGTGGCGGGCGCCGTCGGCAGCACCGTGGCCGACCGGGAGCAGATTCTCCGTGCGACGTTCGGACACCGCGAGGTCCTTCGTCGACGCGCAGCTGCCGGCCGACTGGACGACACGCAGGACCACGTCGACTCGTGACCGGTCCCGAATTCCGATGAAAACATCAGGAGTGGCACCGACGCCTGTTACGTTGCCGCAGAGCCGGGGGGACGGCTTCCGCACACGGGGGGAACGACGATGGCGACACGACGACAGGCTCTGCAGACTCTGATCGGCGGAGGCGTGCTCGGCACGGGGCTGCTCGCGGCCACGGGACCGACGGCCTCGGCCGCTCCCACAGGCGCGTATCGAGTGGACCTACACGCGCACATGATCCCGCCGATGTATCGGGAGGCCGTGCTGCGCGCCGGGCTTCTGGTTCCGGGCGGCCTACCGCTGCCCGCGTGGTCGCCGGAGTCCGCTCTCGCGTTCATGGACGAGTTCGGCATCGCGGCCCAGGTGCTCTCGATCTCCGACCCCGGAGTGCGGTTCGTGCGCGGCCTCGAGGCGGTGCGCCTCGCGCGCTCCTGCAACGACTACGCGGCCGACCAGGTTCGACTGCATCCCACTCGTTTCGGCTCCCTGGTCACCGTGCCACTTCCGGACGTGCCGGCGTCCCTCGCCGAGATCGCGTACGGCCTGGACGTGCTGGGAATGGACGGGGTGGCACTGCTGTCGTCGTACGACGGCATCTACCTCGGTGACCCACGCTTCGAGCCGATCATGGCGTTGCTCGACGCGCGGTCCGCGCTCGTCTTCGTGCACCCCGGCGAGCTCCCCGCGGGTTCGGCTCCCCCACTGCCGCTTCCGAGCTTCCTCCTCGAGTTCCCGTTCGAGACCACACGGACCGCGGTCGAGATGATCGCGGCCGGCACCCTCGACCGGTATCCGAACATCCGCTTCGTCCTCGCTCACGCGGGTGGTTGCCTGCCGTACCTCGCCACGCGGCTGAATGCGCCCCGCGCCGTCGCACCGGATCAGATCCCGTCCGTGTCGCTGCTCGGCCTCGAGGGTGCACTGCGACGCTTCCATTACGACACCGCACTGTCCGCCTCGGCGTCGTCGCTGCGATCGGTGCTCGAAGTGACCGACGTCGACCACATCGTCTTCGGAACCGACTGGCCCTTCAGCGGACTCACCTACTCCGCCTCGGACACGGACGACCCGGCCCCCGGCCTGTCCGACGTGTTCGACGGCGACGGCCGGGCACGGGTGGAACGCGCCAATCCCCTCGCGCTGCTCCCTCGGCTGGCGGCGGAGCTGCGGTAGCCGGTCGAGGTTCTGCCACCATGGGGGTATGGCCACGAGCACCACTGCCCCACTCACCGGATATCTCAGCGACAACGCCGCGGGCACCGCCCCGGAGATCCTCGCGGCCATGGCGGAGGCATCGACCGGGCTCGCAGCCCCGTACGGCAACGATCCGACGTCCGCTCGTCTCACGACGCTGATGGCCGACGTCTTCGAGCGTCCCGTCGACGTGTTCGTTGTCGGAACCGGTTCGGCGGCCAACGGACTGGCGCTGGCCGCGTGTACACCGCCGTGGGGCAGCATCCTCACTCATCCCGACGGCCACATCACCAACGACGAGGCCGGCGCTCCGGAGTTCTTCACCGACGGCGCCAAGATCGTCCTCGTGGACGGCCCCCGTTCGACGATGGATCCCACCGCACTGCGCGCCGCGGTCGTGCGACGACGCGGCGACGTCCACAGTGTCCAGCCGTCGGTGGTGAGCCTCACGCAGGTCACCGAGACGGGCAGCGTCCACACCCTGGACGAGGTGCGTGAGGTGTCGACCATCGCGCACGATGCCGGACTCCGCGTGCACATGGACGGCGCCCGGTTCGCCAACGCGCTCGTGGCCCTCGAGTGCACGCCGGCCGAGATGACCTGGCGAGCAGGCGTGGACATCCTGTCCTTCGGCGCGACGAAGAACGGCACGATGACCGCCGAGGCCATCGTGTCGTTCGATCCCTCGTTGTCCACCGAACTGGCGTTCCGACACAAGCGCGGTGGCCAGCTGACGTCCAAGATGCGGTTCCAGAGCGCGCAACTGGTCGCGTACCTGGAGAACGACCTCTGGATGCGTCATGCGCGGAACGCCAACGCGATGGCCGCGCGGCTCCGAGACGGGCTCCGACAGATCGGGGGCATCGAGGTCGTGGGCGACGCGTCGGCGAACATGTCCTACTTCCGCTTCCCCGCTGCTCTGACACAGGCACTGCACGACCGCGGATTCACGTTCTACGACGACCGGTGGGAGCCGGGGGTCGTGCGTCTCGTGACGTCGTTCGCGCACACTGCGCGCGACGTGGACGCGTTCGTCGATGCCGTGCGGGCGCTCGCCATTATTGACTGATCAGTCTAGAATGGGTGCATGCCGAGACCGCGCGAGTTCGACACGGACACTGTGCTCGCGGCCGCCGTCGACACGTTCGTCCGTCACGGTTACACCGGCGCGTCCGTCGATCAGATCCTCGACGCCGTCGGCATCCGACGGGCGAGCCTCTACAACGCGTTCGGAAGCAAGCGCGGACTGTTCCTCACCGCACTGCGCTCGACGCACTCCACGATGCCTCTGCTTCTCGTCGCTCTCATGGATCTGGCCCCCTCCGATCCCTCGGTGAGGCAGGAGATCCGCGAGAAGTTGGTTGCCGAGAACATCGACGCACGGGCACTGGGCGACGCGATACTCACGCGCGCCTGCATCGAGAGAAAGGGCACAGCATGAACACCGTGACCATCGTCGACGGCCGACTGGTCGTCGAACCACGCGGCCTCGACAAGCTCTGGAGCTTCACGCGCCGACTCGACATTCCGCTGTCCGAGGTGAAGGGCGCCACCGTCGACACCGGTGTACGGCGTGAGCCCAGGGGCATCAGGGCTCCGGGCCTCTCGATACCGGGAAAGTACGCCGGCACCTTCCATCGTGACGGCGAGAAAGTGTTCTGGAACGTCGGGGACCCGGTGCGCAACATTGTGATCGAGCTCGACGGCACCGGACGGTTCGATCGACTCGTCCTGACGGTGGACGATCCGACCCGAACGGAGAACGCGGTCAACGCCGCACTCGCGACCTAGTTCTCACAGGTCCGCCCATGCCTCCGGATTGACGGCGTGGGGCGGCATCGTGCCGGCGGCCATCGCGACGGCGTTCTCCGCGCACAGACGCGCCATCTCGCTCCGCACCGACACCGTCGCGCTCCCGACGTGCGGCAGCAGCACGGTGTTGGCCAGCTCCGACAGGCCGGGTGCCGTGGCCGGTTCGTCCTCGTAGACGTCGAGCCCCGCACCGGCGATCACGCCGTCCCGCAACGCCTCCACCAGAGCGGACTCGTCGACCACCGGCCCGCGCGCGGTGTTCACCAGAATCGCGGAGGTCTTCATCGCGCCGAGAACCCGAGCATCGACGAGGTGGTACGTCGCCTCGGTCAGCGGAACGTGCAGGGACAGGAAGTCGCTCGTCGCCACCAACTCGTCCCACGAGACGTGCTCGACGCGACCGCCGAACTCGTCGAGCTCCGCATCGTCGACGGGCCTGTCGGACGGGGGCCGTGGGCAGAACCGCACCGTCATACCGAATCCGAGAGCGCGCCGCGCCGTCGCGCGGGCGATGCGCCCGAATCCTGCCAGTCCCAGCACCCGTCCGGACACGTCCGTGCCGAGCATCAGGTCCGGTGCCCATCCGGTGAACTCACCGGCGCGCACCGTCCGGTCCGCCTCGAGCGCCCGACGCGCGGTGGCCAGCATCAGCAGGAGAGCGATGTCCGCCGTGGAGTCCGTCAGGACGCCCGGAGTGTTCCCGACGACGATGCCTCGGACGGTGGCGGCGCCGACGTCGATGTTGTCGACACCCACCGCGTAGTTGGAGATCCCACGCAGCCGCGCACCGGCGAGCAGTGCGCTGTCGAACCGGTCCCGGAGCTGGGCCACCACCACGTCGTAGTCGCCGGAGGCGCATCGCTCCGCCAGCGCGACGTGATCGAGCGCGATCACGTCGACGTCGGCGGCGCGGCGCAGAATCTCCATACGTGGTTCGGGAATCGGCAGGGTGACCAGAATCCGTGTCATGCGTCGTGCTCGCTCTCGGTGCGTCCCAACAGTTCCCGCAGTACTTCGGCGGTGTGCTCGCCGAGGTCCGGTCCGAGCGATCGGATGGGAACGGACGCGTCGCCGATGACGGGCACCACACCGACGAAACCCACGTCCACCGGAGTCTCACCACCGACGTCCACGGGGAACGTCTGAATCATGTTGCGCGCTCGGTACTGTGGATCCCGCACGATGTCGGCGGCCGTGTAGATGGGCCCCGACGGCACACCGGCCCGATCGAGCACCGCCAACGCCTCGTCGCGGGAGTGCAGCATGGTCCAGGCGGAGATGGCCGCGT
Source organism: Rhodococcus sp. BP-241 (assembly GCF_019836145.1). NCBI lineage: Bacteria > Bacillati > Actinomycetota > Actinomycetes > Mycobacteriales > Nocardiaceae > Rhodococcus > Rhodococcus sp. BP-241. The sequence goes on along the minus strand of NZ_JABUEI010000005.1, from coordinate 110,053 downwards.
CCAGTTCGTCCCGACGTCGCCAGCGGCCGGCGTTGGCGGACAGCTCGGGATCCGCGCCGAGATCCGGCCGACCGATCGTCTCCATGTAGCGCTGGAAGATGGCGTCGCCGTTGCCGGCGATGATGATCGAGTGACCGTCGTTGCAAGGGTACGCATTCGAGGGCGCGATGCCTTCCATCCGCCCACCGGTGCGTTCGCGTTCCACTCCGTAGGCGAGGTAGTCGGGTACCAGCGATTCCATCATCGACAGAATCGACTCGTTGAGCGCGACGTCGATCGAGCGTTGCTCGAGCGAGAGCTCGCTCGACGCGGTCTGGCGTCGGAACAGAGCCATGACACAACCGAAGGCGGCGTAGAGGCCGGCGATGGAGTCACCGATCGACACTCCGACGCGAACCGGTGGTCGGTCGGGGTCGCCGACGAGGTTGCGAAATCCCCCGTAGGCCTCCGCGACGGCGGCGAAGCCCGGACGCTCGGCCATCGGACCGGTCTGCCCGAAAGCGGAGATGCGGGTGATGATGAGATCGGGGTTCCTCTCGCTCAACCGCTCCGGCGAGAGTCCCCATTTCTCGAGAGTGCCGGGCCGAAAGTTCTCGAGCACGATGTCGCACTGCGCGGCGAGATCCAGCACGTCCTGCCGCCCCTGCTCGGTGCGCAGATCGAGCACGATCGACTTCTTGTTGCGGTTGATCGTCCGGTACAACATCGACGTGGTACCGGAATAGAGACGCCAGTTCCGGATCTCGTCGCCGGTGCCGGGTCGCTCGACCTTGATCACCTCCGCGCCGAAGTCCGCGAGCATGCGTCCCGCGGTCGGCGCGGCGATGTAGTTGCCGAGCTCCAGCACTCGAATGCCGGTCAGCGGTAGCGACATGGGGTCCTCTCCGTCAGTCCCGGTCGTCCGGGCGCACGTCCTGCTCGGGATACCGGTCCATCAGCATCCTGTGGACCGCCGGGTTCGCACCCTCGAGCACCCGGCCCGCGAGTCGCCCGAGCTCGAGTGCGTCCTCACGACCGAGGCGGTCGACGACCAGTTCTCGCACCTGCGCGACGTGACCGGGAGCCGCGCGACGAACGATCTCCATGCCCTCGTCGGTCAACGTCACCGCGGTCTGCCCACCGGGGCCTCCGCGCGGCCCCCGCTCGACCCATCCCCGCGACTCCATACGCGTGAGTGCATGGGAGACCCGAGAGAGTGATCCTGCGGCGAAGGCAGCGATCTCACTCGTCGGCGAACTCCGACCAGGAGACTCGGACAGACCGGCCAGAAGCATGTATTCGAAGTGGTTGACCCCCGTGGCGTTCTTCAACTGCGAGTTCAGTACTGCGGGGAGCGCCTCGAGGAGGCCTGCGACCGCGAGCCACGCGCGTACCTCGTCGGGTCGCAGCCACTCGACGTCGTCGTTCACACACCCAGCCTAGGTGTCGTGAACCTTCACTGCCCTCACGTGACGATGCAACTCGACGACACCACAGAGTGTTGACACTTCACTACATCGGCAGAACGGCACCGCCGTGCAGATCGGGATCGACAACTCCGTGTCGGCCGTCGTCGAGTACGACACCGGCCACCGCGTCACCGCTCGCGAGCGGGTGGCGCATCTCTTGGACGGACCATGCTGCGGGGCATCGAGTTGCTCGGCACCGAGGTCGCGCCGCTGGTGAAGGCACGCGTGAGCGATCGCCTCCGAGCATCACGACCGGAGCGCCTCCGCCAGCATGGGCACCACGGTGTCGAGTGCGTACTGCAGCGAGAGCGCCGAGTTGGTGGAGTAGGACTTCGCCACCGCCGGGTCGTCGAACACGATCGCATGCCCCTGCGCCACGGCCGGGATGCTGCGGAACAGCGGGTTCTGCTCGATGTCCTGCGCAGTCTTGCCGATCGGAAACATGACGACGAGATCCGCGTCGAGCAGACCCAGCTGCTCGTCCGCGATCGGTACGGAGAACCGCACCGGGGTCATCGATGCGATGGTCGGGTTCTGCCGGAACCCGAGCCGCAACAGGAACTGCACCCGCTCGCTGTCCTCTATGTAGGCGCCGTAGCCGGTTCCGCTGAGGGCGCCCACCGTCACGGTCTTCTCTGCGAACTCCGGATGGTCCGCAGCGGCCGTGCGGAAGCCGTCGTCCAGCCCTGCGATCAGCTCGGCGCCCTTCTCGGGCACACCGAGCGCCGCGGCAACCATGGTGACCTGATCCTCGTAGGACGTCGTGTAGTTCTCCGCACCCTCCGGGATGCCGACGGTCGGGGCGATGGCCGCCAGGCGGTCGTGCCGGCCGACGTCGCCCGAGCTCTTGGTGTCGAGGATCAGATCCGGCTCGAGTGCCGCCACGGCTTCGTAGGACGGTTCCAGGGTTCCGATGATCTCGGGTGGTGTGTCGTAGAGACCCTCCGCCCACGGACCGACGCCCTCTCCGCCGAAGTCGAGCCAGTCGCTGGCACCGACCGGCTGGAACCCGAGGGCCAATGCCGTCTCCGCGTCCCCCCACCCCAGCGCCACGACGCGCGTCGGCGCCGATTCGAGGTCGACGGCGCCGAACGCGGTGTCGACCGTCGCGGGATAGACGCCGCCGGCCGCTGTCTGCGCCGCGTCGCGGCCGTCCTCGGTGGCGGCCGACGAGCACGACACGGTGAGGGCCACCGTCGCGACGAGTACAGGGATCAGTCGCCTCACGGGCGCACACACGGTGAGAAACATTGCGTTAGCCTAACCTAACCTGAGGCCCACGGGCGCACTGCGATCCAGCTCACAATCAGCATCACCGCAGGTGAGACCCGTTCTCGACTGGTCGCCGAAAAATATCTCGGCAGATCGGTAATGAAATTCGGGATGGGCGCGATTCAGTAGACATGAGCATTGCAACCGACTTCGCCACCGCAGACGTCACGCGCAACCACGGTGCCGACACCGCCCACGACATCGACTCCATGCACGACGAGATCGAGCGTCTCGACGCCCAGATCCTGGCCGCAGTGGCACGACGCACCGAGCTCACTCGCACTGTCGGCATGATGGAGCCCCGCTCGGCCGCATCGTCCGCACGCGAGATGTCGGTGCTCCAGCACTTCGGTGATCTCGGCCGCGAGGGCCGCACCCTCGGCATGCTCCTCCTGCGCATGGGCCGCGGACAGATCGCTCGCTAGTCCCGCCCGCGGTAGAACTACCGCATGGTGTGGTTCGTTCTGGCGGCGGCCGTGGTGGCCGAAGTGTCCGCCACCCTGTCGCTCAAAGGTTCCGAGACCCGTCCCGTCCTCTACGTCGTGGTGATCATCGGTTATCTGCTGGCCTTCGTCGGACTCGCGTCCGTACTGCGCCGCGGTATGGCCCTCGGTGTCGCCTACGGTATCTGGGGAGCAAGCGGTGTCGCTCTCACCGCCCTTCTCGCGTCAGCGCTCTTCGGTGAACCGCTGACCATCGTGATGGGTCTCGGAATCGGACTGGTCATCGTCGGTGTACTCCTCATCGAGACCGGGTCCCACCCCGCAGAGCGGGAACCGTGATGCAGTACCTCTTCCTCCTCGGCGCCATCCTCCTCGAGGTGTCGGCCACGCTGTCGCTCCGCGTGGCGGCCACCGGACGCCCCGCGTTCTACGGGGTCGTCGCTCTCGGCTATCTCCTCGCGTTCGTCGCCCTGCTCGGTGCGCTCCGTTCGGGTCTGGCCCTGGGAGTGGCCTACGGCATCTGGGCCGCGTGCGGAGTCGCCCTCACCGCCGTGGCCTCCCGGTACCTCTTTCGAGAACCCCTGACCCGCCGCATGCTCGGCGGGATCGCATGCATCGTCGTCGGCGTCCTGCTCATCGAACTCGGTGCCGCGGCCGCTCGATGAACCTGCCGAGCAGTCAGTGACCGGTGACGTCGAGTGCGGCCCGGACGATCGAGTCGGTGTCGATCTGATGGTGGCGGTACACCTCGTCGAGTGCGCCGACCTGACCGAACTCACTCACCCCGAGAGACGTGGACGGCACCCGATTCACCGTCGCCAGGAACGCGAGCGTGTGGGGATGACCGTCGAGGACCGTCACCATCGGCGTCGCCCGCTCTGCCGGCAGCAGATGATCGAGAATCCACGACTCCGCCTCGAGATGCCCCTGCCGTGCCTGCACCGCCCGATACAGCTCCCCCGGACTCGTGACGCACAGGACGTCGGCAGCGAGCCCGATCTGTTCGAGCCGCTCCGCCGCGTCGAGGGCCTCGGTGACCATCGCGCCCATCGCCGCGATGGTCACCACCGCACCGTCCCGCCGCACCAGCGGGTATCCCCCGGCGACCACCTGCCGCCGTCGGCGTCCCCGCGCCGCCGGATCCGCCGGAACGTTCGCCAGCGACTGATCGACCGGCCTGGTCGACAGGCGCAGATACGCCGACGTGCCGCCCGGGCGCCCCAACCGTCCGATCGCCGCCAGCAGCGTCCACTCGACGTCGATCGCGAACGCCGGTTCCCAGCTCACGCACCCGGGCTGCTCCAGACCGATCGACGGGGTCTTGATCGACTGGTGCGCACCACCTTCCGCCGCCAGGGTCACTCCCGAGGGGGTGCCGACGAGGATGGACTGTCCGCCTGCGTAGATGCCGTACGACCACGGCTCGAGCGCGCGCTCGACGAACGGGTCGTACATGACTCCGATCGGGAACAGCGGCTCTCCCCACCGGCTCCACGTCGCACCGAGCTCGCCCATCAGTCCGACGAGGTTGGTCTCGGCGATGCCCAGTTCCATGTGTTGCCCCGTGGGGCTCTCGCGCCAGTGCATGATCGTCTCGGCGTCGTCACCGAACCAGTCGTGGCGTTCCGAGGACGACCAGACGCCGACCTTGTTCACCCAGCCGCCGAGGTTGGTGGTGGAGCTGACGTCGGGACTGACGGTGACGACCCGCCGCGCGGCGTCCGGAGCCGCTCTGGTGAGGTCGAGCAGGACGCGACCGAGCGCGGCCTGTGTCGTCGCCGTTCCCTTGGGCGTGCGCCCGATGTCGGTGGGCACCGAGGGAGGCTCGGCCGTGTGTATCGGTTCCCGGCGCAGCCGGTCCGCGGTGTCCGCGCACACCCGCCCGGCCGGACTGTCGTCCGAGAATCGCGCCCAGGGCGCGTCGGGGTCGGTGCCCAGCGCGCCCGCGAGTTCGGCGTACTCCTCGACCGTCAGCAACGACGAGTGATTCTGCGGATGACCCTGCGTCGGCAACCCGAAGCCCTTGACGGTGTACGCGATGATCACGGTGGGACGGGTGTCGTCGATACGGGCGAACGCGGCGCGCAGTGCGGCGAGGTCGTGTCCGCCCAGGTTACGGACGGCCTCCGTCAGAGCGGCATCGTCCAGATCGGCGACGAGGGCACGAATCCGTTCGGCACCGGGCCCGGCGCCGGGCAGTCGGGTGCGCAGTTCGTCCGCCGTGCAGCGCAGGAGGCGTTGGTACTCCGGGTTGGGCATGTCGACGATGCGTTCGCGCAGGGCCTCGCCGCCGGGACGGGCGAACAATGCGTCGAGAAGGGTGCCGAACGAGACCGTGACGACCTGCCAGCCGGCGGCGTCGAACATCTTCTCCAGCCGCCGCGCAGCGAAGTTCGGCACCACTCGATCCAGCGACTGGCGGTTCAGGTCGACGATCCACACGATCTCGCCGAGGTCGGCGATTCCCGGGTCGATCACCGCCTCCCACACCGCGCCCTCGTCCAGTTCGGCGTCGCCGACGAGCGAGTACTGCCGCCCCCGGAATCCGGTCGCTGTCCGGGCGTCGTCGTGCGCGTCACCGAAGGCGGCGTCGACGTAGCGGCGCGACATCGCGCCCCAGATCGGTGCGGTCGCTCCGATTCCCACGGACCCGGTGGAGTAGTCGACGGTGTCGGGGTCCTTGGCGCGCGAGGGGTAGGACTGCAGCCCGCCGTAGGACCGCAGCGTCGTCAGGTACTTCTCGTCCAACTCACCGAGGAGGTAGTTGATCGCGTGCAGCACCGGAGACGCGTGCGGCTTGACCGACACCCGGTCCCCGGGCTGCAACTGTTCGAACCACAGGGAGGTCATGATCGACACAATCGACGCGCACGAGGCTTGGTGGCCTCCGACTTTGAGTCCGCTGGGGTTGGGCCGAATTCGATTGGCGTGGTGGATCATCGAGGTCGACAGCCACAACACACGCTGTGCGATCTCCTCCAGGGTCTCCACCGTCTGTGGCGCTCGATCGTCGACATGCTCGTTGCTGGTCATGGCGCTGCCCCCTCAGGACGTCATCTCCGGCTCGATGCTTCGCGGAGATCCCCAGGTGACCACGGTCTTGCCGACTGCGCAAGATCCGGCTCCGCGACCGAGCATTCTGCGCACAGCACCGCATGTCGTCGTGGGTGTTCCGAGCGTGTCGACCACTCGGGTGACCGGCAACACCCGGTGAGTGGGCGCCCGTGTTCGAGGACACCGGCCGGATGTGGTGTGCGGAGCCGACGGACGGGTACACGATGAACGGCGAGACACACCCTCAGCTGCGGTCCACGAACCGGTTACACGAACGCAGCGAAGGACGCCCCATGGCATCGAACTCGGCCCGCGAGCCCCATCCACCAGACGAACGCGTCATGGGCGCCCTGCGGTCCGGACGCACTGCGGAGACATGGCTGGCCGCGTGCGTGCAGTGGTGCCGGGCGGACGGAGCCGCCGTGGTGGCGGAATCTGCGGCCGATGCCGACGTCCGGCTCGTCACGTACGCGACGGACGACCTGGCGGAGCGGCTGGCCGACCTCCAGTACCTGCTCGGCTGCGGACCGCACACCGAGTCGATGGCGGGAGCGGGACACAGCCGACTCGATGTCGAGGACCCTGACCACGGCGTCCGCTGGACCACTCTCGTCGACGAATTGGCGACCCTCGGAGTCGTCGAGGTCGCGACGTTCCCCATCGGTGCACCCGCCACCCCCCTGGGAACGCTCCAGATGTACTGGCGTGGTCGACGCCGCAGCAGCACGCACTCCGACGCCGCCATCGCGGCGCTCGTGGAACGCCGCCCGGAGTTGCTGGCGCCGCGAGTTCCCCTGTGCGACGACCTGGACGGAGACACTGTCCTCACGGCCGTCGACGGCGGGCCCGACCACGGCTTCGACCTGTCGACCGTGCACCTGGCGATCGGCGTGGTGGTCGCTCGGCACCACCTCGGCGTCCAGGCCGCGTCGGCACTGCTGCGAGCACAGGCCTACAGCGCTGGGACCACGGTCACCGAGCAGGCTCGACAGGTGCTGGACGACCAACGAGGCTGACGACCGTCGTCGCCGACACCCACTAGGCTCCCCTTCATGCTGTCGAGCGACGTCCCCACCGCAGTCGGACTCACCACAGCGGAAGCGGAGACCCTCGCATCGCAGGGTCGGTCCAACGACGTGCCGGCCCGCTCCTCGAGGTCGGTCGCAGACATCCTGCGCGGCAACATCTTCACGCGCATCAACGCGATTCTGGCGGTACTTCTCGTCATCGTGCTGTCGACCGGATCGATCATCGACGCGATGTTCGGTCTGCTCATCGTCGCCAACAGCGGGATCGGCGTCATCCAGGAACTGCGCGCGAAGCGCACCCTCGACGCGCTCGCCATCGTGGGCCAGAGTCGGCCCCTCGTGCGACGAGACGGCCGTGCACGGGACCTCGCTCCCCACGAGGTGGTGCTCGGCGACGTCGTGGAACTCGGTCCGGGCGATCAGATCATCGTCGACGGCGACGTGATCGAGGCGGACTCGCTCGACGTCGACGAATCACTGCTGACGGGTGAGTCCGACTCGATGACCAAGACCCCGAGCGACTCCGTGTTCTCCGGGTCGTTCGTCGTCGCCGGCCGCGGAGCCTACCGCGTCACCAAGGTGGGGAGGGAAGCGTACGCGGCCCAGTTGGCCGAGGAGGCAGGCAAGTTCACGCTCATCGACTCCGAACTCCGGTCCGGTATCGACCGCATCCTCCGCCACATCACCCGGGTGATGGTCCCGGCCGGCATCGTCATCGTCGTCAACCAGCTCGTCGTCACGGGCCAGCCGCTCGGCCCCGCGCTCAACGGCATGGTGGCGGCGCTGGTCCCGATGGTGCCGGAAGGACTGGTCCTGCTCACCTCACTGGCCTTCGCCGTCGGCGTGGTCCGCCTCGGACGTCGACAGTGCCTCGTGCAGGAGCTTCCGGCGGTCGAGGGGCTGGCCCGTATCGACGTGGTGTGCGCCGACAAGACCGGAACGCTGACCGAGAACGCGATGGTCATGTCGGACCTCCTCGTGCTGTCGGCCGAGTCCGACGAGGACGTCCGGCGCGACCTGTCCGCCGTCGTCGCCGACGACGATCGACCGAACGCCAGCATGATCGCCGTCGCCGACGCGCTTCCGACCGCGCCTGCCCGGACGGCGTCCGCGCGGGCTCCGTTCTCGTCGGAGAAGAAGTGGAGCGGAGTCTCCTTCCCCGACGCGGGCAACTTCCTGATCGGTGCTCCGGACGTGCTGCTGGATCCGGCATCGGAGGCCTCCGCACGCGCCACCGAGCTGGGCGCGGCCGGAAAGAGGGTGCTGCTCTTCGCCACCAGCGACCTCCCGATGGATCACGCCGACGCGCCGGGTGTCGTGACGCCCCGAGCCCTCGTCGTGCTCGAGCAGAAGATCCGGGCGGACGCCGGCGACACACTGAACTACTTCGCGGATCAGTCCGTCCAGGTCAAGATCATCTCCGGCGACAACGCGGTGTCCGTGGGCGCGGTGGCCGGGTCGCTCGATGCTCTGCCGTCGGGTGATGCGGTCGACGCTCGCAGTCTCCCGTCGAACACGGACGATCTCGCGGACACCATGGAGCGTCATGCCGTGTTCGGACGGGTACGCCCGGAACAGAAGCGGGACATGGTCACCGCCTTGCAGAGCCGTGGTCACACGGTGGCCATGACGGGTGACGGCGTCAACGACGTTCTCGCACTGAAGAAGGCCGACATCGGTGTCGCCATGGGCGCGGGAAGTCCCGCGGCGCGGTCCGTGGCGCAGATCGTGTTGCTGGACAACGCCTTCTCGACGCTGCCCCACGTGGTGGCCGAGGGTCGACGAGTCATCGGCAACATCGAACGGGTCTCCACGCTGTTCCTCACCAAGACGGTCTACTCGGTGGTGCTCGCGGTCCTCGTCGGGCTGTCCGGTCTGCTGTCCCTGGTCGTGAACGTCGACCCGCTGCCCTACCCGTTTCTTCCCCGCCACGTCACCATCGCGGCGTGGTTCACCATCGGCATTCCCGCGTTCCTGCTGTCGCTGGCGCCGAACAACGAACGGGCCCGCTCCGGCTTCGTCCCTCGGGTGCTGCGCAAGGCGGTCCCCGCCGGACTGGTGGTGGGTGTCGCCACGTTCGCGACCTACCTCGCCACCTACGACGGACCCGATGCCTCGCGGGCGGACCGGATCCAGTCGAGCACCTCGGCGCTCATCACGCTGATCGTCGTCGCGATGTGGGTCCTCGGGACGGTGGCCCGGCCCATGCAGTGGTGGAAGGTGACTCTGCTGACCGTGTCCGTGGCGGCCTACGCGGTCATCTTCACCGTGCCGCCGCTCGCCCGCTTCTTCGAGCTCGATGCGGGCAACGTGTCCTACACCGTGCTCGCCTTCGTCTCCGCGGCAGTGGGTATCGCGGTCCTGGAGGCGGTACGCCCCGCCATGCGGCGCCGCGCGCACCGCACGGCGTAGCGCGCACAGCACCGCGCGCTGCGCATGATTGGCGACGACGGGAATCGGGCATTTCACAGGTGTGCATTTCACGCCGGCCCGGGTCGAGCGCATCGTCGCAGTGGTGCCCGCCCACAACGAGGACGCGTCGCTGTCTGCGTGCCTCGATGCCCTGCGCACCGCTCGCACGCTGTCGCCGGTCCCCGTCCGACTGGTGGTGGTGCTGGACGCCTGCAGTGACCGCACCGCGGAGGTGGTGGGTGGGGGCGTCCGGTGCGTCACGACGGACGTCGCGAACGTGGGAGCTGCACGGGCCCTGGGGTTCCGGTCCGAGACGTCGAGCGCCGGATCGTCCACCTGGTACGTCAACACCGACGCCGATTCGCTGGTCGACCCCGGCCACTTCCGATCGATCGTGGCGTGCGCTGCGCAGGCACACGTCGTCCCCGGACCGGTGCGCGTCGACGAGGGCCTGCGTGATCCCGTCGTGCTCCGGCGATTCCGGCGCGACTACGCGGACCGTGAACGACGCGGTCTCCTGCAGGTCCACGGAGCCAACCTCGCGGTGCGCGCCGACGCCTACCGTGCGGTCGGCGGATTCCGTGCGCTCGCCGTCCACGAGGACGTCGATCTGGTCGCGCGACTCGGACGCCGGGGGTACCGCATACGCCGCACCGGCGCTCCGTGCGTGACCACGTCGGCCCGCACCAGTACGCGCACCACAGGTGGTTTCGCCACGTTCCTCGACGAGATGGCGACTCCCGTCACCGCCTGATCAGAGTGCGCCAGTGCCCCGCGTGAAGACGTCGACGAGAACGTCGTCGTCGCGGTACTCCGCCCGGAGGAGCAGGTGCGGTGACGCGCGGAACGCGGTGTGCACCTCGGCCGCAGTGCTCGGGTACTCCGGAACGTCGTGGCGCCAGTGCGCGACGCACACGGTTCCGCCGGGCTCTGCCGCATCGACCGCCTTCGACACCAGAGCGTCGAGCTCCGTCGGGTGGACGTAGTAACACATCTCGCTCAGCACGACGAGATCGAACTGCTCGTCCGGCCACCCGTCGTGCAGCGACTCTCGGCGGAACTCCACGTTCGGAATCCCACGCTCCCGCGCGCGACGCAACGGTGCCTCCGCGATGTCCGTGGAGAGCAGGCGATCGGCTCGGCCCGCGATGAGTTCGGACAGAACTCCGACGGAACACCCCGGCTCGAAGGCCGACCGGTACCGCTCGTTCGGAAGCATTGCCATCGTGAGGGCGTACTTGCGTCGCTCGTACCACCGGCTCTCGAACCCCCACGGGTCCGGATCGGCCTCGTACATGCGCTCGAAATAACTCGCCGGGACACCTCCGGCCTGCCCGCCCGATTCCGACCGGCCTCCGGCCTGCCCGCCCGATTCCGACCGGCCTCCGGCCTGCCCGCCCGATTCCGACCGGCTTCCGGCCTGCCCGCCCGATTCCGACCGGCCTCCGGCTTGCCCGCTCACACGAACACCGTCTCGTGAGAACGCAGGAGCCGCTCCAGAACCCACGGCGGGAGGATCTCGTCCTCGTTCCCGTCCCGAGTCGTCTGGCTGACGAATCTGCTCACCGCTACCTCCTTGCGCGCGATCGCGTCCGCGTCGAGCGTGATCGTGCGGGCCGACTCCCAGTCCACGGCCTCGTCCCCCGGTTCTGCCCAGTGCCACATCCACACCGGGTACTCGACGAGCGTGCACCCGTTCCGGCTCGCCGCCGCGGCCGACGCGCGCCCGACAGCTTCGTGATCGGGGTGGCCGTCGCCGCGCAGCGTCGTCGCGCACCACACCGTCGTACCGCGCCCCACGGTGTCGAGCACGTCGACGAGAGCGTCGACGAGGGCGCGCTCGTGCTCGGCCACCTGTCCGTCGGGCATGCTCAGCCGACGGATGTCGACGATACCGAGATCCACCAGCGCCGACGCACTCTCGGCTCTGCGCACCGCTTCCAGGTCGGCGCGCGACCGCGCGGGCGTGGGGGTGTGAGACGCGCCCCCGTCAGTGACGGCGACTATCGTCACCGGAACACCGGACGCGGCCAGCATCGATGCCCAGCCGCCCAGACCGAGGACCTCGTCATCGGGGTGCGGAGCGACGAGGACCAGATGCGCCAGCCCGTCGTGGACAAGGTCGGGGTACGTCGGACCGTTCTCGCGCCACACGGACTCCGGCGTTCCATGCTGTGCCACCGGGCGCTCCGCGAACCTGTCCACACTCACGATGCGGAACCTGACGCCGCGACCGCCCGGCCCAGGTTCTCCAGATCGACCTCGGCGTGGCTCTGGCGAAGATACGTCGTCAGGTCTGCCACCCGGCGGGAGTGCTCCGCGTCCAGACCGAGGGGTGCCGCACCCAGCGCGCGGCCGACCCGGTCGAGAACTTCGGTGCAGGCCCGCTCCACGATGGCGCGAACCCGCATGGCGCGGACTCTCGCCTCGTCCAGAGCCAGTGGGTCTCGGTCCACCTCGCCGGCAGCGACGTCGAAGGTGTTGACACAGGCCGTCAGTGCCGCGTCCACTGCTCCGAGGTGCGCGAGCGCATGCGGTCCGGCCCGGTCCGCAGCGGCCCGGCGGTAGAGCGGGTCGGCGACGGCGAGTGCCACCCCGAACCAGCAGGCGGCCACTCCGATCGCCCCGTGCCAGAATCCGGCACGCGCGGTGTAGTCACCCGGTTGCCCCACTGCGACCGCGGACGTTCCCGCGAGAGACACTGCGCCGGAATCGCTCTCGCGCATTCCCGTCGCGTGCCACGTGTTCGGTTCAGGGGTCACGGTGCCGCTGTCCAGCGCCACGGCGAACAAGGCGGAGTCCTCCCCCGCCCGTGCGGTCACCAGCGCGTGCGAGCAACTGTGGGCGCCCGAGCACCACATCTTCCGGCCGGTCAGCGACCAGGAACCGTGCGCGTCGGAGACCGCGTCCACCGGCGGCGGCGTCTCTGCGGCCCACACTCCCCACATCTGCTCGGACGAGGTCGCGGGACCACCCAGCTCCGCGCAGATGGCGACGGCGTCGAAGTGGGCTTCGAGCAACCGGCCGACCACCGCGTCGTCGCGGCACCACGCGGTCAGCAGATCCCAGCGTCGCCTGGTCGCACCGGACCCCGGCAGCGGGATCTCACCAGCGGACGCGATGCGGGACCGTACGGCCGCGGCGACACCGGGGTCGAGATCGTCCGTACTCACGTGAGTTGCTCCTGTCGTCGTTCCGCGGGGTACCCGATCGGCGTCAGACCTACGCAGACCAGTCGATCGCTCGCTGTGCGGCTGCACAGCGCAGGCCGACCCGACGTGGAGTCACGCACCTGTCGCGGGGCTGCTCGCCGGGCGACGCTGAGGGGACCGCGAACGACGACCCGTGAAGGACAGCGCATGGCATCGATGGCAGGCAAGGTCGTACTCATCACCGGCGGTGCGTCCGGGATCGGTCTGGAAACCGGACGCCGACTCGCGTCGCGGGGCGCGCACGTGGTGCTCGTGGACCGATCCGACATACCCGCATCGGTGATCGGGAGCCTGGACACCAGCGCTCACGGCCGGCACCTGGCCGTGACTGCCGACGTCACGGACACCGCGTCGCTCGAATCAGCTGTCGCACAAATTCTCTCGGAGTACGGGTGCCTCGACGTGGTGGTGGCCAATGCGGGCATCGCGGAGGCCGGCACCGTCGCCATCAGCGACGTCGAGACACTGACCCGCATCGTCGACATCAATCTGAACGGCGTCATCCGCACCGTGCACGCCACGTTGCCCGCCGTGACCGCACAGCGCGGCTTCTATCTGTTGGTCTCGTCCGCGGCCGCTTTGAAGACCGTGCCGGGCCAGTCCGCCTACGCGGCCGCCAAGACGGGTGTCGAGGCATTCGGCGGCGGACTGCGCCTCGAGGTGGCACACAAGGGCGTCGGCGTCGGGGTCGCGCATCCCGCATTCGTCCGGACTCCGATGTTCGAGTCGCAGCACAGCATCGAGTCGGTGCGGGCGAGCATCGAGGAACTGCCCTGGCCGTTCGATGTCGTCACCGACGTCGAGGACTGCGCCGACGCGTTCGTCGACGCCATCGTCCGGCGCCGCCGGAAGGTGTACGTGCCGGGCGCTCTGCGCGGCGTCGACAAGATCCGCGGTGTGTTCACCGGCTCGCTGTGGGACGCGATTCTCCGTCCGAAGATGCGGAAGACGGTTCCGCTACTGGAGCGGGGGATCCTCGAGAGCCGAGCGCGCGCTGCGCTCACGCGTCAGTAGCCACCAGGCGAGGACGAGATCGGCTGTCCGGTCGATGTCGAGGCCCGTCAGATCACCGAAACGCGCCACCCTGTTGCGCACGGTGTTGCGATGCACGAAGAGGGCGGCGGCGGTGTCGTCGACGCGCCGATCGTGGTCGAGGTACGCCGCGACGGTGTCCAGGATCTCGCGACCCGCCTCGCCGCGTTCGGCCACCGTGGTCAGATGCGCGGACGCGAGTCGATCCGCGGCCTCCTCCCCCAGCGCGAGGAGTGGCAGCGGTCCGAGTGCGGCCAGGTCGACCACCCCCGTCCTCGCGAAGCGGGTGGCGAGGTCGAGTGCGTGCCGCGCCTGCCCGTACGACGCGCGCGCGTCCGTGGCCGGTCGAGCATCGCCCAGACCGACCGCCACCGAGGCCGCGAGGCGGTCCGGAACCACGGGCAGAAGGGCGACGAGACAGCCGTCGATGACCGCGTCCACCACGCCGAGATCATCGGTGCCGCAACGTAGTCGCAGCATCGACCGGATGTCCGACACGATCGACGAGTCGTTCCAGGTCACACAGGCGACGCTGTAGTGGTGATCGAGCGCGATACCGTGCTCACGGGCGTCCCGCTCGACGGACGCGGGCACGTACGACCCGTCGACGAGCTGCCGGATGAGATCCGCACGCCGGGTGGCACCCGTGACCGCTCGTTCCTGCATCACCGTGTTCACGGCGGCCGAGTACGACGTGGCCCACTCCCACATCATGTCCTGCATGTCGTCGATGACATCGGTCGACAACTGCTGCTCGACGGCGTTGCGCCGGATCATCTTGAACAGCTCGCGGGCACCGAGCTGGATGCTGTGTGCGACGAGTTCGAGGGGGATCCGCTGATCGGCCCACCGCCGGACCAGGTCGGCGACGTCCCGCTCGTTCACGGCAGGTGCATCGCTGCGCACTCGCCACAGCACGATGTCCAGGACGGCGCGCGTGTTGCGCTGCACCTCCTCGTGCGCCACCGAGTCGTACACCGGAATGCTTCTGCGGTACAACGACGTCAGGTCCGACGCGACGGCATCGAGTTCCTGCTCGGCGTCGGTGACGAGGGAGGCGATGCGCGCGGCGATCTCCCGCTCCCGCGGAGTACCCGTCCGGTCGCTCATCGCGCCTCCTCTTCCACCACCCTGCCTGTCCGGTTCACGAGCGTCGCACATCCCGAGCAGCGAGCGCACGAATCCGCGGGGCTGCTGCTCGACTCCGCGCAGTGAACGGTGCCGTCGGGAGCGCGGCACGGAGGACGAGGAGGACGCGGCCGGCTCTCGGGTACACCATGCGCGACGACCGCCGCTCCAGCGCGCGGACGATGTGCGGAACGATGTCGTCGACGGGGCTGACCGCACCGAACGGGCCGGGAAGGGCGGCGAGCAGGGCCGCGAACGCGGGCTGCGCCATCTTTCCCGTGACCATCGACGTGTCGATCCATCCCGGGTGCAGGGATCCGACGCGCACCCCGGTGCCGCTGAGTTCCAGTCGCAGGGCGTTCGCGAACGCTTCCAGCCCGGCCTTCGCCGCGGCGTAGCCCGAGTGGCCGGGCTGATGAGCGAAGGACGCCCAGGAACACGTGAAGGCGATGTGGCCGCGCGAGACCAGGACAGCCGGGAGCGCGGCCCGCACGATGTTGTGGGCACCGACCAGGTTGATGTCGATCATGCGCTTCCACGCTCCGTCGGGCAGAAGGTCGAGCGGACCGTACTCCGACACACCGGCATTGGCCCACACGATGTCGACCCGCCCCCGCTCGGCGACGACGGTGTCGATCACTCGGCGGCAGGCATCGGCGTCCCGGACGTCGAGCACGTGGGTGTCGCACGGGCCCGTCAGCGACCGCGCGGTGCGGGTCAGACCGCCCTCGTCCACGTCGAGCAGGACGACGATCGCACCGAGGTCCGAGCACCGCCGCGCCGTCGCGGAACCGATGCCTCCGGCCGCGCCCGTGACGACGAGGACCTGGCCGTCGAGGCGGCTCACCATTCGACTCTCCCCTGTGACGTGGGCGGGAGGTCGACGACCGCCAGCGCGGATTCGGTGATGCTTCCGAGAATCAGCTGCGTGCCGCGTCGGACCACGCTGGTCACCATCGAGTACTCGGGAGATGCCGACTGCAGGTCGTGCACGACCGTGCCGCCGGAGTCGAGAGCGATCACCCACGTCGTGGACTCGCCCTGTCGCACACTCTCGGGGAGGCGGTACGCGAACCTCCGGACGATGCCGGGGAGCTGCGCGACCCGATCGTGCAGTGTGCTGCGCGGCGTCGCCAGGGCCACCCACAGAAGGTCACCGTCGACCGAGACGTTGTCGGGGAAGGCAGGCAGATTGTCGACGACGACATGCGGCGGTCCGGCGTGACCGTCGACGAGGGGGTACCGCAGTACGGCGAAGTCGCCTGTCGAGATCACGGTGACGGAATCCTCGTCGTCCGAGACCGCCAGCCCGTTGGCGAACTGGACACCGTCGACGAGCGTGCGCGCGGCGCCGTCGGGCGACACCACCGCCAGCCGGCCCGTGCCGGAGTGCTCGAGGAGATCGGCGAGGAAGTCGTGGAACCCGAACCGCCGGGTGGACACCGTGAAGTAGATGTTGCCCGACCGCCCCTGGACGATGTTCGACGCGAAGGTGATCGGTTCGCCGTCGAGTCGGTCGAGAAGGACGTCGACCACCCCGGTGCCGAGATCCACGCGGAGAACACCTCGTTCGGCATCGCACACCAGCAACGTGGCGTCGTCGACGACGGTGATGCCGAGCGGTCGACCTCCCGTGTGCGCGAGAGTCTCGACGCCGTGACCGGTGTCGTCGATGGTGACCCGGACGATGCGCCCGTCCTCCAGGCCGGTGAGTACTCGCCCCCGCGAGTCCAGCCTGACGTCCTCCGGCCCGCGGCCCGGTAGTTCGAGACGCCGGATCGACGCCACCGGCTCCCTGCTCGTCACCTGCCGTGCTCGGGCCGGCGCGCTCGGTGGAGTCCACCGGACCGGGCGTAGTCGCGGAGCCACCGTGGAAGTGGGTCGAACGGCCTCGCTCGGGTGCGCGTCGCCGGCGATCACGGCGGCCACGGCACCGGCCGAACTCCACGGGGCACCGTGCCCCTCACGCCGCAGCGGATACGCGGTGGTGCGCGGGCCGCCTGCACTGTCGGCCATCGCGGCCGGATCCACACGTCGGTCGTTCAGGCCGTACACCAGTGAGACCGGGACGGACAGTCTCGACAGTCGTTCTCTCAGCGGCACTTCGGTCACGTAGTGGTCGATCGCCGTCGAGGACGCGCGGAACCGACGCAGTCCAGTCGCGACGAGGTCCCGCACCGCGAACTCGGGAACCGGACCACCGGGAGCGAACGCCGACGCGAGACCGGACCGGAGCCTGCGCTCGGGCAGCATCGTCCACACCGCGGCGCCGAGGACCGGCACACCGAGAACCATCTCGGAGACACCTCTGGCCGTCAGCCGACTCGCCGTGGTCGGCGGAGTCGCGACCAGCACCAGACGGGTCACGAGGCCCGGGAACTGCTCCGCCAGGGACGTGGCGACGAGTCCGCCACGCGAGTGCCCCACCACGACAGCGGGACCGATGCCGGCGGCCCGGACCGCCCGGGCGATGTCGAGGGCGTCCTGCTCGATCGACGCGGTACCCGCGATCTCGGGCGCGAGCACCGCACCGGTGAGCAGCGATCGAACGCGATCCCAGATCGCAGGCGACCCGCCGAGTCCGTGCAGGAGGACGACGGGCTCGCTCATCGCGGCACCGCGTCCGCGTGGACCGCGTGGTGCTTCTCGTCGAATCGCGTGGCACGGCGTCGATACCCGAGGATGCTGCCCGGCCAGAGATTGCTGTTGCGGCCGGCGGGGTCGAGGTACCAACTCGAGCACCCACCGCTCGTCCACACCGTCCCGTCGGTGAGGTCGTCGATGTCGGTCGAGTACTCGGCCTGCGCCCGGGCGGTCGGCTCGATGGAACCGCGTGCGGTCATCGCACGACGCATCGCCTTCTCGATGTATGCGATCTGAGACTCGAACATCAGGATCACCGACGTGTGGCCGAGTGCGATGTTCGGTCCGTGCATCAGATAGAGATTCGGGAATCCCGCGACGGTCGTTCCCAGGTAGGCCCGCGGACTGTCGCCCCACGTGTCCGCCATCGATCGACCCGACCCGTCGAAGACACTGTCCGTCAGCGGAAGTCGACTGGTGTCGAACCCGGTGCCGAAGATGACGGCGTCCACCTCGTGAGCGGTGCCGTTCGTGTCGATCACTCCGGTCGGAGTCACCGTCGCCACGCCCGCCGTCTCGACGGACACGTTGGGTTGCGCCAGGGCCGGGTAGTACTCGTCGGACAGCAGGATCCGCTTGCAGCCCATCCGATAGTCCGGTGTGAGTTTCTGCCGCAGAACAGGATCGCTCACGGCATGTGCGAGGTGCGCACGACCCTCGCGCTCCCCGATCGCCATCAATGCAGGGTGGCGGAAGGCCAGGAGCTTCACCTCCCGCTCGAGGTAGATGGCCGCGCGCGCAGCACGCTGGTATCCGGGAACCGACTTCAGCAGGGTCCGCGTGCGTGCGGAGATGGGCTTGTCGTCGCGCGGCATCACCCACGGTGCCGTGCGCTGGAACAGGGTCAGGGACTCCACCAGCGGTTGGATTCTCGGGACGAACTGGATCGCGGAGGCACCGGTACCGACGACGGCGACGCGCATACCCGTCAGATCCGTGTCGTGGTCCCACTGCGACGAGTGGAACATCGGACCCGCGAAGGACTCGATGCCGTCGACGGCGGGGAGAGAGGGGTCGGCGAGGGACCCCGTGGCGAGAACGACGTGATCCGCGGTCGACGTCCCGCGCGGCGTCTCGAGAGTCCACCGCGCCGCTGCCGCGTCCCAGGTGAGGGACGTGACCGGGCACTGAGTACGGAGTCGCGGGAGCAACCCGTGGTCCCGCGCGACCCGGTCGAGGTACTCGCGGATCTCGGGCTGCCGTGCGTAGGTGTGACGCCACCGGTGGCTGGGAGCGAACGAGAACGAATAGAGGAGGCTCTGGACGTCGCACGCAGCACCCGGATAGTCGTTGTCGCGCCACACCCCGCCGAGCGTCGCCGCCCGCTCGAAGATGACGACGCTTCCCTGGTGCAACGGTGCCAGCCCGATCGCTGCTCCGACTCCCGCGAAACCCGAGCCGATGACCGCCAGCGTGTGGTGGTCGGAACTCGTGGTGGTCCCGGACGATGTCATCACTGACCCTCTTTCCCTGCGTGGTGGTGACGGGCGAACTCCGACCATTCCGCGACTGCTGTCGGGATGAGGTCGGGCAGCACGAACGTGCCGTCGAGAGCGAGGATCCGCGCCGGCGGCACCGACCCGCCGCCCCGATCGGTCAGTCGGACGGACACCACCGCGGTGGCATGGTCGACGTCGCGAATGTGGAAGACCTGCTCGAAGTACAGGTTCTTGGCATCGGTACCGATCAGACGGGTCCGCACCCGATACGCACGCGGGAAGGTCAGCGAGCGCCGGTAGGTGATGCTCTGCGCCGTGACGACGGGACTCCAGCCCCGCACGCGGAACTGGCGCCACAGACCGGTTCTCGCGTAGTACGCGATGCGGGCCGCGTCCAGAACGGACAGGTACCGGCCGTTGGTCATGTGCATCAGGATGTCGAGATCCGCCGGGAGTACGCGGAACCGTGTCTCGAGAGGATCACCCACTCGCGCCGTCCGTCCGAACGAGTGCATGCGGAGGACCCAGCGCAGCATCATGATCACGGGCCACTCCTCGCCGGACGACGGTATCGATCACTCGAGTGTGGCCTTCGGGAGCGTCGCGCACGATGGCTGTCGCGACACGGCGCCGCACGTTGCGTTGTGCACGTGCCCACCGCCACGAGGGATGCGCGGCGTCAGTGCCCGGTGACCACGCCGAAGGCTCTCACCACGAGGTCCACGACGTCGTCGAGCGACAGGTCGTCGCGCTCGACGTACTCGTCGGCCGCCCGGTCGAGGAATCCCGTCCAGGCGACGACCGCCGTCTGCATCACCGGAGTCAGGGGCTGCTCCAGTCCGACGATGTCCGCCACCTGACGCGCGCCTGCCGCGCGTGCCTCGCGGAGCGCACGTTCGACGGCCTGATCTCCCAGCACGCCCTCGACGACGACGCGGACGTACAGCGTCCGATGGTTCTCCAGAAACTCGATGTGCCGTCGGACGAAACCGTCGAGGCGTTGCTCCGGAGTCTGCTCGTCCACCCTCGGGCTCTGGTGATGCACCAAGCGCGACAACACGTCTGCGAGCGCCGCGGCCACCAGGCCCTGCTTGTCGGTGAAGTAGTAGAACAGCAACCCGTGGGCCACGTCGGCCCGCCGGGAGATGGCGGCCGCGCTGATGTCCGCGTCGCCGCCCTCGCTCATGAGGGCGATGGCCGCATCGATGAGTGCCTGTCGACGATCCCGTCGCGGACGACGCGCGCCGTCGGGGGGGTTCGCGGACATGGCACCGAGGGTAGTGCACCCCGCCCCGCACCTCGAGCACGAGTCAATTTCTTGACTGACAGTCAAAGTGCTCGTAGCGTCGCGGTCACTTCCCCACGACGAGAGGCGACGATGAACGCGACGGGTGACCACACCGGCTCGGCCGGTCTCGGCAGGCACGGACCGGATCGCATCGCCCACTGGGTGGTGAAATCGACTCGCACCGACGAGATGGTGCGGTGGTACGGCACCGTCTTCGGGGCGCAGGTCGCGTATCAGGACGACGAGATCACGTTCCTGACCTGGGACGACGAGTCGCACCGCCTGGCGATCATCGCCGTGCCCCCGGTTCTGCGGCTTCTCTTCCCGCTCGCGAGGCTCAAGCGCAAGGTCTACGGCATCGACCACATCGCGCTGACCTTCACGTCCCTCGAACGGCTGCTCGAGAACTACGTGCGGTTGAAGCGCCAGGGCATCCGCCCGGTCTGGTCCATCAACCACGGCCCGACCATCTCCCTCTACTACGAGGATCCCGACGGCATCCGACTCGAGTTCCAGGTGGAGAACTTCGACCCGGATCACACCGCGGCGTTCTTCTACAGCGACGAGTTCGCCCGCAATCCGATCGGCGTGAACATCGACCCCGACTACCTGCTGAGCCGACTGCGCAACGGCGAGTCGCCGAAGGAGCTGCGGCGGCGGGAGGCCGGGACCAGGCCGGGCCGACCGGTCGTGGCGAACAAGAAGACCATCTCGTTCCGTACCTTGTGATCCCTTCTCGAGAAAGCGAATCACCATGCCCGTGAACATTGTTCGCACTGCCGAGGGATGGTGGCGCCTGCACGGTGAGACCGCGGCCCGGATCGACACCACGGCCGACACCACCCGTGATCTGCTCGCCGATCGTGCGGCCGTCGAGAGCGCACACGGCGAGGACGCCGTCGTGGCGGATCTCGACGTCCTCTCGCCGATCACCGCACCGTGCCGCGTCGTGGCTCAGTTGCTCAACTACCGGTCGCACGCGCTGGACATCGGAGCCGACCCGGCAACGCTGTACCCCACGTTCTTCCGGAAATCGTCGGCCTCCATCAGCGGCCCCAACGACCCGATCCGCCAACCCGCCGAGGTCGCCCTGCTGGATCACGAGATCGAGCTGGGCATCGTCATCGGGGCGGACGTCCCTGTCGGGACCACGGTCACGCAGGACACCCTGCCGCACTACGCCGCGGGGGTGGTCGTGGCCGACGACGTGTCGGCGCGCGAGATCCAGCTGACCCGCGTCCAGGTCTACGAGAGCAAGTCGTATCCCACCTTCACGCCACTCGGCCCGCGACTCGTCCTGTTCGACGCAGCAGACTGGGCGCGGCTCCCCGAGTTGCACATGACCCTGTCCGTCAACGGCGACGTCCGTCAGGATCAGACCATCGGCGATGACCTGATCACGCCACCCGCCGAGGCACTCACCCGCCTGTCTCGTTTCCAGTCCCTCTCCGCAGGAGACGTTCTCCTGACGGGCACGCCGGTCGGAACCGCCATCTCCGCCCCACCGAAGATCGTGCAGAAGATCGGCGAACTCCTTCCGCCGGCGGTCAAGTGGAAGATCTTCTTCGCTCGACAGGCGCGCAATCCCCATTACCTCTCCGTCGACGACGTCGTGACCGCCACCATCCGCACGGCCGACGGCACCATCGATCTCGGCACTCAGCGGACCGTCGTCCGATGACGACTCCGGTGGTGATCGTCGGCGCGGGACCGGCAGGCGCCACAGCCGCACTGCTGTTGGCTCGCAGGGGTATCCGCACCGTTGTCCTGGAGCGTCGAGCCACGCCGCTCTTCCATCCGGCCGCACACGTGATCAATGCCCGCACGCTCGAGATCTGGCACGAGTACAGCCCCGATCTCGCGTCGGTCATCGCGTCGATGTCGCCTCCGCACGACGAGGTGAACCTCATCAGTTGGTTCGGCGGCATCGGCGACGGCCCCATCGGGTCCATCGACCTGCTGTCCGATCCCGAGCGGAAAGCAGTCGTCGAGAGCCAGAGCCCGTACATGGTCTCGCACATCGGACAGCACCTGCTCATGCCCGTGCTGTGGAACGCGCTGGACGAGGACCCGCTCATCGACTTCCGCCGCGGCGTCACGGTTCTGGATGTCGAGTCCACACCCGAGGTCGCCCGAGTGCGAACGCGCAGTGGAGATGACGACGGAGAGCTGACCGCTCGGTACGTCTTGGGGTGCGACGGGGCCAACAGCCCTGTTCGCGATGCCAGTGGAATCGACCTCGACGGGCCGGTCCTGGCGAACATGGGCAGCGCGTTCTTCACCTCGCACACGCTGTTCCCGGACGACGCTCGTCCACTTCTGAGCTGGATCTACACGCCGGATCTGTGCGGCGTCCTGATCTCGCACGCCGATCACCGGTACATCCTCATGACGGCCTACCTGCACCCGGCCCAGGAGATCGCCGCGAACAGCCGCCAGTTCTGGGCCGACATGTTGCCGAAGATGCTCGGTGACAAAGACTTCGAGCTGGAGTCGACCGGCACCTGGGTGATGACGTCGCAGACCGCGGACTCGTTCCGCCGCGGGCGGCTCCTGCTCCTCGGTGACGCTGCGCATCGGTTCCCGCACACCGGCGGCTTCGGCCTGAACTCCGGGGTGCAGGACGCGCACAATCTCGCGTGGAAGCTCGACGCGGTGCTGTCCGGCACTGCCTCTCCCACTCTGCTCGACACCTACGAGACGGAACGCCGACCGGTGGTGGAGAAGTTCGCGGAGCAGAGTGTGGCCAACCATTTCCGGCTCGACGACATCGGTGGACGCATCGGCATCACCAACAGGATGCTGGCGGTCGCGACCCGGGTCGCGGCGCGTGCACCGCTCGCGTCGCTCCCCGACCGGCTCGTCGCGCCGATGGCCACGGCGATGATGCGTCGGCAGATGCGTCGAGCGCGGCGACTGCATCCTAGGGCTCCGGGTTCGACGGCACTGCGCGGGCAGATCGCGGAGGCGTTGCCCGGTCAGATCGAACACTTCGTCTCCACCGGTCTGCAGTTCGGCTATCTGCACACGAGCGACCTCGTCGCCGACGACGACTCTGCAGTGCGGCCGCCCGAGGACGTGGTCGACTATCTCCCCACCACCTACCCCGGCGCCCGGCTTCCCCACGCGATGATCTCGACGTGCGGGCTCACCACGGGCATCCACGACGTACTCCACCGGACCTCGTTGACCCTCCTCGCCCTCGACGGCGACGGGTGGGAGAACGAGCTCGGCACTCACCGCATCGTGGGCCCGGGCGTCGTGGTGGTCCCCGTCGACGCACCGGATCCCGCAGACCGACGTCGACTGATCGACCTGCTGGAGGTCGGCGAGAAGGGAGCCGTGCTGGTCCGCCCGGACGGGCACGTGGCCTGGCGTACGACCTCGCCGGCGTCGTCGGGTGTGGCCGAGTTGACGAGGTTCCTCGAACGCTGGCGCCAGCACTATCCGATGCGGTGACAGCGGCATGTCGAGGGTTCCGCGCTCCGATTCCTTCGGCAGCACCGGAACCGGCGGGGTTGACTGTGCCCATGACTGACACGAGGGTCGCCATCGTGACCGGCGGTGGACGCGGGATCGGACGGGCCATCAGCCTGGCCCTGGCCCGCGCCGGGTGGGACGTGGTGATCGGCTACCACTCCGACGCGGACTCGGCCGACGCCGTCGCAGCTGACGTCACAGCCCTCGGTCGCCGCGCGTTGTGCTGCGCGGTCGACATCGTCGACGAGGATTCCGTCGCCGCGTTCTTCGCGGCAGCGGAGGCGTTCGGGCCGGTGACCGGGGTGGTGAACAACGCCGGCGCGGCCACCGCAGTGGGGCGGCTCGAGGACAACGACCTCGCGGCGATCCACCGGGACCTCGACGTCGACCTCTTCGGAGTGATCGTCTGCTGCAAGTTCGCGCAGGCAGCACTCATGAGACAGGGCGGTGGATCGATCGTCTCGATCTCGTCCGCGGCCGCGACGCTCGGAAGTCCGTCGAGGTACGTCCACTACGCGGCAGCGAAAGCCGGAGTCGACGCACTGACACTCGGACTGTCGAAGGAACTTGCCCCCGCGATTCGCGTGAACGCCGTGTCGCCCGGCACGATCTGGACCGACTTCCACCAGGAGCCGGACCGGCCTGCGCAGGTCGCCCCGACGGTGCCGCTCGGTCGAGCGGGCACCGTCGACGACATCGCGGGAGCCGTCGTCTGGCTCATGTCCGAGGACGCGAGTTACGTGACGGGTGCGGTGCTCCGGGTGGCCGGTGGACTGTGAACTACCTGCGGTGCGGACCCACCTTGTTCTCCGAGTTCTCGTAGTCCCCCCGGTAGAGGCGATTGCTGAACGGCTTCTCGTTCACGGGGATCTCGATGAGCCAGTCGTGCTCACGGATGTCACGCGGCCGATATGATCCCTTGAACGTCACGGTCACCGCGCCACCGCGTTCCGCAGCGGCCTCCTCGGTGGCCTCGCGACCGGTGTTGAACGTCTCGGCGAGGTCGCGACCGTCGTTGCCGACGATGATGGTCCCGTCGTGCACGAACTGGACGAAGGTGCCGTTCGTGGCCGCTGCGGTTCCGGCGACGGCCGACCCCAACTCGGGGTTCAGTTCGGCGACGAAGTCGGGGGTGCCCGGCGCGGCCTCGCGGTCGTCCGCTCGTACGTCCGCGTGGCGGGCCGGTGCGGGCGCGAGGGTGACGTATTGGCCGAGGGCACTGTGGCGTCCGCGATCAACGATGTCCCAGACGTGCGAACTCGAGGTGACCTTCACCCTCCCGTCGTGGAAGACGGTGACGCGGTCGGCGCCGTTGCTCAGAATCGTGCGCTTCGCGTTGGGGGGCATCCGGTAAGTATGCGCCCCGGGACCGTCCGCACTCACGCTCGGCTCCGAAGACATGGGCCGTGGTGAGGCCAGGCGCGATCAGTCGGCCGACGTGATGGTCACCGTCACCGTGCCACCGAGCGCACCGACCACGCCGACTCCGGACGGGTCCATGGTCCCGAGTACGACGATGCCGGGGAAGTAGCTTTGATCGCCGTAGTACAGAACGACGTCGTTCGACGGCGCGTAGTACCCGATGTCGCCGGGATCGGGATCCGCCCCTGAGGGAGACCCGTCCGTGCTCAGCACCGCCGGCAGCGGGCCCGTCTTCTCCACCCCGCCGTGATCCGACATCTCCACCGTCACGGGCAGAAGTGCCACGAGATCGCGGGCCGCCTCACTGTCGTTCAGGGTTCCGATCACCGTGGTGCCCTCGACGTCGATCGCGATGCGCATCGTCTCTCCGTTCGGTTCTGCGGCGGTCGGCTGCGTGGTCGCCGGTGACGACGCCGACGAACCGACGGTGTCGCTCTCAGCCGAGCAGCCGGCGAGCAGAGAGACTGCGGACGCGAGGGCAATCGCTCCGCGGCGCATCATCCACGCTCGTAGGTGACCCGGAAGCCGTGGGCAGGATCGCTCGGTGTCGGAACGAGAGTGTCACCATCCACCTCGTATGCACGATGAAGGGTCTGCCCGATGAGACCGCGCGCCGGAGCCGCCTCCACCGAGATCGTGAACGTCCCCGAGGTTCCGTCGGACTCGGTCACGAGATCATCGTGGAACGACTCGTACCACCTGCAGGGTCGACGCCGAGCCCGGTCATGCGCCACTCCCCCACCAGCGGGCTCGCCTCCTCCGACGCCGTACACGCCGCGCCCAGTGCGGGCACAGCGACCGCCGGCGCGGCAATCACGAACGGTCTCTTCACGGTTGGTACCTCGTCACGTCGGAGGGTTGGTCTGGCCCCACCAACGCTAGAGACGTGATCGCACGCGAGGGAGTCCCTACGAGGGCACCCTTTGCGGTCTCCCGACGACACTCAGAAGTCGAGGCTGTCCACTCCGTCGGAGCCACCACGTACTCGCCGAATGTGCACCCGTCGAACGAGGCGGATGACAGGTCGGACGAGCAACTCGATGCTCCCGACAAGGAAGAGGACTGTTCCGAGCTCGGTGGTCGACTCACAGAAGAACAGCACACTGCCCGCGATGAACCACACCGCGATCGCGATGTCGTTGACGATGCTGACCACTTCCCACCGCTGACGGACGATCAACTCGTCGTGTCCGATGGTGAGTGTCAGCGTCTTCCCGCTGGTGTCGATACCCACGGTCGCCGATCAGGAGTCGGTGTTCGCATCCCCGGGGTGCGGCACGTTCTCCTCGTCGACGTACGCGGTGTGCTCGGTGTCCTGCTCGTGCTCGCGCGGTCCGTCGTTGCTTCCGGCGGCGGGCACGGCGTCCGCAGCATCACTGGGCATCGTCATCGCGGGGTCCTGCTCTCTGATCGGTGGTCGGGTCACGCCCTGAATGCCCCGCGCCCCGATTCCGCAACCCTCAGGCGGGTGTGCCGTCGCCGACCAGATCACCCATGTCGAGCACGAACCGGTAGCGCACGTCTCCGGCCTCGAGGCGATCGAGAGCGATGCCGACGAGGGCCGACGGCAGCACCTCCACCTGCGCGGTGATGCCGTGGTCGCCGCAGAAGTCGAGCATCTCCTGCGTGTGCCGGCGACCACCGCTGCCGGACGAGCTCACCGATGTGCGACCGACCAGGAGATCCACCGTCTCGATCGAGACCGAGCCGAGGTGGCCCACCAGACAGAGGGTTCCGTCGAGCGCCAGGCTCGCGAGGTACGGCTGCGGATCGTGAGCGACCGGGATGCAGTCGACGACGAGATCCAGTCCGCCCTGCACCGCCGCCATCGCGGCGTCGTCGGTCGACCGTACGGTGTGGTGAGCACCCAGTTCCCGCGCCTCCTCCGCCTTGGCCGACGAGGTGGTGAACACGGTGACCTCGGCGCCCAGCGCCGCCGCGAATCGCACGGCGAGATGACCGAGGCCACCGATTCCGGCCACACCGACGCGCGACCCTGGACCGACGCCCCAGCGGCGCAACGGCTCCCAGACCGAGATGCCCGCGCACATCAGGGGAGCGACCGCGGCCGCGTCGAGGCCTTTCGGCCGGTGGTAGACGAAGCGATCCCGCACGACGTACTCCGCCGAGAAGGCTCCTGCCGTCGTCGATCCGTCGACGCGGTCCCGCCCGCCGTAGGTGAGGGTGGGGAACTCACGGCAGTAGTTCTCCTGCCCCGCAGCGCACATGTCGCACACGCCGCACGAGTCGACGATGTTGCCGACGGCCACGGGGTCCCCCGGGGCGAAGTCCGTGACGTCGCTGCCCACGCCGAGCACCGTTCCGACGAACTCGTGGCCCGGGGTGAGCGGGAAGGACCCCGCGTCGTCCCGGAGCGCGTGCAGATCGGAATGGCACACACCGCAGTGGCTCACGAGCACGGCGACGTCGTCGGCCCGCAGGTCCCGTTGCTCCACCGAGTCCCGGATCAACGGGGCTCCGGGTACGGATGCGCTGTAGGCGGCCACGGTTCGCACTGGATGTCCCTTCGACGTGGACCGGTCGGTGGCAACCAACTGTTTAGTTGGAAGCGTAACCGAGAACGATCGAAGTGACCAACCAGTTGGTCACTGCGTAGGCTCGACCCATGGGTGACGCCGCCGAGACGAGACGACGAATACTCCGTGCAGGGACGGCCGAGTTCGCCGAGCACGGCATCGCGGGGGCGCGCGTCGACCGCATCGCTGCGAACGCCGCCATCAACAAGTCGCAGATCTATGCGTACTTCGGCAGCAAACAGGCACTGTTCGACGCGGTCTTCGACAACCGGGTGGACGTCGACATGGCGGACGTCCCGCTCGACGCGGACGACCTGCCCGGATACGTCGCGGCCCTCTACGACATGTATATCGGCGATCCCGAGCTGGTGCGCCTGGTGACCTGGGCGCGGTTGGAGCGGACTCCGATCGGCCCCCTCTTCGCGCACCGCGAGGATGCCGGTCGCGCCGAGTTGGACGCCATCCGCGACGCACAGAAGCGGGGCACTCTCGTCGACGACGTCGCGGCGGAGGATCTCTGGTCGATGCTGGTGTCGCTCGCCGCCGCGTGGGCGCAGTCCGCGATCGTCCACACCGCGCACGCGGGTGAGAGCGCGTCCGACCACGATCGCCGACGAGCGGCACTGGCAACGACAGCGCGGAGGGCGTTCCACGCGATCTGAGCCGACGAGGCACCTGTCAGCCGAAGACCGTCTGCCGTTCGGTGTGGGTGAAGGTGAAGATCGTGGCGCCGAAGCTGAACAGCGCGGCGAGCAGGAGCACCTGGGGACCGGTGATGACGACGCCGATGAAAGCGCCGATCGCACCGCCGAGCGAGAACGACCCCAGCAGCATGAGGTAGCAGAGCCAGTCGTAGCGGGTTCCGCCACCGCACAGATGG
Organism: Rhodococcus sp. BP-241; assembly: GCF_019836145.1. NCBI lineage: Bacteria > Bacillati > Actinomycetota > Actinomycetes > Mycobacteriales > Nocardiaceae > Rhodococcus > Rhodococcus sp. BP-241. Next base: position 81,335 of record NZ_JABUEI010000005.1, on the reverse strand, counting down.
CGTTCGATTCCCTGCCCCATCTTGACCAGCGTTCCGGTGACATAACTCAGCGGAATGTAGGTCTCCTCCTTCTTGGTGAAGGCGGTGTTCAACGCGCCGAGCGCGAAAGCGATGAGAAGGATCGGATAGAAGTTCACGTCGGCGGACGACCACCCGGACAGTGCGATGTCGATCGACCCCGCCACCGCGAGCGCGATCGTCGTCACCACGGTGGCACCGTGCGGATGGTTCGACCAGTACTTCCGTCGGCAGATCGACGCGATGACCACGCCGAGCAGGAACGATCCCATCAGAGCCAGTGCGGCCCAGGGAGATGCGCCCGGAGCCACCTCCTTGCCGGCGGGCTCACCGAAATGTCCCACGACCGCGCGTTCGGTATTTCCCGTCATAAAGGTGACGAAGTATCCGGCGGAATGCAGAAATGCGACGGCGCCGACCATCCCGGCGAGGCCCGACAGAATCCAGGACAACCGGGCTTCCGGGCCGACTGCTGTGTCACGGCTGATCGCCACAGATGAGGTCATACCTGTCATTCTCCGGACGGAATGTGCTCGGACGGCTCCGTGAGGCGTGTATCACAGAACAATAAAGATGCTTAACACCAGTGAAATGTGGTGGGTCACAACAGCGTTCTCCGAAGGCTGGAACAACACCGAAGGATTGAGGGTGGTCAGACTCGGGGCACCCGTGCTGCGTGGGCGGCAGTTCCGCCCCACGCCTGAGGAGGCCCCATGTATCTGCACGTACAGAAGCTGATCCACGACATCGTTCCCGACGAGCCCGATCCCGCCGCAGCGAACGCGCTGCAGGAGGGCCTCGGTGGTCAGTTCGGCGAAATGCGCACGATGATGCAGTACCTGTTCCAGTCGATGAACTTCCGCGGCGCCGCAGCCAAGCCCTACCGGGACCTGATCCAGGGCATCGGTACCGAGGAGATCAGTCACGTCGAACTCATCGGCACCACCATCTCTCGCCTGCTCGACGGGTCGCCGCGATACCAGGGCAAGCAGAACGATCCGCTCGACACACCGGGCGCGGGCGGCGCCGTGCCGCTGAACATCGCCCTGTCCGAGGGCAACATCCACCACTACCTCGTCGGTGCTCAGGGCGCGATGCCCGTCGACTCGGTGGGCAACCCGTGGAGCGGCAGTTACGTCTACAACTCGGGCAACCTCGTGCTCGATCTGCTGTACAACCTGATGCTCGAATCGACGGGCCGCCTGCAGAAGTGCCGCATGTACGAGATGACCGACAACAAGACCGCCCGGTCCACCATCTCCTACCTCATCGTTCGGGACCAGGCGCACGAGAACGGCTACGCGAAGGCACTCGAGACACTGGGTGTCGACTGGAAGAAGACGCTGCCCATTCCGAAGACGAACGCCGAGCAGTTCCCCGAGGTGCAGAAGCTCGTGGAGATGGGCCTGCAGAGCAAGCAGTACACCTTCGACCTCACCGGCGCGTCCGAGGCGGGCCGTATCTACCAGGGCATGTCGCCGTCGAAGGACGGAACGGATCTCGACGCGAGCGAACAGGCGCCGGCGGGTGCATCCCTCGACATCGCGCCCGAGCGACCGGAGGAGTTCGCACCCGGGCTCGATCCGGAGCTCATGGAGCTGATCCAGCAGACCGCAGAGATGGAGATGGCCGACATCGACGCCACGTTCGGCGAACTCGGGAAGTGATCTGACAGTTCACCGATGCGGCACTGCGCGACTCTCGTTCGCGCAGTGCCGCATCGGTGATCACGACACCATGCGTCGCAACAACCCGACAGCCTTCTTCATCCCGTAGGCCACGACGGTCCTGCGACCGTCGTCGTGCGTCCACTCGAGGAGAGCCGAGCCGTCCTTCACCGATCCCTCCAACACGGTGGGTGCACCGACGAGAGGCAGCGGACCGACGACCTTGATGGACAATCCCAGTACCTCGGTCCAGAAGTAGTCGTCCATCGGTGCGCACCGGGCCGGCACATCCAACACCGATGCCGCGGCGACCCTGCCCTGCGCGATCGCAGTGGACCAGAACGGGGTACGGCGAACCCGGCCGTTCTCGTCCGAGCCACGAGTGACGTCTCCCGCAGCGAACACTCCCGGCACCGCGGTCGCACAGCGGTCGTCGATGTCCACGCCGCCGCCGTCACCGATCCCGCTGCCGTCGAGCCAGTGCGTGCCGGGGACCTCACCGACACAGCTGACCACGAGATCGGCCGTCGACTCGATGCCGTCGATCCGGACCCCACCCACCGGATCGCCGATCAACTCGACGGGCCGGTCCACCCGGCGGACGTCGACCGAGCGTGCAGCCGCCCGTGCGGTGATCGCCTCGGACAGGAACGGGCCGAGTATCCGCTGCAACGGCGGATCCACGTCGATGACCGTGACCGGAACATCGCGTGCCGCACAGGCACTCACCACTTCCATCCCCAGGAACCCTGCGCCGACGACGATCGCGGACGTCGCATTCTCCAGCCGCTCCCGCAGCAGACGAGCATCGGCAAGGCTGCGCACCACCAGCTCACCGCTCTGGTCGGGTGCAGCCAGTCTGCGAGCGTCCGCCCCCGTCGCCACGATGAGAGCGTCGTACGGAACGTCGTCACCCTCCGCGAGAGTGATCACTCGTCGCCCGACATCGACTCCGGTCGCCAGCGCGGTGACGGCGGTCAGGTCGAGATCGGACAGGTCCCAGACATCGGACGCACCGATGCCCTCCGCGAGAACGCGTTTGGACAGCGGCGGCCGGGCATAGCAGCCGTCGGGATCGCATCCGATCATGGTGATCGGACCGTCGTGACCCAGCGCTCGGAGTTCACGTGCGGCGGTACATCCGGCGATGGAATCACCGACGATCACCACCCGGCGTGCGGCACCGCTCACGCGCGCTCACGCAGCGCCGCGACCGGACAGACACTCACGGCGGATCGAGCACCGGGCACCAACTCGTCCGGGACGTCCGCGCCGTCGTAGGCATGGTGCAGCTCGCCCTCGTCGTCGAGGCTGAACACCTCCGGCGCCTGCTCTGCGCAGATGCCGTGTCCCTCGCATCGATCCCAGTCGACATCGACGATCATGACGATCTCCTCTCTGCTGCGACCAACCTCAGTGGGAGGCGGTCGAATCGGTGGATGACGTTGTTCACCGCACGCGACGGTGTGCCCGTGAGTTCGATGCGCTCGACGCGCTCGGCCAGCACTCGCAGCATCGTGGACGCCTCGAGACGAGCGAGCCCCTGACCCGCGCATCCGTGCACGCCCGATCCGAAGCCGAGTTGACGGGACGCATCGCGGGTGATGTCGAAGGAGTCCGGGTCGTGCCACTCGCGGGGGTCACGGTTCGCCGACGCGTAGAGCACCAGCACTCGCGCGCCCCGAGGAATGATCGCGTCGCCGATGGTCTCCTGGCGCACCGCCCTGCGGGAGAACGCACGGATCGGCGACTCGTATCGCACGACCTCGTTGACCGCGTTGGGAATCAGGGACGGATCCTCGCGGACCGCCTGCCACTGGTCCGGATGGGTCGCGAACAGGTGCAGTGCACCGGAGATGGCGCCGATGGTCGTGTCCAGCGACGGTCCGAGGTAGTCGATCATCAACGCCGGGCACTGCGATCTCTCGATGCGCCCCTCGTCGGCCGCGGCGAGAACGTCCGCACCCATGCTGCCCGGCAGCACCGAGCGTTCACGGACCACCCGACGGGAGTAGGCCATCATCTCCGACGCTGCTCGGGTCGCCGTCACCGCGTGCCGGTTCAGGGGACCGAGCGCATCGAATGTCGCTCCGGCCCAGCGCAGCAGGTCGTCACGGCCGTCCTCCGGCCACCCGACGAGATCGGGAACGATCGACGTCGGGAGCGCGGTGGCCAGGTCGTCGACTCCGTCGATGCACTGCTGCGTCAGCGCCGCGTCGACGATCTGCTCGGCCTTGTCCTGCACCGCCGACGCCATCTTCCGGACGGCCTTCGGAGTGAGACGATGTGCGAGCACGGATCGCTTCAACGCGTGCTCGTCGCCGTCACTGTTGAGCGTCGTTCCACGACCGAGTCTGTTGGCGACGGGATTCAGCGCGACACCGTCGCCGGAGACGAACGTGCCGTCGTCGAGCAGCGTCGACTTGCATTCCGCGTACCGCGTGATCGCGTGAACCTTCTGGCGAGTCAGCCACACCACCGGACCCAGAGCCCGCATCTCCGCATAGTGCGGGTACGGATCGAGAATGGCCGCGGTGGAGTAGATGTCCTCGGTGTAGCGAGGAAGTGCCGTGTCAGTTCTCATCGGCGCGTCCGATCGTGTTCGGGGGCAACGGGCTCGGCGACGGCGGCACAAGGGTGTGGAGTGCGGACAGTGACCGCGCGGTCGCCATCACCGTCCGGTCGGGGCGGACCAGAGCGGCGGACACCCGTCCGCGGCGTAACCATCTGCCGTGGTCGGAGCCGGGGCTGACCAGAAGGACCTCCGCGCCGCGGCGGGCGATCTCCTGACGTTGCGCTGGTTCGGGTTTCACGGTGGTGACCACTGTGAACCGGTACGGTGCCACGGCATCGAAGCGAACACCGCGCTCGGTCGGCGCGTTGGGGCACAGCGTTCCCTCGAGCCGACGCGGCGACATCGATCCACGTCGCACGAACATCGACGGGTGCAGACGCGGAGTCGCGCTGTCCGTGACGACGGAACTCAGTCCGGGAACACGTGTCACCACCGGGAACACCCGGCGACGCAGACCCGCGACCCTCTCACCGCCGCCGTTCATGGCCCATCCGACGGCAACTGCCTGGCGGATCATGGCGCGCGCGTGCGGTACTCGTTCCTGCTCGTAGCTGTCGAGAGCCGCCTCGGGCAGAGATCCGCCCAATACCCCGGCCACCTTCCAGGTCAGGTTGTAGGCGTCACGCAGACCGGCGCCCATCCCCTGGCCGATGAACGGCGGTGTCAGATGCGCCGCGTCGCCCAGCAGGAACACCCGTCGATCACGCCACCGGTCTGCGAGCTGGGCCCGGAACGTGTACTCGGTGACCCGGACGAGCTCGAGATCGGTGCGCGGTGCTCGGCGCAGCCACGGGTCGAGCAGCGATGCGAGTGCATCCAGATCCGGGAAGTCGTCGACGGTCTCGTGTTCGAGAAGTTCGAATTCCCACCGATAGCGAGTCTGGCCGATGCGCATGAACGTGCCCGCGCGGTGCGGATCGCACAGCTGATGCACCCCGTCCCACAGGCCGGGGTCGACGGGACTCGACGCGTCGACCACCAGCCACCGCTGTTCGGGCGCAAGAGTCCGCATCGTCGTTCCGAGCGCGGCCCGCACCGCGCTGTTCGCACCGTCGCACCCGAGCACCACGTCCGCCGTGACGGCGCTGCGTTCGCCCGTGGCGACGTCCTGGACGATCACCTGCACGTGGTCCCTCATCGTGGCCACGTCGGTGATCTCCACGCCGCCGCGAAACTGCACGTGAGGATTCCGCGTCATCGCCGATCGCAGGATGCGCTCGAGCTCCGGTTGGTCGAACATGTTGGCCGGAGGGAAGCCGTGGGGACGGGAATCGGGATCACGCTCGAACTCGGCGATGGTGTCCATGGCGGGGTCCACCAGGCGCAGGCCGCGTCCGGGGCGGGAGATCTCGGTGAACGCCTCCGCGACGCCGAGGTCACCGAGGATGCGGTGGACCTCGTCGTCGAGGTGGACGGCACGCGGCTGCGGGAAGATGTCCTCCCACCGGTCGAGTACGAGGCACTCGATGCCGTGCCGTCCGAGCAGTGAGGCTGCCACCATTCCGGTGGGTCCCGCGCCGACGACGACGGCCGGGTGGTGCGTCACGCGTACCGCACCGTCGTGCGCTGCATCCCCAGGTCGAGCATCGCGTCGTCGGTGGCGATGGTCACCTCCACGACGTCACCGTCCTGCAGGTAGGCCGGGTTGCTCGCCTGACGCTTGAAGAAGGTCTTCCACTTCACGGCCGGCGGCAGCAGAGCGCCGATGATCTCGATGGGCTTCGGTGGCGCCTTCAGGGCCGTGCCTCCCGGAGTGCCGGTCAGGATCAGGTCGCCCGGGTCGACGCGCTGGAACCCCGTCAGGGTCCGCAGCGCTTCCGTGGGTCGGTAGATCATGTCTCGCACCGTACTGTTCTGCCGGATCTCCCCGTTGACGCGCAGCATCAACCGCAGTTGCTCGAAACGATCGAGGTCGCCGTCCTCGAGAACAAGGAGGACGGGGCCGACGGGGGTGAAGGTCGGGTACGACTTCGCCTCGTAGAACTGGGTCTTGGGCAGCTGGACGTCGCGGGCCGACACGTCGTTGGTGATCACCAGTGCCGCGATGTGGCGGGCGACCGTCGTGTCGTCGATCGTCGATCCGACGGGAAGGGTCGTCCCCACCACGAGCCCGATCTCCACCTCGTAGTCGAGCAGGGTGACATGGGCCGGCCGGACGATGTCGGCGGTCGGTCCGCTGATCGACCCCGACGACTTCCGGAAGAAAGTCAGTGGCACCGTCTCCGGATTCATACCGGAATCCTTCACGTGTGACACGTAGTTGGTCATCTGGGCCACCACCCGACACGGTGCGGTGACGGGCGAGACGAGCTCGAGTGAGGCCACCGGCACGGTCTCGGCGCCGGCCGCGGCGGCATCGACGGCCGAACGGTCGGCGAGCAGCTCCGCGGTGGTGACTGCCGCGGTGTCCACCCGAACAGCACCCTCGCGGGTCTGCACCCACCATCCGTCGGCGGTGCGGAGAACGGCGATGCTCATGTCGAGGCTACTTTCATCAGGCCGAGAAGGCGTTCGGAGTCGAATTCGTTGTCGCTGCGCAGTCCGGTGAGGATCGATCGCAGTTCCGACAGGGACCGCTTGTTCGGTGCGATCCCCAGGAAGTCCTTGCTCGCGGGTGGTCCCCACTGCGCGAGACCGGACGCCGTCATCGGCGCCCAGCCAGGTTCGAGCGTGGCGTCGAAGCGGTCACCGTCGCTGAAGTGCTCGACGAGGAAGCCGTCCGGGTCGCGCCAGTAGTCGAAGATCTGACTGCCCTGGATGTGCCGACCGATCCCCCACGAATGCCGGTAGCCGCGCTCGGTGAGATAGCGACTCCCCGCACCGATGGCGTCGAGATCGCACACCTGGTACGCCGAGTGGACGTAGCGGTCCGACGGCCCCAGCGTCATCGCGAGCGTGTGGTGGTCGGTCGGTTCGGACCCCCGGTCGCAGCGGATGAAACTCATGACCGGTCCGCGGTGACGTTGCCCGTCGTAGTAGAGGAAGTCGCTGACGATCAGCCCCAGGTGTTCGAGATACCAGGTCAGGTTCTCCAGATAGCGCGTGCGCTGCAGCACCACGTGACCGAGCCGCTCCACGAGGGCGGGCTCGTGCGGTGGCCGCTGCGTGGCATTGGTGCGCGTGATCCCCGCGTCGTCGAGCGCCCCGAAGTTGTAGTCGTGGGTGCGCTGACCCGGCAGTTGCCGACCGTCGTCGAGGTCGGCGACCACCCGGACCGGCTGACCGCTCGGGTCGGTCACGGTCACCCCGATCCCCCCGATCGAGTCGGCCAACCGCTCGGCTCGGTGGCCCGTGACCTCGGCGAGACGAAGTACGTCGGCGGACTCCGCAGCGCGGAACGCAGCGCCGACGTAGGACGTCCGACGCCCCTTTCGGATGATCACGCACGGCGCCCGGTCGGCGAGACCCCGCAGGTGCAGCTCGTCGTCGGTCCGCACGGTCACGCGGAATCCGAACGCCTCCGCGAACGTCTGCGCACGGTCCAGATCGGGCTTGCGGAACTCCAGCCATGCGATGTCCTGAACCTTGATCACCGGATTCGCGGCGCGTCCGGGATGCTCGCCGGGCAGCGCGCCCTGATCGACGTGCATCCCCTGATGCCCGTCGACGTCGCGAGTTCGGTGCGCGTGATCGATCGTCATGGCCGCTCCTGAAGTAGATGATCACATCGTCACTCATGATCGGATCGCCCGTCAAGACTTTCTGATGAAATCATCACAAGGTGGTGTTCGAGTGGGAAGCACGGTGCTCGAGCGCTGACTCGTGTGCAGTGATCCGCGGTATCCGCGGATCACTGCACTCAGGTGACTCGGGAGCGAGAGGTTCCCTGTCAGGGTCTCGTTGCGCCGCAAGGACGTCGATAGCGTCGACGACCGTGCCTTCCACCACCGAACGTCGACCGCTGCCCTTCCTCGTCTCCGTCCTGGCGATGGGCACGTTCCTCATGGGCACGTCCGAGTTCGTCGTGGCCGGGTTGCTGCCCGACATCGCCGGCGACCTGGCCATCGGGATCTCCGAGGCGGGTCTCCTGGTCACGGCATTCGCGATCGGCATGATCGCCACGCCGGCGGTGGCGGTGGCGGTGCTGCGAGTTCCCGAGCGCACGACGCTGCTGCTCTCGCTCGCCGTGTTCGCCGCCGGACATGTCGTCGTGGCACTCACCGACGAGCTCTCCGTCGTCCTCGTCGCCCGCTTCGTGACCGCGCTGGTCACGGGGGCGTTCTGGTCGATCGCAGCGTCCGTCGGTGCTCGAGTGTCCGGCCCGGACGACGCCGCGCGTGCCATCGGCATGGTCCTCAGCGGGGGCATCCTGGCGACCGTCATCGGCGTGCCCCTCGGGTCCGTCGCCGGTCAGCTCGTCGGGTGGCGTGGCCCGTTCTGGATCCTCGCCGGGCTGGCGCTGCTCGCGACTGGTCCGGTCGCTCGCATCGTTCCCGGCGGTCGCTCCGCCTCGACCACCGTCCCGCTGCGAGAGCAGACGGCGGCGCTGATGTCGCGGCGCCTGTGGGTGGTCATGGCTGCCTGCGTCCTCGTCACCTCGGCCGTGATGTCCACCTACTCGTTCATCGCCCCGCTGCTGACGGAGCGTGCGGGCCTGTCCGCCGAACTCCTCCCGGTGGGTCTCGCGATCTTCGGCGTCGGTGCCGTCACCGGCACACTCGGCAGTGGCCGGCTCGCAGGCCGCGCGCCGTACGGGACTGCTCTGAGCGGGGGCATGGCCGTCGTGGCGGCACTCGCCCTGCTCGGCGCGGTGTCGGGCCACGCCGCACCGTCGATCGCACTTCTCGCGATCGCCGGTCTCGCCGGTCTCGGTATGAACCCGGTCCTCATGTCGATGGCCCTCAGGTTCGCCGAGGGTGCACCCACCCTGGCCACGTCGCTGTGCACGTCCATGTTCAACCTCGGCACCGCGATGGGGAGTGCGGTCACCGCGCGGGCCATCGGTGTGTTCGGCCCGGCCTCGATCCCGGTCGTCGGCGCAGCGTTCGCCGCCGCGCTGCTCGTTCCGCTGGCTACCCTCGTGATCATGGCCAGGCCCGGACACGGCCACCGCGCCGGCACCACCCCGCAGCACGACGCACTGGTGTCCTGACTTCCACTCGATCAGAGGAGTAACGACCATGACCACGATCGCCATCATCGGTGCGGGTGAGGGACTCGGAGCCGCCGTCGCTCGCCGCTTCGGCCGCGAGGGGTTCTCGGTCGCCCTGATCTCACGAGAGCAGGGCAATGTCGACCGCATCGCCGACTCGCTGGGCGATGCCGGGATCACCGCCGCGGGCTTCGCGGCCGACGTCCGGAACCCCGAGTCCCTGACCACCGCGCTGGACTCGGCGGCCGAGCGACTCGGACAGGTCGAGGTGCTGCAGTACAGCCCTGTCCCGGCAAGGGAATTCATGAAGCCGGTCCTCGAGACACTTGTGGCCGATATCGTCGGTCCGGTCGAGTTCTCCATCTACGGACCCGTCACCGCGGTGAACTGGGCACTGCCGGGAATGCGGTCGCTGGGACGCGGCACCGTGCTGTTCGTGAACGGAGGCAGTGCAGTTCGTCCCGGCGCGACCGTTGCCGGAACGTCTATCGCGTTCGCCGGCGAGAGTGCCTACGCCCAACTGCTGCACGACGCACTCGCACCGGAGGGGCTGCACGTCGGCCAGCTGATCATTCCGCGGGGCATCGGCGCGGGTGAGCCGTCGCACGAACCGGACGCGCTCGCGGAACTATTGTGGACCATGCACACCGAGCGCGGCGAATTCCGCACGTTCGCAGCACCTCTGGACTGACCGTCTCGACGAGAGGTGCCCTGCGGGTACACCCTTCGTCAGGGACTCCCTCGACCGCCGATGCGGGTGTCGACTGGAGACATGACCACTCCCGTGAAGGCGTACGCCGCCACCGCAGCAGACGAGCCACTGTCTCCCTACACCATCGACCGCCGCGATGTCGGACCTCACGACGTCCGGATCGACATCGCGTTCGCCGGAATCTGCCACTCCGACATCCACACCGCCCGCGGCGAATGGGGCCCGGTTCCGTACCCCCTCGTCGTCGGCCACGAGATCGCGGGAATCGTGGCCGAGATCGGCTCCGAGGTCACGAAGCACGCGGTCGGCGACCGCGTCGGCGTCGGCTGCATGGTCGGCTCGTGCGGCGAGTGCGCCCAGTGCGTCAAGGGATTGGAACAGTACTGCCTCGTCGGCAACATTCAGACCTACGGCAGCACCGACCGCGACGGCACGGTCACTCAGGGTGGCTACTCGCAGCAGGTCGTCGTCACCGAGCACTTCGTCGTCACGATCCCCGAGGGCATCGAGCTCGACGCTGCGGCGCCGCTGCTGTGCGCCGGCATCACCACGTACTCACCGCTCCGCCACTGGGGCGCAGGACCCGGCAAGAAGGTCGCCGTTGTGGGGATGGGTGGACTCGGGCACATGGCCGTGAAGCTCGCGCACGCCATGGGAGCCGAGGTCACGGTCCTGTCGCAGTCGCTGGCGAAGCAGGAAGACGGACTACGTCTCGGCGCGGACCACTACTTCGCCACCGGCGATCCGGACACGTTCACGGATCTCGCCTCCACGTTCGACCTGATCATCAACACCGTCAGCGCGTCGATCGATCTGAACGCACATCTGTCGCTGTTGGCCGTCGACGGTGCCATGGTCAACGTCGGCGCGCCGGCGGAACCACTCCCCCTGCAGGTCTTCTCGCTCATCCCGCACCGCCGTACCTTCGCAGGATCCGCCATCGGCTCGATCGCGGAGACTCAGGAGATGCTCGACTTCTGCGCCGAGCATCGTCTCGGAGCCGAGATCGAGGTCATCTCCGCAGACAAGATCAATGACGCGTGGGAACGCGTGCTCGCCTCCGATGTCCGCTACCGGTTCGTCATCGACACGGCGACGCTGGCCTGACCGCGCGAGGGGTGTCATGACAGGGCCTCCCTCATCGCCTCCGGTCGTCCTACGCTGAATTCATGGACACCAAGGCCGAGGTTCGCGAGTTCCTCATGACCCGCCGCGCGAGGTTGACACCGGAGGCAGCGGGCATCACGACCAGTGGTACCCGTCGGGTGGCCGGCCTGCGTCGCAGCGAAGTGGCGTCGCTGGCCGGCCTGTCGGTCGAGTACTACGCCCGCATCGAGCGCGGCGCCATCGGCGGCGCATCGTCGTCGGTGCTCGACGCGCTCTCGCGCGCCCTGCAGCTCACCGACACCGAACATGCGCATCTGCTCGATCTGGCTCGCGCGGCCGACGGTGTCCCCACGTCGGGACGCCCCCGTCGCAGGGCGGAGCGCATCACCCCACCTCGCATCAGCCTGCAGTGGGCACTCGACTCCATCACCGACGGCGTCGCTTTCGTGCGCAATCGACGGCAGGATCTGCTGGCCACCAACGAACTGGGAAAAGCGTTCTACGCGCCCGTCATCGGTGACGGCGGCCGGGTGCCCAACCTGGCTCGGTTCCAGTTCCTCGATCCGCTGTCGCGGGAGTTCTATCCCGACTGGGACCTGTTCGCGCAGATGTGCGTCTCCATCATGCGTGCGGAGGCCGGCCGGGACCCACACGACAAGGGCCTGCAGGACCTCGTCGGCGAACTGTCCACACGCGACGAGACCTTTCGCAGGCTGTGGGGAGCACACGACGTCCGCACTCACGGCGCCGGGACCAAACGCTTCCACCATCCCGTCGTCGGCGAGGTCCACCTGGCCTACGAGGAACTGGTGATCACCGCGGACCCCGGTTCCGTCCTCATGGTCTACACAGCGGAGCCCGGATCCCCGAGCGCGGATCGACTGCGACTGCTGGGGTCCTGGTCGACTGAAGCAGCCCGCTGATCGTGTACTCCCGACCCCGGAATCCGGGGTCTCGATTCCACTGTCGTGATCGCGTCGCGACGGTTCAGGACGACGCCCACACACCCAGCACGGTGCCGCTCGGATCGGCGAAGTGGAACCGTCGTCCACCCGGGAAGTCGTAGGGGCCGGACACCACCGATCCGCCAGCGGCCTCGACCGCCTCGGCCGATGCGTCCAGGTCGTCGGAGTAGAGCAGCACGAGTGGTCCTCCCGCCGGCGCGGGGGTCTCGACCACGGCCAGCCCACCGACCTCGGCGCCGTCGGCTCCCACGATGCCGGCGTACGTCGGGCCGTAGTCGACGAACGTCCATCCGAAGGCCCCCGCGTAGAAGGCCCGAGCGACCGTCAGGTCGGTGACCGACAGCTCGATGTAGTCGATGCGGTGGTGCCTGGTCGTCGCCATTGCCCGATCATGCCGGTCGAGCACGCCCGGCGCGTGTCCTTCCGCGGGACCTCTGTCGCCGAGTGGCAACCCGCCGACCGCACGAGTAGTGTCCTCCCACGGTGTGCCGGGAAGTCTGGTCGGCGGTCGCTTCCGCGACCCCGAACGACGTCCAGCAGGAAGAGGCACCTCGACATGATGCTCGCCGTCGACACGGGCACGTACCGGACCACAGCAGGCCGAGACGCCGTGCAGGAATGGTGCCGACGCAGACTCGCCGACTGGTCCACGCCGCACACCGTTCGCCGGATCGACACCTCGCTCGGCTCGACCGTCGTCACGTCCGTCGTTCGACCCGACGCGCAGCGCACCGTCGTGGTGGTGCCCGGCGAGCTGTCTTGCGCGGCACTTCTGACGCCGCTGATCGATGCGATGCCCGACGCCACGGTGCACGTCGCCGACATGCCCGGCCAGCCCGGGCTCAGTTCGGGGGTGCGCCCGCGCCGGGGCCGGGCCTCGGCCGACTACGGTCGCTGGCTAGAGGACACCCTGACGCAGATCGGCGGCCCGCGGCCGGTTCTGCTGGGCATCGGGAGCGGCGCCGCGGCGGCCCTCTCCGCCACCTGCCGATCGTCGGTCGGCGCGATGGTGCTGGTCCGTCCCGAAGGCATCGTCCCGGTCTCTCGCCCCGATGGGCGGTTCCTGCGACGCCGCACGTCAGCGCACAGCACCTCCAGGGCGGTGGCCGCACTCTGCGGACAGCATTTCCGTCCGGACGACGACCTGGTGGAATGGCGACTTCTGGTGTCGACGCATTGCGCCGGAACGCGCGCGGATCGCCACATCTCGGAGCGGCGGCTCGCGGAGTGGAGCCGCGCGGTGCCGCTCGAAGTGGTGGCGGGATCGTGTGATCCGGTGCTCGACCACCGTCGACTGGACGACCAGGTGTGGGAGATCACCGGTCGGGACACGACGGTGCTCGACGACTGCGGTCACCTCCCGGAACACGAATGCCCGCGGGCGCTCACCGCCGCGGTCGAGCGGGTCGATCGACGGGTCCGGACGTAGCGGATTCGCGTCCACCCCGGCCTCACCGCCATGATCGACTGACCGATCGTCTATTTCTCAGGATGTGAACAAGTGAATTCAGTACGGTCCGCCTGGCGCGGAATACGCAAACCGGTATTCATTCCCGCGTCCGCGATCATCGTCGCCATGATCGTTTTCTCCGTCATTTTCGCGGGTACCGCTGCCGACGCCTTCGAGGCCCTCAACGGGGCCATCACCGATGGTGTCGGATGGTGGTACATCCTCACGGCGACGGGATTCGTCGTGTTCGCTCTGTACTGCGGCGCCAGTCGTATCGGCAACATTCGCCTCGGCCGCGACGACGAGAGCCCCGAGTTCGGCGTCCTCTCCTGGTTCGCTATGCTCTTCAGCGCCGGTATGGGCATCGGCCTGGTGTTTTACGGCGTCGCAGAACCGTTGTCGCACTACATCACTCCCCCGGTTGCCGGGGGTGTCGACGGATCGACCGACGCGGCCGCCAACCAGGCCATGGAGCTCACCCTGTACCACTGGGGTCTGCACGCATGGGCGATCTACGTCGTCGTCGGTCTCGGACTCGCGTACATGACCTACCGCAAGGGCCGCCCCCTGTCGGTTCGCTGGCTCCTCGAGCCACTGCTCGGACGGCAACGGATCGAGGGCGGTATCGGTCACGCCATCGACGCGATCGCCATCATCGGAACGCTGTTCGGCGTCGCGACCTCACTCGGTTTCGGTGTTCAGCAGATTTCCGCCGGTCTGTCCTACCTCGGCTGGGTGGAGACGAACAATTGGCTGACCATCGCCCTCATTGCCTTCGTCACGTTGCTCGCTACGTATTCCGTCGTCTCGGGTGTGTCGAAGGGCCTGAAATGGCTCTCCAACATAAACATGGCACTCGCCGCCGGCTTGGCTGTGTTCGTCCTGATCGCCGGACCGACGCTGTTCCTCATGCAGTCGTGGGTGCAGAACCTCGGTGGGTACGTCCAGGCACTGCCGGAATTGATGCTCCGTACATCGCCTTTCGCCGAGGACGGGTGGGCCGGCGCCTGGACCATCTTCTACTGGGGATGGTGGATGAGCTGGGCACCGTTCGTCGGCATGTTCATCGCACGGATCTCGCGCGGCCGCACGATCCGCGAATTCGTCTTCGGCGTGCTGCTCGCACCGACTCTCGTCGGCTCGCTGTGGTTCACCATCTTCGGTGACTCCGGAATCCTCCGTCAGCGCAACGAGGGCACCATGCTCGCCGACGACGGAACGGTCGGCACGGACACGAGCCTGTTCCAGCTTCTCGACGGTCTTCCGCTCGCGACCGTCACGAGCGTTCTCGCCATCGCGGTGATCGTGTTCTTCTTCGTCACCTCCTCGGACTCCGGCTCGCTGGTCATCGACATCCTCTCCACCGGTGGTGATCTCGACACACCCAAGATCACCCGCGTCTACTGGACCGTGCTCGAGGGCGTCGCTGCCGCTGTTCTGCTGCTGATCGGTGGATCCGGATCACTCACGGCCTTGCAGACGGCGTCGATCGCGACCGCGGTGCCGTTCTCGATCATCATGGTGCTGGCGTGCGTGTCACTCCTGAAGGCCTTCCGCTACGAGGTGGCCACCACGCCGTCCTACGTCCGGATCACCCCTGCCGGAGATGCACCGCCCGTGGACCGCGCGACACCGGCGCGACGGCCGGAGCGCGGCGGTATCTCCACCACGTTCGCCGGTCTGTCCCCGTCGAAGGACGGCCTGTCCACTCCGTCCGGGCTGCTCGCGGTCCAGTCGGTACCGCAGAGCCGACTTCAGATCGACCCGGACACCGGCGCCGTTCAGTACTCGGAGCACGACGAGCCGGTCGATCCGCTCGGCGGCGAGGTCTTCGACACCCCCGAGTTCGCGGACTCCGCCGAAGGCGAAGCCCACCAACGCCGTACCGACGCCACCGCGTACGACAACTCCTGATCGTCAGAGCACCGAAGGGCACCCCATGACGTCATCCTCGCCACCTCCCACGCGTCGCAGTCTGCTCTCGCGGGGGTCGTGGTCCGAAGCCTCGCGCATCACCGACGTGCTGCGCAAGGAGACCGTCGGGGGTGCCCTGTTGCTGGTCGCCACGGTGATCGCTCTCGTCTGGGCCAACTCCCCGTGGTCGGCCGCCTACGACACGCTCATGGCGACACGAGTGGGCCCGTCCGCGCTCCACCTCGATCTCACTCTCTCCACGTGGGCCGCGGACGGCCTGCTCGCGATCTTCTTCTTCGTCGTGGGCCTCGAACTCAAGCGCGAGTTCGTCGCCGGCGACCTCCGCGACCCGGCGCGTGCGGCCCTGCCCATCGCGGCCGCGATCGGCGGCATGGCCGTGCCCGCACTGATCTTCGTCGTCGTCAATCTGCGCACCGGTGACGGCGCACTGCTGGGGTGGGCCATTCCCACCGCGACCGACATCGCCTTCGCGGTCGCCGTTCTCGCCGTCGTCAGCACGCACCTACCGCTCGCATTGCGCACCTTTCTGCTCACGCTGGCCGTCGTCGACGATCTCCTCGCGGTGACGGTGATCGCGATCTTCTACACCGCCGACCTGAACTTCGTGGCGCTCGGCGCCGCGATGATCCCGCTCGCCCTCTTCGCCGTCGCCGTGCAGCGACGGATCCGGTCGTGGTGGATTCTCATTCCCCTCGCGGTCGTCACCTGGGTTCTCATGCACGAGTCCGGCGTTCACGCCACGGTCGCCGGCGTGCTGCTCGGATTCGCGGTGCCGGTGATCCGCAGCCGCGCCGCCGGCGGTCCGGAGGCCGGTCCCGGTATGGCCGAACACTTCGAACATCGCATCCGACCTCTCTCTGCCGGTGTCGCAGTGCCGCTCTTCGCATTCTGCGCCGCCGGCGTGACCGTCGGCGGCGTGTCGGGCTTCTTCGAGGCGCTCGGCGACCCGATCGCCATCGGCATCGTCGCGGGACTGGTGGTCGGCAAGACCATCGGCGTGCTGGGCACCACGTATCTCGTGTCCCGCTTCACCCGTGCCACTCTCGATGCCGGACTCGCGTGGCGTGACGTGTTCGGCGTCGCCGTTCTCGCCGGCATCGGTTTCACCGTCTCGCTGTTGATCGGCGACCTCGCCTTCGGTGAGAGCACCGAGCGAGACGATCACGTCAAGGTCGGAGTGCTGACCGGATCGGTGATCTCGGCGTGCATCGCCGCCGCGATTCTGCGCAGCCGCAACCGCGCGTACAAGCTGATCCACGAGGAGGAGACCCGCGACGACGATCACGACGGCATCCCCGACGTGTATCAGCGCCGCGAGGAGAGCTGACTCAGAGTTCGGTGACCGGCCTGCGGGCCGCGAGCAGAGCTGCGAACTCCTCGCCGTAGGCGAGATGGCGTCGCAACGTCTCGCACCGGTCCAGCGCCTTGTCGTGGCACTGGTCGACGAATTGTGTTGCGGCAGTTCGGTCCTCATCGTCGGCATCGCCGTTCCCGAGGACGTCGAGGGCTGCGAGCAGCTCGCCCATCTCGGCCAGCGTGAACTCCAGCGGCTTCATCCGCCGGATCACCAACAACCGCTCGACGTCGGCCTCGGTGTAGAGCCGGAATCCGCCGGCCGATCGCGCCGACGGGACGACGAGACCCACCGAGTCGTAGTGGCGCAGTGTGCGAATGGACAGTGCCGTGCGCTCGGCGACCTCACCGATCTGCATGCTCTCGCCCACTGTCCCGCTCCTTCGTCGTACGTCGAGTGTGCGTCGACTCTAGTTCCGACCCGGAGACCGGGCCCGATCAGTGTCCTGCGCCGAGGTTTCCGCTGAGCCGGTCCCGTCGTTCCACGGACGACGCGTTCAGCCCCACGATCTCGACCTTCTTGCCCCTCGCCGCGTACTTCGTGGTGACGGCATCGAGCGTCGCGACCGTGGAGGCGTCCCAGATGTGGGACTCCGACATGTCGATGACGATGTTCTCGGGGTCACCGACGTAGTCGAACTGGTGGATCAGATCGTTGCTGGAGGCGAAGAACAGCTCTCCCAGGACCTTGTAGACGCGCGTGTTCTCGTCCGGGTGCGCCACGTCGACCACCTCGGTGAGGTGCGCGACCCGCCGCGCGAAGAGCACCATCGCGGTGACGACACCGACGACGACGCCGTAGGCCAGGTTGTGGGTCGCGACGGTCACGGCCACCGTGGCGATCATGACCAGCGTCTCGCTCTTGGGCATGCGCCGCAGGGTCGACGGACGGATGCTGTGCCAGTCGAACGTGCCCACCGAGACCATGATCATGACCGCGACCAACGCGGCCATCGGGATGAGTGCCACGATGTCGCCGAGTCCCACCACGAGGATCAGCAGGAACGTTCCGGCGAGGAAGGTCGAGATCCGGGTACGTGCGCCGGAGACCTTCACGTTGATCATGGTCTGGCCGATCATCGCGCAGCCGCCCATGCCGCCGGTGAAGCCCGTGACGAGGTTGGCGACACCCTGGCCCCAACCCTCGCGGGTCTTGTTCGAGCGCGAATCGGTGATGTCGTCCACCAGCTTCGCGGTCATGAGTGATTCGAGCAGACCCACCAGTGCGATGGCGAGCGAGAACGGCGCGATGATCGACAGGGTGTCGAGGGTGAACGGCACGTTCGGGAGCAGCAGCGTCGGAAGCGAGGACGGCAGCTCGCCCTCGTCGCCGACATCGGGAACCTGCAGCGCGAACACGAGGGTGGCGGCGGTGAGCATCACGATGGCGATCAACGGTGCGGGCACTACGGTCGTCAGCTTGGGAAGGAACACCATGACCACGAGACCCACTGCCACGAGGGGATACACCAGGGCGGGCACGCCGATGAGGTAGGGCAACTGCGACGTGAAGATGAGGATGGCGAGCGCGTTGACGAACCCGATCATCACGCTGCGCGGAATGAAGCGCATCAGCTTCGCCACTCCGACGACGCTGAGCACGATCTGCAGGACGCCACCGAGGATCACGGCGGCGATGAGGTAGTCGAGGCCGTACTCGCGTGACAGTGGCGCGACGACGAGGGCGATCGCTCCGGTGGCGGCGGAGATCATGGCCGGACGACCGCCGACGATCGAGATGGTGACCGCCATCGTGAAGGACGCGAACAGTCCGACGCGGGGATCGACACCGGCGATGATGGAGAACGAGATCGCCTCCGGGATCAGCGCCAGCGCGACGACCAGGCCCGCCAGCACCTCGGTCTTCAGACGACGAGGTGAGCGCAGCGCGGCCAGCACCGAGGTGTCCTCGGGTGGGGCGACGGTCGAGCCGGCGTGGGACATGACGAGCCTCTTTCACGGTGCGGGACTGCCGGAGGCCGAGCACGGCCCTCCACTGCGCCGAACCCTACTCTCACCGGAGAGTAGAGTGCGAATTGACCGAGACCATCGACAAGCGTCAATATAGAAGAATGTCGAATCAGTCAGAGCCCGACACGGGTGTCCGATGCTCGCCCCTGGTTCGTGAACCTCTGACCGAGCAGCAGTCGCACATCCTCGCGTCGATGTTCAAGGCGCTGGGCGACCCGGTCCGGTTGCGCCTGCTCAGTCTCATCGCGAGTCACGACGGTGGTGAGGCGTGCGTGTGCGACATCTCTGGATCCTTCGACCTGTCGCAGCCGACCATCTCCCACCACCTCAAGGTGCTTCGCCAGGCCGGCCTGCTCGGCTCCGAGCGGCGCGGAACCTGGGTCTACTACCGCGTGATTCCCGCTGCGCTGCAGCAGTTGTCGGCCGTCATGGCCACCGTCGACCCGACGCTGGTGACCGCATGAGCACCGCGGCGAACACCAGCGGCCACCCCGCCGTCGTCGGCAAGCTCTCCACCCTCGACCGCTTCCTGCCGGTGTGGATCGGCGTCGCGATGGTCGTCGGGCTGCTGCTCGGACGACTGATCCCCGGGATGAACGACGCCCTGTCGTCCATCTCCGTCGACGGCGTCTCCCTCCCGATCGCGATCGGCCTGCTGATCATGATGTACCCGGTGCTGGCCAAGGTCCGCTACGACCGCCTCGACACCGTCACCGGTGACAAAAAGCTCCTGCTCGGTTCTCTCGCTCTCAACTGGATCCTGGGCCCCGCCTTGATGTTCGCGCTGGCCTGGCTGTTCCTCCCCGACCTGCCCGAGTACCGCACCGGACTCATCATCGTCGGACTCGCCCGCTGCATCGCGATGGTCATCATCTGGAACGACCTCGCCTGCGGCGACCGCGAAGCCGCCGCCGTTCTCGTGGCGATCAACTCGGTGTTCCAGGTGATCATGTTCGCCGTCCTCGGCTGGTTCTACCTCTCCGTGCTCCCCGGCTGGCTCGGTCTCGACCAGACCACCATCGAGGCATCACCGTGGCAGATCGCGAAGTCCGTGCTGATTTTCCTGGGCATCCCGTTGATCGCCGGATTCGCCTCTCGGTACTTCGGCGAACGCGCCAAGGGCCGCGACTGGTACGAGACCTCGTTCATCCCGAAAATCGGGCCGTGGGCGCTCTACGGACTGCTGTTCACCATCGTCGTCCTGTTCGCCCTGCAGGGCGACCGCATCACCTCCCAGCCCCTGGACGTCGTTCGCATCGCGATCCCGCTGCTGGTGTACTTCGCCGTGATGTGGGGCGGCGGATACGCCCTCGGCGCCGCCATGGGACTGGGCTACGAGCGCACCACCACCCTGGCATTCACCGCGGCGGGCAACAACTTCGAACTCGCCATCGCTGTCGCTATCGCCACCTACGGCGCCACGTCCGGTCAAGCCCTCGCCGGCGTCGTCGGACCCCTCATCGAAGTCCCAGTGCTCGTGGGACTCGTCTACGTCTCGCTGGCACTGCGCAGACGATTTTCACCCGCCCGACAGACGAAGGAATCCTGATGTACCGCAAGCCGAGTGTGTTGTTCGTCTGCGTGAAGAACGGCGGCAAGTCGCAGATGGCCGCAGGGCTGATGCGCACGGTCGCCGGTGACGATGTCGAGGTGCATTCCGCCGGGACTGCCCCCGGCAGTGCAGTCAATGCTCTGTCGGCCGAGTCGCTGCGTGAGGTCGGAGTCGATCTCACCGGTGAGCACCCCAAGCCGATCGATCCGGATCTGATGTCCCGGATGGACTTCGTCGTCACCCTCGGCACCGAGGCGACCGTCGACCCGGTCGAGGGACCGACCTACCTGAACTGGGACACCGACGAGCCGTCGACGCGAGGTATCGAGGGCATCGAGCGGATGCGCCTGGTGCGCGACGACATCGCCACGCGCGTCGACGAACTCGCGGCGCGACTGCGGATCTGACACGGGCCGCACCCGACGGCCGGCACTCCCGTCGGAGTGGCGGCCGTCGGCCGGAGGTCAACCGAGAAGTTGTTCCATCCTGGCGATCTCGGCGTTCTGCGTGTCGACGATCGTGCGAGCCATCGCGACCGCGTCGTCGTTCGAGCCCTCCTCGATCTCCGTCTCCGCCATGGCGACCGCACCTCGATGATGGTCGATCATCATCGTCAGCCACCGCTGGTCGAACTCGTCGCCGGACAAGGCCGTCAGGGAGGCCATGTCCTGCGAACTCATCATTCCGCTCCCCGACCCGTGATCCATGCCCTGCATGTCGTCGGGCGTTGCCGACGGAGACGGCTGACCCCACTCCGCCAGCCATGAGGCCAACTGGTCCATCTCGGGTCCCTGCGCGTCCGCGATCTCGTCGGCGAGCGTGACCACGTCCGGGTTCGTGGAACGCCCGTCGACCATGGAGGCCATCTCGACAGCCTGAGCATGGTGCGGGTACATCATCGATGCGAACGCGAGGTCGGCGTCGGCGAAGTCCGCAGCGGGATCCTGAGACGGCGCGGACTCCATGGACGAGGAACCCATCGAGTGGCCCTCCATCGACGCGGACGACCCGTCGTCGCCACAACCGGCGACGAGGGCGACTCCGATCGCGGCAGCGGCGAGTGTGGTGACTGTCGTGTTCTTGACATGCATGGGCGTACTCCTGAGGTGTGTCGAACGGAAAAGGGGTCTGAATCGACGTGCGATCCGCCGGGGCATCACTGCCCCGGGCTCCCCGTCACACCCGCAGAAGTACCGAGTCGTCCAGCGAGGACAGCGCCCATGGTGGAGCTCGCCCTGCGCGGGCGACGATCACGACGACACGGTCGGATGCGTCATCGAGCGCCGGCAGGCACTCGACGGCCCCGATCGGGACCGACATCGGCGGGAACGAGGTGACCGTCCCGATGCACGGATGCATCATGTCGTGACCGCCGGGGCACGGCAGTCGCTCCGCCGCCGGACCGGGCTCCGCGGTGTGCGTGGCGGCGCCAGCGTGGACCTCCGCGTCCATCGACGCGTGGTGGTTCGGCATCGCTTCATGGGCCGCGGCGGTCTGGACGGGCACCACCATGTGCATCAGCACCACGCCCAGTGCGATCGAGACGGCCCACCAGGCCATCTGCACAGCGAGGGTCAGCGAACGTCGCTGCCGAAGACTGTGCAACACGGGCCCCAGTGTACCGACGTACCCCCTGGGGGTACGTCGGCGGTCGTCGCACCGACACCCGGCAACCTCGGTCAGATACCCCAGGGGGTACTTGCATACCCCCCCTCGTATGTGACACGGTGTGCGCAGTCCAGCGGATCGAACGCGGAAGGAGTGTCCTGTGGCCCCCCCCTGCCGAATGCTCACAGTTCCACCGCTGAGCACACCCTCACACCACTTCTCGACGATGGCCGATCCAGGCTGCTCGGATACCCCCACCCGTATAGGAGTCCACCGTGTCCCAGTCCGACACCGTCGCCGAATCCCGGCCCGGCGACCACCACGACAGTGCCCCCGGCCGCCTCGGCCGGTGGGGCGCAGCCATGGTCACCCGCCGCCGCTGGGTCTTCGGCACCTGGCTGATTCTGCTGATCGCCCTCGGATCCGCTGCACCGTCGGTGTTCTCGTCCCTCGCCGGCGCCGGGTGGCAGGCGAACGGATCGGAATCGGTGCAGGTCCGCGAGCTGGCCGAGGAACACTTCGGCGGCAACTCCTCCGCCGCGGTGCAGGTCGTCGTCCACAGCGACTCCGGTGCGCTGAGCGACCCGGCAGCGACCGCCGCGCTCACCGGCGCGACCGACATCCTGAACGCGGACCCGCGTTTCGGCGAGATCGTGCCCCCGCAGCCGGGGATGACGATCAGCCCGGACGGACGCACCGGCATCCTCATCGCCGGCGCCGACGGCACCACCGACGAGATGGTCACCGCCGTCGACGACGTCAAGGACCAGCTCACCGCACTCTCCGGCGACGGTGTCGAGGTCTACCCCACCGGGGCGTCGGCGCTGTGGTCGGACTTCAACAAGGCCAACCACGACGCGATGATCCAGGCCGAACTCATCTCCTGGCCCGTCACCCTCGCCATCATGGTCCTCGCGTTCGGCTCACTCGTCGCCGCCGGACTCCCGCTGCTGCTGACCATCGCCGGTCTCGTCGCCTCCGCGGGCGGGCTGGTCCTGCTCAACGAGATCACCCCGATCTCGGTGTGGGCCATGAACTTCGCCATGATGTTCGCGCTCGCACTCGGCATCGACTACGCACTGTTCCTCGTCGCCCGCTTCCGCGACGCCCTGCGCTCCCGCGATCCCCGCGCGGCCGTCGCCGAGACCATGGACACCGCGGGCAAAGCCGTGGTCCTGTCCGGACTCACCGTCCTCGTCAGCCTGTCCGCCGTGCTGATCGTTCCCGCCCCCGCGGTGCGGACCATGGCCGTCGGCATCATGCTCGCCGTCACCTTCGTCCTGCTCGCCACGCTCACCCTGCTCCCCGCCGCCCTCGGCGCGCTCGGCTCGAAGGTCAACGCCGCGTCCCTCCCCTACGCCAAGCGTCAGCAGCACCGCTCGCCGATGTTCGCCGCGTGGGGCGCTCTCCTGCACAAGCACCCGTGGCCGTTCGCGCTCGCCTCGATCGGCGTCCTCGTCGCACTCGCACTTCCTGTTCTCGGCCTGAAGGTCGCGATGCCGTCGATCTCCGTGGTCCCCGAGGACGCACCGGTGCGGCAGGGCTACGCCCTCGTCCAGCAGCAGTTCGGCGACGGCGCCCCCGGCGCACTGCAGATCGTCGTCCCCTCGGCCGACGCCGCCGACACGGCCGCCGCCGCGGCGCAGGTGCCCGGCATCGCCATGGTCACCCCACCGCAACCCGCCGCCGACGGCTCCGGCTACGCACTGCTGCAGGCGATTCCGGCGGTCGACCCCTCCGACGAGTCGATGGGCACCATCCTCGCCGACCTGCGCGGCGAACTTCCGGAGTCGGCGC
Organism: Rhodococcus sp. BP-241; assembly: GCF_019836145.1. NCBI lineage: Bacteria > Bacillati > Actinomycetota > Actinomycetes > Mycobacteriales > Nocardiaceae > Rhodococcus > Rhodococcus sp. BP-241. The sequence continues at coordinate 57,533 of NZ_JABUEI010000005.1, read as the reverse complement.
TGGTCGGCGGCGCACCCGCGGAGAACCTCGACCTGCAGCAGGCCCTGAACGACTACCTGCCGCTCGTCGTCACGATCATCCTGATCCTCGGGTTCGTGCTGCTCCTCGTCGCACTGCAAGCACCCTTGATCGCGTTCCTGGGCACCGCGGTCAGCCTGCTCTCCACCGCCGCCGCGTTCGGCGTCGCGAAGCTGATCTTCCAGGACGGGCACGGCGCCTCGCTGCTCGGCTTCACTCCGCAGGGCTTCCTGAACGGGTGGGGACCGGTGTTCTTCTTCGCGATGATCTTCGCCATCGCCATGGACTACACCGTGTTCCTCCTCGCCACCGCCAAGGAGCACGTCGAGCGCACCGGCGACGCGACGACGGCGATGATCGACGGTCTCGCCCACTCCGGGCGGGTCATCTTCGCCGCGGCCGCGGTGATGGTGGCGGTGTTCTTCACCTTCGCCCTCGCCGACCCGCTCCCGCCGAAGGAGATGGGCATCATCCTCGGCGTCGCCGTGCTTCTCGACGCCATCCTGATTCGGTTGATCCTGCTGCCCGTCCTGCTCCGACTGACCGGCTCCGCCGCCTGGTGGTCACCGGCCTGGCTCCGCAAGGCCCTCCCGTCCATCAGCTTCTCCCACTGACACCCCCGACCGAAGGACGACACTCGTGACCATCGCTCTGACCACCACTCTGACCGACACCGACTTCGACACCGCCGTCCAGCGCACCCGAGACGCCCTGGCAGAGCAGGGTTTCGGCGTGCTCACCGAGATCGACATGCAGGCCACCCTGAAAGCCAAGCTCGGTGAGGACATGGAGCGCTACCTGATTCTCGGCGCGTGCAACCCGCCCCTGGCCCACCGCGCCGTCGGCGTCATGCGACAGATCGGCCTGCTGCTCCCCTGCAACGTCGTCGTCCGCGAGGACCCGGACAACGCCGACGTGATCATCGTCGACGCCATGAACCCCGACATCATGGTCCAGTCGACCGGAGTGCCGGCGCTCGGCGACGTCGCCCACGACGCAGCGACCAAGCTCCGCGCTGCCATCGCCACACTCGCCGACGAACCGGCACCCGGACACTGAGACTCTGATGCCCCCGGGGGTACCATCGACAGCTCACGGCAGTTCTGACAGGAGTTCATCATGGTCGGCGACGACGACAGCATCGCACTGGTACTCAACCGACTCCGGCGCGCCAACGGCCAACTCACCGGGGTCATCTCGATGATCGAGAACGGCCGCGACTGCAAGGAGGTCGTCACCCAGCTCGCCGCCGTCTCGCGCGCGCTCGACAGGGCAGGGTTCAAGATCGTCGCCACCGGCCTGCGCGAATGTATGACCGGTGCCACCGCCGACAACAAGGAACCCATGACCGAGGCGGAACTCGAGAAGCTGTTCCTCGCACTCGCGTGACGAGACGAGCACTCCTGCACACGGCGGCCCGACCGCGCGTCGCGCTCGCTGTCGTCGCCCTGGCCCTCACCGCGTGCGCTCCCTCGGGCGGTGTGCCCGTCTCGCCGGCTTCCACGTCGAGTCGAGCAGAGCGCGACGACGTCTCGACCGGACTGCAGGCTGTCGAGGAGCGCTACGACGTGACGGTGGGTGTCAGCCTCCTGAACACCGGGACCGGCGAGACGATCAGATATCGCGGAGCCGAACGTTTCGGTTTCGCTTCGACAGTGAAGGTGTTCCTGGCAGCCGAGTTCCTGCGACGAACCCCTGAGGACGCTCGGGACGACCTCGTGAGGTGGACCGCGGCCGACATCGAGCGCGCGGGATATTCACCGGTGACCACGGCACGTCTGGACACCGGACTCACGGCGGCCGAGTTGGCGGAAGCGGCCGTGCGGGAGAGCGACAACACGGCGACCAACCTCGTGTTCGACCAAATCGGCGGTCCCGCAGAGCTCGATGCGGCTCTGTCCCGACTCGGCGACGATGTCACGGACATCGTCGACGTGGAGCCGGGCCTCAACACGGTCGGACCCGACAGCACCGGAAACACCACCACCGCCGACGCGTTCACGACGAGTCTGGCCGCACTGCGGGGTGCCGGCTCGTCGACCGATGCCGACGCAGCGACCCTGGCCGAGTGGATGAGCGGGAACGCCACGGGCGACGCACTCGTCCGCGCGGGGGCGCCGAGCGGATGGACGGTGGCCGACAAGTCGGGTGGCGCCGGGGCCGTGCGGAACGACATCGCCGTCGTCACACCACCCGGCCGTCCCCCGCTGGTACTGACGGTGCTGACACGGAAGAACGACGCCTCGGCACCGTACGAGGACGCCGCGGTGAGCGAGAGCGCCGCGGTCGTCCTGAACACCGTTCGGTAGCCCCTGAACACCGTTAGGTAGCCCCTGAACACCGTTAGGTAGTCTCGGAAAGTATGATCACCGCACCACTCAACGACGACATCGTCCTCGGTGCAGCCGAGCTCGAACGCGTGGATCGGGGCGTGCGCCCACACCGGCTCCCCCGTGCCGTCCGGCAACGCGATGCGGACCCGCAGCTCGCGATGATGGAGGCGCAACCGTCCGGAGTGCGTATCGCCGCGCGCACGACCGCCGTCCAGATGGTCCTCGAGGTCCACACCACGCGCATGACCTACCGGGGTGTGATGCGCGACCGGGGCGCCGTCGACGTGGTGGTGAACGACTCGATTCTTCAGTCGCACGTGCTCTCGGGCGGTGACACCGTCGAGATCGATCCGACCACCGGAACGAGCACGGTCCACCCGGGAACGACGGAACGCATCACCCTCACCGATCTGCCGGCCGGGGAGAAGACGGTCGAGATCTGGCTCCCCCACAACGAACAGGTGGATCTGGTCTCGCTGTCCGCTGATGCCGTTCTGCACCCGGCGCCGACGAGCGGACCGAGGTGGCTGCACCACGGCAGCTCGATCAGCCAGGGATCCAACGCCGCGAGCCCCACGCGCATCTGGCCTGTCGTCGCGGCCCGTCGTGCCGGCGTTCGGCTGCGCAACCTGGGTTTCGGGGGCAGCGCCTTCGTCGATCCGTTCATGGCTCGCGTCGTGCGGGACTCCCCCGCGGACGTCATCAGCGTCAAGCTGGGCATCAACGTCGTCAACCTCGATGCAATGCGCCTTCGTTCGTTCGTTCCCGCAGTTCACGGGTTCCTCGACACCGTCCGCGACGGGCACCCGACCACACCGCTGCTGCTGATCTCGCCGATCCACTGCGCGATCCACGAGAACACTCCGGGACCCGGGGCGATCGATCCCGACTCGTTCGCCGCCGGCTCCGCGAGATTTCGCGCGACGGGCACGGAGGGCGACATCGCGCTCGGACGCCTGACACTTCGCGTGATCCGTGACGCGCTCGCTCAGATCGTCGACAGTCGATCGGACGACCCGAACCTCCACCACCTCGACGGACTGCTGCTCTTCGGCGAGGACGACGAACGGCGCCACCCACTTCCGGACAACCTGCATCCCGACACCGACGCCCACGCCGTCATGGGACAGCGTTTCGCGGACATCGCCTTCGGCCCGTCAGGGCCGTTCGCGCCGACGACGACAGACGACGTGCCCGACGACGCGTCGAGAGGGTGACGGTGGCTACGGCCGGATCCGCCGCCACCTCGGGCGTCGACGAGTTGCCGGACGGTGTGTGGAGTCGCGGCGGCCCGGGTATCACTCGTTCACCGTGACCAGTGGGCGCGTTGCAGTCGTTCGCGCAACCAGAAGGGACGACCACCCTCGATGGTGAGCGCGGGGAACCACGACGGCGGGCTTCGCACGTCGATCATCACCGACATCGTGGATGTCTGTGTCGATCTGACGGGCGCCGACGGCGCCGCCCTGGTTCTGGTCCCGCCCGGCGACTGGTCTGTGCAGAATGTCGCGCACGTGACAGACGCGACGGCGGCCCGCGTCGCATGGGAACTCCAGGCACTCGGGCTCGGTCCGGTCGTCGACGCTCTCGCCGACGGTGCGGTCCACGATGCCGCGGTGGAGGATTCACTCGATCACCTGCGGTGGCCGCAGGTGACCGGCGCCCTGAGCGTCCTGGGCGTCGGGTGGCTACGGGTGTTCCCTGTGGGCCCCCGCGCCCGACCGTCGGGAACCTTGCAACTACATCGACGGACCTGGAGAGGTCGAGGGTGGTCGACGGACCTCGACGGCCCCCTCGGCCGACTGGCGCACTCCCTCGGCACTCTGTGCGCCACCGACTTCGCCGCCGAGAACGGTGCGCGGACCGGCCCCGACACCGACGTGGTGCACACCGCGATAGGAATGATCGCCGCACGGCACGAGCTGTCGGTCCCCGCCGCGTCGGCACTCCTGAGCGCGGTCGCGCACACACACGGCCACTCGTCGGTGGCGCAGGCACGGGTCATCGTCGATTCAGTCGGGCGACGGGGAACCGGCACCTGACCTCGTTGATTGCGTCATAAGGGCAGCCTACCCTTAGCATCAAGGCATGATGCGTATTCCCGGCAGCGTTCCACGATGGACGAGACGCTCGATCACAGTTCTCATCGCCGCCGTGGCGGTGACCGCGCACCTCGTCGGCTGCAGCTCGTCGGACCCCGCTGACCCCGGTTCGGCGACGACCGCCGATGCGTCGTTCCCGAAGACGTTGCGGCACATGTACGGCGAGACTGTCCTCGACTCGACACCCGCCCGCGTGGCCACCTGGGGTGCCGGCGCCACGGATGCCGTGCTGGCTCTCGGGGTGATGCCGGTGGCCATGCCGTCGACCACGTACGGCGGCGGTGACGACCTGACGTACCCGTGGATCGCCGAGTCGATCGCCCGGAACGGCGGTGAGGCACCGGCTCTCCTGGACGACGTTTTGGGTCCCCTGTCGGTCGAGAAGCTCGTCGCAGCCGACCCCGACGTCCTGCTGGCACCACATTCCGGCCTCACTCGGAGCGAGTACGACGCGGTCACATCGGCCGGCATTCCCGTGGTCGCACCGCCGTCCGAGCTCTGGTCGACTCCGTGGCGAGACACGATCGGTGTCACCGGTGAGGTTCTCGGAAAGAGCGTCGAGGCAACGGAACTCGTGTCAGAACTGGACCAGCAGGTCGTCGATGCCGGCGCAGGACACCCCGAGTTCCGAGACCGAACCATCGCCTACGTGTCCGAGGCGCAGGACGTCTACTACCTCCTGCTTCCCTCGGACCCGCGCGTCGAGTTGCTCGAGAACCTGGGATTCACGTCCGATCCGTCCGTCACCGAACTGGCGACCGGTGATTCCACGTTCTCGACCGCGGTGTCGTCCGAGGAGATCTCCCGAATCGATGCCTCTGTCGTCTTCACACAGGTGGACACGGACGCGGCACTCCGGGAGTTCCTGTCATCCGACGTGTCGCGGCAGATCCCCGCTGTGGCGGCAGGTGCCGTCGCCAGATTCGTCGGCCAGGAAGCCGGGGCCGCCATCGGCCCGACGGCACTGACGATTCCCTACTTCCTCCCGACTCTCGTCGACGGCTTGGCGACGGCGGTCGACGCAACGGAGCAGTGACGAACCACGGGACTCACCGGAGCGAATCGACGTCGCGCACCGCACCCTTGTCTGCGGACAGTGCGAGCGCGGCGTACGCACGGAGAGCGACGCTCACCTCGCGCTGCCTGTGGCGGGGCCGGAAGCCGTCGAGGGCAGAACGCCGTTGCGCGAGCACGCTGTCGGCGACGTCCAGTGTGATCGAGCGGTGCGGGATGTCGATGGTGATGCTGTCCCCGTCCTCGACCAGAGCGATCACGCCACCCGCGGCCGCCTCCGGAGACACGTGCCCGATCGACAGACCCGATGTCCCGCCGGAGAAGCGGCCGTCGGTGATCAGCGCACACGAAGCCCCGAGGCCGCGACCCTTGAGAAATGCTGTCGGATAGAGCATCTCCTGCATTCCGGGCCCACCGCGCGGACCCTCGTACCGCACGACCAGCACGTCGCCGGCCACGATCCGTCCGGACAGGATGGCGTCACATGCGTCCTCCTGCGACTCCACGACCACGGCCGGGCCGGTGAAGGTGAGGATGGAGTCGTCGACGCCCGCCGTCTTCACCACACACCCGTCGGCGGAAAGGTTGCCGCGCAGAACCGCCAGGCCGCCGTCGGCCGAGTACGCGTGCTCCACATCGCGGATGCATCCGCCGGCGGAGTCGAGATCCAACGTCTCCCAACGCTCGGACTGCGAGAACGCAGTGGCGGAACGTACGCATCCCGGTGCGGCGTGGAACAACTCGATCGCGGCCTCGTCGGCACACCCGGACCGGACGTCCCACCGGTCGAGCCAGTCGGCGAGAGACTCCGAATGCACCGTGTGCACGTGATCGTGCAGATGCCCGCCCCTGCGGAGCTCACCGAGAATGGCGGGCACTCCACCGGCGCGGTGCACGTCCTCGACGAGGTAGTGCCCGTTGGGTGCCACCTTGCACAGACATGGGACCATCCGCGAACGCTTCTCGATGTCGTCGAGGCTGTAGTCGAGTTCGGCCTCGCGTGCCGCGGCCAGGAGATGCAGGATCGTGTTCGTCGATCCACCCATCGCGATGTCGAGGGCCATGGCGTTGTCGAACGCAGCGCGTGAGGCGATCTGCCGAGGAAGGACCGACTCGTCGTCGTGGTCGTACCACCGACGGCACAGATCGACCACGGTGCGCCCGGCATTCTCGTAGAGGTCCCGACGCGCCGTGTGCGTGGCGAGCGTGGTTCCGTTGCCCGGCAGAGCGAGCCCCAGCGCTTCGGTCAGGCAGTTCATCGAGTTTGCCGTGAACATGCCCGAGCAGCTCCCGCACGTGGGGCACGCTGACTCCTCCACGCGTGCCAGGTCCTCGTCCGAGACGTCACCGGCGGCGGCATCGGACATGGCGGACACCAGGGTGAGTCGGGTTCGCACGGTGCCGTCGACGAGCACTGCGGTGCCACCCTCCATCGGACCGCCCGAGACGAACACCACCGGGATGTTCAGTCGCAGTGCGGCCATGAGCATCCCGGGGGTGATCTTGTCGCAGTTCGAGATGCACACGAGAGCGTCCGCGCAGTGTGCGTTCACCATGTACTCGACGGAGTCGGCGATGAGATCGCGGGAGGGCAGCGAGTAGAGCATCCCGCCGTGTCCCATCGCGATGCCGTCGTCGACCGCGATCGTGTTGAACTCGCGCGGAATGCCGCCGGCTGCGGTGATCGCGTCCGAGACGATGCGGCCGACCGGCTGGAGATGGGTGTGGCCGGGAACGAACTCGGTGAAGCTGTTCGCGACGGCGATGATCGGCTTACCGAAATCGTCGCCGTTCACCCCCGCGGCGCGTAGTAGCGCGCGGGCCCCCGCCATGTTGCGTCCGTGCGTGACGGTTCTCGATCGAAGTGCAGGCATGGGGACGACGATGCCGGTCGACTGCCGCCGCAGGAAGACAGCTCCGGTACTGGTATCACCACCACCACCTTCACGCGTGGACGATCGTAGAGTTGCCGTGTGACCACCGACCGGGACTTCGCCGCGCGCCGTGAGCTGGGAGCTTTCCTGCGCGCCCGCCGCTCGGCACTGCCACGGTCGCGGCTCGGGTTGCCGCCCGTTCCGCGGGGCCGGTCGACAGGCTTACGTAGAGAGGACGTCTCGTCGCTGTCCCATGTCAGCGTCACCTGGTACACCTGGCTCGAACAAGGGCGGGACATCCACCCGTCACGCCAAGTCCTCGATGCCGTCGCCGCGACGCTGCACCTCACGCCTGCCGAGCACGATTACGTTCTCGACCTCGCGGGACACCCGCCGACGCCGACCCCGTCGAGCGCGGAGACGACGCCTCCGGCCGTGCAACGTCTGCTCGATGCCCTCACCGATCTCCCCGCGTTCGCTCTCCGTCCGGAGTGGACGATCGCCGGATGGAATCGTGCGTACCGTGCGTTGTTCCCCCGCATCGAGACCGTGGAGGCAGCGGACCGAAACCTTCTGTGGCTGGTCTTCACCGACCCGTACGTGCGCGAGTTGCTCCCGCACTGGGAGTCCGACAGCAGACGCTTCCTCGCAGAGTTCCGGGCGGACGGAGGCGCCGCCCTCGGCACTCCCTCCTTCACGGACCTGGTCGATCGGCTCCGCTCGACGAGTGACACGTTCGCCGACGGGTGGGACAACCGCGACATCGAGGGATTCGCCTCACGTGAGCGCGTCTTCCGGCACCCTGTCGTCGGAGAGCTGCGCTTCGAGCACCACCAGTTGGCGCCGACCGATCACAAGGACCTGAACATCGTCGTCTACCTTCCTGTCGCGGGCACCGACACTCGCGAGAAGGTGCAGCGCCTGATCGGCGAGTGACGCCGATCCGGATCGGCACGGACATGAAAGAGGGACAGATGGCTACCGTCCTCATCACCACCGATTACCTCCACCCCGGCGACGACGTCGACACCCTGCTCCGTGCGCACGGTCACGAGACCGTCCACTCCCCCGCCGTCGGGCCCCGCCCCGACGGTGAGATGGCCGCGCTCCTCGCCGCGAGTGACGCTGCCATCATCGCCAGCGAACCCGTCACCGCCGCCATGCTCGCCGCGGCCCCGTCCCTCAGCGTGATCGCGCGCAGCGGAGTCGGATACGACTCGATCGACATCGAGGCCGCCACCGCTCACGGCGTCCTCGTCTGCAACACCCCCGGAGCCAACCGCCATGCGGTGGCCGAGATGACCCTCGCTCTGCTCCTGATGTGCGCGAGGCGGATCGGCGAGACTACCGACGGCGTGCGGCGCGGAGAGTGGCCACGCCACGACACTCGACAGCTACGGGGCGCGACTCTCGGCATCATCGGCCTCGGGCCGAGCGGACGGGCCGTCGTGGACCTCGCTCACGCGTTCGGCATGACCGTCCTGATCTCCACCGGCCATCCCGACCCCGCACTCGAGGTCACCTACGTCGACAGAACCACTCTGCTCCGCGAGTCCGACTTCGTCAGCCTCCACGCCCGTGCCGGCGGCGCACCCGTCATCGACGCCGCGGCACTGGCCGAGATGAAACCCTCTGCCTACCTGGTCAACACGGCCCGCGGATCGATGGTCGACGAGGATGCCCTCGTCGACGCGCTCCGCGACCACACCATCGCGGGAGCGGCGCTCGACGTCTTCGCCACCGAACCACCGGACCCGGACAACCCGCTCCTGGCCATGCCCACGGTCGTCGCCACCTCACACCTGGCCGGTCAGACCCGCGAGGCGCGCACCGATGCGGGTACTGCCGCCGCCGAGTCCGTCGTCGCAGCACTGGCCGGTCGGCCGGCTGCGGGTTCGATCAACGAGTCGGCGGTGGCGACGGGACGATCCTGAGCCGCCGCCGGACGGGGCCCCTGGACCATGCAGGAGTACCCCCCCGGTCGGCGTCAGGTCGACGAGCTCGAGCGGTCGACGGCGTCCGCAAGGCGGTCGAGCCAGTCCGCGTACTCGGCATAGGTGGTGGGACGCTTGTCGTCCCAGTCCAGAACATCGCCCGAGGTGACCGCAGGAATGGAACCGTAGACGGGTGAGGCGTCCAGCACCTCACGGCTCGCGGGGTACTCGAGAACGATGTCGGCAGGGTACTGAGCCACGTTCTCCCAGCTCACCGTCGCCCACGGTCCGTCGAATCCCGGACCCGCGAGACTCACACCGAGGTCCGAGAGCAGTCCCAGCACCGACAACTGTTCCGTTCCGATGTACACGGCGTCGGCGGCCGCGTTGACGGGCAGCACCGTCACGCCGGGATTCGCGGCCACAGCGTCGCGCACCCGCTGTTTCGCCGCGTCGTAGTCCGCACGGTCGGATGCGATCTCCGGGGAGTCCACGTCGGCGCCCAGTGATGCTGCGAGCGAACGGTATTGATCCAGCGTTCCGTCGAGCGACGAGGACGGGTCGATGCCCAGGAAGGGAGCGACGACGTTGATCTGCTCGGCCTGCGCTGCCTCCCACCAGATCCAGGACGTGGGATCGGTCTCGGCGGAATAGCCGACGACGAGGTCGGCGCCCATATTCGCCGCCACCTCCGTCTCGAACACCGCATCCGTACCCACGACGGTCATGGAATCGAGGTCCGCGTCACCGAGACCCAGCCCGTTGGTGATGCCGTAGCCGTAGACCCCGGCAGGGCGAACACCGTAGTCCCACAGTGCGGCAGCCGAGTACGCGTCGACAACCACCGTGTCCGGCGGTGCGTCCAGCGACACGGTGTTGCCGAAGGCAGTGGTGTGAGACCACCCTTCCCCACCGGAACTGCTCCCGGACTCGGTGGAACACCCGGCGACAGCCAGAGCGAGGGCAGCGAGGAGAGCGCCGGCGCGCCCGGCGGAGATGGTCGACATGTCCGAATGTTAGCGCAGGCTTACCTCACTTCGGTGAGTCACCGTCTGCCTGAACGGCGGGCCCCTCCGAGATTGACGACCAGCGCAACGAGCGCCAGCACTACCGCCACGACCCACGCATCCGGGTCCACCGCGTGTACGAGGATCACGGCACCGAGTACGACGAGCGCAGCAAGCGCGACCACCCCGAGCCCGGGGCCGCCGAGCGCTGTGCGGGTGCGACGGTCCAGAGCGCCGAGTCGTGTCCTCACACGTCGACCCTACGACGTCGAGTCCACCGCTCCGGATCGCGTCGATCCCGTTCGCGGAGGTTCCAGCGTTCGGATCTCAGGCCAGCGCGAACCGGGTGCGCAAATTCTGCGTCTGCCGGTGCAGCTCTCGCAGAGTCCGCTTGTGTGTCGCGGCCTGCTGCTCGTGCCACGTACCGGTGGGCGCGTTCCCCCTGGCCCGAGCTTCTGCGGCGAGCCGACGCGCGTCCTCGAGTTGAACCGATACGGTCGCGATCTCGTCGTCCAGCGCCGCGAGAAACACCCGCGCCTGCGCCACGTCCGAATCGTCCGCCACCCCGGTTCGCCTCCATCGTCATCGACCGTGCCGGTCCAGTCACTCACGATAGCGAGCCGCCCCTGCTGCCACACCCCTCACAACTCCCGTGTGCCGGACGATCCGGTGCAGTGAACCGTGTACAGCACGGTCAGCTGCACCGGATCACGCACAGCGGTCGCGTGGTCGATGAGTTGCCGACCTCGCGCCGGTCCACATCAGTGACATCCGACGAGAGGACGAGCCCATGATCGACCACGTACTGACCGTCGTACCCGTGCGCGACATCGATGTCGCACGCGAGTGGTACACGCGCCTGCTGGGACGCGAACCCGACAACAACCCCATGCCGGGTCTGATCGAGTGGCAGATCGTGCCGGGGGCGTGGATGCAGGTGTTCCTCGATGCCGACCGGGCCGGCCGGACGCGGTCGAACCTCGCCGTCGACGACCTCGACGCTCACACCACCGAGCTCGCGGGCCGCGGACTCGCCGTCGGCGACACCACGGACGCCACCAACGGAGTTCGACTCGCGCCGATCACCGATCCCGACGGCAACGTCATCACCCTGATAGGCGGTTTCCGGACGGTGTACTGACCGACCCGACGATCGCGACGAATGTGTGCAGCCGAGTCACACGATGCGATCGAAGGTCAGAGCCATCCACGGTGCCCACGCCCCGTCGTCGACACGTTCCCACTCGGCACGCATTCGTCCGGTACCGGCGTGGAGGTCCAGCCCGCTCCGCACGCCGTCGCCCTCGAGCAGAAGTGTGGTGTCGTCCTGCAAGGTCAACCGCATGAGCGTCGGTTGCGCGGCGCTGTCGAACGCGTACATGGCCCACCCACCCGAAGAGTGCTCTCCACCGATCAGCTCGTGTGCGACGTCGTGGTCGGTGCCCATGACGACGTCGACGTCGTGGGCGATCCAGGATTCGCCAGGCAGTCTTCGATAGGTGTCCGTGCCGACGACGGTGACACCGTCTCCGACAACTCGCCCGTTCGTGTTCCAGGTCCCCAGAATGGGGAGCAACGGTCCGAGTGCATTCACGATCGATCCTCTCGTTCCGACGAGCTGTTCTCACGTACGTACTGCCCCGGCGTCACCCCGGCAACGCCGCGAAAGTCCCGGATGAGGTGCGCCTGGTCTGCGTAGCCGAGGCATACCGCGATGTCGGAGACATCGACACCAGGAATGGACAGTTGTCGCACGACCTCCTGCAGCCGGATACGGCGAGCCACCGCTTTCGGTCCCATACCCAGCGTGGACTGCAGGGCCCGTTGCACGGCTCTCTCACTCGCACCCACTTCGGCTGCCAGCCGCGAGCCGGTTCGGGAACGCACCGTCCGCGACAGCGTGTCTACCACAGCGTTGGCCAGAAGATGCTCGTGCGAGGGCGGTGTGGTGGCCCGGGCCTCCGCGATCACCTCATCGGCGCGCGCCGCGGGATCCTCAGCTTGTGCGATCTCGGTCATCATGTCGAAGAGAGTCGCGTCCATACCGCGCTCGAGTGGCGTCTGTGCAGACAAGTTCGACGGCATGAGGCTCGATATCGCGGCCAGACCCGCGGGCCGCAAACGAACCGCGAATACCGTTCCGGCGCCTCGGATCGTGCGCACCCACGCGGATCGCTGCACGCCGGTGACCATGAACGGAGCCGGGACATCACCCGACTCGATGCTCACCGTGATGGCCGGGAATTCCAGTATCCGTTGCGTGACTTGCTCGTTCGAAGCCAAGTTCCACTCGACAGCCCAGTATGTGTCCACCACGTCCGCGATCGACCCGGCCGGTGGCGACCACCGTGCTGCGAACCGTTCGAGATTCGACGGCACCAGAACGCCCGACCTTTCCGTCACGTCGATCGGCCGTTCGCCCATGTCGTAATTGTGCAATACGACCGCCTCGAACGACGGACATCATGTACTCATGACCACCAACTACCGCAACGTCTTCATCGGAGTGGCGCCCGACTGCCCTGCCACCTCGGGCGAGAAACCACCGACGAAGAACGACAAGCCGACCATTGCCGAACTGCAGTACAGAATGATCGCCGACGCCCCCTACACACTCACATCGGACGACGTGTTGTACGCCGTACACGTGGAGCGGTCCGGGCTCGAACAGACCCGCCCCACAACTGATCGTGTGAGCTTCTTCGCCGCCGATCGGGCATGCTTGCGCGCGGCTCCGTTGGGGAAACGGTACGGCTGGGGCATTCACCACGACGAGAACGAACGTGTCGCGCTCCTCGCCGTCGGCACCGCGGAATACGACGCGCTCAGCTCGGACCCCCGCATCACGCAGAAGAGCGCGATGCGGTCCCGGCGGTGACGCGATGAGTTCCGGCCACCCGCCGGGTCGATACGACTGACAGCCCACCTATTCGAGGATTGGCAGCGATGGCGACGATCACCGCGTTTCAGAGCATCAGCACCGATGGAGTCATACAGGGCCTCGGACGGCCCGACGAGGACGACCGAGGAGGGTTCGTCCACGGCGGTTGGGGCCAGGGATACCAGGACGAGATCTCCATGTCGTTCGCGGCGGATGGCATGAGCGACGAGGGTGCGCTTCTGTTCGGCCGGAGGACGTACGAGGATCTACTCGGCTTCTGGACAACGACGTCCGAGCCGAATCCCTTCACCGATGTGCTGGTCCGAACGACGAAATACGTCGTGTCGAGGTCCACCGACACCACTCTCGAGTTTCCCGACTCCCACCTCGTCGCCGGTGACGCGGTGGACGAGGTGCGCAGACTCAAAGAACGCACGAGCGTGCCGCTGACCATCATGGGAAGCGGCGAGCTGGTGCGTAGCCTGCACGCGGCGAACCTGATCGACGAGTACGTGCTGCAGATTCATCCGATCGTGTTGGGATCGGGCACGCAACTGTTCGGGACGGCCGACCGGGTCGATCTCGAGCTGGTCAGGTCCGTTCCCACGACCACGGGTGTGATCATCGCTCACTACGTGGCCCGTCGATGACGCGGCAGGGAGCGTGGGTCTGATGCCGCATGTCCGTTCCGCCGACGGCACACCGATCTCCTGTGACCGCCTGAGCACTCACGGGCCGGCGGTGGTGCTCGTCGGGGGCGGTCTGGACGACGGCGCCGAGAACCACCCGCTGGGCACGCACCTGGCCGATCACTTCGCGGTGGTGAACTACCAGCGCCGCGGCAGAGGTGACAGCGGTGACGCTCCGTCGTATTCCGTGGGGCGGGAGGTCGAGGATCTCGCGGCCGTGATCGACACTGCCGGAGGGCACGCGCATCTGTTCGGTGCGTCGTCCGGAGGTGCGTTGGCGCTGGAAGCCGCCGCAGCAGGGCTTCCCGTCGACCGCGTCGCCGTTCACGAGGTGCCGTACCAGGTGGAGGCCCCGATGATCTCCGCCTGGCATACGTACAGGCGTGAGCTCGAGTCAGCACTCGACGCCGACGACCGCGACCTCGTACTGCGCCTGTTCATGCGACTCGCCGGATCCTCGGAGGACGACATCGCGGGCGCCGAGGCCTCCCCTGTGTGGTCTGCATTGCGTGAGCTCGCGCCGACACTGCGATACGACGCGGAATGCCTCGGCGACGGACCTCCGCCAGTCCACCGTCTCGCCCTCGTTCGGCAACCGGTACTGCTGACGACGACTGTCGGCATCGACCCACAGATGGCCGGACTGCCCGTCGACTTCTTCGGAGGGGCGGCCGACGCCGCAGCCGACGCTCTGCCCGATGCCCGACGGGTCACCCTCGAGGTCGGTGGACATGTGGCAGATGCCGAAGCGCTTGCCCGAGTCCTCCGTCGGTTCTTCACGGAGTGAACCAACTCGCCACGCGGGCGAGACGTTCGGATCAGCTCGAGCACAACGGGTGACCGCGGGACAGCTCGTACGCCAGTGTCGGAGTACATGACTGCCCTCACCGACTCGGCCTCGTTCGAACCCGATGCCGACCGGCGCAAGCGCCTTCGCACGGTCGTGGCGTCGAGCCTCCTCGGCACCACCGTCGAGTGGTACGACTTCTTCCTCTACGCCACGGCGGCGAGTGTGGTGTTCAATCGCCTGTTCTTCCCGGATCAGTCGTCCTTCGTCGGCACCATGCTGTCTTTCGCCACCTTCGCCGTCGGATTCGTGGTGCGCCCCATCGGTGGAGTCGTCTTCGGATACTTCGGAGACCGTATCGGCCGCAAGAAGACACTGGCGTTGTCGATGCTGATCATGGGTGTGGCGACCACCCTGATGGGCGTCCTGCCGACGACCGAGGACGTCGGTCTGCTGGCTCCGATTCTGTTGTTGCTGTTGCGCATCGCACAGGGTTTCGCTCTCGGCGGCGAGTGGGCCGGTGCAGTGCTTCTGGCCGTCGAGCACAGCCCGGCGCGTCGGCGTGGATTGTTCGGAAGCATCCCGCAGGTGGGTCTCGCGCTCGGCCTCGCGTTGGGCACCGGAATGTTCGCCCTGCTGCAGGTGATCTTCGACGAAGAGCAATTCCTCTCCTACGGCTGGCGCATCGCGTTCCTCGTCAGTCTCGTTCTGGTGATCGTCGGTCTGGTCGTGCGCCTGAAGGTGGAGGAGACGCCGGCGTTCCGCGAGGTGTCGGAACTCCAGCAGCGATCGAGCGCACCGATCAAGGAGGTGTTCGCACGGCGCCATGCGCGACGCACCGTCCTCGGACTGCTGTCGCGATGGGGCGAGGGTGCCGCCTTCAACACGTGGGGTGTCTTCGCCATCACCTACGCGACGACGCAACTGAAGTTCGACAAGGTCTCGGTCCTGCTCGTGGTCACCGTGGCGGCAGTGGTGATGGCGGTGCTGATCCCGGTGTCCGGGGTGCTCGTGGACAGGGTGGGCGCCAAGCGTGTGTACGTCACCGGCATCGCGGCCTACGGGCTGGCCGTGTTTCCCGTGTTCACCCTCTTCGACACGGGCAGCCTGTGGCTCTTCGGACTCGGACTGGTCCTGGTGTTCGGCATCGTCCACGCCACCTTCTACGGAGCACAGGGCACGCTGTACGCGTCCCTGTATCCGACCGAGATCCGCTACACCGGCCTGTCCGTGGTCTACCAGTTCTCCGGGATCTACGCCTCGGGCGTGACGCCTCTCGTTCTCACCGCACTGATCGCCGCGGCGAGCGGGTCACCCTGGCTCGCGTGCGGCTTCCTCGTCGGCACGTCGGTGATCAGCGTCATCGCCACGGCGCTCGTTCGCGAGGACGATCTGCATCTGTCGCGCCCTCGCTCCGACGCGGAGACAGAGCACGACTGAGGTGAACGGTTCACACCTCGTGAACCGTCTCCGCCCGTGGCGCACGGAGCTCCAGCACGGCGGTGGTGCGCTCGGCGTCGACGGGTCTGCCGAGCAGGAACCCCTGCGCCAGATCGCATCCCGTCTCGGTGAGTGCATCGAGTTGCGCCCGGGTCTCGACGCCTTCCCCCACGACGGTCATCTCGTACGCCTTGGCCAACGCGACGATGGCGGTGACGACCGCGCGGCCCCGCCGGGTGTCGAGCGCGTCGATGTATCCCTTGTCGATCTTGAAGCACTCGAACACCGGAAACCGTTCGAGGTAGGCCAGGCTGCTGTGACCGGCGCCGACGTCGTCGAGGAGCAGCGCGACGCCCATCTCGGTCACCGCGCTGAGGTTCCGGGCGACGCGTCCGGTGTCGGCGAGCCACACCGTCTCGGTCACCTCGAGCCCCAGGGCCTGTGGCGGTAGTCCGGTCTCCCGGAGCACCGACGCGACCCGGCCGGGGAACGCCGGATCTCGCAACTGGAGCGCGCTGACGTTCACCCGCACGGTGATCGAGAAGTCCCTGCGCCATGTCGCCGCCTGGCGGCACGCAGTGCGTAGCGCCCAATCCCCCAGTACCGCAGCCAGACCGGTGCGCTCGGCCACCGCTACGAACTCGGACGGCTCGATCTGCCCGAGCGTCGGATGATTCCAGCGTGCGAGTGCTTCGACGGACACCACCTCCCCTGTCGCGATGTGCACCAAGGGTTGGTACGCGAGGGTCAGCTCGTCCTCGGCCAGGGCAGCCCGCAGGTCGACCGACAGGGAGCGGACGCGGTCGGCGTCGTAGTGATCGTCCTCGGCGTCGAAGACGGCATGCGCTCCGCCGCCGCCGTCCTTGGCGCGGTGCAGCGCCAGATCGACGCGCCGCAGCAACTCCCGCACCGTGACGCCGGGCTCGGACACCGCGATACCTATCGAGGCACTCATCGGAATGGGGGCATCGGCCGCGGACGGCGGCGCGGCCAGCGCGGCGGTGACACGGAACGCGAGATCCTCGGCGTTCCGGGTGTCGTCGAAGCCCCCGCAGACGACGAGAAACTCGTCACCTCCGAAGCGATACACCGCGTCCCGCGTTCGGACCGCGGCGACGAGACGCTCGGCGAACCGGACCAACGCGCGGTCGCCGGTGTCGTGTCCGAGGCTGTCGTTGATGATCGCGAAATCGTCGACGTCGAGGAGGAGCAACGCCACCTCGTCGCCCTGCGCACGCGCACGAGTCAACGCATCGCCCACCGCCGAGTAGGCCCGCGTGCGGTCCGGAAGTCCCGTGAGTGGATCGTGATCGGTCTGTTCCCGGAGAAGCCGCGAGAGGTCGACGCGTTCGAGCGCTGCGGAGAACACTCCGGCCACCGCCGACAGGAACGCGATGTCCGTGTCGTCGAACAGATTCGGTTCCGCCCCGAACACGATCAGCGCGCCCCACACCCCGGCGCTCGTCGTGATCGGCACAGCGGCGCCGCTGCGAAAGCCGACCGACGACATGGTGGACGTGTCGAACCGTGTCTCTGTCTCGCCGTCCGAGCAGACGGTCAATCGACCGTGCGCCAGAGCGAATCCGGCCAGGGAGCCGGCGCCGGACCGCACCTCGACATCGGTGCGCAGCACATGGGTGACCGCGTCGATGCGCAGAAACGGATCCTCCGGACTCTCGTGCCGCGCGAGCGCCGCGGACGCCACCCCCACCAGGGTCGCCGCGGTGGAAGTCGCTGCGGCGGACACCTCGTCCAGGTCGGCGGAGACGGCGAGCCCACTGAGCCTGGCGAGCGCGGTCTGCGCCAGCGCGAAGCGTCGGGATGCACGAACGTCCGCGAGGACACGGGCGGGGATCGTCACCATCACTCCGTTCGGCGTCTGTGAGTCGATGGTCGGTTCGACCACGGGCACACGTCACGAGCGACAAACCCCGACATTCACGGCTTATGACCCGTCCAGCATCGCACGTCGATCGTTCCGTGGCCGTGCGAACGCCGACGGAGCCGAACGCACTCGTGTCAGGGGGCGGTCGGATAGTGACCGTCGGGTGCATTGCTGACCACCAGGCTGCGACCCCGAAGGTCGTCGGGGAGCATGTCACGCCATCGCAGCGCCTCGTCGAGGTCGGTACTGGTCCACAGAGCCGACACCAGTTCGTCACGTCCCGTCGCGCGCGGCGATCGCAGTTCCACCGTGTACACGTACGGCAACGGATGGGGGCCGGTCATCGATGGTTCCCAGTCCGCGCGGTCGACTATCCGGCCGTCCGGACCCTCGATGTACTGCACCCGTGCTCCCCAGGCCGCGCAGTACGCGCGAGCCGTCCGCACCGCCGACGACACGTCGGCCGCTGCCCGCACCACCACGGTGTCGCGGTCGTCGATCAACCACACCAGGAACCGACTCGAGGGTTCGATGTCGGACGTGCCCATCACCTCGAGGAAGTCACACGAGCGCGGCGTCGGTTGAGTGCGATGAACCATGAAACACATTCGCACACGATCGCCGATCGGGATGCGTGCTCTTCCTCACCACGCGTGGTGAGGGTCCGGCGCCCGGTAGTCAGTCCGGGAACCCGACTCCGGCGAGCTCGGTCGACAGTTCCCAGACCCGTCGCGCCTCCGCACGATCGCGCAGCCGCGAGTACAGCTTCTGCGGTCCGGGACGCCCACCGAGGTGCCCGAGTCCCGCCGGCCCGTGGAAACTTCCGGACGTCACATCGACGGCGGTCGCCGCGTACAGAGCCGGCAGCGCAGCGGTCTCGGTGGTGCCGACCAGTATTCCGCGACGGGACAGGGCCGCGATCACGCGACGGCTCGTGGTCTGCGAGGTCCGGTCGAGCTCGGGTCGCGCGGCGAGCAGACCTGTCGGCGCGATTCCGGGGTGCGACAGATGACTCGAGATACCCCAGCCACGCTGCGCGCTGAGCCGTCCCAGTTCGAGGCCGAACAGTCCTAAGGCGATCTTCGACTGGCTGTAGGCGCGCATTCCGTCGTACGACCGTTCCCAGTTCAGATCGTCCCAGTTGATCGATCCGCTGTTCGCGGCAATGCTGATCTGTGAGACGACGCGGGCGCGCCCTGCTCGCAGCAGGGGAAGCAGACGGCCCACGAGCGCGACGTGGCCGAGGTGGTTCGTACCGAACTGCAGCTCGAATCCGTCCGACGTCGTCCGTCGCGACGGTGGAGTCATCACGCCGGCATTGTTCACGAGGATGCCGATCGGTCTGCCCTCCGACGACAGCGTGTCCGCGAGTGCGGACACGGAGTCGAGCGACGAGAGATCGAGGCGCCGGAGTGAGACGTCGGCGCTGGGATGAGCCTGCCTGATCGCGTCGATCGCCGCCTCCCCCTTGCTCTGCGAGCGAACGGGCAGGACCACCTCCGCCCCTGCTGCCGCGAGGCGACGGGAGAGGACGAGGCCGATGCCGTCACTGCCGCCGGTGACGACAGCTCGGATACCGGAGAGATCGGGGACGGCGATGTCGATGGTGTGTCTCATGGGTCGCTCCTGATGGGTGTGAGGTGTCGTGTCGACGACGTGTGACCTCACCGTGCCGGGGTCCTCCCCCGACAACCAGGACTCGTCGATCCCCCGATGGCCGGGTCACCCCTTGCGCGTGAGAGGGGGATCGACAGACCCTGGTCGGCGCACGCGCCACGCGATAGGAAGAAGCAATGGAGATCGACAGAGCAGGGCTGGCCCAGTTTCTCCGGGGTCGCCGCAGCGCACTGCAACCCGAGGACGTGGGTCTTCCGCGAGGGCTGCGACGTCGGACCGACGGGTTGAGGCGCGAAGAGGTCGCGGCACTGAGCCACATGTCGACCGACTACTACGCCCGTATCGAGCGGGAGCGAGGACCCCAACCGTCCGAACAGATGGTCGCCTCGATCGCACAGGGACTGCATCTCTCACTACCCGAACGCGACCACTTGTTCCGGCTCGCCGGCCACACCCCACCGACGCGCGGGGCCGTCGGCGATCACATCGGTCCGGGCCTGCTGCGCATATTCGACCGACTGCACGACACTCCCGCCGAGATCGTCACAGAGTTGGGAGAGACGCTGCGGCAGACGGCACTCGGTGTCGCGCTCACCGGTGATCAGTCCGGCCGCACCGGGCCCTCGCGCAGCATCGGGTATCGGTGGTTCGCCGACCCGGCGAGCAGGAACCTGTACGCCCCCGAGGATCACGCGCACCTCACCCGAACATGGGTGTCCGGCCTACGCGAGGTCGCCACTCTTCGCGGACCCGACTCGCGCGCTGCGCGTCTCGCGGCGACGCTGCTTCAGGAGAGCGACGAGTTCCGCACCGTCTGGGAGCGGCACGAAGTAGGAGTGCGGCCGGCCGAGACGAAGCGATTCGTCCACCCGGATCTCGGCCGCCTCGAACTGTCCTGCCAGACGCTCGTCGATCCGCTGCAGTCCCATTTCCTTCTGGTCTACACCGCAGTTCCCGGCAGCCCGAGTCACGAGAAGCTTCAGCTGCTCCCCGCGCTGGGAACACGAACGTCCACGACACCGGGCCCGTGACGAACACGCAGTCACGTCGAGGAATCTGTGCCATCAGCCGAACGACCGCCTGCTCACAACTCGATCCGCCCGGTGCGGTCGTGGAACTCCCCCGTGGGTCCGTCGCTGCCGAGCAGGGCCAGGCGAACGGTGGCGTCGGTTCCCTCCGCGACAGTCTGATGCCCGGTGTTCCCGTTGAGGTCGGTGGCCGTGTAGCCGGGGTCGGAGGCGTTGATTCGCATCTCGGGGAGGTTCTTGGCGTACTGCACGGTGAGAGCGATGACGGCTGCCTTCGAGGCGGCATACGGGATGGCGGCGACGGGGAACTCGTCCCGACCGGGATCCTGGAGGAAGCGGCCCATTCCCACACCCGAGGCCACGTTGACGATCACCGGATTCGACGACTGCCGCAGCAGCGGCAGCGCTGCTTGCGTCACCCGGACGATGCCGACGACGTTGGTGTCGAGGGTGTCCGCCATGGAGTCGGCGTCCAGGTCGTCGACACCGCCGCCGTGTCCGATGACGCCGGCGTTGTTGATCAGGACGTCCAGTCGGGGAAGTGACGACACCGACGCGGTGACCGAGTCGGTGTCCGTCACGTCCAGTCGTAGTACGTGTGCGCCGAGTGCGCGGACGTCGTCTGCCCTGTCTGGGTCGCGGACGCCGGCGTACACGTCGACACCGGAGTCGACGAGTCGTCGCGCCGTCTCGAGTCCGAGGCCCTTGTTCGCTCCCGTGATGAGTGCTGTTGTCATGTCTCGATCCTGTGGCCCGGTGACGTGC
This sequence comes from Rhodococcus sp. BP-241, assembly GCF_019836145.1. Lineage (NCBI taxonomy): Bacteria > Bacillati > Actinomycetota > Actinomycetes > Mycobacteriales > Nocardiaceae > Rhodococcus > Rhodococcus sp. BP-241. The sequence continues at coordinate 36,159 of NZ_JABUEI010000005.1, read as the reverse complement.
AGGTGCAGGTACTGCCGGTACCACCCGCGCTCCGGCGACGCGGTGCACGATGGTGTGCATGAGTGAACTGTCGACGGTGCTCCGGGCTTGGCGGGACCGGACTCGACCGGAGGAGGTCGGCCTGCCCGCCGTCCCCGGCAGACGAGCACCCGGACTGCGCCGTGAGGAACTCGCCACGTTGGCGTCCATCAGCGTCGACTACATCGTCCGCCTCGAGCAGGGGCGGGCGCGGCACCCGTCGGCGCAGACCATCGCCGCGTTGGCGCGAGCGCTGCGACTGAACGACGAGGAAGTGGATCACCTGTATCGGGTGGCCGGACTGGCATCACCGAACGGGCGCCTCGTCCCGCACCACATCGGGCCCGGCGTGCGGCGCATGGTCGACCGCCTGGACGACGTGCCACTGGCGGTCTTCACGGCAGCGTGGGACATCGTCCATCACAACGGCCTCTGGGCAGCCATCAGCGGGGACCCCGCACTGCGACACGGTGTCGACCGCAATGTGGTGTGGCGCCATTTCACCGACGACTTCACCGGCGTCCGGTACGACGACCGCCATCACGAGGAATTCGGCGAGGACCTCGTCGCCGATCTTCGAGCGGCACACGCCCGCTATCCCGACGACCCGTATCTGACCACCCTCGTCACCCGACTCCGGGCGAGGAGTGCGGACTTCGACGCTCGCTGGGGTCGCGCCACCATGTCGGTGCACAAGGCAAGCCGCAAGGTGATGACGACGCCGGTGGGACCGATCGCCGTCGACTGCGATGTGCTCACGGCACCGGGCAGCGATCTGCGCATCGTGGTCTACACCACCGTTCCCGGCTCCGAGGACGAGCAACGTCTGGAGTTGCTGCGCGTCGTCGGCACGCAGACTCTGGTGTGAGCCGGTCGCGGGGAGCGGGTCAGGAGCGGCGAGTACCGATGCCCCGCGACACGAGATCGGCCACGAACCTCTGTGTCAGCGCGTCCGATTCCGCCCCGACCATCACGACGACCGACCTCGTCAGTGGAGGTGTCATCGACTTGACGATCCCGGCGAAGCGAGCGGGAACGGCGGTGGCCGGCACGAGCGCGACCCCCAACCCTGCGTGAGCGAGTTGTGCTGCCGTCGTGGCATGTCGAGTGTGCGTGACAGCGTCGAGCTGGACTCCGTGCGTCGCAGCCACGGTGTCGAACCATCCACGAAGGCCGTTCGACGGGTGGTAGTGCACGATCGGCCTGCCGGCGAGGTTCGGCCAGGAGACGGCGTCCTCGTCGGCGAGATCGAGACCTTCCGGAATCACGACCAGGATCTCCTCGGTCCCGATCTCGGTCATCGCTGCGGACCCGCGCGACGGCGCCGGCCCCACTGCGATGTCGAGGTCGCCGTCCGTGATCGCCGTCGCCATCGCGTCGGCGCTGGTGTACTCGGTCAGATCCAGACCGATGTGCGGATGCTTCCGGGTCCAGGTGCGCAACGTCGGCGCCAGGATCGGGACGGTCATGATCTCCGCACACCCCAGGCGTAGCCGACCCGCATCACCCTGTGCCGCAGCGTGTCCGGTTCGCAGAACGCGCTCGGCCGCTGCCAACGCGATCCGCGCATCGACGAGAACGGCACGGCCGGTGGGCGTGGGACGCACGCCTCGCGGAAGCCGCTCCAGCAGAGGACTCCCGATCTCCGTCTCCAACGACGCGAGGTGATGGGAGAGCGCGGGCTGCGACAGATGCAGCTGGGCTGCTCCCGCGGTGACAGAGCCGGCGTCGACGACGGCCACGAAGCATTCCAGGGCTCGCAGAGTCGGCACCGATGGAGCGTATGTCAGCGGCGCACGCTCACGTCGGGGTGATCGTGCGACTCGTCGTCGGAATGCGGAGGGAGGGGATGCGAGGGGAGAAAGACCAGCGTCAACACACCGGCCACGGCGGTGACCATCCCGGCGACGAGACTGCCGGTGGTGAAGCCGTCGACGAAGCGTTCCCGTGCGAGATCGGACAGTTGCGACCCGAGCAGTGCCCCGGTGGCACCCAACGAGTCCGCCGCCTGGCGTGCGGCTTCGAGCGCGGCGCCCACCGACTCCTGCGCGGGTTCCATCAGGACGGTCGGCAACTGCGTCGTGTTCAGACCGTCCCGGTACACCGACAGTGCGACCGACCCGATCACGGCGACACCGAGTGTTCCGCCGAGTTCGCGGGTGGCATCGTTGACCGCTGATCCCATCCCGGCCTTGTCGGTCGGAACGACTCCCATGATCGCCTCCGTCGCAGGGGCACTCGTCAGACCCAGGCCTGCGCCCAGCAGCACCATCTGACCCGCGATCTGCAGGTAGGACGTGCCCGTGTCGATCTGCGAGATCCACAGGAACGCAGCCGTCAACGATGCCAGGCCGGCGGCCACCACGATCTTGGAACCGACCAGTACCGCCAGGCGGGGACCCACCAGCGAGAACACTGCCAGCGATCCCGCGACGGGCAGCATGCGCACGCCGGTCTCGAGGGCACCGAAGCCGCGCACGGACTGGAAGTACTGGGTGACGAGGAAGATGAACCCGAACAGCGCGAAGAACGCACTGGTGACCGCCCCACTGGCAGCCGTGAAGCGCATGTTCGTGAACAGCCGCACGTCCAGCATCGGGTGGCGAGCGCGCGACTCCCGGAGAACGAAGGTGACCAGCAATGCGGCGGCCACACCGAATCCGAGCGCCGTCGACGCCGAGGACCACCCGCGGTCGGGGCCTTCGATGATGGCGTGCACCAGTGACCCCAGGGCCAGCACGGACAGAAGCAAGCCCGACTTGTCCAGCGGCGGGGTCGACGGATCACGGGAGTTCGGCACGAAACGCACTGCGAGAGCGATGGTTGCGAGAGCAGCGAGGCCGTTGAAGACGAAGATCGATCCCCACCAGAAATGTTCGATCAACGCCCCACCCACCACGGGTCCGACCGCGACCGAGACGCCGGTCGCCGCGCCCCACAGTCCGATGGCCATGACGCGTTCGGACCGCTCCTGGAACACGTTGGTCAGAATCGACAGCGTCACCGGGTACACCACGGCAGCCGCGACACCGGCCAGCGCCCGCCACGCGATCAGCTGGGCGGGCTCACCACTCCACGCACCACCCACCGATGCGACCGCGAAGAGCACGAGCCCGCCCACGAGGAAGGGACGGCGACCGAACCGGTCGCTGAGCGATCCCCCGGCCAGCACCAACGCAGCGAATGCCAGATTGAAGGCATCGACCACCCACAGCAGATCGCGCGTGGACGCCCCCAGGTCCTCGACGAGGGTGGGCAGCGCGATGTTGACGATCGTGGTGGACACGTTGACCACGAACACCGCGCAGCACAGCGTCACCAGGGCGGCCATCTTGCGCGAGCGGAGGGCCGGCACCGCGGCGAGGAACGTCATAACAAAGTTATAGCAGGCGCGGCGGGCTCGTCGCATCCGGACGTCATCGTGGGACCATGACGTCATGGCCGCTCGACGAGACACCGACCGCACGGCGGACGACGGATCCACCCGCGAGCGCCTCGTCGACGCCGCCGTCGCTGTCCTGGCAGAGGAAGGCCCTGCCGAGATGAAGGTCCGTCGCATCAGCGACAGGGCAGGCTCCTCGACGATCACGGTCTACCACCACTTCGGGAACGTGGGCGGGCTGCTCGACGCTGTCGTGGTGCGGGGATACGCGACGCTGACAGGGACTCTCGAGGACGCGGCCGCGTCGAACGACGACCCCGGTGTGCAGCTCTTCGCCATGGCCCTGGGAGCCAGAGGTTTCGCGCAGCGCAATCCGCACCTCTACGACCTGATGTTCGGACTCTCGCCGCGCGGAACCTACCGCGCGTCCGCTCCCCTTGTGCCACAACAGTATTTCCGCGAGGCCTACGCCGTTCTGGTACGCAGCTGCCACCGACTGGTGACGGCCGGTCGCGTCGACATCGACGACCCGGAACAGATCGCCGCCCAGTTGTGGAGCCTGGTACACGGGTTCGTCTCACTCGAAGCGGCCGGCCACTTCGCCGATCACAGCGACCCAGTCGCGAGCGTCCTCGCGCCCATGGCTGTCGCCCAGCTCGTCGGTATCGGCGACGACCGCGCTCGGGCCACCCGCGGAGCGCTCGACGCCTACGCGACCTGGACCGCGACGGCAGTCGAGTAAGAGAACGCCCTGCCCGCTCGAGAGCTCGCCGATCGCGACCGCGACAACCTCGCAACCCGGATCGCGGCGCGCGGAGATGGGCGCGGGCCCGGCGACCCCGTCGTGCCCGTCGTCGCACTGCCCTCACCTGCGTGATTGACATCACAAGGACGTCATACTACTTTCAAACTGACATCAGTTCAGGAAGTCCACTCGCACCGACAGCCGAGCGGCCCTGTGAGTCCGAGAGAGGTCTGACCATGCGGAGGATTCCCCGAGCCATCGCCACCGTTGCCATGGCAGCGTCGGCGTTCGCGCTCACAGCGTGCGGCGGCAGCACCACCCCGTCCGGGCCCGTCGCGGGCAGTTGGGACGACGTCGTCGCCGCGGCGAAGGCGGAGGGCAGCGTGATGCTCTACTCCAGCCAGAAGCCTGCGAACCTCGACGCGCTGAAGGCCGCGTTCACGCAGAAGTACCCGGAGATCTCCATGGACTTCGTGCGCGGAACGGATTCCGAGATCAATCCCCGTGTCGAGACCGAGAACCGCACGGGTACAGGCATTGCCGACGTCCACATGGTGACCGACGCGTCGTGGATCGCCAGCGCGTCCGAGTCCGGCACCTTCTCCACCGAGATCGTGGGTCCGGACTTCGACGCACCCGACTACGACCGCGCGGCCAGCGTGAAGAACGACCGCTTCTTCCTCTCGTCCGCCGCTGTCTTCGGCCTCGGGTGGAACACCGCCGCGGTGCCCGACGGTCTCGAGACCCCGCAGGACATTCTGGACCCGGCCTACCGCGGCCGCATCGGCATCGTCAATCCGACGGGCATCGCGTCGTACGTCGACCTGTATCGGCACTACGCCGAGAACTACGGCGAGGACTACTGGAACAAGCTGGCCGAACTGCAGCCGCGTGTCTACCCGAGCGCACTGGCCGTCGCGCAGGCCCTGACGTCGGGTGAAGTGGTGGTCTCGCCCAGCGTCCAGCCGCTCGTCACCGAAGTCGACGCGGGCGCTCCCGTCGACTGGGTGCTGCCGGAGAACCCCTGGGGCACACCGTGGTACACCGAGGTCCTGAGTGCGGCGCCGCATCCGAACGCGGCTCAGGTCCTGGCGGACTTCATGGTGACCGCCGAGGGACAGGCCGCGCTGAACGGTGGCTACGCCGCCGCGCTGCCGGATGTTCCGGGCGCCGTCGAGCGGGCACAGAACATCGCCTCACCCGATCCCGCCGATCTGACCCCCGAGAACGTCGACCGGTACTCGCAGGAATGGTCGCAGCTCTTCCAGTGACGGGGACGCGACCGCTCTCGACCATCCGAACTCGTCATCCAGGGAGGTGATCATGGACGCTCGGACAGCGCCTTCACACGGCTCCCGTGTGCTCGTCACCGGCGCCGCGCGCGGCATCGGTGCGGCATGTGCCGCGCGCTTCGCCTCTCTCGGAGCGACCGTGTACGTCACGGACGTGGACGACGAGGGTGGTCGAGCGGTCGCCGACACCCTCGGACCGTCGGTTCGCTACCTGCATCTGGACGTGGCGTCGGAAGCCGAGTGGGACGCGTGCGTGCAGAGAATCGAAGCGGACGGTGGAGGCCTCGACGTGCTGGTGGCCAACGCCGGGGCGGCGCACCGCGGCGACATCGCCGACACCTCACTGGCCGACTTCCGCCGCATGCTCGACATCAACCTGGTCGGCACCTTCCTCGCCCTCAGGACGGCGAGCACCGCCGTGAAGTCCGGCGGTTCCGTGATCACGGTGTCGTCCCTGCGCGGAATCCTCGCGACAGCGAAGCTCGGTGCCTACGGCGCCTCGAAGTTCGGGGTGCGGGCCCTCACCCGAGTGGCTGCGCTCGAGCTCGCGGAGCGCGGAATCCGAGTCAACTCGGTGTGCCCCGGCAGCATCGAGACCGACATCACCGGTAGCGAGGACTTCGCCGACCACGATGTCGCCGGCTATGTGCGCACCATTCCGATGCAGCGGCGGGGCACCACCGGCGACGTCGCGGACGCCGTCGTGTTCCTCGCCGGATCCGAGAGCAGCTACATCACAGGAACCGACCTCGTCGTCGACGGTGGTCTGGCGGCCGGCGCGCGAACACCCACACACACCTCTGGACAGAAGGCATGAGATGACCGATCGCTTCACCATTTCCGGACTGACCAAGACGTACGGCAGCACGAAGGTCGTGGACGGTCTCGACATCGACATCGAGCAGGGCGAGTTCCTGGTTCTTCTCGGCCCGAGTGGCTGTGGAAAGACCACCACGCTGCGGTGCCTCGCGGGGCTCGAGACGCCCCAGGGCGGGCGTATCTCGTTCAAGGACAGGACGGTCTTCGACGCGGACCAGCGAGTCGACGTCCCCGCGCACAAGCGCAACATCGGCATGGTTTTCCAGTCCTACGCCCTGTGGCCGCACATGACGGTGCGCCGCAACATCAAGTACCCCCTCGACGTCCGCGGACTCACCAAGTCCTTCGGACCGGGAGCCGTCGAGGCAGCGGCCGACATGGTGGACTGCGGCGCACTGCTCGACCGGTATCCGTCGCAACTCAGTGGTGGCCAACAGCAGCGCGTGGCGGTCGCCCGCGGGCTGGTCGCGCGTCCGGACCTCATCCTCTTCGACGAGCCGCTCAGCAACCTCGATGCCCGGTTGCGCGATCAGGTCCGGTCCCAGATCCACCGCCTGCACCGCGAACTCGGGTTCACCGCCGTGTTCGTGACCCACGACCAGTCCGAGGCATTCGCACTGGGCGATCGTCTGGCCATCATGAAATCGGGTCGCATCGAGCAGCTCGACACGCCGTCGAGCGTGTTCGAGAACCCCGGCTCGGACTACGTCGCGGCATTCATCGGCATGGCCAACAAGCTCGAACTGCGCAGGGCGCACGACGGCTGGCAGACCTCCGCGGGTGACGCGATCGATCTCCGCGACTCGGTGGTCCGCGATCGTGCCGACGAGGGCGATTCCGCGGTCGCACGGCTGCGTCCGGACGACCTGCTCCTGCACCGCAGCATGGCCGAGGTTCCGCCCGGCCACGTCGGACTGCACGCCGCCCTCGTCGATCACGAGTACGGAGGTCGGCACTTCGATGTGACCGTGCGGTCCGGCGCCGAGACACTCACCCTGCGTGCGTCGGCCGCCGAGCACGGCCTCGCGCTGCGTTCGGCCGAGCCGGGTGACGCAGTGGTCGTCTCCTTCTCCCCCGCAGCGCTGCGGGTGTTCCCCTCGGCGCCCTCCACCGCGACCGCCGCGGACACCGCACCCGTCGCCGCAGCAGTGGGGAGCGCATCGTGACCGCCACCCTCACACCCCCCGACACCGACACGACGCCGCCGCCGGCGGGACGACGGTCACGGCTGACCGGCCCCTGGCGTGCCCGGCTCGGTTACGGCATTCTTCTCGCCGTTCTCGCCTATCTGGTCGTCCTCCCCATGGTGCGTCTGCAGATGCTCGCGTTCGAGGACGGAGCGCGGGGCTACCGCAGCCAGTACGGACGGTTCGACATCGCCCAGACACTGTGGACGACAGTGATTCTGGCGCTGGGATCGCTCGTCATCGCGCTCGTTCTCGGCACCCTGCTCGCCTACGCCGCGAGCCGCCTTCCGGCGCGACTCGGGTTCCTCAAGATGATTCCCATCCTGCCCATCGTGCTTCCCGCGGTCGCCAACATCGTCGGCTGGGCCTTCCTGCTGTCACCGGGACCCGGCTACCTCAATGTCGTACTGCGCGCGCTGCCCTGGTGGAGCGATCTCGAGAGCGGCCCCGTGGACGTCTACACGGTGCCGTGGATCGTCATCCTGACCGGATTCGGTCTGACGTCGTTCGTCTATCTCTTCGTGTCCTCGGGGATGGACAACATCAGTTCGGAGCACCTCGAGGCCGCTCGGATCAGCGGATCGTCCTCGATGGGTGTGTTCTTCCGTATCGTTCTCCCCCTGCTCCGTCCGTCGCTCATCTACGGCGGTGGTATCGCGTTCCTCCTCGGGCTCGGCCAGTTCACCGGACCACTCCTGTTGGGTCAGAACAGCGGAGTGAAGGTCCTCACCACCGAGATGTACCGGCGGGTGTCGGAATCACCGTCCGACTTCGCGGCCGCCGCAGCTGCCGGTTCACCCCTCGTCCTGTTCGGACTGGCGCTGGTTCTGGTGCAGAAGATGTTGCTGGGCAATCAGAGCCGGTTCGTCACTCACGGCGGCAAGGCGTTCTCCGCACCCTCGGGCCGCGGAACGTGGGCGGCCGTCACCATCAGTGTGTACGCCCTGTTCGCGCTGCTGATCCCCATCGTCGGACTCGTCATCGTGTCGCTGACCCCGTACTGGTCGGACACCCTGACCCTGGATCTGTTGACGCTGGACAACTTCCGGGCCCTCATCTCCGACGACGCGATCGTCTCGTCCGTACTCACCAGCATCCTCACGTCCCTCGCCGCGGTGGCCGTGTGCATCCCCATCGGGTACGTCATGGCCAACTTGTTGGTCCGCGGTCGACGCTTCCGCGTCCTGGGCATGATCGGCGACTTCATCACCGCCCTGCCACTGGGTATCCCCGCGGTCATCTTCGGTGTGGGGTTCCTGCTCACGTACACCGAACCTCCGTTGATCCTCTACGGCACTCGCACGGTGATCGTGCTCGTCTACATCGTGCTGATGTTGCCGTTCTCGGTCCGACTGCAGATGACGGCGATGCTCGCGCTGGGCAACACCTACACCGAGGCCTCGGCCACCAGCGGCGCCTCGCCCGTGGTGACCAATCTTCGGATTCTGTTGCCACTCATGCGAGGAGCCATCTTCGGCGCCGTCGCCCTGATGTTCATCCTTCTGACTCACGAGTTCGCCGCCTCGCTGCTCGTCCGCGCCTCGACGACCCAGGTCATGGGCACCCTGCTCTACGACATGTGGCAGAACGGCTCGTACCCGCTCGTCGCGGCGATGGCGCTGCTCATGACCGCGGTGACCACCACGGGAGTCGCGATCGCCATGCTCGTCGGCGGTCGCAACGTCCTCAGCAAGCTCTGAAAGGCACACCATGCCCGAAGGCATTACCCGTCTGACCGACAAGGTGATCCTCGTGACCGGCGCGACCGGCGGGATCGGTGTCGACATCGTGACGAGGCTGGCGTCCGAGGGAGCCAGCGTGATCGTCACCGATGTCGACCAGAGCGCCTGCGACGCAGCGGTGCACGCGCTGGAACGCCCCGACTCGCATCTGGCGTGCGCGCTGGACATCACCGACGAGGAGCAGTGGGCGGCGACCCTCGCCCTCGTGGAGGACCGTCACGGCACGCTCGACGCCGTCGTCAACAACGGTGCGATCGGATCGCTCGCCACCGTCGTCGACGAGACGGTGGAGCAGTATCGCCGCGTCGTCGAGGTGAGTCAGACCGGTACGTGGCTGGGGATGAAGCACGCCGGCGCCCTGATCGAGCGGACCGGCGGCGGATCGGTGGTCAACATCTGCTCCATCCTCGGCAGCGTCGGCGGACTGGGCAACAGCATCGCCTACGCCGCGGCGAAGGGTGCCGTGCGGACCATGACGAAGAACGCGGCGCTGCACTGGGCCCGCCTCGGGGTGCGGGTCAACTCGATCCACCCCGGTTTCATCGCGACCCCGCCACTGCTCGCGCGCTACGAGGGCACACCGCGCCACGAGGCCATGCTGGCCGGCACGCCGATGGGACGACTGGGTTCCGGCGCGGAAGTCGCTGCCGCGGTGGCGTTCCTGGCCGGTGACGATGCACGCTTCGTGACCGGTACCGAGCTGTACGTCGACGGCGGGTGGACCGCCGCCTGAGTCTCAGGCGACGCTGAACACGTCGACGTCGTCCTGGTTCTCCACACGCAGCACGCCCCGGTGGACGTCCAGATCGAGGTGGGCCAGGGTCTCGCAGACCGCGACCATGCGATCGAACGTTCCGAGATCCGCGAACGGGCGATCACGACGGGTCCACGGAAGGCGCTCGGCCACATCGAGGCCGGTCGCCCGGGTCAGGTCGGCGACGACCGCACGGGTCGCCGCCAAGCGGCGGGCGTGGTGATCGAGGAGTTCGCGCACGCGCGCGTGCAGACCGACACCGGTGTCCCCGTGAGCGGGCAGCACCGTGCGATCCCGATCGTCGAGCATCATCTCCAACGACTGCAGGTAGTGCCCCAGGGGCAGGTCCCACTCACCGAGTTCGAATCCGATCGACGGGGTGATGGTCGGCAGAACGTGGTCGCCCGTGTAGCTGATGTCTCGGTCGAGATCGTGGAACACCATGTGGCCCTTGGTGTGGCCGGGCGTGTGCACCGCGGTCAACCGGTGTCCGGGGATGTCGAGGGCGCCCTCGGTGAGCCACGCGTCCGGCGGCTCCCAGTCGTCCGAGTCGAAGTCCTCGTCGCTGGTGTCCAGGCGAACCGCTCGCGCGATGTCGTCGGCGCCGGCCCGTTCCAGCTCACGCAGTGACGATGTCGGCATGTTGGAGGCCAGCTCCCCGATGGCGACGATCCCCGGCGCCTCGGCCGACCCGAGGTGGATGCGGCAGCCGTGTCGACGGCGGAGGTCGACGGCGAAGGTGTAGTGGTCACGGTGGACGTGAGTGACGAACACGTCGTGTACGTCGTCCGGTCGGCAACCGAATTCGGCCAGCGCGGTGGAGAACTCGTCGTACGTACCCGGCCGTCGCCATCCGCCGTCGATCAGCGCCAGGCCCCTGTCGGTCTCCAGGGCATAGACGTTGATGGCACGGAGTCCGTCGGACGGCATCTGCAGTGGCACCCGGTGGATGCCGTCCGCGATCCGAACGGATCCCGGATCGGACCACCGGGCGGTCACGAGGTGGTCGACGTGTCGGCGACCATGGTCCGCTCGTCGCCGTACCAGATCATCCGTCGCCCACGCATGGTTCCGACGTGCTCGACGGCGACCTTCCACTCCGGACTGGCGAGCGCGGTCTCGAGATCGTCGCGCGAGGCGAAGCTCAGAATGGACAGTCCGTCCCACCCGGCGCTGCGCTCGTCTATCGAGTGGACGATGTCGATGTGCTGCCACCGCAGCAGGCCCGGGAGCGGGTAGGTCACCTCCGCGTGCTCACCGCGCCACCACGTCATGAACTGCTCGTGCGTCCAGTCGTTCGGACGGGCGGCGAGAACCATCAGATCGAACATGATTTCCTCCAGGGTGTGGTCAACATGAATTCGGTTCGGTATGGGTGGACGTGATCGACACGAATGACCGAGCCGGGCTCAGCGCCCAGCGGTCAGGGGCGCACCATCTTGAGCACCGCGGTGGTGACGGTCTCGGCGATCTCGTCGAGGGTGGCGGGGCCGTTCGGCCGGTACCACCGCCACACGCTGATGACGAGGGCGAGGACCAGGCGTCCCACCGTCTTCGGATCTCCCTCGGCGAAGACCCCGTCGTCCATGCCACTGGCGATCAATCTCGTCCACCGACGCTCGATCTCCTGGACCAGCTCTCGGGACTGGAGACGCTCGGCCTCCTCCTTCCCCGACTGCCGCTCCGTCGCCAGAAGGTCCATGTGGTTCTGCAGGATCCGGCGCTGCAGAGCGTCCAGCGGCGAGGCCTGGAGAGCTCCCGCGACGGCGGCTCGCAGTGCCGCCTCCGGGTCGCTCCGGTCGGCCGTGGCCGCGTCGAAGCGCTCGACGGAATCCGCCAGTTCCAGACGCATGATGGTGAGCAGACAGTGCGCTTTGGATTCGAAGTAGTGGTAGAGCGCGGTCTGGCCTATTCCGACCTCGTCCGCCACCGACGCCCACTTGGTGTGGTCGTAGCCCACCCTGCCGAACTGCTCGATGGCGACGGTGAGAATACGAGACCGCTTGGAGCGCGGGCTCTCGCGGCGTGCCGTCGTTCCGACGCTCATCGCGGCACCCTCGAAGACTGGCCCGGCCGGCCTCCGGCCTCCCCGCAATGTGTCAGCATCGTGCTCATGTTACTCGTCCCGAGGTGAATTCGGATCGGGAACACCGGCGAGACGCGCTGCCATCCGCACGGCATCGGGTCGAGAGAGCTTCCCGACACGGTTCTGCGGCAGATCGTCCACAGCGAAGACGTACTCCGGCCAGTTGTGTCGTGGCACGCCGCGACGGGACAATCCGTCCGTCACCTCGGCCAGACCGAGAGCGCGTCCGTCGGTCACCACGAGGGCTCCGGCGCGCTCGGACAGCAGCTCGTCCGGGATCGGCACCACGCAGACCTGCACGATGCCGGGGACGCCGGCCACCGCCGCCTCGACCTCGTTGATGTCGATGTTGCGACCACCACGGATGATGATCTGCTTCTGCCTGCCCATCACGGTGATGGTGCCGTCGGTCGCCACCTCGACGAGGTCACCGGTCGGCAGGTATCCGTCGTCGGTCAGTGTCGGTGCCGCGACCTGTCCTCCCCGTGCGTACCCGACGAACATCGAGGGTCCGCGGACCTGCGCGTCACCGATCTCCCCGGTGCCCACGTCCTCCCCCGCACCGTTCACGGCCCGCACGATCGTGCCGGGGAACGGCCGTCCGTCCGTACCGAGGCGAAGTCGAGGATCGTCGTCCGGGGTCGCGGTCGTGTGACCGAGGCACTCCGACATGCCGAACACCCGGAGGAACGTCGTTCCCAGGAACTGCTCGGCCCGTTCGAGAGCCGACGCGTTCATGGGCCCGCCGCCGACCGTCATCGCCCGCATCCCCGCGAGTCGACCGGCCCCGTTCTCGACGAGGGACAGCTGCAGCGCCATCGTCGGCACCAGCATCGTCCAGCGGACGTCGTGGGCGGCCATCGCGTCGAGTGCGGCCGCCGGTGACCACTTGCCGATCGACACCATCGGTCCGCCCACGAACAGCGGCAGATACATCCCGAAACATGCTGCGGCGACGGAGGACAGGGGGACGAAGGCGCCCACCGCGTCGCCCGGCCGCAGACCCACGGCGTCCCTCGTGCACGAACAGGCGTAGCGCAGTGCGTCCTCGGACTGGACGACGCACTTCGGGCGACCGGTGGATCCGGAGGTCATCGCGATGACACTGCCTCCGTTCCAGCGCGACACACCTCGCGGATCACCACGGCGAGCACGCAGATGACGGTCACCGACCGCCGCGTCGCCCGACGGGAAGTCCTGGTCGGACACCCCCCACTGTTCGAGTGTGCGAAGGTCGGCCACCACCATGTCGGGGTCGACGTCCTCGACGGCGAGCACGAACTCCGATGCTGTGGCATGCGGGCTGAGCACGGCGACCACGCCTCCGCGCAGACCGACCGACAGTGCGGTGGCCACCGTCTGCCAGGTGTTGTCCGCCTGGATCAGCACAGTGGGAGGTGTGGGGTCGTGCTGTGCCATGTGCTCGGCTCCGCGTTCGGCGGCAGCCATCACGTCGGCCAGTCGATGGGTGCCGTGCAGGTCGATCACGGCGATCGCGTCGGGGTGTTCCCGGACGCGGTCTCGCAGTTCGAGCGCGAGAGTCTTCACTGACGGTGGTCCTTTCCGGCATCACGTTCTGGAGTGGGCTCGTCGGACGTGGTGGGCAGGAGCACGGTTCGGCCGGCGTCCTCCCCGGCACGCAGACGCGCATAGGCGTCGATCGCCTCGTCGAGAGGTCGCGTGGTCACCTCGGGCAGCAGCGCCCCGGACTCCGCGAGCGCCACCACCTCCACCAGATCCGCGCGACTGCCCCAGAAGGGGGCCGAGACCTGCCACCCGGCGGCGATCCCCCGGTTCTTGGCCACCGACACGGACCCTCCGGCGCCCCCCACCACGACGAGGCGTCCTCCGGGTACGAGCGTGGCCAGCCCTTCGGCCATCGTGTCGTCGCTGCCTACGAAGTCGAACACCACGTCGACGCCCCCGAGATCTCTCGTGGCAGAGGCCGCCTCGGCCAGTGACGAGTACACCGCGGCGGCGCCCATGGTCGTCGCGGATCTCCGAGCCGCGTCGCGCGGATCGACGGCCACCACGTGGCCGGCTCCCAGCAGCGACGCCATTCGGACCGCGAGGTGACCGAGACCGCCGACACCGACGATCACGACCACGGCGTTCGAGTCGAGGAGGTCGGCCTGACCGCTGACGGCGTGATGCACGGTGGCGCCCGCATCGGCGAGGGGCGCTGCGAGTTCCGGTGCCAGGGAACCGGTGTCGACCAGCACCCCGCCGTGCGGAACCACCATGTACTCGGCCAGTCCGCCCGGCGCGCCGAGGCCGTTGCCGATCACGGCGAGCCTGCCGTCGACCGGCCGCAGTGCCAGACAGTAGTTCTCCCGACCCCGGCGGCAGTTGCGGCAGGTTCTGCAGGACCACACGCCGTGGACGACCACGGACGATCCCACCGTGCTCCCGTCGGCATCGGGGCCGGCAGCGACGACGCGTCCGGCCACCTCGTGTCCCAGCGTGAGTGGCAACGGGTAGTCGAACCGTCCGGCCGGCGCATCGCAGACGAACAGATCGCTACGACACAGACCCGCCGCCGTGACTTCGAGCAGCAACTGCTCGCCCGTCGGTTCGGGAACGGGAATGTCCCGCAGCTCGGGAGCGGAGCCCCACTCGAGCAGTTGCACGGCCAGCATCAGCGCGCCGTCCAGCCGCCGTCGACCACCAGGGTGTGCCCGGTGACGTACGACGAGGCATCGGAGGCGAGGAACAGCACCGCGCCGTCCACCTCGCCCGCAGTACCCCCGCGACCGAGCATCGTGTTGCGCCGCACCCACCCGGCCGACTTCTCGTTCTCGAAGAGCCCGTCGGTCATCTCGGTGTCGAACCACCCGGGGACCACCGCGTTCACGCGGATCCGTCGTCGTCCCCACTGCCCGGCGAGTTCACGGGTCAGGCCGAGCACACCGGCCTTGGACGCCGCGTAACTCGCACCGCCGATGGGGGCGGTCGAGACGAGACCGACGACCGACGAGATGTTGACGATCGACACCGGGGCGGAGTCCGGCGTCGTCGAGGCGACGTGCACCGCCAGGTGGAAGCCTGCGAGGAGGTTCACCTCGAGGATCGCGGAGAAACCCTCCGCGGTCTCCTGCTCCGCGTCCGGTGGGCCGGGCATCCCGGCGTTGTTGATCAGGATGTCCAGGCGCCCGGTCTCCGCACGGCACCGATCCACCAGCGCTCGACGGTCCTCGTCCGAGGTCACATCGCATCGCACGGGAACGAGGCCCGGGACGGTCTCCGCCACCGCGGCCAGACGATCCGCGCGACGTGCCGCCGCGTACACCGTGGCTCCGGCGGCGGCGAGCGTCCGGGCGAACCCGAGACCGAGACCGGACGACGCTCCGGTCACCACCGCTGTTCGGCCGGTCAGATCGAACAAGGCGGCAGGGCTCGGGGTGTCGTTCACTTCTGTCACGTCCACGCCCTCCTCAGTAGACCGCGGTGCGGCCGCCGTCGACGGGAATGATGGCACCCGTCGTGTATGACGAGGCGTCACTCGCGAGATGTACGACGAGACCGGCGATCTCCTCGGGGCGACCCAGACGTCCCGATGGCAGCCGGTCGACGATCTTGCCGACGAACTCGTCGTCCCAGTGCTCGGCCATGTCCGTGGCAAATCCCCCGGGCATCACGCAGTTCACTCGCACGTGCGGCGCATACTCCTGTGCGAACGCCATGGTCAGCGCATTGAGGCCGTTCTTGGCCGCGGCGTACATGGCTTCGGGCGGGCTCGGTCGAACAGCTCCGATGCTCGAGATGTTGATGATCGACCCGCGCCCGGCGGCCGCCATCCGCGCTCCGGCCACCGCCATCAGCCTGAACGGCCCCTTGAGATTGACCTCGATGGTCTTGTCCCACAGCCCTTCCCTCACTCCGACGAGATTCTCGGACAGCGGTGCGATGCCGGCGTTGTTGACCACGATGTCGAGCGAGCCGAACTCGTCGACGATGGCGTCGACCGCGGGCTCGATCTCGTCCCAGCGACCGACGTGCAGAGCGCGGGCGTGAGCGCTGCCCACCGTCGACGGTCCGAGTGAGGCGACTGCCTCCTCGCACGCCTCGAGTTTGCGGCTGGACACCACGACGGTGGCGCCCGCGTCGCGCAGTCCACGAGCGATGGCGAGGCCGAGTCCGCGGCTCGCGCCGGTCACGAGGGCCACTCTGCCGGTGAGGGAATGCATGTCGGTCATCGGTACTTCTTCGTCTCGAGGCGGGCGATGGTCCGGAGATGGACCTCGCTCGGTCCGTCTGCGATCTGTAGGGCGCGGGTGATGGCGTGCAGGCGGGCCAGGACGAAATCGTCGCTGACGCCGGCCGCTCCGAACGTCTGAACGGCTCGGTCGACCACCTTGTGCGCCACCTCCATCGCCGCGACCTTGATCGCGGCGACCTCGGAGCGCGCCGAGGCGTTACCGCGGGTGTCGATCATCCAGGACGACTTCAGGACCAACAGTCGGATCTGGTCGATCTCGATACGACTGCGTGCGATCCACTCACGCACGACACCGCGATCGGCGAGCGGGGCACCGAAGGCCACTCGGTCGAGCGAACGGCGGCACATCATCTCCAGAGCGCGCTCGGCCATGCCGACGGCGCGCATGGCGTAGTGCATCCG
Source organism: Rhodococcus sp. BP-241 (assembly GCF_019836145.1). NCBI lineage: Bacteria > Bacillati > Actinomycetota > Actinomycetes > Mycobacteriales > Nocardiaceae > Rhodococcus > Rhodococcus sp. BP-241. The sequence goes on along the minus strand of NZ_JABUEI010000005.1, from coordinate 19,513 downwards.
GCCGGGGCCGAGACGACCCTGCGCGATGGCGAAACCGTCGCCCTCAGCTCCCAGCATGTTCGAGGCCGGCACCCGGACATCGGTGAACTGGACGTCGCCGTGCCCGAGACGGTCGTGGAAACCGAACATCGGGAGATCGCGCAGGACCTCGATGCCGGGACTGTCGGCGGGAACCAGGATCATGCTCTGCTGACGGTAGGTCGGACCGTCCGGATCCGACTTGCCCATGAAGATGATGAGCTTGCAGTCCGGGTCGAGAACACCCGAGGTGTACCACTTTCGGCCGTTGAGCACGTACTCGTCACCGTCGCGCCGGATCGTCGAGGTGATGTTGGTGGCGTCCGAGCTGGCCACGGCCGGCTCGGTCATGGCGAACGCGGACCGGATCCGACAGTCGAGCAACGGCTCGAGCCAGTCCTTCTTCTGCTCCTCGGTACCGAACATGGCGAGGATCTCCATGTTGCCGGTGTCCGGGGCGGAGCAGTTGATGGCCTCGTTGCCGATGATCGAGCGCCCGACCACCTCGGCGAGAGGGGCGTACTCGAGGTTGGTGAGTCCGGCCCCGAGCCCGTCGTGCGTCATGAACAGGTTCCACAGTCCCTGCGAGCGCGCGGTCTCCTGCAGTTCGCGCATCACCGCCGGCTGCTCGTGCTTGTTCGTGTTCGCCGCGATCTGCGCGTCGTACACCTTCTCGGCGGGCAGAACATGGTCGGTCATGAATGTCTCGAGGGTCTCGAGCAGCGCGTCGGTACGAGCACTGTAGGAGAAGTCCACGGTTGGCCTCCTGGAGGACGGATCGGGCGAGTGGATACGAGGGCGAGGGAGCTCAGGCGAGCAGGGCGGTGCCGGTGTCGATCAGCCGAGAGATGGTGGCGGGCAGCTTCTCCTGGTCCGGATCGTGATGACGGCCCTCCCAGTGACGACGCAGGTTGTGCCCCATGATGGCGGCCATCTTGAGTCGCCCCAGGGCGTCGAACCACGGCAGATCGGGCAGGTCGCGTCCCGCACCGGCGTAGATCTCCACCAACTCGTCGGCGCTCGGCAGACCGGGGACGGACCGCCCGACACCGGGGAAGTTGTCGCCGTCGGCGAAGACGAGGAACCACCCCAGCTCGACACGGGGGTCGCCCACACTCCAGATCTCCCAGTCGATGAGCGCGACCGGCTCGGTACCGTCCGCGATCAGATTGCCCAGGCGATAGTCACCGTGCACCAGCGTCGACGAGACCGCATCCGGGACGCGGGCACCGAGAAGGCTCAGCAGTCTGTCTCCGCCCTCCACCAGTTCCGGTGGAACGGCGCCGAGCGTGCGAGCCCACCGGGCGAGTTCGTCACCCGGTGAGAGCGTGGGACCGGCGTCGGGCACAGCTCGGTGATCGACCGCGTGCAGCTCGGGCAGGACCGCCGCCGCACGCCGCATGCGCGCGGCCGCCAGCTCCGGGTCGACGGCCGGATCGTCCAGAACAGGCTCGAGCGACTCACCGCGGACGAATGTCATGGCGTACCAGGAGGGCTCGGTGTCATCGACCATCACGATCGTGGGCACCGGCACCGACGTACCCGCGAGTTCCCGCATGATGGTCGCCTGCCGCAGCATGTCGTGGCGCCCGACGGGGCGCTGCCCTGCGGGCACGGCCTTGACCACCAACTCGGCGTCGTCGGTCCGCACGCGGTAGGTCAGACCGGAGTGCCCGCCGAGGAGTGGATCGAAGCTGCGCAGCGATCCGAGGCCGCCGGCCTCCAGCTTCTCGGCGACGCGCTGCTGCAGTGCGGAGTGTGTCGTGTCGTCGGTGGTCACGGCCTCGGCTCTCGGGGAAGGCCGAGAACGCGCTCGGCGATGATGTTGTGTTGGATCTCGTCGGTGCCGCCGGCGATGCGGTATCCGGGCGCGCCCAGGACGTGTTCCGTCCAGGCGAACGTGCCCCATTCACCGGTGTCGGACACCAGATCGGAGCCCAGCATCCGGCGGACCGCCGCTGATGTTCGGGACATCGTGGTGGTCGCCAGCAGTTTGCCGACGGACGCCTCGGGGCCGGGATCGCGTCCGGAGACCACGACGCCGGCGACGCGCATGGCGGTGACGCGCTGAACATGGCTGTGCACAACGAGATCAGCAACCTGATCCAGCTCGATCTCGGTGAGGGGCCGACCCAGATTGCGCGCCAGTTCCACGGCCCGGTCGGCGTTCGCCAATCCGAGGTTGCCGCCATCGAGCCGTTCGGCCGCCAGCACGGTGAGAGCCACCTGCCATCCCTGTCCCTCCGGCCCGAGACGGTGCGCATCGGTCAGCCGCACGTTCTCGAGGTACACCTCGTTGAACGAGCTGCCGCCCGTCATCTGCCGAATGGGGCGGATGGTGACGCCCTCCGCGTCCATCGGGACCAGGAAGACGGTGAGACCTTTGTGCTTCGGGACCGAGGAATCGGTGCGGCACACCGCCACTCCGATGTCCGAGACGGTGGCTCCCGACGTCCAGACCTTGTGGCCGTTCAGCACCCACCCGTCGTCGTCACGGACTGCGCGCGTACGGACCGCAGCGAGGTCGGAACCGGCCTCGGTCTCCGAGAAGAGTTGGCAGGCCATGAGGTCGGTGCGCAGCATCGCGCGCACGTACGTTGCGCGCTGATCCGGCGTGCCCCATTTCTCGATCGTGGGTGCCACCAGTTGCTGTGTCACGGAGAACATCTCGGTGCGGCGCGGGACATCGAACCGGTCCTCCGCGCGGCGGAAGGCGAGTACGTGGGACAGCGGGAGATCTCGTCCACCGTATTCCGCGGGCCAGTCGAGCGGACCCCAGCCGGCGTCGAACTTCCGTCGTTCGTAGTCGCGGATGACGTCCGTGTGCCGGCGTTCCTCCTCGGGCGTCCAGTTCTCGAAGACGGCCACCGAGTCGGAGCCCTCGCCCCAAATCGTGCTGGTCCGCGGTGCGGCCACGCTGCTGAGCCACGCCGTCGCCTCGGCGGTGAATGCTCGGACGTCGGACGACACGGTGCTGGTACTCATGGACTGACCTCGCTGGTCGGATCGGACTGGTTCAGACGGACAGAACGGTGCAGGCGCTGATGCCCGGTGCCCCGTAGACATGGGTGAAGCCGATGGACGGCCCGCCCGGCACCTGACGATCGCCGGCCTCGCCGCGCAACTGGGTGACCACCTCGTGCACCTGGCGCAGACCGGAGGCGCCGATCGGTTCACCGTTCGCGATGCACCCACCGTCGGTGTTGACGGGTAGACGCCCGCCGATCTCGGTGGCTCCCTCGGCGATCCACTGCTCCTGCTCGCCGTGCTCGCAGAAGCCGCACTCGGCCATGTGCATGAGTTCGGCGCCGCTCTCGGTGTCCTGCAGCTGGGCCACGTCGACATCCGACGGGGAGATTCCGGCCTGTTCGAAGGCGGCCGCGGCAGCATCCGCGCTGACGCTGGTGGGCTCGCCGACGCCCTGGACGGACGGACTGAAGACCTCGAAAGAACCGAATCGCCGGGTTCGATGTGTGATGGCGCGCAACCGGATCGGCCGGCCCGTCAGACGCTCCGCCACCTCGGGAGAGGCCACGATCACCGCCGCACCGCCTTCGCCGGGCGAACAGAACATGTAGCGGGTGAGGGGATCGTTCACCATGTCCGCGGAGGCGATCGCCTCGGCCGACATGGGTTCGCGGCGCCACGCATTGGGATTGAGCGCGCCATTGCGGTAGGACTTCTCGGCGACGCGTGCGAGCGTGTCCGGGGTGATGCCGTGCTGGCGCATGTACCGGGAGATCTTCGCGCCGAAGAACTGCGTGGTCACCATGAGACCCGCCTCGCCGTACCCCTCGGACAGACCCCACTCCGCGGGCGTGGGATCGAAGGCACCGCGCGGGTGCTTGTCGAAGCCCACGGCCAGGCCGATCGACGCCGATCCCGCCCGTACGGCGTTGACCGCCGAGAACAGGGCGCTGCCGCCGGTGGCACAGCCGTTCCGCACGTTGGTGAACGGCAGTCCGGTGAAACCGAGCTCGCTGACGAGCGTGTCGGCGAGGCCGGCGGAGTCGCTGCCGCCGAACGCCACATCGACGTCCGGCCAGGCGATTCCCGCGTCGGCGAGCGCGGCGGTGATGGCCGAGACGGCCATCGCGCGGCCACTGACACCGGGTTGGCGTCCGAACTTCGACAACCCGACTCCGACGATGACCACGGACTCGCTCATGCGGTATCTCCCACTGTGCTCGGTGCAGACGACGGACCGGCCTCGACGACCTCGAACCGGGGAACCGGGACGACGGCCGTGAGGTGGACGAGGGCTCCGTGCAGGTCGTCGACGTTCTCGGTGTCGAGAATCGCCTCGATCCGGATGCCTTCGCTCAACTCGACCCAGCCGACCGCGAACGGGGTGAACCCGCCCACGGGTGGCACGTACGGCGGCGACTTGGGCGGGAAGCGCTGCACCGTGTGGGCCCACACGGTGCCCGACGTACTCAGGTCGACGGGTTCTGCCGTGGGCGTGACGCACCGGGAGCAGAGAGTCGACGCGGGGAACGCGACCGTGCCGCACACGGTGCATCGGCTGCCCTGCAGCACGACCCGCTGCGCCTCGAGACTGTTCGTCATCGTGTTCCTTCCGCTCCCCGCCGACCGTCGTTCGTCCGTCGTGTCTCGCCGAGGGTCAGCGACCGACCCACTTCGGCTCACGCTTCTCGAGGAACGCGGTGACGCCTTCTCGTCCGTCCTCGGACTGCAGGGCGTTGCCCACGGCGAGATGCTCCATGACCATGAGGGACTGGATGTCCGCGTCGAGGCCGCGGTCGATCGTCATCTTGGTCAGCTTCATCATGAACGGGCTCTTGTCGGTGAGCTGCGCGATGAACTCCTCGACGGTCTTGTCCAGCTCGGCGGCCGGCGCGGACGCGTTGATGAGATCGAAGTCGGCAGCCTCGACACCGGAGAGCAGCTTGCCGGTCAGCATCAGTTCCTTCGTCTTGCGGATACCGATCATGCGCGGCAGGCGGTAGATGGGGCCTGCGCCGCCGAACAGTGCACGGCGGATGTGGAAGTCGCCGATCTTGGCGTCGTCGTCGGCGATGGCGAAGTCGCAGGAGATCATGAGCTCGAACCCACCGGCGGTGACGTAGCCCTCGAGGACTGCGACGGACGGAGTGTTCATGGAATACAGGCGATCGCAGACCTTGGCCGAGAGCACGGCCACGTCCATGGCGTTGGTACTGCCGACGTAGTCGGACAGCAGGATGTCGAGGTCGAACCCCGAGCAGAAGGTGTTGTTCACACCGCGCAGGACCAGGACCTTGAGGTTCGGGTCGGCGTCGACCTCGGCGATGATCTCGTCGAGTCGGTACAGCAGCTCCGGAGTCACCGCGTTCTTCTTGTGCGGGCGGTTGAGCCAGACGCGAGCGACGTCGCCGTCCTTCTCGAGCAGGATGTGGTCGGTGTCGATCATGGGATCTCCTTGGGCTGCGTCACGATTTGAACTGGATTCACTTCAGTTTTACGGCATGGGGTCGAGCGCGTCAACCCTCGACTCGAACCGGGTTCAGCCCGATGAGGTCTGCGATGCGGCGGCGGTGGTACACCGCATCGCCGAGCAGCGCCTCGTCACCGGTAGCTCGGCGAAAGTATCTGTGCGCCTGGTGCTCCCACGTGAAGCCGACGCCACCGTGCAGCTGCACAGCCTCGGCGACCGACTCGGACGCGACCTCCGTGCACACGGCGCCGGCGATCGCGACCGCGAGCGCGGCACGGTCCGGGGAGCTGTCGTGGAGCGCAGCAGCGAAGCGGGATGCCGATCGCGCTCGTTCGAGAGAGAGGAGCAGGTCGGCGAGTCGGTGTTTCACGGCCTGGAAGGAGCCGACGGGCCGACCGAACTGCTGCCTGGTGGTGACGTACTCGACGGTCATCTCCAGCATGCGATCGGCGATTCCCGTGTGCTCGCTCGCCAGCCCGATCGTCGCTCGCGCTGTCAGGTCGTCGAGAGCGGAGGCCGTGTCCGCCACCTCGGTGAGCACGGACGCCGCTGCCGAGTCGAGGTGCACGTCGGCGCGCGGCCGCGTCGGGTCGATGACCGTCCGCGGGACGGCGCGCACCGCGTCGGAGAGGGGTACGGCGAACACTCGGGCGCCGTCCGCCGTGTGCGCCCCGACCACGACGACATCGGCCGACGCACCGTGAACGATGTCGGTCGCGACACCGCTCAGACGCCATCCGTCTGCCGCGTGGTCGGCCGTGATCACCTGCGTGGCCGCTCGTCGCGTCTGCGACACGGGCAGGTGCACCGCGACGCGGAGTTCACCGGCGAGGGCACCGGACAGCAACTCGTCCACAGTTCCGGCCGGAGCTCGGAGCAGCGCGTGCACGCCGACACCGGCCGCGAACAGCACCGGTTCCGACACGAGCGCTCGGCCGCACTCCTCCAGGACCACGGCCATGTCCGTCATCCCGTACCCGAGGCCGCCACGATCCTCGGGAACGGACAGCATGGTCACGGCCATGTCGTCCACGAGTGTCCGCCACAGTGCCGTCGGGCCCCCCTCGTCTCGCCCACGGTGCCGCGCCAGTACTGCGCGCATCGCGGACCGGAGATCGGCCTGCTCCGGCCCGGGAATCAGGCCCGCGGGCTCCGCCTCCGGCCAGGGTGAGTAGGTGACGTCGTCGATCGCTGCAGACATAACACTCCTGAGTCGAGTTCAGTTCTGTTTCGAGAGTATCGGCGAAATGGGTGACGTGCGGACTTTTCTTGAACTAAGTTCGGTTCATGCTTCGAATCGAGTCCTACTACGCCACCCTCGACAGCGGTGAGCTCGAGCAGGCGACCGACATGCTGGCGGAGAGCGTCTCCTTCGTGATGATCGTCCCGACGGGAGCCCGAGCCGGCACCGGTCGCGCCGCGATGCTCGACTACCTCACCGGACGTCCCCCTGTCGGCCGGCAGCATCGACTGCTGCGACGCGCACAGGACGGCGACGTCCAGTTCGCCCAGGGAGCCGTCACCGAGCACGGCGATGTCGTGACGGGATATTTCGTCGCGGCGATGCACCTCGACGAGAACGGACTGATCGACCGCTACCAGGTGTCGTTCGATCCCGACCACGCACTGGTGCCGTGGGCCGGTTCCGACGCGCCCTCGACCGACCCGACAGGAGCACGACGATGACGACCGATGCGACAGCAGTCCTGCGAACATGGTTCTCGTACATGGACTCCGAAGATCCCGACCGGGTGCTGACCATGATCACGGACGACTTCCGGATGTCCGTGCAGTTCTCCCGTGGGGAGGGAGCGTCCGCCGAATTCGTCGGCGACAGAGAGGGACTCGTCCTCTACCTCGCCCAGCGTGAGAAGAGCACCCTCGTCCATCACATCGACGTCGGATCCCGGGTGGGCGACGTGGAACTCGTACTGGGGCGGACCACGCGAGACGGCGACTTCGAGGCGTCCTTCAACGCGAGCGCATCGGTCGACGCGGCCGGCTCGATACGCCGGTTGCTCATCTGCCGGACACCCGAACTCGCATTCGACTGACGCCGTCGACCACAACTGACAGGAGACCCTCATGACCACGTGGTGTCGTACGCTCGCGGCGCTGACATCGGCAGCCGCAGTCGGGTTGTCGGCGGCCTGCAGCGGTGGGGCGACAGCGTCCGGACCGGTGTCGGGCACGTGGGACGACGTGGTCGCCGCGGCGAAGGACGAGGGATCCGTCTACCTGTACTCGTCGCAGCACCCCGACAACCTCGCCTCGGTGAAAGCCGGATTCGAAGCGACGTATCCGGGCATCACGGTGGAGTTCACGCGAGGTTCCGACGTCGAGCTGAACCCCCGCGTGGACGCGGAGCACAAGTCCGGGCGCGGGATCGGCGACGTCCACATGACCACCGACCCCGCGTGGATCCGCGCGGCCGCCGACTCGGGCGAGTACTCGGTGAACGTCGTCGGCCCCTCGTTCGACAACCCCGACTACGGTCGAGACACCAGCGTGGTGAACGACAAGCTCTTCCTCACCAGCGCGGCCGTTCTGGGGCTCGGCTGGAACACCACGGCACTGCCGGACGGTCTCGACAGTCCGGAGGATCTCCTGGCTCCCGAACTGCGGGGACGTGTCGGCGTCGTCAATCCTGCGGGCTTCGCCGCCGTGACCGATCAGTTCCGGTTCTTCGACCGCAACTGGTCACCCGACTACACCGACGAACTCGCGCAGAACGAGCCACGTGTCTATCCCGGTGTTCTGGCCGTCGCACAGGGCCTCGGGTCCGGAGAGATCATCGCCACGCCGATGGTCCAACCCCTCGTGCGCGAGCAGGAGGCAGGCGCACCCGTCGGGTGGTTCAGGCCGGACCCGGCGTGGGGCGCCCCCTACTACTCCCATGTTCTCGCGTCCGCACCGCACCCGAATGCAGCGCAACTTCTCGCCGACTTCCTCGTCTCCCCCGAGGGCCAGCAGGCGTTGTCGAAGGGGTACGCGAGTGTGCTGCCGAACATCCCGGAGTCGGTCGGACGCGCACAGGACATCGCACTGACCGACCCCGCGGACCTCGACCCCGCAGCGGTCACCGAGTACCAGGCGGAGTGGGAACAGCGTTTCATCCGGTGACGTCGGGCTTCATCCGGTGATGCCGGCGGGCGGCGAAGGGGCACAGGCCATGACACGACCACCGACCGTCACACTCCTGACGCCGTTGCGTGTGCGCCGATTACGCATGATGTTGGGTTTCGAACTCGGCGCCGCCATCGGCATCTGGATCCTGGTTCTGGCGGTCCAGTGGACCCTGACCCGAGCAGGAGAATCCGCGTTCGCAGTGTCGGGCGTCCAGTTCGCCGCCAGCCTGCCCTTCTTTCTGCTCTCCCTCCCCCTCGGCGCGATAGCGGAGCACGCCGGCCATCGAACTCTGCTGACCGGCACGGCGATCGGTCTGTTGGTCACGTCGGCAGTGCTCACGGTGCTCCAGGTCCTCGACCTCGCGACGATGCCGGTTCTGATGGCGGCCGTGTTCCTGTCGGGGTGCGGTCTGGCGTCGGTGGCGATCGTCTGGCAATCGCTGCTGCCGACGCTGGCGACCCGCGAGATGATGACCGTCGTGCCCGCGATCGACGGCGCCATCTTCAACGGTGCACGCGCCATCGGTCCGGTACTCGGCGGGGCACTCCTGGCCGCATGGGGCGCCACCTCGACCTTCGCTCTCGTCACGGTCGTGTTCGCGATCTGCGTCGTCCTGGCGGCCGGTCAGATCCCGCCTCGGTCCGGGCGAGTTCCCAGGACCGAGTCGGTTCTCGAATCGGTGGCGACGAGTCTGCGGTTCATCCGTCATTCGCGATGGACGCGGAGACTGTTGTTCCGTGTCGTGATGTTCGGCCTGCCGGCGAGCTGCCTGTGGGCTCTGCTGCCGCTCGTGGCGTACGAGATGCTCCACGTGACGACGTTCGAGTTCGGAGTGTTGTCCGGGGCGATCGGTGTCGGCGCGGTGGCGGGCACCATCGCCTCGATGCCGCTGCGACGACGCCTGAGCTGGAACGTGTTCGCGGCCCTGGGTTCTGCCGCGTACGCACTGGTTCTGCTCGGTCTCGCCGTCGTGCCGTGGATGCCGGTCGTGTTCGCTCTACTGGTGATGGTCGGCGCGGCCTGGGTGGGCGTGCAGAGCACGTGGATGATCGCGACGCACGCGGTCGTGCCACCGTGGATCAAGGCCCGAGTCATCGCCGTCGTGATGCTGACGTTCCAGGGCAGCCAAGCGGTCGGCGCCCTCTTGTGGGGGTTCCTCGCCGACACGATGGGGCTCGTCTCCGCTGTCGCACTCTCCGCCGTCGCGATGTCGGTGTCGTCGATCGGACTGCTGCGCCGAGGCATTCTGCCCAGCGACTCCATCGCGCCCGACCCGTCCGGTGCCGCCGGACCGCCGGAACTCGAACCGGGTCATCGTGGCGCGACGATCGTCGTCGAGACGACGTACGTGGTCCGTCCGCAGCGGGCGGACCACTTCGTCCACGCCATGACTCGTCTGAGGTCGTCGCGCCTGCGCCTCGGCGCATCGCGATGGGCGCTGACCAGGGTGAGCGACTCCGCCTCGACGTACGTCGAGTTCTGCACCTTCCGGAACTGGGCCGAGTACTCCGCCCAGGAGACCGTGCGTCTCACAGTTCCGGAACGGCTCGTCCGAACCGACCTCGCGCTCGACCTGGCGGAGGAACCGCGTGTTCGAGTCCTCGTCCGCCCCAGAACACCCGCCGACAGAACCGAGTCCGCATGAACGACCACTTTCCCCACCTCTTCTCACCGATCCGGATCGGCGGACTCACGCTGAAGAACCGACTGGTCGCGCTCCCGGCGGGCACGTCGACGGTGTGCCCACCCACGGGGACACCGAGCACGTCGAGCGTCTGGCCGCGGGTGGAGTGGGCTTGATCATCGGGGGTGCCACGGTCGTGCACCCGACGACGACGCTGCGATCGCGCAAGCTGATCGAGGCCTACCGGGTCGAGGTCATTCCGAGCACAGCGGCCAAAGTGTCTGCGGCGCATCGACACGACGCACGATTCATCGGCCAACTCTGCCATCTCGGACGTGAATTCATCGGCGGCGAATCGGATGCGCCGCCCTCCGCGCCCTCGGCGATCAAGACCGCGCGCGACGCCTACCCACCCCACGAACTGTCGGTCGCGGAGATCGAGGACATCGTCGAGGGATGGCGCACCTCGACGCGAAACCTGGTGCGAGCAGGCGTCGACGGGGTGGAGCTCCATGCTGCGCACGGGTACCTCCCCGCTCAGTTCATGTCCCCGCTCACGAACCGACGGACGGACGATTTCGGCGGCTCGTTCGACGGCCGAATGCGCTTCACCCGTATGGTGATCGAGGCGATGCGGTCGGAGATGCCCGCGGGGCTCGTGCTCGGAGTGAGGTTGAGCGGGGAGGAGGAGATCCCCGGCGGAATGACGATCGACGACTGCGTTCGTATCGCCGAGAACGTGGCCGCGGTCGGCGTCGACTACTTCAGCATCACCCACGGCACCCGCGGGAAGTACGTCAAGGATTCCACCGGCGCGGACGCGGTCGCGATCCCGTCGGCTGCGAGGGTCCGATCTGCGACCGGGACACCGACTCTCGTCGGACAGCGAATACGCGATGCGGGCGTTGCGGACCACGCCATCAAGACCGGACAGGTGGACATGGTCGGCATGGCACGGGCGCTGATAGCGGACCCCGAACTGCCGAACAAGTCCCGAACCGGTCGCCTCGACGAGATACGCGGTTGCCTCGGCGTCAACCAGGACTGCAGGGCCTTCGACCCGCATCTGCACTGCGCGGTCAATGCCGAGATCGGGCGCGGTCGACACGTCGACGTCGGTCGACGAGCCCGCGCGACGAAGGACGTCATCGTGATCGGCGGCGGCCCCGCCGGCCTGGAAGCCGCTCGCGTGGCCGCAGGGAGGGGCCACCGCGTCACCGTGTTCGAGAAGAGCAGTGCCCTCGGAGGATCCGTACGCGTCGCTGCCTCGGCGCCCCATCGCGCGACGCTCATCGACATCGTCGACTATCTGGAACGTGAGATGCGTCGGCTGAAGGTCGAGGTTCACCTGTCGGCCGGAATCGGCGAGGACGACCTGGACGAGATTCGCTCCGCGTCGGACCACATCGTGGTGGCGACAGGATCGCGTCCCGCGGACGTGACCCCGTCCCTCCGGACGCGGACCGCCTACAGCGTCGACGACGTTCTGCTCGGCCGCGTATCGAGCGATGCGGGCAGGGTGGTGGTGTTCGACGACGGTGACGGCTTCTGGCCGGCGTACAGCGCAGCCGAAGCACTCGTGCAGCGTGGCTGGGAGGTCACCGTGGCCACGACGCTCACGGCTCTCGCGTCCCGAATCCCCACCGAGAGTGCAGGACCGCTGCTCGATCGACTGGGTGACGCAGGGGTCGACGTCAAGGTCGCGCATGCCCTTCACGTTCCCGACGACCCGGCAGATCCGGTGACCTTGCGCCCGATCTTCGGGGCCGGCGACCTGCCCTACGAGGACGCCGCCATCGTGTGGCACCAGCCGCGAGTGGCACTGTCGTCGTTCGGACTGGACTCGAGCTCCACCGTCAGCGTCATCGGAGATTGCGTCACACCACGGCGCATCGGTCACGCGATCGCAGAGGGATATCGAACAGGCGCAGAACTCTAGAATCCCGATGCCGCTGAACCGCAGCAGCGGCACATCACGAAAGAAGTGGAGACACATCATGTCGTTCGTACTCGTGCACGGTGCCGGAATGGGCGCGTCGTGTTGGGACCGCCTCGTACCGCGTTTGACCGGTCGCGTGGTCGCGGTCGACCTTCCCGGCCGCGGTGAACGCGCAGACATCGACCTGCGCACCGTCACCCTGGAGGACTGCGCCGACGCAATCGTTGCGGACGTGGAGAGAATGTCACCGACATCGTGCTGGTGGCCCACTCGTTCGCCGGAGTGTCGGTCCCGCGCGTTCTCGACAGGCTGCAGGACCGTGTCCGGCACGTGGTCTTCCTGGCCGCGGTGGTCCCGCCGGACGGAACGGCGGTGATCGACGGGATCGATCCTGCGGTTCGCGACATCGTGAAGGCGTCCATCGTGGACGGCAGATACGTCCAGGGCCCCGAGGGGGCACAGGCCATGTTGTGCAACGACATGGACGACGAGCAGACCGCGTGGACTCTCGAGCAGCTCGTCGACGACTCCGGCGCGCTGCTCACCGAGACCGTCGATCTCTCCGGCCTCCGGGTCGACGTCCCCCGCACCTACATCCGGACGGCGAGGGACACGTGCTACCCGCCGGAACTGCAGGAAGCCTCGTCCGCACTGGTCCGCGCCGGAGCCGGGTCGGGGCACGTCGTGCACATGGACTCCGGACACATGCCGATGATCAGCGCCCCCGACCGCCTCGCAACGCTGCTCGACTCCCTCTCCGCCGACTGAGTTCCGACGGTGACGCCCGCGAGGTCATCCCAGTCGGACGAGCGTCTTACCTATGTTCTCCCCTGCCAGCATCGAGACCAGTGCGGCCGGGGCCGAATCGAGCCCGTCAAACACCCATTCGTCGTACCCGAGACGGGCCGCGTCGATGAGGGAGGTGATCTCCGCGCGCATGTCGGCTTCGAGGTGCAGGAACGATCCGGCCCGGTACCCCCGCATCGACAGATTCTTCGACACGAACTGGAACAGGTTGCCGGGAAGACTCGGCGCGTCGGCCGCGTCGTACTGGGACATCTGGCCGCACATCGCGATACGTCCGTTCGGTCGGAGTGCGTCGATCGCTGCAGTCAGGTGATCACCGCCGACACAGTCGAAGTACGCGTCGATGCCGTCCGGCGCCGCGGCGGCCACCGCCGCGGGCAGAGATTCGTGATGATCGAAGGCGTCCGCCAGGCCGGACGCTCGCAGATGGGCCACCTTGGCCGCGGACCCTGCCGATCCGATGACGGTGGCCCCTCGTGCCACCGCGAGTCCCGCCGCGAGCCCACCGACCGCACCGGCAGCGGACGACACCCACACCGTGTCCGCGGGCCCCACGTCGAGGATGCCGATCATCCCCGCGTACGCGGTGAGACCGGAACTGCCCAGGGGCCCGAGGAACCACTGTTCGGGCAGACCGCCCGGACGGACGACGGTGGGTGACCCGTAGCCACCGATCGTCGCGGTGTCGGCCGAGATGAGGGCGTGCTCACGGAAACCCAGTGTGTGAGTGACGATGTCACCGACAGCGAAAGCGGAGCTCTCCGACTGTTCGACGACGCCGAGAGCGAGACCTCCCAGTGCCTGCCCCGGCGCGAAGGGCGGGAGATAGCCTCCCGGCGTCTGCCTCGACAGCCGGATTCGGATCGACGGATCGATCGAGAGCCACGTGTTGCGGACGAGCACGTCGCCGGAACGGAGCACGGGCACCGGGGCCGCCACCACCTCGAGGTCACCACTCGTCAGTGCGCCGTTCGGCCACGAGCGCAACACGACATGACGGGTCGAGGTCACCTCGGTCATGCCGCACCTACCGCGCTCGGGGTCATCCCGGTCCACCGCCGGAAGGCGCGCCGGAACGCCCGTGGTTCCGAGTAGCCCAATCGGGCCGACACGATGTCCAGGGCCTCGCCGCGCCGAAGCGCCTCCACCGCGCGGGCGGCGTCGTGTCGAGCACGCAGAGCACCCAGAGTGGTCGACTCACCGGCGAGCAGGCGCCGTAGGTGCGGCTCGCTGATGTGGAGAGCGCGGGCCACCGCGGTGTTGCTCGGTAGGGGGCCACCGACCCGAGACGCGAACTCGCACAGCACCCGTCGAGACACCGGCCCGAGTTCCGTCGCTCCGGATCGCGTGTCGGTCATCGGTGACCCACAGTCGTCGACGACCCGCCGGACATCCGCCGAACGACCGGCGGGCTCCACCCCCTGTCCGAGGGCCCGTACAGCCGCAGCATCAACCGGAAGTCCCCGGACGGCGTCGGGAGCCAGTTGCCCGCCCCCTCCGCGGGGGCTGTCGTCGCGAGTCGAACGACCAACGATCCGTCGTCCGCCATCGTCAGGCCGGGCGTGCGGTCGGTGATCGCATATCGGTCGATCGCGTTCTGACACAACAGTCCTCGCTTGTGGTAGACGGTGAGAGACCAGAAGAAGCGCGCCGGAGGCATCCGGTCGGCCGCGAAGGTGATGTCGTAGGAGTGCTCACCCGAGAGCTGGTGTCCGCCCTCGTCCACCTCGCACACCGGGTACAGCGCCTCGTCCGCGGGGTTGACGTAGATCTGAGACAACGCGACGGCCGCGCGCAGAAGATGGTCGTCGCCGAAATCCGTACCGAGTTCGTTGACCGACCAGCCGTTCGTCGTTCGACCCAGTGACCCCACCCGGTCGGCGATCGCGTCCAGGCCGTCGGACAACCCTGCTGCGAACTGCGAACGTGCTCGGGTGGACTGCTCCCCCGTGTGCAACGCTCCGCGCAGTCGCGCCATGCTCTCGCGGACCACGGGTGGCACGTCGGCCGTCGCGACACCGGCGACGGCGTGGTCCAGAGAGTCGAGAAAACCCTCGGGATCGCGTAGCTCGTCGTCCCGTTCGCGAAGGACGAGTGCGCGGGTGGCTGCGTCACCCGCAGGTCCGGGCGCAGGCGGCCCGTCCAGCACGATGGAGTCCTGCAACGCGATCACCCGCCGGAGATCCTCGGCATCGTCCGGTCGCACCAGGATGCGAACAGCAACCATGACGTGACGCGTGCGGCAGGCCACCAGTAGTTCGTCGTCCGCCGTGACCACCTCGCTGCCCGCGCGAGCGATACGCAGTGTCGGCAATCGGCTCCCGTGGGTCCGCTGACCCTGTACGGCGATGGTCGTCGAGTCCGCCTCGCCGATCTGGACGCTGTAGTAGCGGTCACCGAGATCGGGCATCCGTAACGCGACCGACCCGGCGTCGAGGTCGACGAAGGCCAGTGAGTACAGCGTGTCCACGTTGGGAGCCACTCCCGCGGTGAGAGTGGGATCGGACAGTCGGCGCTGATGCCCCATCGTGTTCAGCGCGGCGCCCGCGGAGGTGAGCGGTCGGTCGACGTGGGGCTCGAGCGGGGATGTGAATCGGAGACGCAGTCGCTGAGCGAAGACGAGGGGGAATCCCCAGATCTGGAGTGCGCGCGCGTCGCGGAACCACTCGTCGACATCGGCCGTGCTGTCACATACGGTCACCTGTCGACCATAACTGAAGTGAGTTCGATAAGGCTAGAAGAACAGTAGCGCCATCGCAGACCCTCGAGTGTCAGGAGAATCCATGCCCCGGGACAACGTGGACGATCGCCGACGCCCGCGTCGGGTGTACTCCGTCGGCGCCGAACCGGACGCACGGTTCAGCTTGGCGAACGAGCGAACGTATCTCGCGTGGATTCGAACATCGTTGGCGCTCATGGCTGCCGGTGTCGCGCTCGACGTGTTCGACGTCGGCGGGAACACGACGCCGGCTCGCATCGCATCCGTGCTCCTCATCGGCTGCTCCGCCGTTCTGCCGCTGCACGCGTGGTGGGCCTGGGGCGCAGTCGAATCGAGCCTGCGCCGAAATCGACCGCTTCCGTCCCCTCGTGTCGGAGCACCCCTGGCCATCCTGCTGGCGGTGGCCGCAGCGCTGGTCGTCTGGTCGGTCTTCTCGTGACGGGACCACCCGAGGGAAGGCCTGCGGGCGCACTCGGGGACGGTGGTCTCCAGGTCGAACGGACGGCGCTCGCCTGGCGGCGCACCGAGTGCTCGGTGGCGGTGTGCGCCCTGGTGGGTCTGCGCCTGGCCACCCACCAGGGTGACGTACCGACCGCTGTAGCCGCCGGCGTCGTACTGACCGGCGCCGTCGCTGCGCTCGTCGTCGACATCGTCCGGATACGGAAGCGCAGGCGCGCGGACGCCGGCCCGGACGCGCCGCAAGGAATCCCGGCGCGCGCTCATGTACTGGCAGTCCTCACTGCGAGCCTCGGCATCCTGGCACTGATCGTGGCCCGCACCGTGACGTTCGGCCCCGGGTACTGAGCCCGGGGCCGTTCCGTGCCTCGGTCAGCCCTGGAACTTCTGCTCCCACTCACGCGATTCCCGCTCGATGAACTTGGGAGTGAGTTGTGTCGGATCGGGCCCGGCGATGTCATGGGCGTCGGCGGTCGCGCCGTCGATACCGGGCAGCGCAGTCGCGACCCCGATCGCCTGCGCCCGTTGCCCTTCGGGGCTGACCAGGAAGTCGGCCAGAACCTGCGCAGCGTTGGGATGAGGCGCGACCGACGTAACGTGACCGTAGAACGGTGTTCCCCACGACGGCGTCGGGAGCGCCCAGTTCACCGGAGCTCCGGACGCGACCTCCTGCACGAGAGGCTGGACCATGGGGGAGACGACGACCTCACCGGAGGTGAGTGCCTGCGCGACCCCCAGCGAGCTCGGGTAGATACGAGGCTGCTGCTCGGCGAGCTGGTCCACGAAATCGTCGCCGAAGTTCTCGCGGTAGAAGCGGTAGAGATCCACGTAGGACGCGATGCCGACAGGGTTGACCACGCCCACCTTGCCTCGGTACTCGGGGCGCAACACATCGCGCGGATCGGTGAGTCCGGCCGGCACGGTTCCCGTGTTCCACCCCATGCCGAAGGTGGCGGCGACGTCGAGGAAGAACCTGTCGTTCTTGACGCTGCGGTCCCGTCCGTAGTCCGGATCGTCGAACGCGTCGCCCTTCAGAGACTGGGAGTACGCGCCGGACTCCGCCGCCGACGCGATCCATGCCGTGTCCGTGACCACGTGTACGTCCGCCGTGCCCTTACCGGTCTTGTTCTCGGTCTCGACACGAGGATTCAGATCCGCGTCCGTTCCGCGGACGAAGTCGAGAGTGATCTCGGGATAGGTCTCGCTCCACGCGCGCTTCACGCTGTCGAGGATCGTGGTGTTCTGGCTCGAGTAGAGCATCACCGATCCCTCCGACTTCGCGGCGGCGACCACGTCGTCCCAGCTCCCCTCCACGGCGGCGGTGCCACCTCCTCCGCCGCTCCCGCACGCCGTCATCGCCAGAGCCATCACCCCGACCGCAGCGATCGTCCTCATCCGCGCCGATCCACCGAGAAAACCCATGTTCATCTCCTTTGTTGAACTGACATCAGTTCACCAAGTAGTGTGATCTGTGTCAAGAGTGGAGGCACGACCACGTGCACGTCACTCCACCGGCCGAAGGAGCATCGGATGACGCGAACACGAAAAGCCGACCCCGCGATCGGCCCGACGTCGTACGACCCCACTCGCCTCGACCAGTTCCAGGAGTCGGCGGCCGACGACGTCCGGCCGGTCGGAACCGACGAGACCCTCACGCTCGCGTCCGTGCTCGCCCAGCAGGCCGTGCTCTACGGCATGCCGGCCGTCCTCCAGTACGCGAGCATGTGCACGCAGTGCGCGCCGGTCTCCGACGGTGCGCCCTGGACGCTGAACACGCTGGAGCACGAAAGAAGCCTGGCACGTTCGGACTTCCGGCATTTCCGCGTTCCGAACGTCGACACGGTGTATTCCAATGCCTGGCTGGACCTGACCGAGGGGCCGGTGACCATCGACCTGCCGGAATTCGGCAGCAGGTACTACACCCTCGAGTTCGTCGACGCCCACAGCAACGTGAGCAACGTCAGTGCGCGCACGTATCCGGACGGCCCGCGGACGATCGTGGTCACCGCGCCCGGCCAGGACGGCACCGCGACCGCACTGCCGTCCGACGCCGTCGTCTTCGACGTGCCCACCCTCCTGATGTGGATACTCATGCGCATTCAGGTGCACAGCGGCCCCGACGACATCGACACGGTGCGGGCGCTGCAGGACTCGGTGGTCATCACCGGTCCGGCTCCTCGACCCCGCCCGTGGCCCGTTCTGCACCGCGAGGACGTGGAGTCGTCCGCGGCCGCTTTCCTGACGGCCCTCGACACCGTGGTGGCCGTCAACGGTGTCCCCGTGCAGGACCTGTCGCACGTGCATCAGTTCCGACAGCTGAACGTCGGCCCCGGCACACCGGACGTCGGCGATCTCGACGAGGTGATGTCTCGAGGCGCCGACATCGGCTTCACCCGCGCGATGGCCCTTCTCGACTCGTCGCGATCCCGCCTGGGACGACGCACGGCGTCCGGGTGGACCCGTGTGCTCGACAAGGGCGCACACGGACACAATTTCGTGGCACGCGCCGTCATGAACTTCGTCGGGCTCGGAGCCAATGCCGTCGAGGAGAACTGCTCGTACAACACGTACGTGAACTCGGACGGGAACGCTCTGACCGGCTCCGACGGGCACACCTACGATATCGAGTTCTCCGAACCACCACCGGCAGAGGCATTCTGGAGCGTCACCCTCTACGACGCCGAGACCGGGTGGCTGTACGAGGCGCCCGGCGACGTGTTCTCCGTCCGGTCGATCACCTCGCCGGACGGCAGGGTGTCCAATCCCTCACGGATCGTGATCGGCCACGGACGACCCGATGGTCACGACGATGCGCGATCCTGGCTTCCCGCTCCGGCGCGTCCGTTCTTCCTCGTACTACGCATGTATCGACCCCACGAGGACGCGCTGACCGAGCGATGGTCGCCGCCACCGGTGCACCTCGCGGACAAGCCGTCGCCGACGACCGCGTGATCGACGAACCACGTCACCGCACGACGATCCACCGGGCGAACGCTCGTGGAACAAGGAAGAGGGAACCAGCATGGCCATCGATCTGACCTACGACCCCGTCGTTCGCGAGTGGATCGAGCGCACTCGCACGTTCACCCGCGAGCACGTCCTGCCCATCGAGGACAAATTCCTCGGTGACGTGACCGCCGCCGGCGGCGACGACCTGCGCCGAGAGTTGCAGGCAGCGGCGAAGGACGCGGCGGTGTTCGCCCCCCACGCGCCCCGCGAGTACGGCGGCGGCGGACTGTCCATGAGCGACCGCGCCCCCGTGTTCGAGGAAGCGGGCTACTCCCTCTTCGGACCGATCGCGACGAACATCGGCGCCCCCGACGAGGGCAACGTCCACCTCCTCGCCCACGTCGCCTCCCCCGCCCAGAAGGAACAGTTCCTCGC